>NZ_LZJK01000168.1 GCF_001667945.1 Mycolicibacter sinensis | reverse complement strand
GGCTTGTTGCTGGACTTGTTGGTCGCGGTCGTCGAGGTGGACAGCATCGCCCCCTTCGAGGGCGGCGGTGCTGGCGTAGCCGTACATGGCGGTGGCGTCTTGGGCCCACATGTCGGCGTAGAGGGCTTCGTTGGCGGCGATGGCGGCGGTGTTTTGGCCGAGGAGGTTGGTGGCGATCAGGGTGGCTAGTTGGGTGCGGTTGGCGGCGATGACCGGTGGCGGGACGGTCATGGCGAAGGCGGTTTCGTAGGCGGCTGCGGCGGTGCTGGCTTGGGTGCCTGCGTGGGCGGCTTGGGCGGCGGTGGTGCTCATCCAGGCGGCGTAGGGGGCTGCGGCGGCGGCCATGGCGGTGGCGGCGGGGCCTTGCCAGGTTTCGTCGGTGAGTCCGGCGATGACGGCGCGGTAGGAGTTGGCTGCGGTTTCCAGTTCGGCGGCCATGGCTTTCCAGGCGCTTGCGGCGGCGCGGATGGGGCCGGAGCCGGCCCCGGAATACATCAGCGCAGAGTTGACCTCAGGCGGCAACGCTGCAAAATTCATCGGCTACTCCTCAAATCGCCGATATCCGAAGGTATTTTCGGCCGCACCGGCCGGGCAACTTCAGCGCCGAGACTCATACGAAACGCATATCTGCGCTTCTCCGATCGCCCTACCGCGGCGCGACATAGCCGACGGGGCCGGCGGCGATACACACCGACAGGGCCGCGGTATCGGCGCGTGCGGTGAGGCGGTAGCCGGCGCCGGGAAGCCGCACGTAGACCCGATTGAGTCCGGGGCGCACCCGCACCCGCACCTGGGGGCCGTCGGAGAGCGCCAGCGTCATCGACCCGTCGACGTTGGCCAGGTAGTTGATCTCGGCCGTCCAGTCGGCCGGCAGCAGCGGGCCATCGAGCCCCAGGGTGGCCGGCAGGTCCGGCTGCACCAGATACCCGCAGCGCGGCACCGGCCCGGGCACAATCGACCGAACCCAGGTCACCTGCGCGTCGGTCAGCGTCCCCGCGCTGGTGAGCATCCGTAACCGCGTTGTCGCCGAAGCGAACTCCGGCCGGTCACGCACCAGTGCGAACAGGTGACTGGCCAGGTTCTCCGGGTAGACGACGCGCTGCAGCACCAGCGGGTCGACCTCTTGATCGAGCAGTGGCGCATCCGAGTCGGCGCGGGCCGCGGACAGGGCCCCGCGGGCGTTCTGCAGATAGGAGCGGGCCGGGTCGTCGCGCCACCGGGCCAGGAACGTCACCGTCGAGTACAGGCTGCTGGCGGTGAAGGCCACCGCCAGGCCGGTCACCGCCACGGTGCGCAACGGCGAGGCGTTCAGCCACCGCGATGACTCCCGGTTGGGCGCACACAACCCGACCGCGGCCAGCATCGCCAGCACCACGACCAGGTCGGCCAGGTAGCGCAGGGTCTGCGCCAGTTCCAGCGCGGTGAACGCCGAGGAGCGCATCAGATAGATCGGCACCTGGCAGGCCGCGGCGTAGCCGGCCGCGACCAGCCACACCGGCATCAGCCGGTGCTTGCGCACCAGCGACACCGCCAGCAGCCCCGCCAGCACCAGCCAGCCCAGCGTCATCACCAGCGGGCCCGGCAGCGCCCACGGCGAGGCCGGCGCCCACCGCGCCCACGTCCACGGGCCACCGGCCAGGCTCGGGACGATGCCGTGGGTGATCGAGCGCAGCAGCAGCTCGCGGGTCATGTGCAGATCGAAGCTCCACCGCTTCTGGTTGACCACCGCCAGGTAGACCCCGATCCAGCCCGCGGTCACCACCAGCGTCGCCGCCCACAGCCGGGCCCCGGCCCGCCAGGCCTGCGCGAGCGCGCCCCCCGGTCGCTCACCGGCGACATAGCGCAGCAGCGCCGCCACGGTAAAGGCGACGAACGGGATCACCGCGGCCTTCTCGAAGAACAGCAGACCGCCGGCGTAGGTCAGCGTGCCGGTGAGCGCGTAGCGCCGGTTTCCGGTGCGCGCCAACAGAATCGCGTCGGCGCAGACCCAGGCCAGCGCCGTCAGCATGGGCAGGGAGTTCAAGGCCGCCGCCCACCACGCGAACGCCGGCAGGCCCAGCGGGCAGAACAGCGCGAACGTCAGCGGGATCAGCAGCACCGGTCGCCAGCCCAGAATCACCCACAGCGCCCGCAGCAGCGCCAACGATGCCAGCAGCTGCAGCACCACCAGGCTGGCCGCCGGCGCCGCCCACTGCAACGGCCACACCCGGCTCAGCGCCCCGGCGACCAGATACGCTCCGGGCATCACGTGACCGTCGTGGTCGTCGAACAGATATGCCGGTGACCACAGGTCGTGGGTGCCGGCCCGGCCGATCAGGATCAGGTCGTCCCAGTAGAAGTAGCCGCCGAACGCCACCACCGCCCGGACCACCAGCTGCGCGCCGATCAGCGCCACCGCCACGAGTAAGGCCCAGGGCGGGGCGGTCATCCGGGTGCGCATTGGTCTTTCTTACCTGCCGGTATGGTGGCCCGGTGCGAGCACTGGTCACCGGAGCAGCCGGATTCATCGGATCGACGCTGGTCGACCGCCTGCGGGCGGACGGGCACCCGGTGGTCGGGCTGGACAATTTCGCCACCGGGCGGGCGACCAACATCGAGCACCTGACCGGCGACGCCGACTTCAGCTTCGTCGAGGCCGACATCGTCACCGCCGACCTGGGTGAGCTGCTGGCGCGGTATCGCCCCGAGGTGATCTTTCACCTGGCCGCCCAGATCGACGTGCGCCATTCGGTGGCGGACCCACAGTTCGATGCCTCGGTGAATGTGCTCGGGACGATCCGGCTCGCCGAAGCGGCCCGCGCCGCCGGGGTTCGCAAGCTCGTGCACACCTCCTCGGGCGGGTCGATCTACGGCACCCCCCCGCGCTACCCCACCAGTGAAGACGAGCCCACCGACCCGGCGTCGCCGTACGCCGCCGGCAAGGTGGCCGGGGAGATCTACCTCAACACCTTCCGGCGCCTCTACGGCCTGCAGTGTTCGCACATCGCGCCGGCCAACGTCTACGGCCCCCGCCAAGATCCGCACGGCGAGGCCGGCGTGGTGGCGATCTTCGCCCAGGCACTGCTCGAGGGCAGGCCCACCAAGGTCTTCGGGGACGGCTCCAACACCCGCGACTACGTGTTCGTCGACGACGTGGTGGACGCCTTCGTGCGAGCGGCCGGCCCGGACGGCGACGGGCAGCGGTTCAACGTCGGCACCGGGGTGGAAACCTCGGACCGGCAACTGCATTCGGCGGTGGCCGCCGCGGTCGGCGCACCCGACGACCCGGAGTTCCACCCGCCCCGGCTGGGCGACCTGAAGCGGTCCTGTCTGGACATCGACCGGGCGCGCCAGGTGCTGGGTTGGCAGCCGCAGGTCGAGCTGGCCGACGGGGTGGCGCGCACGGTGGCATATTTCCGGCAGGTGAAGTCCGCCTGAACTTGTGTGGCATACTTCCTCGACGGAGGGGAGTATTCCTTCGCTGCAGTGTCGTCATCTCGTCGCCCGTCATCGGACGACCGGTGCTGTGGGCCGGTGATCGGCGGAAGAGACCTCCAGCGCATCAATGACGCTGGAGGCAATCCATGGACGTGTTCTCGATCGGCCGTGTCGGTCTGGACGCCGTCGGCTCGGCGGCAACGTCGGTTCTGGGGGCCAGCCTCGACCTCGCCGCCATCCCCTTGCGCGAAGGCGCCAAAATCCTGGCCGGCGAACGCTCCGACCTGACCAGCCGGCGTAGCTGGCGCGGTGCCGGCCGTGCCTGGATCGAAGTCCGCGGGCTCGATGAGCAGGGCGGTCACGGAGATCTCGGGGCCGCGGTGGTGGAAGCCTTGCAGGACCGGCCCGGAGTCACCTCGGTGCGGCTGAACCGTCCGCTGTCGCGGGTGGTCGTCGGGATCGACGACGAGAATGGCCAGGCGACATCGCTGGCCGACCTGTGCGCCGCAGTGGAGGCCGTCGAGCGGGGCGCCGAGCTGAGCGCGACCGAGACCGCGGCACTGCCGGGCGACGGGCTGCTGCTGGCCGCCAAGGGCGCGATGGTCGGCGCCAACGCCGTGGGACTGGCGATCGCGACCGCGGGCAGTGTGCTGCGCTGGCCGGCCGCGCCGAAGATCTTCGATGCCGCGGCGTCGGTGGCCCGCTACCAGCCGCTGGTCCGGAACCTGTTGGAAAGCCGGATCGGGCCGGCAAAGACCGACACGGTGCTCTCGCTGGCCTCGCTCGGCTCGCACGTCATCACCATGTCCCCGGCGATCCTCGCGGTGGACCTGATGGTGGAGGGCCTCAAGGCCGCCGAGTCGCGCGCCGGCGCGTTGGCGTGGAGCCGCTACGAGCCCGAGCTGGCCCGCTATGCCGACCACCCCGAGGTGTATGCCGCTCAACGGCCGATCCCGCGGCCGGACGGCGCGGTCGAACGCCACATGAAACGCACGGCGCTGGCCCAGGTGGTCGGGGCCGGTGTGGTGGGCGCGCTCACCCGCAACCTGGACATGACCTCCAGTGCGATCCTGGCGGCTTCACCGAAAGCGGTGCGCACCAGCTGCGAGTCGTTCGCGGCGACCCTGGGCCAGGGGCTGGCCGACGCGCACGGGGCGCTGCCGCTGCGGCCGGAGGCCCTGCGCCGACTCGACAAGATCGACACGGTGCTCATCGACCCGCGGGTGCTGGCCGGTGAACAGCGCCGGGTGATGCAGATCCGCGGCGCCGGCGAACACGAGCTGCCGCTGGCCTGGCGCCACGCGCAGAGCCTGCTCGACAAGCCGGGCCTGCGCCCGGGCTGGCACCGGGTACCGCGCATGAGCTCCCGTCGCACGGACGCGGTAGAGGCGCTCATTCTGCCGGCGCACCACGCGCTGGCCTCGGCGGTGGTGCTCGAAGCGCGGGCTTCTGGAGCAGAACTGGTCACGGTGGACACCGACATCCTCGGCGAGCTGCGCCCCGGCTTCGACGACATCCGGCCCGCCGACGGCGGCCTCGACGCGGCGTTGGCCGCGGCGGTCACCGACCTGCAGCAGGCCGGTCGCACCGTCGCGGTGCTGTCCTGCGCTGCGGCGCAGGCGCTGGCGTCGGCCGACGTGGCGCTGGGTGTCATGCCGGAGGCCGACGCAGACACCGCACCCCCCTTCTACGCAGATCTGCTGCTGGCCGACCTGGCCGGCGCATGGCAGGTGCTGCGTGCGCTCCCGGCGGCGCGGGAGGCCAGCGAGCGCGGTGTCGCGATCTCGATCGGCGCCTCCACGATCGCCGGGCTGCTGCTGGTTCGCGGCGTCCGGGCGACGATTCCCGGTCTGGGGGCCGGGCAAGGCCGCGGTCCTGGCCCGGTGACCGTCGGCGCAGGCGCCGGCATGCTGTCGGGCTATCTGCTCGCTCGACGGGTGCTGCGCGCTCAGGCGCCCAAGCCCGCCCCGGCCTACGAGTGGCACGCCATGTCGGTCGAGCAGGTGCGCGAACTGCTGACCCCGGAGCAGCTGATACCGCTTACTGAGCGGGCACCGGCCGAGACGGCGTCGCAGGGCATGTTCTGGCCGTTTGTGCACGCCGTGCGCGCCGAATTGTCGGACCCGATGACCCCGATCCTGGCGCTGTGTTCGGCGGCGACCGCCATGTTGGGTTCGCCGATCGACGCCGTCATGGTCGGCACGGTGCTCACCGGCAACGCCATGCTGGCGGCCTACCAGCGGCTGCGGGCCGAGAGCCGGTTGAACATCCTGCTGGCCCAGCAGGCCCCGCCGGCCCGTGTCGTGCTGACCGGTGCCGACGGCACGCGGCACTACCACGAGATCGTCGCCGAACAACTGCTGCCCGGTGACGTGATCGAGGTGCGCAGCAACGAGGTGGTACCCGCCGACGCCCGCCTGATCGAGGAGACCGACGTCGAGGTCGACGAGTCGTCGCTGACCGGCGAATCGCTGTCGGTCGGCAAGCAGCTCGAACCCACGCCGGGCGCCGAACTGGCCGAGCGCAGCTCCATGCTCTATGCGGGCACCACCGTGATCGCCGGGAAGGCGCTGGCCATGGTGACCGCCGTGGGCGCCGACACCCAGACCCGCCGGGCCTCCGAACTGGCCTCCGGGGAGCTACCCGAGGTCGGCTTGCAGCACCACCTGTCGCAGCTGATGTACCGGACCTTCCCGGTCAGTGCCGCCGGCGGTGTGGCGGTCGGCGCGCTGGGCCTGCTGCGCCAGGGCGGACTGCGTCAGGCGCTGGGCAATGCGATCGCGGTGGCGATCGCCGCGGTCCCGGAGGGGATGCCGCTGATGGCGACCCTGGCTCAGCACTCGTCGTCGCAGCGGCTGAGCAAATCCGGTGCGCTGGTGCGGATCCCGCGCTCGGTGGAGGCGCTCGGCCGGGTCGACGTGGTGTGCTTCGACAAGACTGGAACGCTGTCGGAGAACCGGCTGCGGGTCACCACGGTGCGCCCGCTGCCCGGGTATTCCGCCGATGACGTGCTCGGCACCGCGGCGCAGGCGGCACCGGCACCCGACGGCGCGGCGCACGCGCACGCCACCGACCAGGCCATTGTCGAGGGCGCGGCGGCCGCGCCCGGCGCCCGCAGCTGGATCGAACCCGACGCTCACCTGCCGTTCCGGTCGGGCCGGGCGTTCTCAGCCTCCGTGCTGGGAACGGAGCTGCTAGTCAAGGGCGCACCGGAGGTGGTGCTGGCGGCTTGCGGCAACGCCGGTGGGGAGGCGCAGCAGCAGGTGGCCGCGATGGCGGCCCAGGGTCTGCGGGTGATCGCGGTGGCGCAGGGCACGCTGACCGCCGCGCAGGCGCGCACGGTCGTGGCGGAGTCCGAGCGAATCGTCGAGGTGGCCGGTTCGGGGTTGACGCTGATCGGCTTCCTCGGCTTGGCCGACACCCCCCGGGCCGATGCCCCGCAGCTGCTGGCCGATCTGGCTGCCCGCGGGGTGGACATCCGGATGATCACCGGCGACCACCCGATCACGGCGACCGCGATCGCCGCCGAGATGGGTGTCACCGTCGACGCCGAGCAGGTCATCACCGGCTCGGAGTGGAATGCGTTGGACCGCAAGGAACAAGAGCGTGTGGTCTGCGAGCGGGTGATCTTCGCCCGGATGTCGCCGGAGAACAAGGTGCAGATCGTCCAGACCCTCGAGCGCGCCGGCCGAGTGTCGGCGATGGTGGGTGACGGCGCCAATGACGCCGCCGCGATTCGCGCCGCGACCGTCGGGCTCGGTGTCGTCGCCCACGGCAGCGACTCGGCGCACGCCACCGCCGACGTGGTGCTCACCGACGGCAAGATCGGGGCGCTGATCGATGCGATCGACGAGGGTCGCCGGCTGTGGAACGGCGTGCAGCGGGCGATCTCGGGGCTGCTCGGTGGCAATGCCGGCGAAGTGATCTTCTCGGTCATCGGCACGGCGGTCACTGGCAACTCGCCGCTGAACACCCGGCAGCTGCTGCTGATGAACACGTTGACCGACGCGTTGCCGGCCACCGCGGTTGCGGTCAGCACCCCGGCGGGCCCGATCGGCGGCGCGGTCCGCGGTCTCGACGAGCGGAAACTCTGGCGTGCCGTGGCGTTCCGTGGCGGGGTCACGGCGGCTGCGGGCACCGCCGCCTGGGGAATGGCCTCGGTGACCGGCACGCCGCAGCGGGCCTCCACGGTGGCGCTGATCTCGTTGGTCTCCACCGAACTGGGCCAAACCGTGGTCGATTCCCGGGCGCCGCTGGTGCTGCTCACCGCGGCCGGGTCGTTCGCGGTGTTCGCCGCGATCGTCACCACCCCGGGCGTCAGCCAGCTGCTCGGCTGCACGCCGGTCGGCCCGATCGGTTGGGCACAGGCTCTGGGCACGGCCGCGGCGGCCACCGCCGCGGTGGCCGTGGCGAGCCGGTGGACGACGCACGCGACCGACACCCCGGCGCAGGCTTCCCTCGAGGTCCCCGTCACGCAGCTGGCAGCGGCCCCCGCGCAGAAGACCGCGACGAAGGCTGCCGCAAAGAAGGCTCCGGCCAAGAAAGCCCCGGCCAAGAAAGCCACCCCGAAGAAGACCCCGGCCCAAAAGACCCCGGCTCAAAAGACCCCGGCCCAAAAGACCCCGGCCAAGAAAGCCACGGCGAAGACCGCCGCCAAGAAGCCGAAACTGGAAGTGGTGCGCTGAGGCGCCTCGTCACCGAATCAGCCGGCCGGGCGCAGCGGCCGCAGATCGGCGTCCGGGTACCTCGGCGCGGCATGGTGTACCTCCAGCACGCCGGCGCGCCACAGCAGGGCGTACAACTCGATGACCGGCACGGTCAGGAGCTGTGCGGTGACTTCGACCAGTGGATCCGCCAGGATTTCGGTCGCCTTCATGAGCCCCAGAGTGACGGCTGCAGCAGGACGGCGGGCAAACCGATTGTTACGGGTCGGCCAACTGCCGCCGAATTACTGTGATTCAGGCGGTTCCTGCGGCGGTTGGGCGTCGGCCAGCGCCACCACCCGGGCCAGCCGGGCGAAGCGCAGTTCCAGGTCGCGGAACCGCATGTAGGTGCTCAAGGTGGTGAACGCGAACGCGATGATCAGGACGTAGAGCATCAGGTCGGTGCCGCGGCGCACCCCGACCCAGTTGGCCACCACGGTGGTGTCGTCCGGGCGCAGCACCGCATAGATGCCGGCGACCACGAACACCAGGTAACCGACCTTCACCCAGGCCCGGGACTGCGCGGACCGCCGTGACAGCAGCAGGTAGATCAACAGTGCGATCACCGCGGCGATCAGCAGCACCTTGATCCAGTTCATCGCGACATCCTCTTGCGCAGCATTCCGTCGAACATGATGTTGACGCCGTTGAGCAGCGGCTGGCCCTTCGACTTGGAGTAGTCGGTGTAGAGCACTTCGACCGGCTCTTCGCCGACCCGCCAACCGTTTTCGGCGATCAGCGCGATGAACTCCCCGGCGTGGCTCATCCCGGTCATGGTCAGGTCGAGCCGGTCGGCGACTCGCCGGTTGAACACCCGCAGGCCGTTGTGGGCGTCGGAGAGCCCCAGCCGGCGGATCCGCGGGTTCAGCAACACCGCGGTCTGCAACACCAGGCGTTTGAGTGGCGGGACCGCGCTGGCTGCCTGGGGTGCGGCGAACCGGCTGCCGATCACGATGTCGAGGTCCGCGGTGTCGAGACGCTCGATCATGCGCACCACGTCGGCGACCTGGTGCTGGCCGTCGGCGTCGAAGGTGGCGAACAGCCGGGCGCTGGGTTGCCGGCGGGCGAATTCCACCCCGGTCTGGATGGCCGCGCCCTGACCGAGATTGACCGGATGGCGCACGACGTAGGCGCCGGCGCGCCGGGCGATCGCGGCGGTGTCGTCGGTGCTGCCGTCATCCACGCAGACCACCGACGAGAAAACCGACCGGATGCCGGCGATCACGTCGCCGATGACGGCTGCCTCACCGAAGGCCGGGACGATGATCCAGGCGTCGGGGTAACGGCTGGTTGACCTGGTATCGATGCCTAAAAAATACACGTGGGCACGCCTGCACCGGCGTAGCCGGGCCGTGCCGCGACTCAGGGAGCCGCGCGCAGCGCGGTCAGATGCACACCGATTCCCACCAGCGGTCCGCACAGCAGCGCGACCACGGTTCGAGTCGACAGGTCCAGCGGCAGCAGCAACAGCAGCGTGGATGCCACCGTCGCGCCCACCCAGCCCAGCGCGTAAGCGCGGTGCAGCGCCGCGGCCACTGTTGCCGCACCCGTGAGCGTCAACAACGCGATCGCGGTCGCCCCGGCGGTCAGGCCGGCCAGCAGCAGTCCGCCGGTGGTGTAGTCCGCGCCGAACACCGTGCGCAGCAGCCACGGACCGACCAGACCGGCGGCCACCGCGCCGGCGGCGCCCAGCGCGGCGATGGTGATCGCCGGCGTGCTCAGCGCCCGTAGCCGCCGCCCGCGCTGATCGACGAAGTGCGCGATCAGGTTGCCCTGCAAGGCGGTCAGCGGCACCAGCAGCGGTGCCCGTGTCACGGTCACCGCCAGGATCACCACGCCGCCCTCGGCGCCCAGTTCGCCGGAGGTGGCCTGCAACAGCACCGGAAAACCCATCACCAGGATCGCGCTGGCGCCGGCCGCGGTGATCGAATGCGCCGCTCCGCGCAGGAAGTCCGCGGTGCCGACCGGGGTCAGCAGCCGCGCTGCCGACCGGGCCGCGGCAGAGGTGGCCAGCAGCAGCAGCCAGGCCACCGCGCCGGCGACGGTGGCCCACAAGAACCCGATCAGACCCCAGCCGATGACGAACGTCGCGGCGGCGACCGCCACCCGGATCGCCGCGTCGGTCACCATCAACGCCCCGTACTGGGTCCACCGGTTGGTGCCGGCCAGCGTGCCGAGCAGGGTGGCGTGCACGGCGAAGTTGGCCAGCCCGAAGCACAGCAGCCCCACCGATAGCCAGCGCGCCTCGACGAACACATGGTTGCTCCACAGCGGCGAGCTTCCGGCGACCAGCCCGGCCGCGACCACGCCGGCCAGCCCGGCCACCCACAGCGGCCGGGTGTGCCGCGCCGAGGGTCCGACGTCCCGGGCGAAGCGGACCTCCCGGGTGGTTTCCTGCAACAGGCCATTGGCGGCGCCGGCGACCAGGCCGAAGGCCCCCCAGAACACGCTGAACACCGAGAAGCCGGCCGGGTCCAGGTCGCGTGCCGCCAGGTACAGCACGGCGTAGCCGCACAGGGCGCTGAGCAGTGTCGCGGTGCCGACCCGGGCCACACTGGCGCGGGTGACGGGGCCGGCGGGCAGCCCGCTGGGGACTCCGGTACCCCCGATATCGGTCACCACGGCGAAAATACTAAGCGGGGTGCGGGGTACGGTCGGACGTCCCTTGAATCCAGGTGGCCCCAGCCCCACCGACAACGCTCAACGACGGGAGGCCCACCAGTGGACCCGTCGCTGTTGGAATGGCTGGTGACGTTCGCGGGGCTGGCCGCGGTACTCGGATTCGACTTGTTCCTGGTCGCCCGCCGGGTCCATGAGCCGTCGATCCGCGAGGTCGCGACCCGGCTGACGTTCTACATCAGCCTCGCGGTGGCGTTCGGCGTCTGGGTGTGGTGGTACCACGGCGCGAAGTACGGCATGCAGTTCTTCGCCGGCTGGCTCACCGAGTACAGCCTGTCGGTGGACAATCTGTTCGTCTTCGTGATCATCATCAACAGCTTCAACGTGCCCAGGAAGTACCGGCAGGAAGCGCTGTTCGTCGGCATCGTGCTGGCGCTGTCGTTTCGGGCGGTGTTCATCGCGCTGGGCGGGGTGGCCGTGCAACGGTTGTCCTGGACGTTCTATCTGTTCGGCGCGTTCATGGCCTATACCGCGATCAAATTGCTCCGCCACGGCGATCACGGCGGCGGCGACCACGGCGGCGGGGGAGAGGGCGGCAACAACTTCGTGGTGCGGTTCGCCCGCACCCACTTCAACGCCACCGACCGCTGGGCCGGGGTGCGGTTCTTCGTCCGGGACTCCAGCGGGTCCTGGGCCGTCACCCCGATGTTCCTGGTGGCGCTGGCGCTGGGCACCACCGATCTGGTGTTCGCGATGGACTCCATTCCGGCCATCTACGGCCTGACCCGCCAGCCGTATCTGGTGTTCACCGCCAACGTATTCGCCCTGATGGGGCTGCGCCAGCTCTACTTCATCCTCGGCAAGCTGCTGAACCGGTTCGTGTATCTGTCCAAGGGCCTGGCCCTGATCCTGGGGTTCATCGGGGTGCGGATGGTGTTGCACGCGCTGCGCACCAACGAGGTGTGGTTCATCCACGGCGGCCGCAACTTCAACGTCCCGGAGATCCCCACACCGGCGAGTCTGGCGGTCATCGTGGCCGTCCTGGTGCTGACGACCGCGGCCAGCTTGTACCGGACCCGTGGAATCCAGGCCAGCTCGTCACCGGAGTGAGAAGACCGGGAGCGAGGGCGCCGCACGACGCAGGTCGTCATCGCTGGACTGCGGTGTCAGTCCCGCCATGTGCCCTTTGACCTGCCAGTACCACCGTTGCAGGTAGGCGCGCAGCAACGCCGGCTTGACGTCGTCGGCGACTTCGGTGGCCCGGGCCAGGGTGGGACGCCACCGCGGTCCGAGCTGCACCTGGCCGGCGGCCCGCAGATTACGGACCCACTCGGTGTCGCCGCGCGGCGCGACGACGTAGTCCACCCCGTCGACGGTCAACACGTTGACCACGACGCCGCGGGGCTTTCCGGTCTTGCGGCCGCGGACGGCGAGCGCGCGGGTGCCGGCGATGCTGATCCCCGCTTCGGCGAGCCGGCGGATGATCGCGTTGGCGAATCGGGCCGGGGCGCTCGGCGGGGCGTATCGGATGGTCATCTCCGGTCCCTCCGTTATGAGAGCAGCGCTCTCGTTTGACCGTGATCCTGACACGGCCGGCCGGCAAAAACAAGAGCAGTGCTCGCGAATCTGGCAGACTCGCCCGGTGGGCAAACGACAGGAGTCGCGGGAGCGAATCGAGGCGCAGATCATCGAGGTCGGGCGGCGCCATCTGTTGACCCACGGGGCGGCGGGGCTGTCACTGCGTGCCGTCGCGCGCGAGGTGGGCCTGGTCTCGTCGGCGGTCTACCGCTACGTGAGCAGTCGCGACGAGTTGCTCACGCTGCTGCTGGTGGACGCCTATTCCGATCTGGCCGACACGGTCGACGCCGCCCGCACCTCGGCGACGGCGCCGTCGTGGCACGACGACATCGTCGCGATCGCCCACGCCGCGCGGGACTGGGCGCTGGAGCATCCGGCCCGCTGGGCGTTGCTGTACGGCAGCCCGGTTCCGGGTTATCACGCGCCGGCTGAACGCACCGTCGCCCCGGGCACCCGAGTCGTACGCGCGTTCTTCGACGCGGTCGCCGACGGCATCGCCGCCGGAGCGATCGCCTCGGTGAACCGCGTTGCGGCGCAACCGTTGTCAGCGGATTTCGGCCGGGTTCGCGAGGAATTCGGCTTCGCCGGCGACGACGCGGTCGTCGCGAAATGCTTCCTGCTGTGGGCCGCCGTAGTCGGCGCGATCAGCCTGGAAGTGTTCGGCGGGTACGGCGCCGACACGCTGACGCAACCGCGGGCGGTGTTCGACGCCCAGCTCGGTCTGCTGCTGCAGGTGTTCGCCCGGCGCCCGGATTAAGCGCTGAACCGCCGGATCAGTGACCCGAGGTCTTGAACCGTTCGATCGAACGGGAGACCTCGGCTTCGGCCTCGGCGCGGCCCACCCAGTCGGCGGCCTTGACGAACTTGCCCGGCTCGAGGTCCTTGTAGTGCACGAAGAAGTGCTTGATCGCGTCCAGTTCGTGCGACGCAACGTCGCCGATGTCGGCGATGTGGTCCCAGCGGTGGTCACCGGCCGGCACGCACAGCACCTTGTCGTCGCCGCCGGCCTCGTCGGTCATCCGGAACATGCCGACCGGGCGCGCCTCGACGATCACCCCGGGGAACACCGACTGGGGCAGCAGCACCATGGCGTCCAGCGGGTCGCCGTCCTCGCCGAGGGTGTCCTCGATGAAGCCGTAGTCGGTGGGGTAGCCCATCGGCGTGTACAGGTAGCGGTCGAGTTTGACCCGCCCGGTGGCGTGGTCGACCTCGTACTTGTTGCGCTGGCCCTTGGGGATTTCGATGGTCACGTCGAATTGCACGCCGCACAGTCTAGAGCGGGCCGGAATCATGCTCCGACCCTGCCCGTCCGGCACAATTGGCCCCGACAGGCAGGAGAGACATGGACTCCACTCGGTGGCGACACAGCAGGACCCATCTGGGCATTGCGGCCGCGGTACTGGCGCTGGCCGCCGCCGTGGTGGCAGTGGCCGTGGTCGTGCTCCCCGACGAGTCCGGTGCCGGTGCACACGCCGTGCCGCCGGCGCCGATGGCGACCGCCCAACCAGGGGTGGTGCCGGTCGGCGACGACGCCCCGATCCCGACCGGCAGCGCCCTGGCGGCAGCGATGTCGGCTGCGCTGGCCGACCCCAACCTGGGCCGGCTCACCGGCCGGATCACCGACGCGCTGACCGGCAAGGCGCTGTGGACGCAGCAGGAAGACCTGCCGATGCAGCCGGCGTCGACCAACAAGGTGCTCACCGCGGCGGCCGCGCTGCTGGCGCTCGACCTCGGCGCCCGGGTCACCACCCGGGTGATCACCGGTGACCAGCCCGGCGTGGTGGTGCTGGTCGGCGGCGGCGACCCGACCCTGTCCACCGCCGACGTCGGGCAGGACACCTGGTACCGCGAGGCGGCCCGGATCAGCGACCTGGCCGACCAGGTCCGCCGCAGCGGGGTGACGCCCACCGAGATCCAGGTCGACACGTCGGCGTTCAGCGGCCCGAGCATGGCACCGGGCTGGGATCCCGACGACATCGACGGCGGCGACATCGCCCCGATCGAGTCGGTGATGGTCGACGGCGGCCGCATCCAGCCGACCACCGTGGAGTCCCGGCGCTCGCTGACCCCGGCGCTGGACGCCGGGCAGGCGCTGGCCGCTGCGCTCGGTGTCGACACCGACAAGGTCAGCATCGCGACCGCGTCGGTGACCGGACGCGAACTGGGCGCGGTCTCCTCGGCGCCGCTGGTGGTGCGGCTGGGCGAGATGATGAACGCCTCGGACAACGTGATGGCCGAGTGCATCGGCCGGGAGGTGGCGGCGGCGATGGGCCGGCCGCGGTCTTTCGCCGGTGCCGTCGACGCGGTGACCAACCGGCTGGCCACCGCCCACATCGCGGTCAGCGGGGCCACGCTGATGGACTCCAGCGGGCTGTCCGTCGACGACCGGTTGACGGCGCGCACGCTGGACGCGGTGGTACAGGCGGCGGCCGGTCCGGACCAGCCGGAGCTGCGGCCACTGCTGGACATGCTGCCGGTCGCCGGTGGCAGCGGCACCTTGTCCGATCGGTTCCTCAACCCGAAGACCGGGCGCGGGGCGGCCGGCTGGCTGCGCGCCAAGACCGGCTCGCTGACCCGCACCAACGCGCTGGCCGGGATCGTGACCGACCGCGACCGCCGGGTGCTGACGTTCGCGTTCATCTCCAACGATGCCGGGCCGACCGGGCGCACCGCGATCGACGCGCTGGCCGCGGTGCTGCGGACCTGCGGATGCGGATGACCGAGCTCGACATCGGGCGCGCGGTGGACTGGGGGTTCGCCGCGACGGTCGGCAGCTGGCTGGCGCGTCCGGCGCCGCCGATGACCGACTACACCCGCGAGCAGGTGATCGGCGACCTGCACCGCAGCGCTGCGGCTGCCGAACCGCTGGTGCGTGAGGTGACCGGGCTCGGTGTCGGCGGCCCGGTGCCCGAGGCGCGCGTCCTGGATCGGCCGCAGTGGATCGCTGCCGCCGCCGAGTCGATGCGGTTGATGACCGGCGGCACCGAGAAGTCCGTCGGGTTCATCAGCGGCCGGCTGGCCGGCGCGCAGACCGGTGCGCTGCTGGCGTTCGTCTCCTCGGGCATCCTCGGCCAGTACGACCCC
>NZ_LZJK01000167.1 GCF_001667945.1 Mycolicibacter sinensis | reverse complement strand
CCGACAACCCTCGTTATGTCAGGCCAATCAGCGCCCGAGAGCTTTACATAACGGTCGTTGTCGCTCGAAGGCGGGCAATCGCCACATCCCGCCTCCCCCGTTATTGGTGGGGCGCAAGGGATTCAGCGGGGCGCCCGGTTACCGTGGGGCCTGAGGGATTTCCGGTGCGGCGAACGAGATTCGAGGACCGTCAGCCCAGCGACGCCAGCGCACGCACCAACTGGTCGACCTCCGAGGCCGTCGAGTAGTGGCTCAACCCGACCGTGACCGCTCCCCCGATGTCGTTGACCCCGATCACGTCGAGCACCCGCGACCCGGCGTTGGCGATCGCCAACACCCCGTTGTCGGCCAGCCGCTGTACCACCCGCTCGGCCGGCACGTTGCGCACCGCAAAGCTGACCACCGGAATGCGGACGTCGGGTTGACCGATCAGCATCACCAGCGGCAGCGACCGCAGCGACCCGAGCAGATAGTCGAACAGCCGGTTCAGATACTGACCGGCCGACTGCATGGAGATCGCCAGCCGCTCGGGCCGGCTGCCCCGGGCGGATTCGTCGAGCGAGGCCAGATATTCGACGCTGGCCACCACCCCGGCCAGCAGGCCGAACTGGTGCAGGCCTACTTCCAGGCGTGCCGGGCCCACGGCGTGCGGGTTCAACGACACCGACCCGAACGTGTCGATCAGCGCCGGGTCGCGGAAGACCAGCGCACCGATCGGCGGGCCACCCCAGCAGGCCGCGTTGAGCGCCACCACGTCGGCCTCGATGTCGTTGATGTCGAGCAGCTGGTACGGCGCCGCCGCGCAGTGGTCGACCACGGCCACCCCGCCGACGTCGTGCACCAATTTGGTGACCGGCCGCAGGTCGGTGACGGTGCCCAGCACCCCCGACGCCGAAGTGACGGCCACCAGCCGGGTTGATCCGGTGATCAGGTTCTCCCACTGCCAGCTCGGCAGCTCCCCGGTCTCGATGTCCACCTCGGCCCATTTGAGCTTGGCCCCGTAGCGGTTGGCGGCGCGCACCCAGGGCGCGATGTTGGCCTCGTCATCGAGGCGGCTGACCACCGTCTCGTAGCCCAGGCTCACCCGCGACGACGCCGCATCGGCCAGCGCGCTGAGCAGCACCGCCCGGTCGGGCCCCAGCACCACCCCGGCGGGATCCCCGCCGACCAGGTCGGCCACCGCCTGGCGCGCCGCGACCAGCACCGCGGCGCTACGCCGGGCCGCCGGGTGCGGGCCCCCCGCCGTCGCCAGCGAGCCCCGGAAGGCGGTCGAGACCGTGGTCGCCACCGAGTCCGGGATCAACATGCCCGTAGGCGCGTCGAAGTGCACCCAGCCGCCACCGAGCGTCGGGTGCAGTCCGCGCACCCGGGCGACGTCGAAGGCCATGTCAGCCACCTTAGAACTTCTCAAGATCGGGTGATCGGTGAAAGTATCGGATAACCGGATAGCTCCCCCGCAGCGCTGAGCCGTGTCACCTTGGCAGACATACTAGTGCAGTGCTTCTCGGGTTCGGAATGGTTGCCGCGCTGCTGCTGCTGGTCCTACCGGGGGCACTCGTCGCCGCCGGCGCACGGCTGACCTGGCCACTGGCGATCACGGTCGGCCCGGCGCTGACCTATGGGCTGGTCGGCCTGGCCATCGTGCCATTCGGTGCATGGGGAATCCCGTGGAATGCCGACACCGCCCTGGCCACCCTGGTGGTGGTCGGCGCCTTGGTGGCCGGCCTGGCCCGAGGCGTTCGGGGGTTGCTGGACCGTCGTCCCGGCATCCATGTGGCCGCGCCGTCGACCGCCGTCGGGCCCACCCTCACGGTGGCGGCCGGAGTGTTGCTGGGCATGCTGCTGATCGGGTGGGCGGCGGTGCGGGGGCTGCCGAATTGGCAGAGCATTCCCAGCACCTGGGACGCGGTCTGGCACGCCAACACCGTCCGCTTCATCCTCGACACCGGCCAGGCCTCCCCCACCCACGCCGGGGAACTGCGCAACGTCGAAACCCACGCCCCGCTCTACTACCCGTCGGCGTTTCACGCACTCACCGCGGTGCTGTGCCAGCTGACCGGTGCAGCACCCACCACCGGCTACACCCTGGCCGGGCTGGCCGCCTCGGTGTGGCTGTTCCCGATCAGCGCCGCGCTGCTCACCTGGAATCTGCTGCAGCGCGTCGCGAGCACCGCGCTGACCGCACTGTCGGCGGCGACCGCCGCGGCGCTGTCGGCATCCTTCACCGCGCTGCCCTACGTCGAATTCGGCACCGCGGCCATGCCCAACCTGGTGGCCTACGGGCTGGTGGTGCCGGCATTCGCGCTGACCACCGCGGTGCGCACCATGCGTGACCGCATCGGCGTCGCGGTGCTGGCGCTGGTCGGGGTGTTCTCGGTGCACCTGACCGGGGGCGTGGTCACGGTCTTGCTGCTGACGGCCTGGTGGCTGTGCCCGAAGGACGGGGCGCTGTGGAACCCGTTGCGCGGCAAGCGCCGTGACACCCTGGCCCTGGCGGCCGTCCTGATCCCGACCGGTCTGCTGCTGTTGCCGCAGCTGCTGAGCGTGCGCAAGCAGGCCGACATCATCGCCGGGCACTCGTTTCTGACCCATGAGGGCCGCAAGTCCGGACTGCGCGACGCGCTGCTGCTGCACACCCGCCACCTCAACGACTTCGGAATCCAGTACACCCTGGTCGGCCTGTGCGCGGTCGGGGCGGTGCTGCTGATCGCGAAGAAGGTGTACTGGCCGCTGGCGTTGTGGGCGGTGCTGGTGGTCGGGGTGGTGCAGTCCTCCGCGCCGCTGGGCGGCCCGGTGGGCGAGGTGGTGGGCGCGTTCACCGACCTGTTCTACAGCGACCCGCGCCGGATCATGGCGGCGATGACGTTGCTGCTGGTCCCGATGGCCGGGATCGGGCTGGCGTGGCTGGTCGCGCTGGTGGTCAAGCCGGCACCGGGGCGTTCCCGAAGCGTGCTGACCGGGGTACTGCTGACCGCGACGACGGTCGGGCTGGCCTGGCATTACCTGCCGCGGCACGCGTTTTTGTTCGGCGACAAGTACGACTCGGTGATGATCGACAAGCGCGATCTGGAGGCGTTCGCCTATCTGGCCGCGCTGCCCGGGGCCCGCGACACCGTGATCGGCAACGCCAACGTCGACGGCAGCGCCTGGATGTACGCCGTGGCCGGCCTGCACCCGCTGTGGACGCACTACGACTACCCGCAGCAGCAGGGCCCCGGGCCGCAGCGGTTCATTTTCTGGGCCTACGCCGACGACGCCGACACCGATCCGCGGGTCGCGCAGGCCGTGCGTTCTTTGGGTATCCGGTATGTGCTGATCAGCAGTCCGACGGTGCGCGGGTTCTCCCTGCCCGACGGGCTACTGTCTCTGGAGAAATCGCGGTCCTGGACCAGGATCTACGACAATGGCGGGGCGAGCATCTACGAATGGCAGGGAGGCGGTGGCGGTGAGCACCGGCAATAACGACGAAGATGGTGTCGAGATCATCAGCGGCGCGGACCCGCGACTGCTTTCGGCCGGGGCGTCGGGCGGCACCGGCTCCGACGACGAGCAGTCACTGACCGACCTGATCGAGCAGCCCGCCAAGGTGATGCGGATCGGCACCATGATCAAGCAGCTGCTCGAGGAGGTGCGCTCCGCCCCACTGGACGACGCCAGCCGGGTGCGGTTGCGTGAGGTGCACGCCGCTTCGATCCGTGAGCTCGAAGACGGGCTGGCCCCGGAGCTGCGCGAGGAGCTGGACCGGCTTACGCTGCCGCTGCGCGAGGACGCCGCCCCGTCCGACGCCGAGCTGCGGATCGCCCAGGCCCAGCTGGTCGGCTGGCTCGAAGGGCTGTTCCACGGCATCCAGACCGCACTGTTCGCCCAGCAGATGGCCGCCCGTGCGCAACTGGAGCAGATGCGCCACGGCGCACTGCCGCCCGGTGCCACCGCCGGCGGGCACAGCGGGCAGGGCCACACCGGCTCCGGCCAATACCTGTAGTCACGTTGTCCGCCACCGATCCACGCATCGAGACCCGGGACGCCTGGGTCGAGTTCCCCATCTTCGACGCCAAGTCGCGGTCGTTGAAGAAGGCCTTCCTCGGCAAGGCCGGCGGGGCGATCGGGCGCAACAACTCCAACGTGGTGGTGGTCGAGGCGCTGCGCGACATCACCATGTCGCTGTCGCTCGGCGACCGGGTGGGGCTGGTCGGACACAACGGCGCCGGCAAATCGACACTGCTGCGGCTGCTTTCGGGTATCTACGAGCCGACCCGGGGTTCGGCGAGCGTGGTCGGGCGGGTGGCGCCCGTGTTCGACCTGGGCGTGGGCATGGACCCGGAGATCTCCGGCTACGAGAACATCATCATCCGTGGGCTGTTCCTCGGGCAGACCCGCAAACAGATGACCGCCAAGGTCGACGAGATCGCCGAATTCACCGAGTTGGGCGACTATCTGGCAATGCCGCTGCGCACCTACTCCACCGGCATGCGGGTGCGGCTGGCGATGGGGGTGGTCACCAGCATCGACCCGGAGATCCTGCTGCTGGATGAGGGCATCGGCGCGGTGGACGCCGAGTTCTTGAAGAAGGCCCAGACCCGGTTGCAGAAGCTGGTGGAGCGCTCCGGAATCCTGGTGTTCGCCAGCCACTCCAACGAGTTTCTCGCCCGGCTGTGCAAGACCGCGATGTGGATCGACCACGGCACCATCAAGATGACCGGCGGCATCGAGGAAGTGGTCGGCGCCTACGAGGGGCCCGACGCCGCCCGGCACGTGCGCGAAGTACTCGCCGAGACCCAGGCCGGGGACAAGGCGTGACCCAAACCGTCTATGCGGTCGTCGTCACCCACCGCCGCGTCGACCAGCTAGCCGAGTCACTGAAGGCGCTGGTGACCCAGAGCCGGCCACCGGACCACGTGATCGTCGTCGACAACGACAACGACCCCGCGGTAGCCGATCTGGTGGCCAGCCAACCGGTGGCGTGCACCTACCTTGGATCGCAGCGAAACCTCGGCGGCGCAGGCGGTTTCGCGCTGGGCATGCTGCACGCCCTGGCGTCCGGCGCCGACTGGGTGTGGCTGGCCGATGATGACGGGCGACCGGCCGATTCCGGTGTGCTGTCGGCGCTGCTGGCCTGCGCCGCCAAACATCACCTGGCGGAGGTGTCGCCGATGGTCTGCAACATCGACGACCCGTCCCGGCTGGCGTTCCCGCTACGGCGCGGGTTGGTGTGGCGCCGCGAGGTCAGCGAATTGCGCAGTGGCGCAACCCAGGATCTGCTGCCCGGCATCGCGTCGCTGTTCAACGGGGCACTGTTCACCGCCGATGCGCTGGATGCGGTGGGGGTGCCGGACCTGCGGTTGTTCATGCGCGGCGACGAGGTGGAGGTACACCGTCGGCTGGTGCGCTCCGGTCTGGCGTTCGGGACGTGCCTGAACGCGGCCTACCTGCACCCCTGCGGGTCGGCGGAGTTCAAGCCGATCCTGGCCGGGCGGATGCACACCCAGTACCCCGACGATGCGGCCAAACGCTATTTCACCTACCGCAACCGCGGCTACCTGATGTCCCAGCCCGGCATGCGCCGGCTGTTGATCCAGGAATGGCTGCGGTTCGGCTGGTTTTTCCTGGTGTCGCGCCGCGACCCGGCCGGGTTGCTCGAGTGGGTCCGGCTACGTCGGCTGGGACGCCGGGAGCAGTTCGCCAAACCCAAGGGGCAGCAATGAGTTTCACCGATGTGGCCGCGGAGTCCAAGAGTTTCGCGCGGGCCCGTGCCGATCTCGTGGACGGGTTCCGCCGCCACGAGCTGTGGCTGCACCTGGGCTGGCAGGACATCAAGCAGCGCTACCGGCGCAGTGTGCTCGGGCCGTTCTGGATCACCATCGGCACCGCTACCACCGCGGTGGCGATGGGCGGGTTGTACTCCAAGCTGTTTCATCTCGACCTGGCGGTGCACCTGCCGTACGTGACGCTGGGGCTGATCGTGTGGAACCTGCTCAACGCCGCCATCCTGGAGGGCGCTGATGTGTTCGTCGCCAATGAGGGGCTGATCAAGCAGTTGCCGACACCGCTGTCGGTGCACGTCTACCGGCTGGTGTGGCGGCAGATGATCCTGTTCGCCCACAACATCGTCATCTATGTGCCGATCGCCCTGATCTTCCCGAAGCCCTGGTCGTGGGCGGATCTTTCGGTGATCCCGGCGCTGGCGCTGATCGCGTTGAACTGCGTGTGGGTGTCGCTGTGCTTCGGGATTCTCGCCACCCGCTACCGCGATATCTCGCCGCTGCTGTTCTCGGTGGTGCAGCTGCTTTTTCTGATGACGCCGATCATCTGGAACTACGACACGCTGCGCGCCCAGGGTGCGTCCCGGTGGACGGCGGTGGTGGAGTTCAACCCGCTGATGCATTACCTGGACCTGGTGCGGCTGCCGTTGCTGGGCGCGCATCAGCCGCTGCGGCACTGGGCGGTGGTGTTGGTGTTGACCGTGGCCGGTTGGGCGGTGGCGGCGATGGTGCTGCGCCAGTTCCGGGCGCGAGTGGCCTACTGGGTGTAGCGGTCGCGTTCTGAGCGCAGCGGTCTCCTTCCTCGAGCCACACCAGTCACTTGGGCACCGTCGCGGGACCATGCGGGTGTTGCCGAATCGGATAGCGCCGGCGATAGCAGGGTGCTCGGCGGATGAATTCGGACGGCGCAGATCCCCGGCTACGGCGCCGTCGCTATCACAGGCGCTATCCGATTCGACAACATCTGTAGGTCGACTTGCCGGTGCGGAAGTGACGCATGTGGCAGGGGGCACGAGGCGGGCCGCGGAGGTCGGAATCACGAATCGGGCCGCGGAGGTCGCATGAGCGGGATGCGCAGCGCGATCGCCTCGGCTCGGCGATGACGGCGGGCATGGCGTTCGGCGGAGGACTTAAGCTTCCCGGGTGACCGAGACTGCTTCGCCGAACACGGGCCTGCCGTTATCGACACAGGTGTGGCGCTTTCTGGTCACCGGTGCGATCTCGGCTGTGGTGGACTTCGGGCTATACCTGCTGCTGTATCTGGGCGCAGGCGTCAAGGTCGACCTGGCCAAAGCGGTCAGTTTCGTCGCCGGGACCATCACCGCGTACCTGATCAACCGACGCTGGACGTTTCAGTCCTCGGCGCACACCGGGCGGTTCGTCGCGGTGATGGCGCTTTATGCGTTGACCTTCGGCGTGCAGGTGGGGATCAACCACCTGGTGCTGGACCTGCTGGATTATCAGCGCTGGGCACTGCCGGTGGCGTTCGTGGCCGCGCAGGGCACCGCGACCGTCATCAACTTCGTCGTGCAGCGGACGGTGATCTTCCGGGCGCGCTGAGCACAGATCTGGCCGCATTCCATTCCCGGTACTGTTCGGGGGTCAGTTCTCGGCCGAAGACGGTTGCAATGGCTGGATCCCGGTCCAGGTAGGCGTCCTCGTTACCCCGCCAGGCCTGCGCGTACCGATAGAACGGCAACCAGGGGTGCAGGTGGTGCACCAGGTGATAGGTCTGAGACAGCATGATCGGGATCAGCAACCCTTCCATACCGACCCGGTTTCGGGTGGCACGGTAGCGATTCTCCTGCTGGGTGTGCTCCAGCCCGTGGTGCGGCAACCAATCGAACCACCAGCCCAGGATCACCATGCCGATGCGCTGCGGGATCAGCACGACGGTCGCGAGGAGCCAGAAGTGCCCGGTGATGACCGCGGTGCCGATTGCCGCGACCGTCACCGAGAACACCACCGCTGTTTCGGCGACCTCGGTCAGCGGACGACGCCGGGACTGCTGCAGCCGCCGCTTCAGCTGCCGGCAGTACCAGATGGCATAGAAGACATCCATCAGCGCCCAGCGGAACGGCAGCTGCCAGGCCGGCGCGTGGGTGGCGAACATGTCCGGGTCGTTGTCGCCGTCGTTTGCGTTGCGGTGGTGCTCCAGGTGGACGTAGCTGAACGCCGGCAGCGAAAACGCCGGCGCGACAAAGAGCCAGGCCGCCCGCCCGACCACCGAATTCACCCAGCCCGCCAACGAAAGCGAGCGGTGCAGCGCGTCGTGGGCCACCATGAACATCGCGTAGACCACCGCGGTGTTGACCGCGATGGTGAGCCACATCGGAGCGTGATGGCCCACGGCCGCGGTTGTCGAAAGCACAAAGATGATCAGGGCGCCCGCCCCCAACGCGAGCGTGGGCCAGGCAAAGGCCGGTATCGACTCGACGGGGCGCGGGTGTCGTTGGCGTACAACGGTTTTCGACGACGCATGATCCATCGCCTCGAGCGGTGGCATGGGCCTCCTCAAATAGGCGACGATGCGAGCACGGGATAACCTATGGCAGATAACAGGTTACGCGGTTCCGGAACTAACCTTTCCGCACGCGCACCCGACGTTCGGTCAAGAAGTCATCACGGTTTCGCATCGGCCGCCCAGCGCCGAAAGGCGCTGGGCGGTACCGATTTCCACTACGGCGTGGCCGGGCTGTTCGCGCCGTTGTCACCGCTCGCGACCGTGCCGTTCGTCTGGGTGCCGCCGGTGTTGACGATGTTGCCGTCGGTGCCGTTGCCGCCGGTGTTGCCGACCCCGGTGCCAGTGCCGCCGTGGCCGCCGGTGGCGGTGCCGTTGGTGGCCGTGGAGGGGACGGCGGGGTCGGCGCCGTTGTTGCCGAAGGCGTCGAGCCGGCTCGACCCGCCGAGACCGCCGGCGCCGCCGTCCAGGCCGTCACCACCGTTACCGCCGGTCGACGTTCCGTTGGCCAGGTTGTCCGAGTCACCGCCGGTGGCGATGCTGGCCTTGCCGCCGTTGCCGCCGGTGCCGGCGTTACCGTCGGCATCGGTCGTGGCGTTGCCGCCGTTACCGCCGTGCGCGGTGCCGCTGGCGGTGCCGCCGGGACCACCCAGCGATCCGGTCACCTTGGAGCTCTGGATATCCGAGCTTCCACCGTTACCGCCGTGACTGCCCGCGCCGCTGGCGTTACCGCCGTCACCGCCGGTGGAGGTGCCGTAGGAGTTGCCGCCCGCAGCACTGGCCTGCCCGAGTTCGCCGGACTCCAACTCGCCCCAGCCGCCTTTGCCGCCGACGCCACCGTTGGTACCGGAGCCGCCGTTGCCGCCCTGGGCCACCGCGTCGTTCCCGCCGCCGCCGATCGATCCGCCGGCATTGTCGACGACCAGGTAGCCCGCGCCGCCGTCGCCACCGGTGCCGTTGTCACCGAGACCACCGGTGCCGCCGGTAGCGCTACCGGTGATGGTGCTGTCCGCACCGGTCGCCGAAGCAATGGCCTCGCCGCCCGTGCCGCCGGTTCCGCCGTTGACGCCGGCGCCGCCGTCGCCGCCGGTGACCTCGGTACCGGTGATCGAGCTACCCGCGTTCGCATTGACGTAGCCGATCGCGCCGTTACCGCCGACACTGCCCTCGCCGGTTCCGTCGCCGCCGTTGCCGCCCTGCGCGGTGTTGTCGGTCCCGGTCGCGTTGTCGCCGAAGACGTTGATCTGGCCACCCATTCCGTTGCCGCCGGTGCCGCCGGCGAGCCCGTCGCCGCCGCTACCGCCGTGAGCGGTGCCCGACGCCTCGGCGCCGTTGCCGCCGGACAGGATGCTGCCGTAGCTGCCGTTGCCGCCGGTGCCGCCGCCGGTGGCGTTGCCGCCGTTACCGCCGTGGGCGGTGCCGTGCGAGGTGCCGCCACTGCCGCCGCCCTCGGCGCGAGCGCTCTGAATGTCGCCGTTGCCGCCGTGACCACCGGTGCTGCCCGCGCCGTCGGCGCTGCCGCCGTCACCGCCGGTGGCAGTGCCGTACGAGGTGCCGCCGGTGCCGGTCGCGCCGGCGTCCTGACCGGCCTCGAGTTCACCGAAGCCGGCCGTACCGCCGTGGCCGCCGTTGGTGGCGGCGCCACCGGTGCCGCCGACGGCGGTGGCGCTGGCGGGGTCGCCGCCGTTGCCGATGGTGCCGCCGGCCTGGTCGACCACCAGGTAGCCGGCGCCGCCGTCGCCGCCGATGCTGCCGGTGCCGTCGCCGGTGCCGCCGGCGCCGCCGGTGGCCGTCCCGGTGATGGTGCTGCCGGCCCCGTGGGCTTCGGCCGCAGCCGCACCGCCGCTACCGCCGGTGCCGGAGTTGCTGCCCGCGCCGCCGACGCCGCCGGTGACGGTGGCCTGGTCGATGACGGCGCCGTCGGCGGCCGTGATGGCGGCCGTGCCACCAGCGCCGCCGTTGCCACCGGTGGTGCCGACGCCGGCGTTGCCGCCGGTTGCGTGGCTGTTGGTGATCGCGCTGCCGGCGCCGGTGGCGGTCAGGCTTGCTGCGCCACCGTCGGCGGTTGCGCTGGCGTCACCACCGGTCACCGAGCTGTGCGAGATGCTGCCGCCGTTACCGACGTTGACTGTGGCGCCGCCGCCGACGTGATCGCCGACGTTCTGGCCGCTTTGAACGGCGACGTCGGAGACGGCACCGCCACCGTTGTTGATCAGCGTGTTGTTGGCGCCGTCCTGGCCGTTCACACCGTTGGCGCCGCCGTTGGTGGCGTTACCGCCGGCGACGTTGGCGCCGTCGATGGTGCTGCCGTCGCCGTCGGCCTGGATGCCGGCGTAGCCACCGGTGCCGCCCTGACCGCCGACGCCCGTCAGGCTGCCCGCGCCACCGTCGCCACCGTTGCCGCCGGTCGCGGTGCTGTTGGTGACGGTCCCACCGTTGGTCTGCTGGATGATGGCGCCACCGCCGCCACCACCGCCGCCACCGCCCTGGCCGGCGGTTGTGCCGTCAGCGGCAGCACCGGTGCCGCCGTTGCCGCCGGTGCCGCCGGTCACGGTGTTGCTGTCGTCGCCGCCGTTGATGGCGCCGCCGTTGGCGCCGGCACCACCGTCGCCGCCGTTACCGGCGGTGCCAGTTCCGGCGTTGCCGTCGCTGTCCACGACCACCGCGCCACCGTTGCCACCGGCGCCGCCGTGGCCACCGGTGAAGCTGCCGGTGCCGCCGTCGCCACCGGTGCCACCGTCGCCGGCGGTGCCGTTGACCGTTGCGCCACCGTTACCGCCGGTGCCGCCGGAGCCGCCGGTGCTCAACACCGGGTTGTTCGCGTCGTCACCGGCGGGTGCGCCGGTGCCGCCGTGGCCGCCCTTACCGCCGGAGCCGGCCGCGCCGTTCTCCGAGGAACCACCGACGCCGCCGTTACCGCCGTGGCCGCCGGCGAAGGTGGCGTCCGGGCTGGATTCCTGGTCCGCAGCACCGGTGGTGTTACCACCGGCGCCACCGTCACCACCGTTGCCGGCGGTGTCGTCGCCGGTCGCATTGGCACCGGCACCACCCTGGCCGCCGTAGCCGCCGTGGCCGGAGCCGTCACCACCGGCGCCACCGGTACCACCGTTGCCGCCGATGCCGTTGCCGCCGTCGGCCTTCGAAGTCACCGCGCCACCGGTACCGCCGTTGCCACCGGTGCCGCCGTAGACGCCTTGGCCACCGGCACCACCGGCGCCGCCGGTGCCGGCCGCGTAGCCGGAGCCGCCGCTGCCGCCGTTACCACCGGAGCCGCCCACCCCGGTCGCGTTGTCGTGCGCCGGGCTCAAGCCGTTGCCGATGAAGTTGCCCTCGGCGTCGGTGGCCGCGTTTCCGCCGACACCACCGGCGCCGCCGTCACCGCCATCACCGAGCCGGCCGAGGTTTCCGTCGGACCCGTTGGTGTGGCCGTCGCCACCGCCGGTGCCGCCCTGGCCGACCACCGCACCGGCCGCGCCGCCGTCGCCGCCGTTGCCGCCGACGCCACCGGCGCCAAGCGGGTTGGACAGGGTGTTGTCGGTCGCCCCGTTGGCGCCCTTGCCACCGGCACCGCCGACACCACCCTTGCCGCCGTTGCCGGTGTCGCCACCGTTGCCGCCGTTGCCGTTGGTCGCATTACCGCCGTTGCCGCCGGCGCCGCCTACGCCGCCATTACCGGCGTTGCCACCGGCTCCGCCGGCCACCGTCGGGTCTGTCGAGTCGGCACCGGTACCACCGGTGCCGCCGATGCCGCCAACACCGCCGGCGCCACCGTTACCGCCGTTGCCCGACACCGAGCCTCCGGCACCACCGGTACCACCCGTGCCACCGGCACCCCCGGCGAAGCCGTCGCCGCCGGCGCCGTTACCGCCATTGTCGAAGCTGCCGGCCGCGCCCTCGCCACCTTGCGAGCCGGCACCGCCGGCACCACCGTTACCGCCGTTGCCGTGGTCGCCGCCGGCGCCACCGTTGCCACCATTACCACCGGCCACCCCGGTGCCGTCCGCGTTGAGCCCGTTGCCGGCACCACCGGTACCGCCGTTGCCGCCGTTGCCCGAGACCGTGGCCGGCAGCGTGCCGTCGGCACCGTCGGCGCCCGCGTTGCCCGGCGTACCGCTGAAGAGCAGCCCGGCGGCGGAGCCGGCCGCGCCACCCTTACCGCCGGCACCGACCGTGCCGAGGTTGCCGCCGTTACCGCCGGCACCGCCGTTGCCGCCGCCGACCAAGCCGGTCGGGGCCGCGTCGGCGCGGGCCGCCACTCCGGCGGTACCGGCCGCCCCGGCACCACCGCCGGAACCGCCATTGCCTCCGTCGCCGCCGTTGCCGGCCAGACCGGAACCGCCACCGGCACCACCGGCACCGCCGTTGCCCGCCGCACCCGCGGTGTGAATACCGAAGAAACCACCGGCGCCACCGTTACCGCCGGCGCCGCCCACGCCCCCGGCGCCACCGGATCCGGCGTTGCCGCCGTTGCCGCCCGCACCGCCGTCTCCGCCGGGACCGGTCGGGTCCGCGGCCGCGCGGATGAGGTCGGCGGTGCCGCCGCCCACCGGCTGGGTGTTGTCGTTGCCGTCGCCGCCGGTACCGCCGTCACCACCGTTGCCGCCGACGCCACCGTTACCACCGGCGCCACCGGTACCACCGGCACCGGACGTGCCGAACAGACCGGCCGCGCCGCCGTTACCACCGACACCACCGGCACCACCGGCGAAGCCATCCCCACCGTCGGTGCCGTCGGTGCCGTTGACGCCGGCCGCGCCGTCACCACTGCCCGGGAAGCTCAAGCCGTCCAGGCCGCGGTCGCCGTTCGTCCCGGCGGCACCGTTACCGCCGGCACCACCGGTGCCGCCATTGCCGCCGTTGCCGAACAGGAAGCCACCGGTACCACCATTACCGCCGGCCAGGCCGGCCCCGCCGACCGCGGCCACCCCGTCGGCGCCGAACGCGCCCGCGCCGCCGTTGCCGCCGTTACCCAACAACCAACCGCCGGCGCCGCCGTCACCACCGATCAGGCCGAGGCCGTCACCGCTGCCACCGGCGCCACCGTCGCCGAGCATGCCGGCGGCACCACCGTCGAGGTCGATCGAGCTGGCGTTGGCAAACGAGTAGGTGCCGTTCTCAACGTCGGCCAGCGTGATCACATCACCGTCAGCGTCGGTCAGCGCCGAGCCGTCCGCGCCGATCAGGTCGCCGTCGGCGTTGACGAAGCTGCCGCTACCGCCGTCACCGAACAGGAACCCACCCGCGGTGGCGGCGTGGTAGATCAGGTCGCCGTCGTCGCCGAAGCTGACGTAGGCGTTGGCGCCGTTGGCCAAGACACCGTCGAGGGTGAACCCGCTGCTGATCAACATCTCGCCGAGGCTGTGCAGCGGCTGGTAGATCACCATGTTGATCGAGTTGGCGACCAAGTCATCCAGCCACTGCAGCGGGTCGACCATCTGGCCATCCGCCGAGCCGGGCAGGTCCCCACCGAACAGGGCGCTCCAGTCGGTGACTGACGATTCCAGCGCCGAGGAGTCGAACCACGTCGATGCCTGGCCGAACAAGGCGTCGAACATCTCGTCGAACCCGTCGGCGCGCGCCGGCGCGGCCGTCAGCGGCGTCATCCCGAAGGCGAGGAAAGCTCCGACCGCACTTGTGGCGCCCAGCGCGCGGCCGGCCCGGCGCTTGTTCTTCCCGAAGTAATTCTTCGTCGACATGATTTCTCCTTGAGGCGGGGGGTCCTACGAGCAGTTGACGGAGATGCAAAAGACTTATTTCGACTTAAGGTAACAGAACCTACGTCGAACATGAAGCCTTATCCGAACATCCCTTTCAGCGCCAGTCGCCTTGCCGGTCGGGCCTCTCACCAGCGATATCGTCCGAGATTTGCCGGGTAATTTTTTGGGAGTCGGCGCCACACGCCGGGTTTTGGAAACCTGATAGGCAGTCGATTGATCGCTTATGTAGCTCGGTTATTTTCTTTGCTGACCACCTGAGCCGACCGGTTGGTTGATTCGCCAGGGCAGGCTGAAAAGCACCGGCAGCGACGGTTTTCGCGGTCCCACCGGTATGGGTACCGCCTCCCGCCGTCAGGCGGCCGGCGAATTTACTGCCGGCGGACTTCTCCAGCACGGCGATCCCGCCGCGCGGCTGGTCGCGCGGCGGCGGGGCCACGACGTCGTTCCGTGAGTTGCCGGCGAGATAGTTAACGTTCCGCATTTGCGGGACATCGCTGACCTGCCATGAGGTCAGGCCGAACGGCAACGGTCCCCTGCCACCCCTCGTGGGGCAGGGGACCGTCGCGAGGTCTGCCTAGGGCGCCGGTATGCCGGGTTGGCCGGGCTGCCCGGGCGGCGTGCCGTGGGTGCTGCCCACGCCCGCAGCACCGCCCACGCCGCCGTCGGTTCCGTTGCCGCCGTTGCCGCCGTTGCCGCCGGCCCCCTGCTGCTGGGCGCCGTTCCCGCCGTAGCCACCGTCACCGCCTTGGCCGCCGTTGCCCCCGCCGACGCCGCCAACGCCCTTGCCGCCGTTGCCGCCGGTTCCGCCGGTTCCGCCGCTGCCGCCGGTGGGGTCTGGGGACTGCGGGGTGGCCTGGCCTCCGGTGCCGCCCTGGCCACCGTCGCCGCCGGTGCCGTTGGCGCCCCGGTGGGCACCGTTGCCGGTGCCGGTGCCGGCAGTGCTGTTCCCGGTCCCCCCTTCGCCGGCGTTGCCGCCGTCGCCGCCCTTGGCGCCGGTAGTGCCGTTGGTGGCCGCACCGGTGGCGCCCTGTGCGGAGACACCCGCGGTTCCGCCCTCACCACCGGTCCCGCCGTTTCCGCCGGCACCGCCGTCGGTCGGATTGTCGCCGACGCCGCCGTTGCCCCCGACGCCGCCATGACCGCCGAGGCCCCCGACGCCGCCTTGTGCTCCGGCGGTCTTCTCGGCGTTATTGCCGGAACTGCCGTGGCCCCCGTGCCCGCCGGTACCGCCGTCGCCGGCGTTGCCGCCATTGGTGGCGTGGGCACCGCTGCCACCGGCACCGCCGTTGCCTCCGCTGCCGCCGACGCCGCCGGCGCCGCCGTTCTGCAGGGCGGTGTCCTGGCCCCAGCCGCCACGTCCGCCGTCGCCCCCGTTGCCCCCGTCGCCCGCATTGCCGGCGTCGCCCGCGTTGCCGGCGTGGCCGATGAGTGAGGAGCCGGCGGCACCACCGTTGCCGGCGGCGCCACCGGTGCCGCCGCTGCCGCCGTGCCCGCCGGCCTGGGCGGCGGGACCGCTCGGGTGCGGGATCGGCGGATGACCAGGCGGCTGCGTCCGCCCGTCAGCACCCCAGGCGCCGTTGCCGCCATCGCCGCCGGCGGCGCCATTGCCGCCGTGACCGCCGTTACCGCCGGTGCCGTCCACGAGGCCACTGGCACCGCCGGCGCCACCGTTTCCACCGGCGCCACCGTCGGTGCCGTCGCCGCCGGCCTTGCCGTAATTGACCGGGGTGTTGTATTCGTCGCCGTAGCTGATGCCGTCGGCGCCCCTCATGCCGTCGCCGCCGGCGCCGCCCGCGCCGCCGTTGCCGTAGAGCATGCCCCCCATACCGCCGGCACCGCCGTTGCCGCCGCTCTCGCCCGGATCGGTTGCGTCAGCACCCGCACCGCCGTTGCCGCCGTTGCCGAACAGCCAACCGCCGGCGCCACCTGCACCGCCGTTGCCGCCGTCGTCGCCGTCGCCACCGGTACCGCCGTAGCCGAACAAGCCGGCGGCGCCGCCCGCGAGGCCGTTCCCGTTGTCATCCACTCCGCCGGCCGCGCCGTCACCGAAGAGCAATCCGCCATCGTGGAGATTGCCGAGGCCCAGCCACGCCAGTGGTGCATCGTTGGTTCCCTCCCAGCCGGCGTCGCCGTTGCCGATCAGGTTGCGGCCGAACAGGTCCACCCACGGCTGGTTGATACCGGCGATCAGGGCCGCGTTGTCGGTGTCGGCCAGCCAGGCTTCCAGGTCGGTGTGCAGGTGGGTGAAGACGGCCATGGCGTCATCGCCGTTGAGGAAGCTGATGTCGCCGGAAGCCGTCCCGAACAGATCGGTGTTGAGGAGCTCGAATAGCGCATCGAGGCCGTCCAGGTCGGCGTGCGCCGCGGGCGCGCCGGCCAGCGGCGTCATCCCCACGGCCAGAAAGGCTGCGGCGGCGCTGCCGGCGACCAACGTGCGCCGAGGGCGTCCCCGACCTGATCGATGGGCCATCCCCCCGCGACGCTGAACAAACATGGCGCCCTCCCCCAAATTGCTAAAGCGCTCGATGAAAAACTCTCATCGATCGCTCACGTTAATCACGATTCCGGTGGCGTCAACCCTGTATCACGGCCTTTCGCTAGCCGCGGGCGCCGACACTGCGAGGTAAGTCGAGTTATGCATTTGCCCAGGTCAGTGGCTTTGGTGTGCTAATCACCGGCTCTTAGCTGCCACATCAGCGGGCCGGGCCGATGCCGACGGTAGTGAACGCTGAGCCCCGCCGTTACCTCCGGGCCCGAAAATTCTCAGGAAAGCCTGTCCGACGATCCGGTAGCGGCGGCAACTCGTGTCACTCCTGCACCTGCCGTGGGTGATGTGGGTGAAGTCGAATCGGATATCACCGCCGATAGCGCTCGTCGGAATGCCACCGCGGCCCGGTCGCAAGGCCGGGCCGCGGGTGGGTTGGCGGATTGGGTTAAGGGTTGTTGGCGCCGTTGGGGCCGATAACCGTTTGATCGCTATTCGGGTTAGGCCACCCCGGGTTGGTTTGTCCGTTATTGACCGCATAGACATCGGCCTCGGTGCCGTTGCCGCCGGTGTGACCTGGTCCGCCCAGCCCGCCGCTTCCGCCGACGACCGTGTTGTCGTTAGCGGTCGGGTGGTCGCTGGCACTCCCGGTGTTGGTGAGCGCGGCCCCGATGTTGCCGTCGGCGCCCTTGCCGCCGGTGCCGCCGCCGGTGCCCTTACCGCCGTCGCCGCCGGTCGCGCTGCCTCCGGTAGATGTGGTGTTCTCGCCCAGTGCGGTAACCCGGCTGTAGCCGGCGTTGCCGCCTTGGCCGCCGTCTCCTTCGCCACCGGTGCCACCCTTCGAGGTGCCGCTGGCCAGAGCGTTTTCGCCACCGGCAGCAATACTTGCCTTGCCACCGTTACCGCCGTGGCCGCCGTTGCTGGCGCTGCCACCATCGCCGCCGGTCGACGTACCATGGGCCGTCCCGCCCGGGCCGCCGAGGCTCGGGTCACCGAAGCCACTCGTGGTCTTGGCACTCTCGATATCCGAGCTTCCGCCGTTGCCACCGACGCTGTTCGCGCCCGTGGCGTGACCACCGGCACCGCCGGTGGACAGACCGTAGGAGTTGCCGCCCGCGGCGTCGGACTCGAGTTCACCCCACGACCCATTGCCACCCCGGCCACCGTCGGTACCGGCACCACCGGCACCGCCGACCGCCGCGGCGGTGTTCCCGCCACCGCCGATGCTGCCGCCCGCGCTGTCGACGATCAGCTGGCCGCTGCCGCCTTCGCCGCCGGTCCCGTTGTCGCCCAGCCCGCCGACCCCGCCGGTGGCGCTCGCCCCGGTGATGGTGCTGCCAGCCCCGGTCGCCGCGGCCAGGCCGAACCCACCGAGGCCACCTTGTCCGCCGTCGGTGCCGGCACCGCCCACACCGCCCTTCACGGTGGTGTCGGTGATGTGGGCACCGTTGCTGGCGCCGACGCTGGCCGCACCGCCGCCTCCGCCCTTGCCGCCGTCGGCGTCACCTGCGCCGCCATTCCCCGCCGTGGCGGCGCTGGCGGCGATGGAACTGCCTGAGCCGTCGGCAACGACCTCAGCGTCGCCGCCGTTGGCAGTGTCGGTGCCATCGCCACCGGTCGCGGCGCTGTTGGTGATCGCGCCGCCGTTGGACGCTAGGACGAAGCCATGACCGCCGTCACCCCCGCTGCCGGCATTGCCGCCGGTTGCGTCGCTGCCGGCGATCGAGCTGCCGGTGCGATCGGCGGCGACGGTCGCAGCGCCACCGGCACCACCGGCAGAACTGTTGCCAGCGGTTGCAGTGCTATCGGAGATGGCGCCGTTGTTGGTGGCGCTGACTGTGGCGTAACCGCCGAAGCCGCCGGCACCGCCATCACCCGCCGTGGCGGTGCTGTTGAAAATCGACCCGTTGATCGCCTGAACTTCGGCGATACCGCCGTTGAGGTCGCCAGCCGTACCGCCGATGGCGGTGCTGCCGGTGATGGTGCCGCCGCTGGCGGGGTCGCCAAGCCCGGTAGCTCCTGGCGCGCCGGCCCAGACGTAGGCCTGACCACCCAGCGCCCCGGAACCGCCATCCGTCGCGGCGCCGCCGGCGCCGGCTGTCGCGGTGCTGTCGGTGGCGATGCTGCCGTTGCCCCAAGCTACGACCCTGCCTTGACCGCCGGTACCACCGTGGCCTCCGTTGCCGGCCGCGCCGCCGTCGCCACCGGTGGCGGTGCCGCTGGCCTGACTGTTCTGCCCGAATGCCATAACGTTGCCGATGGTGCCGTTGCCGCCGACGCTGCCGGTCCCGGTGGCGTCGCCGCCGTTGCCGCTGTGGCCGGTGCCGCTGGCGTGGGCCCCGGTGTTCAGCGCCGCTACTTGACCGCTGCTGCCGTTGCCGCCGGTGCCGCCGGCGGCGCCGCTACCACCATTGCCGCCGATGCCGGAGCCGTCGGCCACCGCGCCGCTTCCGCCGGCCACGACACTGCCGAGACCACCGTTGCCGCCGTGGCTGCCGGCACCGGTGGCGTTGCCGCCGTCACCGCCGGTTCCGGTCCCGCTGGCCGCCCCGTCATTACCGCCATAACCCGGCCGGAGGAAGCCACCTTGGATGTTGCCGCTGCCGCCGGCGCCGCCGACGCTGCCGGCGCCATCCGCGCTGCCGCCGTGGCCGCCGGTGGCGTCGCCCGTGGCGCTGCCACCGGTGCCGCCCTGCAGGCCGGCGCTCACTTCGGAGTAACCGCCCGCGCCACCTTGCCCGCCGTTGGCGCCCGCACCGCCGTCACCGCCGCCTGCGGTGGCGTCACTGACGGTGCCGCCGTTGCCCGCCCCGACCAGGGCGTCGCCGCCTCGGCCGCCGACGCCGCCGTGAGCGTCGCCCGCGCCGCCGTTACCACCGGCCGCCGAGCCGTTGGTGATGGTGCTGCTCGTACCGACATTGGCGGTGACGTTGGCCGCACCACCAGAGGCGCCGTGTACGCCTGCCCCCGCGGCGCCGCCGTCGCCGCCGGTGCTGTGCGCCCCGGTGATGGTGTTGCCGGCGCCCGCAGTGATGTAGCCAAGATTGCCGCCACCGCCGACCGCACCGGCACCGGTACCGGCACCGCCGCCGCCGCCCTGCGCGGTGCCGTCGGCCTTGGCATTGGCACCGAACGCGTTGACCTGACCGCTCAGAGCGTCACCACCGGTGCCACCGGCCAGGCCGTCACCGCCGTTGCCGCCGGTGCCGGTGCCGGAAGCCTCCGCGTCCGCACCACCGGACAAGATGCTGCCGTAGCTGCCCTTACCGCCGTGGCCGCCGCCGGTCGCGTCCCCGCCGTTTCCGCCCTGTGCGGTGCCGTGCGAGGTGCCGCCTGTGCTTCCGCCTTCGGCACGAGCGCTCTGGATGTCGCCGTTGCCGCCGTGGCCGCCGGTGCTGCCGGTGCCGTCGGCGGTACCACCGTTCCCGCCGGTGGCGCTGCCGTACGAGGTGCCGCCGCTGCCACCGTCATTGGCGTTGCCGGTCTCCAGCTCACCGAAGCCGGCGGTACCGCCGTGACCGCCATTGGTGGCGTCACCACCGATGCCGCCCTGGGCCGCTGCGGCATTGCCGTCCCCGCCGATGGTGCCGCCGGCGTGGTCGACCACCAGGTAGCCGGCACCGCCGTCACCGCCGATGCTGCCCGCGCCGTCGCCGCTACCAGCGGCGCCGCCGGTGGCTGCACCCGTGATGGTGCTGCCGGCACCGATCGCTGAAGCAGCGCCGGCACCACCGATACCGCCGGTGCCGCCGTTGCTGCCCGCACCGCCGATAGCTCCCTGCACCTTGGTGTCACTGATGACAGCACCCTGGCTGGCGTTGATAGCTGCCGCGCCACCTGCGCCGCCGGTGCCACCGTTGCTGCCGGAACCACCCGCACCGCCGGTCGCACCATCGGTGCCGGTCGCAGTGCCGCCGTTGGTCGCCAGGACCGTCGCGTCGCCACCGGCGCCGCCGGTCCCGTCGTCGCCCGCACCACCGGCCCCACCGGTCGCGTCGCCCTTAGCGGCGGCCGTTCCGCTGTTGCCGGTGCCGACGGCTTCGATCCAGCCCCTGCCGCCGTCACCGCCAGTTCCGCCGTTGGTGGCGTCACCGCCCGCGCCGCCGATTCCGGTGCCGCTGCCGCTGCCACCGTTCAGGCCGATGACCGAGCCGCTGCCACCAGCGCCGCCTTGGCTGTTGGCGCCGGTGCCGGTGCCGCCGGCCCCACCGGTGGCGGTGCCGTCAGCGCTGGCATTGGGTGTCGGGGCGGGGCCGCTGGGCGTGATCTGGCCGTAGCCGGCGTCGACGATGCCTTCGCCGCCGTTGCCGCCGGCACCACCGTCGACGCCGTCACCGCCGGCCCCGCCGGTCCCGGTACCGGTCGCGGTGGTGTTGTCGCCGACTGCTTCGACGTAACCGATGCCGCCGGCACCGCCTGTGCCGCCGTTGATTCCGTTACCGCCGGCGCCGCCGATAGCGGTGGCGTCGTGCGCGACGCTGTTGGTGGTGCCGAATCCGCCGAGGATCTCAGCCAGGCCGCCGTCACCACCGGTGCCGCCGTTGGTGCCACCATTGCCGCCGCTGCCGCCGGTGGCGGTGCCGTCAGCCTTGCTGCCGGTACCGAACGCGGAGATGTTGCCCTGACCGCCGGTGCCGCCGTGCCCACCGGCCGCGGTGGCGGTACCGGCGCCACCCGCACCGCCGTCGCCGCCCGTGGCGGTACCGGTTGCGGTGGCGTCACCGTCGTCGAAGACGCTGCCGCCGCCACCGCCGCCGCCACCGCCACCGCCGTAGCCCGGCCCGGTGGCATCCGCTTGGCCGCCGGCCCCGCCGGCGCCGCCGCTGCCGCCGACCCCACCGGTGCCTTCGCTGGCGCCATCACCACCAGCACCGCCGGCACCACCATTGCCGTTGGCGCTGCCATGGGTTCCCGCACCACCCATACCACCGGTGCCGCCGATGCCGCCCGCCTGGGCGTCGCCGTAGGCGTCGTAAGTGCCCTTGCCGTCACCACCTCGACCGCCCTGGCCGCCCTCGCCACCGGCAGAGGATCCGGCCGTGCCGCTGGCAGCCGTGCCATTACCGTCGCCGTTCGCCCCGCCGGCGCCACCGGCTCCGGCCGTGCCGCCCTGACCGCCGGCCCCGCCGTCGCCACCATTTCCGGCAGCCTCATTGGTGCCGCCGCCGGCACCCTTGCCTCCGGCACCACCGACGCCGCCCTTGGCGTCACCGCCGGCACCGCCCTGGCCGCCGGCTCCGGCGGTCGCGGTGGTGCCGTTCGTCGAGGTGCCGGCAGCGCCACCCTTACCGCCCGCACCGCCGTCACCGGCGACACCGCCATTGCCGCCGACACCGCCGTTGCCCCCGGCCGCACCACTGCCGTCAACAGCGTCCTGGCCCACATTCCCGGTCACACCGTTGGCGTTGCCACCGGCACCGCCGACGCCACCCTCGCCACCGTTGCCGCCCGTGGCTCCCGCGCCGGTCGCGCCCGCGCTGCCGAGCCAGCCACCGGCACCGCCCGCACCACCCGTGCCGGCGTCGCCGCCCGCGCCGCCCTCGCCACCTTTGCCGCCGTCGGTCGCAGCAGCAGACGCGGTCATGTCGGAGCCGGCGGCGCCTTCCCCACCGGCGCCCCCCTCGCCGCCGTTACCAGCCGCGCCGCCCTTGCCGCCGGCGCCGAACAGCATCGAGCCCTTACCGCCGGCACCACCGTTACCGCCCGCGCCGCCAGCTTTGCCGTTGCCGCCGTTGCCATCACCGCCGTTGGCGAAGCTGCCGGCAGCACCGGCCGCACCCATGGCCCCGTCGCCACCGTTACCGCCGGCCCCCGCGGTGCTGAAGAAGCCCCACTGGGCGGCGTCACCACCGGCACCACCGGCGCCGCCGTCGCGACCCGCGGTAATCGCCGCGCCACCGTCACCACCTGCGCCACCGTGGCTGAACCAGGAGAACGGTCCGGCCGCACCACCGTCGCCACCGTCCCCACCGTCGTAGCCGTCACCACCGGCACCACCGTCGCCGCCGAATAGACCGCCCTGGCCGCCGTTACCACCGTCGATGGGATCGGCGCTCGGGCCCGTGCCGTCGGCGTCCCAGCCCGCGCCACCGTTGCCGAAGATCCACCCACCGGGGCCGCCGTCCGGGTGCGCCTCGGTGCCCGGCGCGCCGTTACCGAACGGCTTCAGCCAGTCGATCTGGTTCCAGTCGAACGCGGCGGCAGAACCCGGCAGGTCGGCGACGGCCGAGCCGGCGGCATTCAAGTTGAGGTCGGCCAGCACCGCATCCCACGTGCTCTGACTGCCGAGGCCGTCGAAGAAGGTCGACCAGCTGGCTGGGTCCAAGACCACCTCCCAGGCGGCCTGATCACCCCAATTGGTACCGAGGTTGGTGACGGCGTCACCCAGACTCTGACCGAGCAGGTCGACGAGGACGTCATCGAAGTCGGCGCTCGCCGCCGGGGCGGCCGCCAACGGGGCCATCCCGAATGCGAGGAAGGCACCAACCGCGCTACTGGCACCGATCACCCGGGTACGGCGACGACCTTTGGATCCACGTTGACCCTGACGAGACATGGCAGCTTCCCCTTAGCTTGCACATAACGGCGGCATAACGAGCCCTGTGGGGAGTTAGGTTAACGCCTATTCTGATCGCGTCAACCCCAGTGCAAAAAGGTGGAACCGTGCAGGTTACCGGTTGGTAATGGGCGTTAACATGGGATTATGGCGGTGAATCCACGCCGTCGGCCCGCCAAAATTTCTTAGAAAAGTTCTGGACTCTCAGAAAAATTCCTCCTGTCCCAACCCTCGCCTGGGCAGGCCCTGGCGTGACGCGCTGACGGGGAAGCCCAGGTCAGCGAGGCGTGCGATCCCTCCGCGGTTCGGCGCCCCAGACTGTCGACCGCGCCCAGCGGTCGCAGCGGGCGTCGTCGAGCGACGACCGGTCGGCGAAAAAGCTGCGGCTCCGTCAATTTAGTGCACCTGTGGTGGACTAAACCTTCAAAAGGCATTCGGTCTGACAGGCAGCGCGTTGGATGTCTGCCATTGGCCGCGTAACCGTAAGAATTCGGCTCGGCATTAACTTGGCGCAGGAACGCTTCTTGCCGGTTATCCGTAATCGCGCTCGGCGCGCCTAACGTCTGCCGCCTCGTCGACGCTGTACGTGAGCAGCATGGATCCGTGTCATGGCCGGCGCGGGGCACCACCGGCTTGACCGCTCTGCATATTCGTCCAGGCTGTCGAACCTTCTCCCCCGGTTGTTGACAGCTAGCCGGCTAACCAAAACCCAGGCCGGCGAGGGCGCGCTGCGGATGACCCCGGCGCCGCAACGCAGCCGGTGGCGGAAAACGTACCGTTGTCCACCAGGCAGTGCCCAGGCTGACCGCCTCCGGCGGACGCGCTTCTCCGCCCCGGCCCGCAAAACGGTTCAGCACCGGCTGCGCCATGCGCAACCGGTGCTGAACCGGAGAACGGGTTACTACGACTGGCAGAGGTTGTCGAGCACGTCGATCTCGCCGCGCAGCTGGTCACGCAGCGGCTGCTGCACCGCGTCGTCAGGCGAGTGCCCGGCCAGGTAGTTGATGCTCAGTGCCTCCAGGGTGTCGGCCATGTCGCCGACGGCCTTGGCCAGATCGGCCGGGACGGCCGGGTTGGCTTCCAGGCGCTGGTGCAGGAACGCACCGCCGGCGAACAGCGACAGCCGGGCATTGGTGCCCACCGCCAGGTCACCGGCCAGGTCGCCAGGAACCGGGTTCTGCAGGTTGGTGTTGAACTGGGTGCCTTGGCGCACGACGGCCTGTGCGTCGCAGATCTTGCCCTTGGCTTCGTCGCGCTGGTCGCCGGAGAACTTCTGACTCGTCGACGGGTGGAACCACCCGAAGATGGCTAACACGATGCCGAGCACGGCCAAGGCCAAAGCGGCGATCGTCGGCACCGACAGGCCCTGAGAAGAAGTGGAAGATTTCGGAAAACCCGCGGTCTTGGGCTTGGTGGGCTTGGTCGATGACGGCGAATCAGTGGGGGGAGTCTCAGGCATTGCGCGATCGTAACGGTAGTCACCCGAATAGTCACGCGAAACCGGGCAGCGGCGCGTTGGGCGGTACCCTCATGTGCGATGTTGAGCACTGAGCTGCCGACCACCGCGCGGCGACTGACCGGTTGGGGCCGCACCGCGCCGAGTGTGGCGCAGGTGCTGTCGACCCCGGATGTCGAGGTCATCGCCAAGGCCGTGGCGCGGGCGTCCGATGACCGGAGCCGGGGCGTGATCGCCCGCGGGCTGGGCCGTTCTTATGGCGACAACGCCCAGAACGGCGGCGGCCTGGTGATCGATATGACCGCGCTGAACCGGATCCATTCGATCTCTTCGGATCGCGGCGTCGTCGACGTCGACGGTGGGGTGAGCCTGGATCAGTTGATGAAGGCGGCGTTGCCCTTCGGGTTGTGGGTGCCGGTGCTGCCCGGGACTCGCCAGGTCACCATCGGTGGAGCGATCGCCTGCGACATTCACGGCAAGAACCACCACAGTGAAGGCAGCTTCGGCAACCACGTGGTGTCGATGGAGTTGCTGACCGCCGACGGGTCGGTACGGCACCTGACGCCAGCCGGCCCCGAGGCCGAGCTGTTCTGGGCCACCGTCGGCGGCAACGGCCTGACCGGAATCATCCTGCGCGCCACGATCGCCATGACGCCGACCGAGACGGCGTATTTCATCAACGACGGCGACAACACCGCCACCCTTGATGAGACCATCGCCTTCCACAGCGACGGCAGCGAGGCCGACTACACCTATTCCAGTGCGTGGTTCGACGCGATCAGCCCGCCGCCGAAGCTGGGCCGCGCCACCATCACCCGCGGGCGCCTAGCGCTGCGCGACGAACTGCCGGCCAAGCTCGCCAAGAACCCGCTGAAGTTCGACGCACCGCAATTGATGACGGTGCCCGACGTCTTCCCCAACGGGTTGATGAACAAGTTGAGCCTGAGCGCCATCGGTGAGCTGTACTACCGTCGCGGCGGCCACTATCGCGGCAAGGTGCAGAACCTGACGCAGTTCTATCACCCGCTGGATCTGCTCGGTGAGTGGAACCGCGGCTACGGTCCGGCCGGCTTCGCGCAGTACCAGTTCCTGGTGCCCACCGAGGCCGTCGAGGAGTTCAAGAGCATCATCATCGACATCCAAGCCAGCGGGCACTACTCGGCGCTGAACGTGTTCAAGCTGTTCGGACCGGGAAACCAGGCGCCGCTGAGCTTCCCGATGCCCGGCTGGAACGTCTGCCTGGACTTCCCGATGAAGCCCGACCTCAACACGCTGCTCAATGAGCTCGACCGCCGGGTGCTCGAGTTCGGCGGGCGCCTCTACACCGCCAAGGATTCCCGCACGACTGCGGAGATGTTCCACGCCATGTACCCCCGCATCGACGAATGGATCGCGGTGCGCCGCAAGGTCGATCCCGACGGGATTTTCGCCTCGGACATGGCCCGACGTTTGGAGCTGCTGTAGATGGTGCTTGACGCCACCGGAAATCCCCAGTCGATCCTGCTGCTGGGCGGCACGTCTGAGATCGGGCTGGCGATCTGTGCACGCTACCTGCGCAACGCCTCGGCGAGCGTGGTGCTGGCCTGCCTGCCCGGTGATCCCGGGCGGGACGGCGCGGTGGCGGCGATGGAGGCCGCCGGCGCCAAGTCGGTGCAGGTGATCGACTTCGACGCCCTCGACACCGCGTCGCATCCGGCGATGATCGAGAAGGCGTTCAGTGCCGGCGACATCGATGTCGCGATCGTCGCGTTCGGCATGGACGCCGACCCCGAGGAGCTCTGGCACAACCAGGCCAAAGCCGTGCAGGTCGCCGAGATCAATTACACCGCAGGGGTTTCGGTGGGTGTCCTGCTGGCGAACAAGATGGGCGCCCAGGGCTTCGGGCAGATCATCGTGATGAGCTCGGTGGCCGGTGAACGGGTGCGCCGGACCAACTTCGTCTACGGCTCCACCAAGGCCGGGCTCGACGGCTTCTACCTCGGCTTGGGTGAGGCACTGCGGGACGACGGGGTGCGGGTGCTGGTGATCCGGCCCGGACAGGTCCGCACCCGGTTCTCCGCGCACGTCAAGGAAGCGCCGTTGACCGTCGACAAGGAGGACGTCGCCGAGCTGGCGGTGACCGCCGCCGCCAAGGGCAAGGAATTGGTTTGGGCGCCAGGGGCTTTCCGCTACGTCATGATGGTGCTGCGGCACGTCCCGCGGGTGATCTTCCGCCGGCTGCCCATCTGATCCCGGTCGCCTTCCCTATGCCGAGCACCCCGCACCGCCGCCCCCCATCGAGTGTGCGTCTTGGCACGAAATCACCGGGATCTCGCGCCCAAACCGCACGCTCGGCGCGCTGCCACCCCCAGGCCGCCACCCGTTGTCGCTCAAAGGCGGGCAACGGCCACACCTCCTCCGCCGCCGCCAACTCGATGGGCCGCCGCTGATGCGCACGGCGCTGGCCACCGTCGGGCAGATGGTCCTGGCGAGCCTCATCGCCGTCGTCGTCGCAGTGGTCGCCCTGGTGGCGATCGCCCGGGTGCAGTGGCCGGCCTACCCGTCGTCGAACCAACTGCACGCGCTGACCACCGTCGGGCAGGTCGGTAGCCTGGCCGGGCTGGCCTGCGCCGCGTGGCTGTGGCGACGGGGGCGCCGCGCGCTGGGCTGGCTGGCGGCGGTGGCGTTCACCAGCGCGTTCTCGGTGGTGACGCTGGCGATGCCGCTGGGCGCCACCAAGCTCTACCTGTTCGGGATCTCGGTGGACCAGCAGTTCCGCACCGAATACCTCACCCGGATGGCCGACAGCCCGGCGTTGGCCGACATGACCTACCGCGGGCTGCCGCCGTTCTACCCGCCGGGCTGGTTCTGGCTGGGCGGGCGGGCCGCGGCGCTGACCGGGCTGCCGGCTTGGGAGATGTACAAGCCGTGGGCGATCACCTCGATCGCCGTGGCAGTCGCGGTCGCGCTGGTGCTGTGGAACAAGATGATCCGCTTCGAGTACGCGCTGCTCGTCACGATCGCGGGCGCCGCGGTGACGCTGGCCTACAGCTCGCCGGAGCCCTACGCGGCGATGATCACCGTGCTGCTTCCGCCGGTGCTGATCCTGGCCTGGTCGGGCCTGCGCGCCGGCGGCGCCAACGGCTGGGGGGCGGTCGCCGGAGCCGGCATCTTCCTCGGCTTCGCCGCCACCTTCTACACCCTGCTGGTGGCCTACAGCGCGTTCACCGTGACGCTGATGGCGCTGGTGCTGGCCGGGCTCAACGCCCGCAACGGCATCAAAGCCGCACTCAACCCCCTGGCCAGGCTCACCGTGATCGGGGTGCTCGCGGTGGCCATCGCCTCGATCACCTGGACGCCGTACCTGCTGCGCACCAGGAATCACCCGGTCAGCGATACCGGCAGCGCCCGGCATTACCTGCCCGGCGACGGCGCCGAGCTGAGCTTCCCGATGCTGCAGTTCACCCTGCTCGGAGCGCTGTGCCTGCTAGGCACGCTGTGGCTGGTGGCCCGGGCCGGTAAGTCAACCCGGGCGGGGGCGCTGGCGATCGGGGTCGTGGGGGTCTACGCCTGGTCCATGCTGTCGATGTTGTCGACGCTGGCGCGCACCACGCTGCTGAGTTTCCGGCTGCAGCCGACACTGACGGTGCTGCTGGCCACCGCCGGGGTGTTCGGCTTCGTCGAGGGCGCCCGGGCACTCGGCCGGGCCGCGACCGGTTGGCACACCATCGTGTATCCGGTCGCCACTGCGGTGGGGCTGGCCGGGGCGCTGGCGTTCAGCCAGGACATCCCCGAAGTGTTGCGGCCCGACATCACCGTCGCCTACACCGACACCGACGGGCACGGCGAACGCGGCGACCGGCGCCCGCCCGGAGCGGCGAAGTACTACGAGGCCGTCGACGCTGCCATCACCAAGGCCACCGGCAAGCCCCGGGACGAGACGGTGGTGCTCACCGCCGACTACAGCTTCCTGTCCTTTTATCCCTACTGGGGTTTCCAGGGCCTGACGAGTCACTACGCCAACCCGCTGGCGCAATTCTCCGCGCGGGCCGCCGCGATCGAGGCCTGGTCGAAGTTGGAGACCACCGAACAGTTCACCCGCGCGCTCGACGACCTGCCGTGGCCGGCGCCGACGGTGTTTCTGATGCGCCCCGGATCGGGGAACACGTACACGCTGCGGCTGGCCAAGGACGTCTACCCCAACCACCCCAACGTGCGCCGCTACACCGTCGACCTCGCTGCCGAGCTGTTCGACGGGCCGGCGTTCAGCGTGGAGAAGATCGGTCCGTTTGTGCTGGCGGTGCGGCGGTGATCCGGTTCGCCACCTCGGCGGCAACCGTCAACGTATGGCGGTCGGTAGCGGCCGCATAGCGGTCGGTCTCGGGGTCGTAGGTGGCCCCGGCGATCGAACCGTGATCGGCGGACAGCTCGCCCAACTGCACCGGCCACCGGTGGTGTGCCAGGGCGGCGGCGAACTCGCGGCTGGCCGTCACCGGAACGACGTCGTCGGATGTGCCGTGCAGCAACGTGATCGGGCAGCGCCGATCGCCCGGCAGCCCGGCCGCCGGGGCCTTGCCGCTGATCGGGTCGGGCACCATGAACGCGCCGGCAAGGCAGACCACGTGGGAGAAGCTGACGCCGTACCGGCTCGCGTGAATCGCCAGCCCTGCCGCCGCGGCGCCGCCCATCGACCAGCCCACCAGAACCAGGCCGTCGGCGTCGGCAGCCCGTTCGCGCGCGAACTGCACGGAGCGCAGCAGATCTGCGCGCCCGCCGTCGTCGTTGTGGGAATTCCAGTCCGGCACCAGCACATGCAAGCCGTGACCGGCCACCAGTTCGGCGAGCGGCCGGACCGCCGGGCGGGCGTCGGGCTGCTTGCCGTGCCACAGCAGAGCGGCCCGACGGCAACGCTCACCGAACACATCGACCAGCCGGCCGGGGGCGTACTCGAGAGTCTCCACCATGCAAGTCTGCCCGGCCGACACACCAGGCGGCGCCGCTGAGGCCACCGATAGCATCTAGGTCCGTGACCGATACGCGCGCCGACTTCCGGATCGCTCGGGCCGTCGCCGTCGTCGCCGGCGTACTGGGCACCTTGCTGGCGATCCTCACCCCGCTGTTGCCGGTCAAGCAGACCACCGCCGAGCTGAACTGGCCGCAGCACGGCGCGTTGACCAGCGTGCAGGCACCGCTGATCAGCTATGTGGCCACCGACTTGGATATCACCGTGCCGTGCCAGGCCGCGGCCGGACTCACCAAGACCAAGACCGTGCTGCTGTCCACGGTGCCCAAACAGGCGCCCAAGGCCGTCGACCGCGGACTGCTCATCGAACGCGTCAACGATGACCTGGTTCTGGTGGTCCGCAACGTGCCGGTGGTGGTGGCACCGCTGTCGGCGGTGCTCGGCCCGGACTGCCAGAAGCTGACGTTCACCGCGCACGCCGACCGGGTCACCGCCGAGTTCGTCGGCCTCAAATACGGGCCCAACGCCGAACACCCCGGCTCGCCGCTGAAAGGCACCCGCAGCGGCTATGACTTCCGGCCGCAGATCGTCGGCGTCTACACCGACCTGGACGGGCCGGCACCGGACGGGCTGGACTTCACCGCCACCGTCGACACCCGCTACTCCAGCGCCCCGACCCCACTCAAGCTGGCCGCGATGATCCTCGGGGTGGCGCTGACCGTCATCGCGCTGATCGCCCTGCACATCCTGGACACCGCCGACGGCACCCGGCACCGCCGTTTCCTGCCGGCCCGCTGGTGGTCGATGTCGCCACTGGACGCCCTGGTCACATGCGTGCTGGTGTGGTGGCACTTCGTCGGCGCCAACACCAGCGACGACGGCTACATCCTGACCATGGCGCGGATCTCCGAGCACGCCGGCTACATGGCCAACTTCTACCGCTGGTTCGGCACCCCCGAGGCGCCGTTCGGCTGGTACTACGACCTGCTGGCGGTATGGGCGCACGTCTCGACCACCAGCATCTGGATGCGGCTGCCCACCCTGGGTATGGCGCTGGCCTGCTGGTGGCTGATCAGCCGCGAGGTGATCCCGCGACTGGGTCACGCCGTCAAGCACAGCAGCGCGGCGGCCTGGACCGCGGCGGGGCTGTTCCTGGCGTTCTGGCTGCCGCTGAACAACGGGCTGCGCCCCGAGCCGATCATCGCGCTGGGCATCCTGGCGACCTGGTGCTCGGTGGAACGGGCGGTGGCCACCAGCCGGCTGCTGCCGCTGGCGATCGCCTGCATCATCGGTGCGCTGACACTGTTCTCCGGGCCGACGGGCATCGCCTCCATCGGTGCGCTGCTGGTGGCGATCGGGCCGCTGCGCACCATCTTGCACCGGCGCTCGGCGCAGTTCGGGCTGGCGCCGCTGCTGGCGCCGATCGCCGCCGCGGTCTCCATCACCGCGATCGTGATCTTCCGCGACCAGACCCTGGCCGGGGAGATCGAGGCCAGCACGCTGAAGTCCGCAGTCGGGCCCAGCCTGGCCTGGTTCGAGGAGCACGTCCGCTACGAGCGGCTGTTCCTGGCTACCCCGGACGGGTCGGTGGCGCGCCGCTTCCCCGTGCTGGCGCTCGGTGTGGCCCTGGTGGTGAGCGTGGCGATGGCGTTACGCAAGGGGCGGATTCCCGGCACCGCGGCCGGGCCGAGCCGGCGCATCATCGGGATCACCATCATCTCGTTCATCGCGATGATGTTCACCCCCACCAAGTGGACGCACCACTTCGGGGTGTTCGCCGGGCTGGCCGGGTCCCTGGGCGCGCTGGCCGCCGTCGCGGTGGGTGCCGCGGCGATGCACTCGCGGCGCAACCGGACGCTGTTCGCCGCGCTGGTGCTGTTCATCACCGCGCTGTCGTTCGCCAGCGTCAACGGCTGGTGGTACGTCTCCAACTTCGGGGTGCCGTGGTCGAACGCGTTCCCCAAGTGGCATCTGGCGTTCGCCACCATGGGGGTGGGGCTGACGGTGCTGGCCCTGCTGGTGGCGGCCTGGTTCCATTTCGTCAACGGCGAAGACCGGCCACCGCGCTTTCCTGCGCTGTCCGGCTATCCGCTGGCGATCGCCTCCTGGGTGCTGATCCTGTTCGAAGTGGTGTCGCTGACGGCGTCGATGCTCGGCCAGTACCCGGCGTGGACGGTGGGCCGGTCCAACCTGGACGCCCTGACCGGCAAGACCTGCGGGCTGGCCGACGATGTGCTGGTCGAGCAGGACCCCAACGCCGGAATGCTCACCCCGGTCGATACCCCGGTAGCCGACGCCCTGGGCGCGACGTTCTCGACCGGGTTCGGTCCCAACGGAATCCCCGCCGACGTCACCGCCGACCAGGTGATCGGCCCGCCTGGACTGGGCCGGCTCGCCGACGACGACGCGGAACCCACCGGCGAGAACACCGGTGAGGCCGGCACCGAGGGCGGCGTGAGCGCGGCCGAGGGGATCAACGGGTCCCGGGCCCGGCTGCCCTACAAGCTCGACCCGGCCCGGGTGCCGGTGCTGGGTAGCTGGCGCCCCGGCATTCAAGTGCCGGCACTGCTGCGCTCGGCGTGGTACCGGCTGCCCACCGACCGGGCCAACGCCGGGCCGCTGCTGGTAGTGGCGGCCGCCGGCCGCTTCGACCGGGGCGAGGTCACCGCGCAGTGGGCCACCGAGTCCGGCGCCGCGAACGACAAGCCGGGCGGCACCATCGAATTCGGTGACATCGGCGCGGTGCCGGCGTGGCGCAACCTGCGCGCGCCGCTGTCCGCGATCCCGCCCGAGGCCACCCGGATCCGGTTGGTGGTCCGCGACGACGACCTGGCGCCCCAGCACTGGATCGCGGTGACCCCGCCGCGCGTTCCGCAGCTGAGTAGCCTGCAGCAGGTGGTCGGCTCTTCGGATCCGGTGCTGCTGGACTGGCTGGTCGGGCTGGCGTTCCCCTGCCAGCGCCCGTTCGGGCACCGCAACGGGGTGACCGAGGTGCCCAAGTGGCGGATCCTGCCGGACCGGTTCGGCGCCGAGGCGAACTCGCCGGTGATGGACAACAACGGCGGCGGTCCGCTGGGCATCACCGAACTGCTGGTGCGCGCGACCACGGTGCCCAGCTATCTGGCCGACGACTGGTTCCGCGACTGGGGAGCCCTGCAGCAGCTGACGCCGTACTACAAGGCGACGCCGGCTGAGCTGGAGCTGGGCACGGCCGTCCGGTCCGGGTGGTGGAGCCCCGCGCCACTGCGGCACTGATCTCCACCACCCGTTTCACCTCTTCCGCCATCCGCCTCACTTTCCCCACCCGCCAGCGGACCAGGGATATGTGGCAGTTGCCCGCCTTTGAGCGACAACTCGCGTTATGTCAGCCCGTGGTGACAGGGTCCGGTCATGACGAACGCGATAACA
>NZ_LZJK01000166.1 GCF_001667945.1 Mycolicibacter sinensis | reverse complement strand
GAAGCCGCATCCGCGTCGACGGCCGGGTGCGCGACGAGCGGTCGGTCGCCCACCATGCTGCCGCGGCGGCCTGCACCGTGACTGCGGCATGAGCGCCGAGGAGTCCGACGCCGAAGCACCGGCCGACGAACCGGCCCGGCGTCCGCGCTCCGCGCGGCTGCTGCGCAAGCTGGCCATCCCGATCGTGCTGTTCTGGGTGCAGGCCGCCGCGGCAGCATGGTGGGCGACCGACCGCTCGTCGCGCACCCGGCCGTCGACGCGGATGCGGCAGCCCACGGAGTCACCGTCGACCTGGGTGACCAGACTCAACGAGGCCGACGGTGAGGTCGTCGTCTCCGAATGCGACCACGGCAGCGAGGTCAGGGCAACCTCGATCGGGGCACCGTCAAGGTCGGCGTAGACGACCCTGCCGCCACTGCCGAGGGAGCCGAACACCTCATAGGTGATCGTTTTCGGGTTGATCTGCACCACCGTGGCCGGAATGGAACCGGCGGCCGGGGGGTGGCTGATCGCCTGGGACATGCCCTGGACCCGGCTCACCCCCAAAGCGACGAACGCGATCACGGCCAGGACGGTGACAGGAAGCCAGAGTCGGCCGGCAAACGATCGGAATCTTCGCCGCTTCGGGGGCGTGTTCACACGATTGCCTCCTCGACACGGGTCGGGAAAATGGCGTGGAAGCATTTTCGCACCAGATAGCCCGGCGCCACCGGATAACCGATGGCCGGAACGGGAACAAACTCAGAAGCCGGCTCGTTGACCCCTTCGACAACTTGAGTCACAAGCACTCAAGTCTGAGTTGACAGCGGGGCTGCGGCAAGCGCATCCTTGAGCGCAGTCCGCTCAGACTAGGGAATCGTCTACCAGGGAGGAAACCACAATGGCTCGTGCGGTCGGAATCGACCTCGGGACCACCAACTCTTGCGTCTCGGTGCTGGAGGGCGGCGATCCCGTCGTCGTAGCCAACTCGGAGGGCTCGCGCACCACCCCGTCGGTCGTTGCGTTCGCCCGCAACGGCGAGGTGCTGGTCGGCCAGCCCGCCAAGAACCAGGCGGTCACCAACGTCGACCGCACCATCCGCTCGGTCAAGCGCCACATGGGCACCGACTGGAAAGTCGAGGTCGACGGCAAGGACTACACCGCGCAGGAGATCAGTGCCCGGGTGCTGATGAAGCTCAAGCGCGACGCGGAGGCCTACCTCGGTGAGGACATCACCGACGCGGTCATCACCGTGCCCGCCTACTTCAACGACGCCCAGCGGCAGGCCACCAAGGAGGCCGGCCAGATCGCGGGCATGAACGTGCTGCGCATCGTCAACGAGCCCACCGCGGCCGCACTGGCCTACGGTCTGGACAAGGGCCAGAAGGAGCAGACCATCCTGGTCTTCGACCTCGGTGGCGGCACCTTCGACGTCTCGCTGCTGGAGATCGGCGAGGGCGTCGTCGAGGTCCGGGCCACCTCCGGTGACAACCACCTCGGTGGCGACGACTGGGACGACCGGGTCGTCGACTGGCTGGTCGACAAGTTCAAGGGCACCTCGGGTATCGACCTGACCAAGGACAAGATGGCGATGCAGCGGCTGCGCGAAGCGGCCGAGAAGGCCAAGATCGAGCTGTCGAGCTCGCAGAGCACGTCGATCAACCTGCCCTACATCACCGTCGACGCCGACAAGAACCCGCTGTTCCTCGATGAGCAGCTGACCCGCTCGGAGTTCCAGCGCATCACCCAGGACCTGCTGGACCGCACCCGCAAGCCGTTCCAGTCGGTGATCAAGGACGCCGGTATCTCGGTGTCAGAGATCGACCACGTGGTGTTGGTGGGTGGTTCCACCCGGATGCCCGCGGTGACCGACCTGGTCAAGGAGCTGACCGGCGGCCAGGAGCCCAACAAGGGCGTCAACCCCGATGAAGTTGTCGCCGTGGGCGCCGCACTTCAAGCCGGTGTGCTCAAGGGTGAGGTGAAAGACGTTCTGCTGCTTGACGTCACCCCGCTGTCGCTCGGTATTGAGACCAAGGGCGGCGTCATGACCAAGCTGATCGAGCGCAACACCACCATCCCGACCAAGCGCAGCGAGACCTTCACCACTGCCGACGACAACCAGCCGTCGGTGCAGATCCAGGTCTACCAGGGTGAGCGCGAGATCGCCTCGCACAACAAGCTGCTCGGCTCCTTCGAGCTGACCGGTATTCCGCCGGCCCCGCGCGGTGTCCCGCAGATCGAGGTCACCTTCGACATCGACGCCAACGGCATCGTGCACGTCACCGCCAAGGACAAGGGCACCGGCAAGGAGAACACGATCAAGATCCAGGAAGGCTCCGGCCTGTCCCAGGAGGAGATCGACCGGATGATCAAGGACGCCGAGGCGCACGCCGACGAGGACCGCAGGCGTCGCGAAGAGGCCGACGTCCGCAACCAGGCGGAGTCGCTGGTCTACCAGACGGAGAAGTTCGTCAAGGAGCAGCGCGAAGCCGAAGGTGGTTCGAAGGTCCCCGAGGACACCCTGGCCAAGGTCGACGCCGCGATCGGCGACGCCAAGAAAGCGCTGGAGGGCACCGACATCGGCGCCATCAAGTCCGCGATGGAGAAGCTGGGTGTCGAGTCGCAGGCGCTGGGTCAGGCGATCTACGAGGCCACTCAGGCCGAGCAGGCCGCCGCCGGGGCCGAAGGCGGTGCGTCCGCGGGTGCTGACGACGTTGTGGACGCCGAAGTAGTCGATGACGGAGAGACCAAGTGAGCGAAGGCAATTCACGCGAGCCGTCTCCGGAGACGATCACCGTGACCGACAAGCGGCGGATCGATCCCGAAACCGGTGAGGTGCGCGCGAGTTCCGCCGGGCCGGCCCCAAGCGGGCCGGCGCCGGCGGAACCGGCCGCCGACGACTCCCAAGCCGGCGAGGTCGACCAGGTTGCGGAGCTCACCGCCGACCTGCAGCGCGTACAGGCGGACTTCGCCAACTACCGTAAGCGGGCGTTGCGCGACCAACAGGGCGTCGCCGACCGGGCCAAGGCAGCGGTGGTGACCGAGCTGCTCGGGATCCTCGATGACCTCGACCGGGCCCGTAGTCACGGCGACCTGGAATCGGGGCCGCTGAAAGCGTTGGCGGACAAGCTGACCGGCGTGCTCAGTGGGTTGGGTCTGGCGGCGTTCGGCGCCGAAGGCGAAGAGTTCGACCCGCAGTTGCACGAGGCCGTCCAACATGAGGGGGACGGGACCCATTCGGTGATCGGCACCGTCCTGCGGCAGGGTTACAAACTCGGCGACCAGGTGCTGCGCCACGCGATGGTCGGGGTAGTCGACACCGTCCCCGACCGTGACGACAGTGCCGAAGCCGAAGCCGAAGCAGAAGTAGAAGCCGACGGCGAAGACGCCGGCGACGACAATTGATCAGGTAAGGAGGTGACGCGTCATGGCTCAGCGTGAATGGGTCGAGAAGGACTTCTACAAGGAGTTGGGCGTCGCCTCCAGCGCCTCCGAGAAAGAGATCAAGAGCGCCTACCGCAAGTTGGCGGCTGAGCTGCATCCGGACCGCAACCCCAACAACCCGGCCGCCGCGGAGCGGTTCAAGGCGGTGTCCGAGGCCTACAGCGTGCTCTCGGATGAGTCCAAGCGCAAGGAGTACGACGAGACCCGGCGGCTGTTCGCCGGCGGCGGGTTCGGGCGGCGGTTCAACGGCGGTGGTTTCGGCGGGGGCAACTTCGATCGGTTCACCACCGGCGGCGATGGCAGCGAGTTCAACCTCAACGACCTGTTCGGTGCCGCCGGCCAGACCGGCGGGGCCAACATCGGTGACCTGTTCGGGGGGCTGTTCGGCCGCGGCGCGCAGCAGCGGCCCAGTCGGCCGCGGCGCGGAAACGACCTGGAGACCGACTCCGAGCTGAGTTTCATCGAGGCCACCAAGGGCGTGGAGATGCCGCTGCGGCTCACCAGCGCCGCACCGTGCACCAACTGCCATGGCAGCGGCGCCCGGCCCGGCACCAGCCCCAAAGTCTGCGCGACCTGCAACGGATCCGGGGTGATCAGCAGCAACCAGGGCGCGTTCGGCTTCTCCGAGCCGTGTACCGACTGCCGCGGCAGCGGGTCGATCATCGAGCACCCGTGCGCCGAGTGCAAAGGAACCGGGCGGGCGGCGAGGACCCGCACCATCAACGTGCGGATTCCCCCGGGAGTCGAAGACGGCCAACGGATTCGGCTGGCCGGCCAAGGCGAGGCGGGGCTGCGGGGCGCGCCGTCGGGCGACCTGTACGTGACGGTGCGGGTGCGCCCGGACAAGGTCTTCGGCCGCGACGGCGACGACCTGACCGTCACCATCCCGGTCAGTTTCTCCGAACTCGCTCTGGGTACCACGCTGTCGGTGCCGACGCTGGACGGCAAGGTCGGGGTACGGGTGCCCAAGGGAACCGCCGACGGCCGGATTCTGCGGGTGCGCGGGCGCGGTGTGCCCAAGCGCGGCGGCGGCCACGGTGACCTGCTGGTCAAGGTGAAGGTCGCGGTCCCGCCGAACCTGGAGGGGCCTGCGCAGGAGGCACTCGAGGCGTATGCGGCAGCGGAGCGGTCCAGCGGTTTCGACCCGAGGGCTGGATGGGCGGGCAACCGGTCATGAGTAAATCGGAGAACTCGCGCACGTTCTTGATCTCGGTGGCCGCCGAGCTGGCCGGTATGCACGCGCAGACGCTGCGCACCTACGACCGGATCGGTCTGGTCAGTCCGCAACGCAGCTCCGGCGGCGGACGCCGCTACTCCGAGCGCGACGTCGACATGCTGCGTGAGGTGCAGCGGCTCTCGCACGACGAGGGCGTCAACCTCGCCGGCATCAAACGGATCATCGAGCTGACCAACCAAGTCGAGGCGCTGCAGTCGCGGGTCAAGGAGATGGCGGCCGAGCTGGAGATGTTGCGCGCCAACCAGCGTCGCGAACTCGCGGTGGTGCCCAAGAGCACCGCCGTGGTGGTCTGGCAGCCGCGCAAGCCGTAGCTTCCCCCGTTGACTCTGCGTCCACGGCGTGCCCTACTCGCACTTTTGCGCTGTAGGCGCAGAGTCAACGGACCCGGATGGAGAACTGGGCTAGGCCGGGCTGTCCCAAACGGGCCAGCCGATAACCGCCGCGGCGCAAGGCATCGGTGGGCGCGGCCATCGGCTCGAAGCAGATCACGTCCTCGGTGGCCGGGGCGAAGAGCTGCGCCGCCGGATACCCGCTGTCGAAGTGCACCTCGATGCGTCGGCCGCCGCCGCTGACCGCGAACACCGCGCCGGCCGGTACCTGATCGAAACCGTCGTCGAATACCCGCTCGCCCAGCAGCTCGCTGGAGGTCGGGTGCGGCTTGCTTGCCCCGGTGGGGATACCGCGGGCGTCGACGAGCCGGGCGCGCATCGCCGGCGTCTCGATGCGCCACTGATCTCTTGGCACCCCCGGCAGCTGCAGATAGGGATGGAACCCGAAGCACATCGGCACCGCCGCGCCGGTGGTGGCGCTGACCGTGGCCCGCACGGTCAGCGTGCGGTCTCTCAGGGTGACGGCCAAGCTCAACAGGTGCGGGAACGGAAAGGACGCCAACAAGTCCGGCCGTGACCCGAAGTCGAGTTCGGCGGCCAACGTCGACGCCGATTGCTCGGTCACCCGCCACCCGGGGTCCCCCGCGAGCGTGCCGTGGATCGGGGAGCCGTGCTCGTCGGTGTGCACCCCGCCGGTACCCGGCGCCAGCGTGACGTCGGTGTCCCCGACGCGGTACTGCATGCCGCTCAACCGGTTCGCCCACGGGTACAGCAGCGGGATGCCCATGGTCTTGTGATCGCAGATGTAGGCCTGCAGTCCCCGGCGTTGGCCGAGTAACTCCGCGCCGCCGTCAAACAGTGAGGTGCCGATCATGCCGGCACCCGGGACAAACGTTGCGGACAGATCCGATGACGGATCAACCAGGGTGCAGGTTTCGAATTCGGTCACATCTCACTCCGACAGTGGGTCATGTTGAATACGTTGCGCGGGAGCGCCTTTGGCCAGCAGAGCAGCTTCGGTGGCCCGCGTCATCTGCGGGCCGCCGCAGATCAGGATCTGACGATCGCTCCAGCTGCCGTAGCGTGTGACCACGTCCGGCAGGTGCCCGGTCTGCCGCACGTGCAGGCCCCGCGGCGGCGTCACATCGGGGTAGTCGGCGGCCCAGTGCGGGTCGCGCGGGTACTCCGAGACCGGCGTCACCGACAACCACGGGTTGTGCGCCGCGATCTGCCACAGCGTGGGGAGGTCGTAGAGCTCGCAGGGGTACCGGCCGCCGAAGAACAGGTGCACGCGCGGGTTCTCCGCCCACCGGGTCAGGTCCATGATGATCGCTCGCAGCGGCGCCAGGCCGGTGCTGCCCGCCACCATCAGCACATCGCCAGCGTCGCGGTCGACGTGCAGGCCGCCGTGCGGGCTCGACAGGCGCCAGCGGTCACCGGGCCTGGTCTCGTTGACGATCGCGGTGCTGACCAATCCGCCCGGGACCCCGCGCACGTGGAACTCGATCGCGCCGGTCTGGTCGGTGGGCATCGCCGGCGAGAGGTAGCGCCACGAGCGTGGGCACTGCGGCACTTCGACTTTGACGTATTGGCCCGGGTAGTAGGGCAACGGGTGGTCCAGCTGGATTCGGACGACGGCCAGGTCGCGCGAGACCCGGAGGTGTTCGACGACGGTACCGTCCCACCAGGCCGGGCCGTCTTCGGCGTCGGCGGCACCGCCCATCACCCCGATGATCAGGTTCAGCGACTGTCGGGCGGCGTCGTCGACCGCGGGGGTCCAGGCATCTGCCAGCTCGTCGCGCAACGCGGCGTCGAGCACGCGGCCCATGGTGTCGTAATGTTGTTGCGTCACACCATATTTACGGTGGTCTCGGCCCAGTTGCGCCAGAAACGAGACCGGCTCCTGGGCACGCTGGGCGACCAGCTCGCCATACACCCAGCTCATGGCCTGAGCGAACGCCGCGCGGATGCCGGATAGGTCGGCCGGGAACAGGTCGCGGGTCGACGGGTTGGTGCCGAACCAGCGGGCGAACAGGCGGGCGATGAAACCGTCGGCGCGGTCGGGGGCGGCGAACGCGGCGCGCAACACCTGCAGCGCGTCACGGTCGTCTAGGCCCACGGTCGCGATTTTAGGGCCGGCGGCGCCGACGCCGGCGCGGACGCGTTGATTGCCACAGTTGGCACACGGCCTCGGCTGGCCGCCGTGAGCTGCGTCAACGCGCCAGTGAACGGCTTCGCCGCGTGGCGGCCGTCGTGACCACGGTTTCCGCTAGAGCGCGTGAATCCCGTTGTAGGTCACCATCGCACCGATGAGGATCAGCACGGCGGCGAACAGGGCGCCGTGCTGCTGTTCCATCCATTCCTTCAGCCGATTCAACGCTGGATCGAGTCGGCGGCTGGCGGCCAGGTAGCCCAGAATCGGAACCACCACCGTGGAGGCAGCGACAGCGACGAAGAACGTGGCCGCGTTCCAGCTGCTCGCTGGGCCCAGCCCGGCACTTCCGATGGCCAGGCCCGCCGCCGCGCACATGAACAGGACCTCGGGTCGCACCACGGCCAGCGCCGCGGCCGTCAGACCGGCGCGCAGCGGGGAGAAGGCGGTGAAAGCGCGCATCCAACCGGGCATCTCGCTATGCCGGTGTCGAATTGCCCAGCGGTAGATGCCGAAGGAGACCAGGGCCGCCCCCACGGCGATCCGCAGCCATGACGCCCACGTGGGCGGTGTTTTGTGCAGTCCCCCGAGCAGGCCCGACCCCGCCACGAAGGCCGCGGTGAGTGCGGCCAGCCCGGCCAGCCAACCGAGCAGGAACGCCAGCCCGGTCTCGCGCGGACGGGGGGTGTGTAGCACCAGCACCGCCGGAATCACGGTGATCGGGGAGATGGCCACCACCAGCGCGAGCGGAATCAGGGCGGTCCACAGCGAACCCAGGCCGGTCGTCACCACAGCACGGTATCCGACGAACCGGCCGCGTCCTGCCGGCCGCGTCTTGCTTGGTACCTATACGGGGTATAGGTTTGCAAGGACACTGCGGAAGGCGAATATGTCAGACACGGCACACTGTCCCGATCGGCGTCGAGCCCGGATGCCCACCGCGGGGCGTCGGTTCGGGCTCGCCGGAGTGGCTGCGGCGCTGGTCTGCACCCTGGGGTGCTGTCTGCCGGCGATCCTGGTGGCACTCGGCGCCGGGGCGTCGGCCGCGGCCGGCATGGGACACGCCGCACACGGCGCCGGTGAATCCCGCGGCTGGTTCGCCGAGGCGCTTGATGGGGTGCACCGGATCAGCCCCGTGTTGCTCATCGTGTCGGTCGTGCTCGTCGCCGGTGCGTTCGCGATGCGGCGCCGCGCGGCGGTGCTGCCGGCGCTGTTGGCCGGTGTCGTGCTCTATCTGAGCGTGCACGGCCAAACCGACCCGGCGGTGATGTATGCCGGGATGGCGCTCGGCTACGGGGTATGGCTCGGCCTCTACCTCTGGACGCGCCCGCGGGCCGACATCGGGTCATGCGAAAAATCGCCTTGAGTGCCTCGGGCTCGGCATCAAGCCACTGAGTGCGCGCGTTTTGCCAGGGCCAGCTAGTCGTCGACGCGGCCGGGCAGGATGTTGAGGTGCACGACCGTGCCAGCCAATATTGCACCCGAGGAATCGAGACCGACTTCGTCGGTTGCCGCGAACAGGCGCCAAGCACGGGATCACCGTCGAGGCAGAACATGCGGCGCATTCGCTCCGCGTGCCGTAGCAGCTTCGCAACCGGGTCCTCCCCGCAGCAGTAGGCGATCGGCGGGGATCTGTTTGCCCGGGCGCTGTCCCGGAGGCCGGGGAGCTCTGCCAAGTCACCGAACGTATCGAGCACTGACCGTTCGCAGCCCCGAGGGTTCCGCCCGTTCCCAAAGTGCCGTTTGATACGCCCCTCACCGCGTGTCGGGTACGAAACCGCACAGTCGGCGAAAAGAAACCCAGACCTGAGCGGAACAGACTCAACCTTGACGGCGTTGAACAACCCGACAAGCATTTTTACCGGGCCCTTCTGGCGCCCGCTCGAACCCCGAATGGAGGTGTCGTGGACTCGTTCAACCCGACCACCAAGACCCAAGCGGCCCTGACCGCGGCTTTGCAGGCGGCCACCGCCGCCGGCAACCCCGAAATCCGGCCCGCGCACCTGCTGCAGGCCCTCTTGACCCAGAACGACGGGATCGCCGCGCCGCTGCTGGAGGCGGTCGGGGTGAACCCGGCGACGATCCGCACCGAGAACCAGCGCCTGCTGGACGGGCTGCCGCAGGCCAGCGGCGCCAGCGCGCAACCGCAGCTGTCCCGCGAATCGCTGGCCGCGATCACCGTCGCCCAGCAGCTGGCCACCGAAATGGACGACGAGTACGTCTCCACCGAGCACCTGATGGTCGGTCTGGCCACCGGCGACTCCGACGTCGCCAAGCTGCTCACCGGCCACGGCGCCTCGCCGCAGGCATTGCGCGAAGCGTTCACCAAGGTGCGCGGTAGCGCCCGGGTCACCAACCCCGACCCGGAGGCCAGTTACCAGGCGTTGGAGAAGTACTCCACCGACCTGACCGCGCGCGCCCGCGAAGGCAAGCTCGACCCGGTGATCGGGCGCGACACCGAGATCCGGCGCGTCGTACAGGTTTTGAGCCGGCGCACCAAGAACAACCCGGTGCTCATCGGTGAGCCCGGCGTCGGCAAGACCGCGATCGTGGAGGGCTTGGCCCAGCGCGTCGTCGCCGGCGACGTCCCGGACAGCCTGCGCGACAAGACCGTTGTCGCCCTGGATTTGGGTTCGATGGTGGCCGGTGCCAAGTACCGCGGCGAGTTCGAGGAACGCCTCAAGGCCGTCCTCGACGAGATCAAGAACTCTGCCGGGCAGATCATCACCTTCATCGACGAGCTGCACACCATCGTCGGCGCCGGCGCCACCGGCGAGGGCGCGATGGACGCCGGCAACATGATCAAGCCGATGCTGGCCCGCGGTGAACTGCGGCTGGTCGGCGCCACCACGCTCGAGGAGTACCGCAAGTACATCGAGAAGGACGCCGCGCTGGAGCGTCGTTTCCAGCAGGTCTACGTCGGCGAACCCTCAGCCGAGGACACCATCGGCATCCTGCGGGGCCTGAAGGACCGCTACGAGGTGCACCACGGGGTGCGGATCACCGACTCCGCGCTGGTCGCGGCGGCCACCTTGAGCGACCGCTACATCACCGCCCGGTTCCTGCCGGACAAGGCCATCGACCTGGTCGACGAGGCCGCCTCGCGCTTGAGGATGGAGATCGACTCCCGGCCCGTCGAGATCGACGAGGTGGAACGGCTGGTGCGCCGGCTGGAGATCGAAGAGATGGCGCTGAGCAAGGAAGAGGACCCGGCGTCGAAGGACCGGCTGGAGAAGCTGCGCGCCGAGCTGGCCGACCACAAGGAGAAGCTGGCGGAGCTGACGGCCCGGTGGCAGAACGAGAAGAACGCCATCGACATCGTGCGGGAACTCAAGGAACAGCTGGAAACCCTGCGTGGGGAATCCGACCGGGCCGAGCGTGACGGCGACCTGGCCAAGGCCGCCGAGCTGCGCTACGGGCGCATCCCCGAGGTGGAGAAGAAGCTCGAGGCGGCGCTGCCCAAGGCCGAGGCCCGCGAGCAGGTCATGCTCAAGGAAGAGGTCGGCCCCGACGACATCGCCGACGTGGTGAGCGCCTGGACCGGCATCCCCGCCGGGCGGCTGCTGGAAGGTGAGACCGCCAAGCTGCTGCGCATGGAGGACGAGCTCGGCAAGCGTGTGGTCGGGCAGCGCAAGCCGGTGCAGGCGGTCTCCGATGCAGTGCGCCGGTCGCGGGCCGGGGTCGCCGACCCCAACCGGCCGACCGGGTCGTTCCTGTTCCTCGGGCCCACCGGTGTGGGCAAGACCGAGCTGGCCAAGGCGCTGGCCGACTTCCTGTTCGACGACGAACGGGCAATGGTGCGCATCGACATGAGCGAGTACGGCGAGAAGCACTCGGTGGCCCGGCTGGTCGGGGCGCCCCCCGGCTACATCGGCTACGACCAGGGCGGTCAGCTGACCGAGGCGGTGCGCCGCCGGCCCTACACGGTGGTGCTCTTCGACGAGGTCGAAAAGGCGCACCCGGACGTGTTCGACGTGCTGCTGCAGGTGCTCGACGAAGGCCGGCTCACCGACGGCCAGGGCCGCACCGTCGACTTCCGCAACACCATCTTGATCCTGACCTCCAACCTGGGATCGGGGGGCAGCGACGAGCAGGTGATGGCCGCGGTGCGCGCGGCGTTCAAGCCGGAGTTCATCAACCGGCTCGACGACGTGCTGATCTTCGAAGGCCTCAACCCCGAGGAGCTGGTGCAGATCGTCGACATCCAGTTGGCGCAGCTGGGCAAGCGCCTGGCGCAGCGCCGGCTGCAGCTGGAAGTGTCGCTGCCGGCCAAGAAGTGGCTGGCGCATCGCGGGTTCGACCCGATTTACGGGGCGCGGCCGCTGCGCCGGCTGATCCAGCAGGCCATCGGTGACCAGTTGGCCAAGCTGCTGCTGGCCGGTGAGGTGCACGACGGTGACACCGTGCCGGTCAACGTCAGCCCGGACGGCGAGTCGCTGATCCTGGGCTGACCGGCCGAGCAACGCAAAGGTTCCCCCGCCCCGGGCGGGGGAACCTTTGCGTCTGCCGAGCTGTGCTTACGGATGCGGTCGCAAACAGGATGAGTTACCCTAACGGTCGCTGAGAAAGTCCGGTTATTTCGAAATCCGTCGCTAATTCGGAGGGGGCCTCATGTCGGGTCGTCGTCATCGCCTGGTCGGGGCCGTCAGTGCGGTAGGGGCATTCCTGGTGGTGGGGACGGCCCCGCTTGCCGCCGCGCCCACCGCGAATGCCGAGTGGGACGACCTGTTCGCGCCCTTCGTGGATGCGTTCAGCATGGTCGATCCCGGCATCGCGGCCGACACCGACCCGGGCGCGGCGCTGGCGTCCCTGGACACCCTGCTCAACGGCTGGTACCAGGACCTCGTCTACACCCCGCTGCACGGGATCGCGCCCTGGTTGTTCGGTCCGGACCTCGCGGGTAGCGCGGTCGCCTACGATGCAGATAGCACCAACCTCCCGGACAGCTTCACCGTCCCGATGGAGGTCAACCTCACTACTCAGCCGGTGGTCAGCGTCTCGGTGGGCGGCGGCGCGCAGACAGACGTTCTGGTCGACACCGGCGCGGCCGGGCTGGTGATCCCGATCTGGAACATCAACCCCTTCGGCATCACCGGCCTGCCGACCGGGTTCAACATCGGCCAGTTCGGTGGTGCACTGAACTACTTCTATATGGAACTGCCCACCACGGTCACCTTCACCGGTGCGAATGGCGACACCCTCACCGCGGACACCACCGTGGATGCGGTGCTCTTCGCGTTCCCGGCGGACCTCAATCCCTTTGGCGCGTGGTCCATTTACGACTACCTGGCCGGCTCCTCCACCGGGGTCTTGGGGATCGGGCCCAACGCGCTCGGGCCCACTCCCGACCACATTCCGACCGCCGACCTGCCGGGCACCCTGGGCCACGGCGTGCTGATCGACCAGGCGAACAAGCAGTTGATCTTCGGGGACAACCCGTTGGAGGGCGGCACCGTGATTCCCGGCGCGCCCTGGTCCGAGCTGAGGGTGCAGCTCAACGACGGGCCGCTCACCAAAGTCGACGCGGTGATCGATTCCGGCGGGGTGTACGGGACGATGCCGTCCTCGGTGCTCAACGCTGCCGGCGTTGCCCCGACCGCCAATGGAACCCTGCCCAACGGGACGGAAATCTCCGTCTATACCGCGGACGGTAAGACGCTGTTGTACCAGTACACGGTGGGTTCCCAGGCGGACGAGGTGCGCAGCCCGACAGTGATCAGTGGCAACAGCATGAACACCGGCAACTGGCTGTTCGGACAGCAGCCGGTCTACATCAACTACCTCGTGAACGGTGGACAGACCATCATCGGTGGCACCCCCATCGAACCGTAAGGGCCATAGCGGCCCAGCGATTTTTGGCCGTTTCTTGGGTAAATCCCCTGGTGCTCTACGCCCATGCGTGGGTTAGCGTGACGCGATCGGCCTGGCGTGGGGAAGGTTCCGGAGATGGCAGTTCGTCGTCGGCAGCTAGTAGGTGCGACTGCGGCGGTCGGGGCGTTCCTCGCGCTGGAAACGCCTGCGCCGGCGGCGCACGCCGACTTCGATGATCTGTTCCAGCCGCTCATCGACACGCTCAGCGCGGTCGATCCCGGCATCGCCGCCGACACCGACCCGGGTTCGGCGCTGGCGTCGCTGGACTCCCTGTTCGACGGCTGGTACCAGAACCTGGTCGCCACCCCGATCAACGACCTCGAGCAGTGGCTGTTCGGCGGGGCCGCCGATGCCGGCACGGTCGGCAGCGCCGTCGCGTCCAGCCCGGACGCCGTCACCCCGGACACCTTCACCGTCCCGCTGACGGTCAACGCCAGCACCGAACCGGTGGTGAACGTTTCGGTGGGCGGCGGGACGGCGGAACCCCTTCTCGTCGACACCGGCGCCGCCGGCCTGGTCATGCCGATCTGGGACATCCCGTGGACCGGCATCACCGGCCTGCCCACCGGCTTCAACATCGGCCAGTTCGGCGGTTCCCTGGACTACTTCTATGTCGAGCTGCCCACCACGGTCACCTTCACCGACGCCGCCGGGGACCATGTCACCGCCGACAGCACGGTCGACGCCGTGCTCTTCGCGTTCCCGGCGAACTTCAACCTCTTCGGCCCGTGGTCCATCCAGGACTACCTCGGGCCGGCCAACGTCGTCGGCGTGCTGGGGGTCGGACCCAACGCGCTCGGCCCGACCCCCGACAGCATCCCCACGGCGGCGCTACCGGGGGATCTGGGTAAGGGTCTGTTGATTGATCAGGCCAATGGTCAGTTGGTGTTCGGGGACAACCCCTTGACCGGTGGAACTGCAGTCCAGGGGTCGCCGTACACGGAGCTCGAGGTCAGCATCAACGGCGCACCCGCCCAGCACGTAACCGCAGTCGTCGACTCGGGTGGTGTGTACGGCACCATGCCGAAGTTAGTGCTTGATCAGGCGGGCGTCGTGCCGACGCTCCAAGGAGCCTTGCCCAACGGAACGACTGTGCAGGTTTATACCGATGACGGTCAGACGCTGCTGTACTCCTACACCGTCAATTCGTCGGATCCGTCGGCCCAGAGTCCGACTGTGGTCGGTGGCGCCGGCGCCTTCATGAACACCGGCAACTTCCCGTTCGCCCAGCAGCCGGTTTACATCTCCTACAGCCCGAGCGGCAACGGGACCACCATCTTCGGCGGTTCCAACGCCGTCGAACTGTGACGTTGACCTCTTGGAATCGTGCTGATGCACGGTTGTGACCAGCAAGGGTTCTCGCTTCCGGCCCGACAGCAGATACGCTAGGCACAATGGTCCCGCTCTGGTTCACGCTGTCCGCGCTGTGTTTCGTCGGCGCGGGCGTGTTGCTGTACGTGGACATCGACCAGCGCCGCCGCCGCAGCCGGCGCCGCAAGTCCTGGGCCCGGTCGCAGGGCTTCGACTTCGAACCGGAATCCACCGAGATCCTGCGGCGCTGGAAACGCGGCGTGATGTCGACGGTGGGCGACGCGCCCGTCCGCAACGTGGTGCTGGGCCAGATCCGCGGCGAGGCGGTCTACATCTTCGACCTGGACGAAGTCGCCACGGTGATCGCGCTGCACCGCAAGGTCAGCACCAACGTCGTCGTCGACGTGCGGCTCAAGGGCCTCAAAGAACCGCGGGAGAACGACATCTGGCTGCTCGGGGCGATCGGCCCGCGGATGGTCTACTCCACCAACCTCGACGCGGCGCGCCGCGCCTGCGACCGCCGGATGGTCACCTTCGCCCACACCGCCCCGGACTGCGCGGAGATCATGTGGAACGAGGCGAACTGGACCCTGGTGAGCATGCCCATCACCAGCACCCGCGCCCAGTGGGACGAGGGCCTGCGCAGCGTTCGGCAATTCAACGACCTGCTGCGGGTGTTGCCGCCGACGCCGCGGCGCCAACCGGCCGAAGCCGCCGCCCCCGCCAAGCCGGCGGCCCGGCGCAATGGGCAGCCCAGCCGCCCGCTGGGTTCGGGCAGTGTGGCGGAATCACCGGAGGACGGTGCAGCCGATCAGGTGCCGTCTCCGTCCCGGGCGGCCGCCCCGCCGATGGGCAACACCGCCGCCGAACCGCGGCGGCGCCGTACGGCCCGCGATGAGGGCATGCTGCACGCCCCGGCCCCGGGCCGCAACGGGCGGCAGACCGCGCACTATCAACGCTGACAACCGACTTCGCTACGCTGTCGGTCATGTCACGACCCACGGCCCTGGTCACCGGACCTAGCTCCGGGTTGGGCGCCGGCTATGCGCGTCGCTACGCCGCCGACGGCTATGACCTGGTCCTGGTGGCCCGCGACGCCGAACGACTCGAAGTGCTGGCCGCCGAACTGCGGGCCGGCCACGGTTGTGAGGTCGAGGTGCTGCCCGCCGACCTGGCCGACGCCGACGGCCGCGCCAAGGTCGCCGACCGGTTGAGCGCCGGCGTGCGGGTGCTGGTGAACAACGCCGGCTTCGGCACCTCCGGGGAATTCTGGACCGCCGACCCCGCCCTGCTGCAGGCCCAGCTGGATGTCAACGTCACCGCGGTGATGCAGCTGACCCGGGCTGCGCTGCCGGCGATGGTCGACGCCGGCACCGGCACCGTCATCAACGTGGCCAGTGTCGCCGGCCTGCTGTCGGGGCGCGGCTCGACGTACTCGGCGTCCAAAGCCTGGGTGGTGTCGTTCACCGAGGGGCTGGCCGGCGGACTCAACGGCACCGGCGTGGGCATCCACGTGGTCTGCCCGGGTTACGTGCACACCGAGTTCCACGAACGCGCCGGCATCGACATGGCCACCCTGCCGTCGTTTCTGTGGATGGAGGTCGACGACGTCGTCGCGGCCAGCCTGGCCGACATCGCCCGCGGCGAGGTCATCAGCGTTCCGGGCTTGCAGTACAAGGCGATCACCACGGTCAGCCGGCTGATTCCGCGTGGCCTGTCGCGGACGCTGACCAACACCTTCGGGCGGGGCCGTGGGCGCACTTGACAACGGCGAACGCGACGAGCTGGCCGCGTTGGTACGCGAGCTGTCGGTCGTGCACGGCCGCGTGACGCTGTCCTCGGGTGCCGAGGCCGACTACTACGTCGACCTGCGCCGCTCCACGTTGCACCATCGGGCCGGGGCCCTGATCGGCCGGCTGGTCCGCCAGCTCACCGACGACTGGGACTACGTCGCCGTCGGCGGCTTGACTCTGGGTGCAGACCCGGTGGCCACGGCCGTCATGCACGCCCCAGGCCGGCCGATCGACGCCTTCGTGGTGCGCAAATCGGTGAAAACCCATGGCATGCAACGCCTTATCGAAGGCGCTGAGGTGGCCGGCCGGCCGGTTCTGGTGGTGGAGGACACCAGCACCACCGGCGGCTCCGCGCTGACCGCGGTGCGGGCGGTGCGGGAAGCCGGCGGCCAGGTCGTCGGCGTGGCCACCGTGGTGGACCGGGCCACCGGAGCGGCCGAAGCCATCGAGGCCGAGGGCGTGCCGTACCGCAGCGTGCTCGGCCTGGCCGAGCTGGGACTGGGCTGAGCGCGGTTGTGCGGACACTGATCGCGGCGTTGCTGGCGCTGGCCGTCGCCGCTGCGACGGCCTGCTCGGGTCCCGGCACGCCCGGCCCCTACGGCGCCCAGGGCGCCCGGATCGGGGAGGCGCTTACCCTGCTGGGCTGGGAGATGACGCTGACCAACCTGCGCTGGGAAGTCGACCACGTGCTGATCGACGTCAAGGGTCGCCTCGCCGACGGTGACGCGCCGCACGCCGCAGCCACAGAGCTGCGGTTCGGGATCTACGGCACCCCGGCGCACCCCGTCGAAGCGACGGGACTGGGCAGCTGCGATGTGCTGGGGCAGCTGACGCCGGCACCGCTGTCGGACCGCGACCCCGAGCGGTTGGACGGAACGGTGTGCCTGGGCCCGTTGAAGGAACGCAGCGCGGTGCGCGGGATCTACGCCTACTCCCCAGCCGACCGGATCAAGGACACCACGGTGGCCTATGCTGCGGCGTTCCCGGTGGGACTGCCGCCGGTGAACCCCTACGACACCGGCCTGGCGCTCACCGTCCAGGGCGTGGCGGCCTATCGCACCGACGGTGTGCCGCTGGCTCCGGCCGCCCTCGGTGATCCGAAAGCGTTCTCCGGCAACGGATATATGGTGCTCAGTCTCACCGCCGACGCGCTCGCCGGGCAGTACCGGGACGACGCGGAGGCCCGCGGTGGGCCGTTGATGCTGATCGCCGGGCCGGCCACGCCGATGTCCGGGCTGGGCCCGGACTGCCTCGCCTACGGCTCGTCGGTGCTGATCCTGCCCGAGGCGTCGCTCAAGGCGGTGCACGTCCCGACGTCGCTGTGCACGCACGGGGAGATCAACGCTGCGCTGCTCTACGCCTCGGTGTCGGTGGTGGGCACCCACGCCGCGGTGTGGACCACCTCGTGACCGAACGTGATTCGTGCGGCGGTCCCAGCTTCGCCTCTCCTTCGTCGAGCCTCGCTGAACCGCCGGGCCCCACCGAGTGGTTCCCGCCGGCCAACGGCGTCGGGCCGTGGCCGGGTGAGCCGCCCGCCGACCCGCGCTACGACCCGGAGCTGCTGCGCGACGGCGACCACCGCAACGTCGTCGACGCCTACCGCTACTGGACCCGTGAGGCGATCATCGCCGACATCGACCGGCGCCGGCACGCGCTGCACGTGGCGATCGAGAACTTCGGGCATGACGCCAACATCGGCTCGGTAGTGCGCACCGCCAACGCGTTTGCGGTACAAACCGTGCACATCGTCGGCCGGCGGCGCTGGAATCGGCGCGGCGCCATGGTCACCGACCGCTACCAGCGGCTGCACCACCACGACGACGTGGCCGGACTGCTGGACTTCGCCGCGCAGCACGGCCTGACCGTCGTCGCGGTGGACAACGTCGCCGGGGCGGCGCGCCTGGAACAGACCGTATTGCCGGCCGACTGCCTACTGGTGTTCGGCCGGGAAGGCCCCGGCATCAGCGACGAGATGCGTGCCGGAGCCGATGTGCTGGTGTCGATCGCCCAGTTCGGTTCGACCCGCAGCATCAACGTCGGCGTCGCCGCCGGGATCGTGATGCACGCCTGGATCACCCAGCATGGGAACCTGGAAAACGCTTGGTAGCGGCGAGCATTGGAGATGTGGTGCATGACAACCAGCTGACCACCCGGCGCATCCGTTTCCGGTTTCAGGCGCCCAGCGGCCGCTATTTCGCCGACGACAACATGGTGCTCAGCCATTTCCTCGCCGAGCTGTCGGGCAGCTTCCCGCCCGGCGAAGAGTCGTTCATCCGGTCGGTGCGCCGGGTCACCGACCAGATCACCGACCCGCGGCTGCGGCGCCGGGCCGCGGGGTTCATCGGCCAGGAGTCCACCCACGGCCAGGAACATCGCCGGCTCAACGCCGAACTCATCAATCGCGGCTACCCGATCGCGTGGCGGGACTCGAAATCCATGCGGGAGCGGCAATGTCGGCGCGAGCAACGCATGTCACCGCGGGTGCACCTGGCCATGACCGCCGGCGCTGAGCACTACACCGCGGTATTGGCCGAACGGATCCTGTCCAGTGCGGAGATCCAGGCCATTCCGGGCACACCGGAGGTGTGGAACCTGCTGAATTGGCATGCGCTGGAGGAACTCGAGCACAAATCGGTGGCGTTCGACGTCTACCGCGCCGTCGGCGGCACCGAGCCCATTCGGATCGTGGTGATGGCATTCCTGATCGCCACCACGGTTCCGGCCACCCTGCTGGCAGTGGCGATCTCGATCGCCCGCGACCCGGTGGCCCGCCGCCATCCGGTTCGCCTGCTGGCCGAAAGCCGTGCGCTGCTGCGTGGCCCGTTCTTCAAGGGGCTGTTACGCGACCTGCTGCGCTACCTCAAGCCCGGCTTTCACCCCGACGACGTGGACACCACAGCGCTGCTGGAACACTGGCAGCGCAAGCTGTTCGGCGACGGCGGCAGCTTGGTCGACCACCTGCGCTGAGCTAGCCCGTAGGGCAGGATCTGGGGCTATGGATCTGCTCTGGGCGAATCGGGCCGCTAGCGCCGAGGCCGCTGTCACCGCCAGACACCTCAAACCGCTCTGGCATCTCCCCGGCACTCAGCTGGGAGTGGTGGCCTGGCCGCCGATCCGGCGCGCCCCGCACTGGCACTACTGGTGGCAGGCGCACCTGCTGGACTGCCTCGTCGACGCGCAACTGCGTGACCCGCAAACCCAACGGGTGACCCGAATCAAGCGCCAGATCCGCACCCACCGGCTGCGCAACATGTTCCGCTGGACCAACGCCTACTACGACGACATGGCGTGGCTGGCGCTGGCGATCCAGCGGGCCTGCGCAGTCACCGGCATCGACCGGCATCGCGCGTTGGGCACCTTGACCCGCGAGCTAACCGACTCCTGGATGCCCCAGGACGGCGGTGGCATCCCGTGGCGCAAGGACGAGCAGTTCACCGAGCCGTTCTTTAATGCCCCCGCCAACGGCCCGGCCGGGATCTTCCTGGCCCGCGAGCCCGGTTGGCTGCAGCGCGCGAGCGAGATGGGCGACTGGATCGACGCCACCTTGATCGACCCGGATACCGGGCTGGTGTTCGACGGCATCCGGTCCGGTTCGCTGGTGCGCGCGGAGTACACCTACTGCCAGGGCGTGGTGCTGGGCCTGGAGACCGAACTGGCGGTGCGTACCCGGGCTGAGCGGCATGCGCACCGGGTGCACCGGCTGGTGGCCGCGGTGCACAAGCAGATGGCGCCCGGCGGGGTGCTCAAGGGCGCCGGCGGCGGTGACGGCGGGCTGTTCGCCGGGATCACCGCGCGGTATCTGGCGTTGGTGGCCACCGAGCTACCGGGGGATTCCGCCGCCGACACCGAGGCGCGCGACACCGCCGCGGAGCTGGTGCTGGGGTCGGCGAAATCGGCGTGGGACTACCGGCAGTCGATCGACGGGCTGCCGCTGTTCGGGGCGTTCTGGGATCGCACCGCCGACCTGCCCCGGGCCGACGGCGCGGTGGCCACCTCGATTGCCGGTGCGGTGTACGAGTCCGAGGTGCCCGAACGCGACCTGTCGGTGCAGCTGTCGGGGTGGATGCTGATGGAGGCGGCGGCCCGTCTGCGGTGAGTCAGCGCCCGGGGTGCGGTCTACTCGGACTTTTGCGCCGTGAGCGCGGACTCAGCGTCACCCGCGGGCGTGCGCCGGCTGCGCCAGGCCTTCCCGGCGGCGATGAACGCGGGAATCATCGAGATGAACAGGATCGCCAGGATGATCTTCTCCAGGTTCTCGTGCACGAACGGCACGTTGCCCAGGAAGTAGCCCAGCGTCGTCACCCCGCCACCCCAGACGATGCCGCCGACGATGTCGAACGCCAGGTAAACCGGGTAGCGCATGTAGGACACGCCGGCGACCACCGGCACGAACGTCCGGACGAACGGCGCGAACCGGGCCAGGATGATCGCCCACGGCCCGTACTTCTCGAAGAAGGCGTGGGACTCGGTGACGTAGTGCTTCTTGAAGAAGCGGGAGTCTTCCTTCTTGAACAACGCCGGCCCGATCCGCCGGCCGATGAAGTACCCGCATTGGTCGCCGAGGATCGCCACGATCGCCACCGCCGGCGCCAGGATCCAGATCTCGGGCGCCAGCCCCTTGGCGGACAACAGACCACCGGTGAACAGCAGCGATTCGCCGGGCAGCAGCGGAAACAGCAGGCCGGTCTCGATGAAGACGACCACCAAGATGGCGGGCAGCACCGCGCCGTGGAAGAGACCGCCGGCGCCCAGCCAGTACATCGGGTCCAGCAGGCCGGGCATCGCGACCGCGGTGGTGCTCATGACGCACCAACATACCGGGGGCCGCGGGGGAAACCGTTCCTGAGATACTCGACGTCAGGTTCGGTCAGCCAGGAGGAGAGAGTTCCATGCCCATCGCCACCCCCGAGGTCTACGCCGAGATGCTGGGCCGCGCCAAGGAGAACTCCTACGCGTTCCCGGCGATCAACTGCACGTCGTCGGAGACGATCAACGCGGCGATCAAGGGCTTCGCCGACGCCGGCAGTGACGGCATCATCCAGTTCTCCACCGGTGGCGCGGAGTTCGGCTCCGGCCTCGGCGTCAAGGACATGGTGACCGGCGCGGTGGCACTGGCCGAGTTCGCCCACGTGATCGCCGCCAAGTACCCGATCAACGTGGCGCTGCACACCGACCACTGCCCCAAGGACAAGCTGGACGGGTTCGTGCGTCCGCTGCTGGCGATCTCGACCGAGCGGGTCAAGGCCGGCAAGAACCCGCTGTTCCAGTCGCACATGTGGGACGGCTCGGCGGTGCCGATCGACGAGAACCTGACCATCGCCAAGGAGCTGCTGGCCAAGGCGGCCGCCGCCAACATCATCCTGGAGATCGAGATCGGCGTCGTCGGCGGCGAAGAGGATGGGGTGGAAGCCGAGATCAACGAGAAGCTCTACACCACCCCGGAGGACTTCGAGAAGACCGTCGACGCGCTCGGCGTCGGCGACCACGGCGAGTACCTGCTGGCTGCCACCTTCGGCAACGTGCACGGCGTCTACAAGCCCGGCAACGTCAAGCTGCGCCCGGACATCCTGGGTGAGGGCCAGAAGGTGGCGGCGGCCAAGCTGGGGCTGGCGGCCGGCTCCAAGCCGTTCAACTTCGTCTTCCACGGCGGCTCCGGATCGCTGAAGTCCGAGATCGAGGAGGCGTTGCAGCACGGCGTGGTGAAGATGAACGTCGACACCGACACCCAGTACGCGTTCACCCGCCCGGTGGCCGCGCACATGTTCACCAACTACGACGGGGTTTTGAAGGTCGACGGCGAGGTCGGCAACAAGAAGACCTACGACCCGCGCAGCTACCTCAAGAAGGCCGAGGCCGCCATGACCGAGCGGGTCATCGAGGCCTGCAACGACCTGCACAGCGCCGGCAAGAGCCTGGCCTAAGTCGTTGACTCTGCGTCCACGGCGGGGAAGTTCGAGTAAGCCCCGCCGTAGGCGCAGAGTCAACGAACGTTTCTAGCCGCCGTGGGACTGGCAGATCTTCCACTGGTCGTCGCGGAACTGCAGGTCGAAACTGCGGGTCGAGCGGACCCGCGGCTCGTAGGCCATGAACGCGGTGACGTTGGCTTCGGCGTGCCCGTCGTTGACGACGACCTCGTCGATGCTGGCGACCACCGGATACTGCTTGGCTGCCGCGATCCGGCGGTAGGTGTCGTCCCAGGCCTTCTGGTCGTAATTGACGTAGCGGTCGCGGATGTCGCCACAGGTCAGGCTGCGCAGCGCCGCGAGGTCGCCGTTCTGCATGGCGATGTCGAAATTCGAGATGGTGCCGCGGACCTGCTCTTCCTGCGAGGCCGCCTGCCGGTCATCGCGGGTCAGCCACAACGTGCCCAGCACCGCGACGGCGGCCAGCGCCAGAATGATCAGGATCAGCGCCATCACCCAGCCCCAGCTGCGTGAGACGGTGCCGGGCAGCTTGCCGCCCAGCCGCGGCGGAATCTGTTGCGGTATGGCCTTTCCGGGCTCAACGCCCGGCCGAGCGATCAACTCGGTGCTGGCGTCACCCACCGACGGAATGACCTCGGTCTGACCGGCGTCGAATCCGGGCGCGGTGAACCGGCGCTCCGGCGAGCCGTCCGCGGCGGGGCCGGGTTCCTTGGGTGCAGCCTCGGTCGCGATCACCTCGGTGACGGCCTCGGCATTGGCTTTCTCGGCAGCCTCGGCTTCGGCGGAGGCGTCGGGAATGGCGGTGGTAGCGGTGTCGTCCTCGGCCGAGACGATGGGATGGACTTCGGTGACCTGTTCGTCGCCGTCGGTCTGCTCGGCGGCAGCGGCGGCGCTGTCTTCGGTCGGCTCGGTGCGGTCCGGCTCCGGTGGGTTCGGCATGAGTGGCTGTGTCCTCCAATGTCCGCCGGCTGATTCGGAACGGCTGACGCTAGTGGCAGCTTACTGACCGAACCTGGCCGGTTTTGGAGCACGTGCCGTGCGTGGCATCAGCATCCGATGGGGCAGTCGCCGCCCTGTCCCGGCGGCTCCACCTGGACGGTGGCGTGGGTCAGGCCGCGGGCGGCCAGCACGATGCGGGCCTGGCCGAGCACCCGGCCGGGGTCGGTGTCGGTGCGCAGGTGAGCGGTGGCCATGTCTTGGCCCGGCACCAGCGTCCAGACGTGCAGATCGTGCACATCGGTCACCCCGTCGACGGCGGCCAGAGCCGAGCACAATTCGTTGACGTCGATGTGGCTCGGGGATGCCTCCGACAGGATCCGCAGCGCCGCCCCGGCCAGGGCGAACGCCCGCGGCAGCACCCACAGCGCGACGAAGACGGCGACCACCACGTCGGCGTAGGGCCAGCCGGTGGTCACCGTGACGACACCGGCGATCAGCACACCCACGCTGCCGACGGTGTCGGCGACCACCTCCATGTAGGCGCCGCGCACCGCGAGGCTGCGGGTCGAATGCGAGCGCAGCAGCAGGGCCACCCCGATGTTGACGATCAGTCCGGCGGCCGCGACGACGATCATCGGCCCACCGGGCACATCCGGCGCGGTGCCGATGCGGCGGATCGCCTCGGTGAGGATGAACGTCGCCATCCCGATCAGCAGCACCGCGTTAGCGACCGCGGTGAACACCTCGGCCCGGTGCCAGCCATAGGTGCGCGACGGCGAGGTGCTGCGGCGCCGGGCCAACATCACCGCCGCCACCCCCATGAACAGGGCGGCCAGGTCGGTGAGCAGGTGCCCGGCGTCGGCGAGCAGGGCGATCGAGTTGATCACCACCGCCGTGGTCAGCTCGATCGCGAAGAACGCCGACAGGATCACCGCCCCGAGGACCATCCGGGACAACCGGGAGTCGGTGTGGGAGTGGTCGTGACCGCTGGCCATGGCTAGCAAATATATGTCGTCTCTCGTTGCCGAACGTGAAGTTAGGTTCACGTTGGACGGTCGAGCGTGAACCTGGCTTCACGCTGGGCGCGGTGGGGCTTGCGCGTTAGAACCAGCCGCTCCAGAACTGGGTCAGGCTCAACCCCCACGACACCAGCAGGCGCGGCACACCGGACAGGTCGAAGAACCACAGCACCAGCGAGAAGAACTTCTGGTTCAGCGCCGGCGACGAGATCAGCAGCACCAACAGCACCAGTAGGCCCCACTGCTGGAACGGCGCCAGCGCGCGGCGGGTCTGTGGGCTCAGATGCGGCTCCAACGCGCCGTAGCCGTCCAGTCCGGGCACCGGCAGCAGGTTCAGCACCACCGCGGTGACTTGCAGGAAACCCAGGAACGCCACCCCGGACCAGAACACCGGATGTGCCGGGTCGTAGAACGCCCGGGTGGCGCTCAGCAGCAACGCCGCCAGCACCAGGTTGGTCACCGGCCCGGCGAGACTGACCAGGGTGCGTCGCAGCGGCGTCATGAACGAGGTCTGCACGAACACCGCCCCGCCGGGCAGGCCGATGCCGCCCAGGGCGATGAACAGCATCGGCAGCACCAGCGACAGCCCCGGGTGGGTGTAGCGCAGGGGGTTGAGCGTCAGATAGCCGCGCATCTCGACGTCGCGGTCACCGAAGCGCCAGGCGGTGACGGCGTGGCCGAACTCGTGCAAGCACAGCGAGACCAGCCAGCCGGCGATGACGAACACGAACACCCCGGCGTAGGCCAGCGGCCGGATGTCGGCGGCGGCCCGCCAGGCCAGCACACCGCCGAGGGCGGTCACCGCCACCAGCGCCAGGAAGACCGGGCTAGGCCGTACGGCCTGGCCGCGCAGCGGGCTGACATTCACCCCGTGAACCTATCGGACCAACAACCAGTCCTCGATGTGCCGATAAAACGTGGACCGCTTCACCGTCCGGGTGCCGTAGACCCCGTCGCGCACCACCAGCGCACCGGTGGTGCCCAGCTGTGCCGCCCGGCCCGTCACCCAGCGGCGCACCCGCCCGCGCCGCGACGGAATCCCGGCCCGCAGCCCCGGTGCGGTGCCGATCGGCTCGATCAGCGCCCCGGCCACGTCACCGTCGAACAGGGCGGTGTCGTCGACGATGCCCTCGCCGCGCAGCACGACGGTGCCGTCCACCGGCACCCAGCGCCCGGCACCGGCCAGCGCCGTCCCGGCGTCGTCGCGGATCAGCGGCACCGGCCCAGCGGTGCCGCGCCGGGCCCGCCGCGCCGCCCTCCAGCCGGCCGGTAGCCGGTAAGCCCTGGTCGCTGGGGTACGCCGCGGCGGCGCGTACCCGACCTCGACGTCTAACCGGTCCGCGCGCAGCAACCGGGTCAGCACTCGTGCCAGGTCGGCGTCTCCGCCTACCACCACCAGCCGGCCGAATCGGTCGATCGCGGCGTCCACCGGGGCTGCGTCGTCGTCGACCGGCAGCGTCGGAAGCCCCCGCAGCGGGCGCGGCAGCGGCCGCCCGGCAAACTGCAGAACGGCGGTTTCAGGGGCGTTAGTGGCGTTCAACGCTCTCCTTGTGAATCGCTTCAGATAGGCTCAGACCCCGGCTGGACCACAGTAAGCCAAGACAGTTAGCGAGAATCCATGCCGGCAATCGTCGTCATCGGCGCCCAATGGGGTGACGAGGGCAAAGGGAAAGCCACCGACCTACTCGGCGAACGAGTGCAGTGGGTGGTGCGCTACCAGGGCGGCAACAACGCCGGCCACACCGTGGTGTTGCCCACCGGGGAGAACTTCGCGTTGCACCTGATCCCCTCCGGGGTGCTGACGCCGCACGTCACCAACATCATCGGCAACGGTGTGGTGGTCGATCCCGGGGTGCTGCTCGACGAGCTGGCCGGACTGGAACGGCGCGGCGTGGACACCTCGCGGCTGCTGATCTCCGCCGACGCGCACCTGCTGATGCCCTACCACGTCGCCATCGACAAGGTGACCGAGCGCTACATGGGCAGCAAGAAGATCGGCACCACCGGCCGCGGCATCGGGCCCTGCTACCAGGACAAGATCGCCCGCATCGGTATCCGGGTCGCCGATGTGCTCGACGAACAGACGCTCGCCCAGAAGATCGAGGCCGCCCTGGAGTTCAAGAACCAGGTGCTGGTCAAGATCTACAACCGCAAGGCGCTGGACCCGCAGCAGGTGCTCGAGGATCTGCTGGCGCAGGCCGAGGGGTTCAAGCACCGCATCGCCGACACCGCGCTGGTGCTGGGCGGCGCTTTGGACCGCGGCGAGACCGTGCTGCTGGAAGGTTCCCAAGGCACGCTGCTCGACGTTGACCACGGCACCTACCCCTACGTGACGTCGTCCAACCCGACCGCCGGTGGGGCGGCCGTCGGCTCCGGCGTCGGACCCACCCGCATCACCACGGTGCTGGGCATCCTCAAGGCCTACACCACCCGCGTCGGCTCGGGACCCTTCCCGACCGAATTGTTCGACGCGCATGGTGAATACCTGTCCAAGACCGGCGGCGAGTTCGGCGTGACCACCGGCCGCCGGCGGCGGTGCGGCTGGTTCGACGCGGTGATCGCCCGCTATGCCACCCGGGTCAACGGCATCACCGACTACTTCCTGACCAAGCTCGACGTGCTGTCCAGTCTGGAAACCGTGCCGGTCTGTGTCGGCTACACCGTCGACGGCAAGCGCACCGACGAACTGCCGATGACGCAGGACGAATTCGCCCGCGCCGTACCGATTTACGAAGAGCTGCCGGGCTGGTGGGAGGACATCTCCACGGCCCGGGAGTTCGAGGAGCTGCCCCCCAACGCCCGCGACTATGTCTCGCGTCTGGAAGAGATTGCCGGAGCGCAGGTTTCGTGCATCGGTGTCGGGCCGGGCCGGGAGCAGACCATCGTGCGCCGCGACGTCGTGCGGAACGGCGCATGAGCGAGCGAGGGCCCCTGGAAGGCGCAGACGGCACCGATCTCGACCCCGACTACGCCAGCCACGGCGGATTCCCGGACTTCGCAGTCGTGGAGCCGAGTCCGGGCTTCGCGCGGTTCGTCACCACGATGCGGCGCCTGCAGGATCTGGCGGTGTCCACCGCCCCTGACGGCGCCACCTGGGACGACGCCGCCGACCGCGTCGAGGCGCTGGTCGGGCTGCTGGAGAAGTTCCCGGCGTCGCAGGCGGTCGCCCCGGCCGGACGGGCGCCGTCGCTGGCCGGCATGGGCAGCCTGCTGCTGCCGCCGTGGCGGATCACCCGGTTCGAGCCCGATGGAGTCTCGATGAAGGGGCGGTTCAGCCGGTTCCATGTGGGCGGCAACTCCGCGGTGCACGGCGGCGTGCTGCCGCTGCTGTTCGACTGGATGTTCGGGATGGTGGTGCACGCCGCGAACCGGCCGATCAGCCGGACGGCGTTCCTGCACGTCGACTACCGCAAGGTCACCCCGATCGACACCAAGCTGCTGGTGCACGGCCGGATCGACAAGGCGGAGGGGCGCAAGGCGTTCATCAGCGCCGAGCTCACCGACACCGACGGGACCGTGCTGGCCGAAGCGCAGGGGTTGATGGTGCGGCTGTTGCCGGGGCAGCCTTAACGCGAGTCTGGACCCTTGAGGGTCATCGCCGCGAACACGGCCAGAAACGACGCGGCCGGCACGGTGTTGGCGACGCTGTCGCGGACCCGGAGGTGTGCGCCCACCGCGAGGACGAAATACAGCGTCAAGGCGGCGGTGGTGACCCGGGCCAGCACCGGGAACCGTTGCGCCGAGAGCAGGCCGAGCGCCGAAGCGACCTTGACGATCGGCAGGATCGGCCGGACCCGCTGCGGACACCCGACGGTGTCCAGGGCTTTGGCGATGTAGGGCACCGGGATGGCGCAGGCCACCGCGTCGGCAACTTGGAAGGCCGCCAGCCCCGCATAGGTCTTCGGCGATGTCAGCACAGTCATGGCACCCACTGTATTCAGTTGCGCCGGCGGGGGACTGTTCGCCGGGGCGGAAACTAATCCAGGTTCAGCGTCGCCTCTTCCAGATCCAACCGGTGCAGCAGGGTGCGCAGCACCTGGTCGTCGATGTGGCCCTGGTCGCGTTCGGCGATCAGCGCCGCACGCTCGGCGGCCAGCATCTCCAGCCGCAATCGGCGAAACGCCGCGGCGGCGGTCTCGTCGCTGTCGTCGTTGTCCGGATCCAACCGGCGCAGCCGCTCGCGGGCCGCGTTGCGGCGCCGGGTGTTCCAGGTGCGCAAGGCGTCGGCGGCGCGCTCGCTGGCCGGCGACGGCTCGCTGGAGGCGAGCACCTCATCCAGCCGGTCGGCGGCGGCACGGGCCGCTTTGTCCTGCGCGGCGGCCGCCGCGATCGCGTCGTTGCGGTCCTGGTCGGTGCGGACCCCCAGCCGCCGGATCAGCCAGGGCAGCGTCATCCCGTGCAGCAGCAAGGTGCCGACGACGACGACGAACGTGAGAAACACCAGCTGGGGGCGGCCCGGGAACCGCTGACCGGCCAGCGTCGCCGCCGGCACACCGAAGGCGGCCGCCAATGACACCACGCCGCGCATCCCGGCCCACGCCAGGATGAACACCTGTCCGGGTGTGGGGGCGGGCTCGCGTTGCCGGATCCGTGCGGACAGCATCCGCGGCAGGTAGGAGAACGTCACCACCCACACCACGCGGACCGCCAGCGCCGTCGCGAAGACGGCCAGCGAGGCGAGGGTCAGACTCGAAAAGCGGACCCCGCGCAGGTTCTGCACCACCGTCGGTAGTTGCAGGCCGATCAGCAGGAACGCCAAGGATTCCAGCACCAGTTGCACCGCTCGCCAGACCGCCTGGTCCTGCAGCCGGGTGGCGTAGTGGGCGCGGGTGAAACGCTGCCCGAGGATCAATGCGGCGACCACCACCGCGAGCACCCCGGAGCCGCGCACCTCCTCGGCCACCAGGTAGATGACGAACGGGGCGACCAACCCGACCGCGCTTTCCACCAGCGGATCGGTCAACCGGGCCCGGATGACCACGATGAGCGCCCCGAAGACCACCCCCACCACCACACCACCGACCGCAGACAGCACGAATATCGCCAGCCCGGTGCCCCAGCCGGTCGCGGCGCCGATCGCCGCGGCCAGCGCCATCTTGTAGACGGTCAGCGCGGTGGCGTCGTTGAGCAGGCTCTCCCCGCTCAGCAGCGTCATGATCCGGCGCGGCAGCCCGAGCCGGCGGCCGACCGCGGTCGCCGAGACCGCATCCGGCGGCGCCACGATCGCACCCAAGGTCAACGCGGCCGCCAAGCTGAACTCGGGCACGGTGTAGTAGGCGACCACACCGACCGCGACGGTGGTGGCCAGCGGCAGGCCGACCGCCAGCAGCATGATCGAACGGCGGTTGCGGCGCATGTTGATGAACGAACTCTCCAGTCCCGCCGACCACAACAACGGCGGCAGGATCACGAACAGCACCAGGTCGGGCCGCAGCGCGATGTCGGGCACCGCCGGAATCAGCCCGACCAGCAGACCGGCGATCACCAGGACCAGCGGCGCGGACAGTTTGTGATGCCGGGCGATGGCCGCGACCAGCACGGCGGCCACCAGCGAGCCCAATAGCGCAGGGTTCACCGTCGTTCGCACCTCCGTCCGTGTTCCCGCTTATCCTTGAGCACCATGCAACATTGCCTCGGGGCGGGAGGATAGGGCGGTTGGACGGCGAGGCCGAGAAGGAGCGGGCGTTCACGACCGAACGGTCGTCCGCAGACGGTCCCAGCCGGACCCGGGTGGCCCTGCTCGGCTCCGGTGAGCTCAGCCGTGAACTGGTGACGGCGCTGCAACGCCTGGGTGCCGAGGTGATCGCCGTCGACCGTTACGCCGATGCCGCGCTGCACGGGGTCGCTGACCGCTCCGTGGTGGTGGATCTGAGCGACAACGACGAACTGGCCGCGGCGATCAGGTGGCTGCAGCCGAAGGTCGTGGTGGTCGCCTCCGACGTGGTGGCCACCGACGCGCTGGCCGCCATTGCCGATACGGATCTCACCGCGGTGGTGCCGGGCATCCGCGGTGCTCAGCTGGCCGCCGACCCGGAGGGGTTGCGCCGGCTGGCCGCCGACGAGCTCGGGCTGCCGACCGCACCGTTCTGGTTCGCCGGTTCGGTCGAGGAGCTGCGGGCGGTGGCCAAGCACGGCGGATTCCCGATGGTGGTCAAACCGCTGGGAGGAGCCGTAGGCGAGGGCCGCTCGGTGATGGTGCGTGACAGCGACATCGAACCCGCCTGGGAACGTGCGGTTTCGGTCGCCGCTGCGGGCACACCGGCCCGGGTGCTGGCCGAGAGGGTGGTGGAGTTCGACAGCGAGGTCATGTTGCTGGCGGTGCACCGCGACGGCGCGGACGGGCCGGCACTGGATTTCTGCGCGCCCATCGGGCACCGCACCGAGGAGGACCCGAACGGGCAACTGACCGTGGAGCTTTGGCAGCCGTACCCGATGAGCGCGGTGGCGCTGGATGCGGCCAAGTCGGTCGCCGCACGGATCGCGCGGGCCCTCGGCGGACGCGGCCTGTTCGGGGTGGAGTTACTGGTTCACGGCGACGAGGTGTACTTCACCGGCGTCAATGTCCGCCCCTACGATGCCGCGCTGCTGACGTTGCGCACCCAGCGGCTCTCCGGTTTCGAACTGCAGGCACGCGCGATCCTCGGGCTGACCACCGACGCCATCCTGGTCTCGCCCGGCGCCGCCCGGCTGATCTACTCGCGGCGGCCGCCGGGCGGGGCCGCCACCGAGGCGACCGGAGACAGTGTGGCGGTGGTCGCCGATGCGCTCAGCGTGACCGAAAGTGATGTGGTGGTGTTCGGCCACCACGAGGGGCACCCCCGCCGGCGGCTGGGTTTGGCGCTGGCCACGGGTCCCGATGTGGCGGTCGCCCGCGACCGGGCCGAGCAGGTCGCGGCGGTTCTGGGCAAGCTCTGGCCCTGACCCCCGGCGTGGCGTGGAGCCGCCGCGGGTGCGACACTTCGGCAGGTGAGCTACGCCGGAGACATCACCCCCGAGCAAGCCTGGGCGATACTGCGCGACGACCCCACCGCGACGCTCGTCGACGTGCGCACCGACGCCGAATGGCGCTTCGTGGGACTGCCTGACTTGTCCGATCTGGGCCGCCAGGTGGTGTGCATCGAGTGGGTGCACTCCGACGGCAGCCCCAACCTGGACTTCGCGCGTGAGCTGGCCGCCCGGGTCCCGGCCGGGCCGGCGGTCTTCCTGTGCCGCTCGGGCAACCGCTCCATCCCGGCCGCCGAGACCGCGACCGCGGCCGGCATCGCCCCGTCCTACAACGTGCTGGACGGTTTCGAAGGCCAGCTCGACGCGCATGCTCACCGCGGGGGCACCGGTTGGCGCGCGGTCGGCCTGCCCTGGAAGCAGTCGTGAGCGAGCGCTCGGGTTCATGCGCCGGTCCCAGCGTCGGTTCTCCTTCGTCGAGCGTCGCTGAACCGTCGGTCCGCGTCCCCAAACCGCTGCCGGACGGCGTCAGCCCGGCCACCATCGGGGTGCGCGGCGGGCTGCTGCGCTCGCAGTTCGACGAGACCGCCGAGGCGCTGTTCCTCAGCTCCGGCTACGTCTACGACTCCGCAGCCGCCGCGGAGCAGGCGTTCACCGGCGAGGTCGACCGGTTCGTCTACTCGCGCTACGGCAACCCGACGGTGTCGATGTTCGAGGAGCGACTGCGGCTGATCGAGGGCGCCCCGGCGGCATTCGCCACCGCCAGCGGCATGGCGGCGGTCTTCGTCTCGCTCGGTGCGCTGCTGAGTGCCGGTGATCGACTGGTGGCTGCCCGCAGCCTGTTCGGCTCATGCTTCGTGGTCTGCAACGAGATCCTGCCCCGCTGGGGCGTGGAGACCGTCTTCGTCGACGGCGACGACCTGACGCAGTGGGAGCAGGCACTGTCGGTACCGACCACCGCAGTCTTCTTCGAGACACCGTCGAACCCGATGCAGTCGCTCGTCGACATCGCCGCGGTCACCGAGTTGGCTCATGCTGCCGGTGCGAAAGTGGTGCTGGACAACGTGTTCGCCACTCCGCTGCTGCAGCAGGGCTTTCCGCTCGGGGTCGACGTGGTGGTGTACTCCGGCACCAAGCACCTCGACGGGCAGGGCCGGGTGCTCGGCGGGGCGATCCTGGGCGACCAGGACTACATCGACGGTCCGGTGCAGACGCTGATGCGTCACACCGGCCCGGCGCTCAGCCCGTTCAACGCCTGGCTGCTGCTGAAAGGCCTTGAAACTCTTTCGATTCGGGTCGACTACGCCAACGCTGCGGCACTGCGGATCGCGCAGTTCCTCGAGCAGCATCGCGCGGTGCGCTGGGTGCGCTACCCGTTTCTGGCGTCGCATCCACAGCACGACCTGGCGCGCCGGCAGATGTCCGGTGGCGGTACCGTCGTCACCTTCGAACTCGATGCCCCGGCGGGCGCGGCCAAGCAGCGGGCGTTCGAGTTGCTCGACAAGCTGAGACTGATCGACATCTCCAACAACCTCGGCGACGCCAAGTCGCTGATCACCCATCCGGCGACCACCACCCACCGGGCGATGGGGCCGGAAGGACGTGCCGCGATCGGCCTCGGCGACGGGGTGGTGCGCATCTCGGTCGGGCTGGAGGGCACCGATGATCTGATCGCCGACCTGGACCAGGCGCTGGGTTAGTCGTTGTCGATAACCCCAGTGGCATGCCGGGCGCGGTCCTCGTAGGCCTGCCGGGCCGCGGTGTCCAGCTGCAGGAACACCGTGTCGTTGCCCGTCTTCTTGTTGAGCCAGCGGCGGGCCCGATCGGGTAGCAGGGTCGCCAGGATCGCGGTGCGACGCCCGAAACCGGGCACCGAGACCAGGGTCTTCGGCTTGTCGAGTACCTTGACCACCGCGGCCGCGATGTCTTCGGGTTCCACCGGCCGCTGGGCCGCCGACGGTGTTGTGCCCGAGATCAATTCGGTGTTGGTGAACGTCGGTAGCACTGCGGTGACCGCCACACCCTGCGGTGCGAATTCGTCAGACATCGCGGTGCTCAAGCCCACGACGGCGAATTTGGTTCCGGCGTAGAGCACTTGGCCCGGGACCGCCACGATCCCGGCCATCGAGGCGACGTTGATGATGTGGCCGCTGCGGCGTTTGACCATCTCGGGAAGCACCAGCTGGCACCCGTTGAGTACGCCGTAGAAGTTGACCTCGGTGGCCGAGCGAATGGTCTCTTGGGTCTGGTCGAGGAACGGTCCGACCGGCATCACGCCGGCATTGTTGATCAGCACGTCGATGCGGCCGTCACCGTCGGCACGAGCCTTGTCCAGAAACGTCGAGAACGACTCCCGGTCGGTGACGTCGAGCGGGTAGCCGGTGACGGGCTGCCCGGGGCCCAGCCCCTGCACCGCCGTGTCGAGCGCGCGGGTGTCGCGGTCGCCGATGACTACCCGGGCACCGCGCGCGAGCAGGGCCGCGGCGGTCGCCAGCCCGATCCCCCGGGCGGCACCTGTGATGGCAACGGTCTTGCCACGGATGTTGTCCACCCGAGAAACTTAACAGGTGTCAAGTTCCTGGGGAAGCCTCAGGACCAGCGGGCGAGAACCTCCCCGGCGTGCTTGCCCAGGGCGACCTGCAACAGCGGGCCGAAGCTGACCCGCCCGATCCCGAGCTTGCCGAACGAGGCCGGGTCGTCGGAGTCGGGCGCGGCGAGCGCGTTGACCGGCCTGGGCAGCCCGGAGGCCAGGGTGCGCAACGTCTCCGCGTCGTGGCGGCCGACCGGGTAGAGCACGTCCGCGCCGGCTTCGGCGCATGCGGTCAGCCGGGCGATGGCGCGGTCGATGCGGTCGGTGTCGTCACCGTCTTGGCGCAGGAACAGGTCGGTACGGGCGTTGATCACCAGGTGCGTGCCGGCGGCGTCGGCGGCTGCCCGCAGGGCGGCCACATACTCGGCGTGCTCGGCGGACGACCGCAGCCGCTTGCCTTCGCTGTGCACCGAGTCCTCGATGTTGCAGCCGACCGCACCGGCCTCCAGCAGGGCCTCGACCAGCCGCTCGGCGGATTCGGCGTAGCCGGACTCGACGTCGAGGGAGACCGGCACGTCGACGGCCTCGGTGATCTGACGGACTCGGCCCAGCACGTCGGTGAAGGCCATCCCTTCGCCGTCGCTGCGGCCCATCGACTCAGCCAACGGCTTGCTGCCGATCGTCAGCGCGGCGAATCCGGCGCCCACCGCCAGCTTCGCCGACCACACATCCCACACGGTCGGCGCGATCACCGGATTGCCCGGCTGGTGCATCGCCAAGAAGGCTGCCGCCCGCTGGCCAAGGACCTCGTGACTCGTCATTTCTACGACTCTTCCATGTGGTATTTGCTGCTTGATCGCCGGGGTTCGATTACCGGGCGGACGGTCTAAGAATCTGGACGGATGGTCTCGGTGCGCTGCCGCAGTTCGGCCGCGTGATCTAGGGAAGGGGCACAACGGTTGGGCGGAACTCCACGAGCATCGGTCGAATTCCGTTGGGAGACCGCATCACTACGGTGATGCCGCTGTCATATCCCGAGGTCCTTGGCGATGATCGTCTTCATGATCTCGTTGGTGCCGCCGTAGATGCTCTGAATGCGGGCGTCGACGAACGCCCGGGACACCGGGTACTCGCGCATGTAGCCGTATCCGCCGTAGAGCTGCAGGCAGCGGTGCGCGGTGCGGAACTGCACGTCGGTGGTCCACCATTTGAGCTTGGCAGCGCGCGCCGCGGTCAGTTTGCCGTCTAGGTGCTCCGCGATACAGGCGTCGAGATAGGTTCGGGCCACGTCCAATTCGGTGGCCACCTCGGCCAGCACGAACTGGGTGTTCTGGAAACCGGATATCGGGGCGCCGAAGGCCTGGCGTTGCTTTACGTAGTCCAGCGTTTCGGCCAGCACCCCTTCGGCGGCGGCGACGGCGCCCACCCCCAGCGAGAGCCGTTCCTGGGGCAGGTTGCGCATCAACTGGTAAAAGCCCTGCCCTTCCTCGCCGAGCAGGTTGGCAACCGGCACCCGCATATCGGTGAACGCCAGCTCGGAGGTGTCCTGGGCGTGCAGACCGATCTTGGCGAGGTTGCGGCCGCGGTGGAAGCCGGGTGTGTCGGGTTCGACGACCAGCAGGGACAGGCCCTGGTGCCGGTCGTCACCGGTGCGGACCGCCACCACGAATAGATCACCGCTTTGTCCGTTGGAGATGAAGGTCTTGGCGCCGTTGACCACGTAGTGATCGCCGTCCCGCTGCGCGGTGGTGGTGATGCCGGCCAGGTCGCTGCCGGTGCCCGGTTCGGTCATCGCGATGCCGAGCACCGTTTCGCCGGTCACCACCCCCGGCAGCCAACGCTTTTTCTGCTCGGTGTTCGTCAGGTCGGTCAGATAGGGCAGCACGACGTCGTTTTGCAGCGAGAACGCGATAGCTTCCGCTGCGGCACCGGCGCGCTGCAATTCGTCGACGACGATCGCGTGGTAGCGGAAGTCGTTGACACCGGGGCCGCCGAACTCCTCCGGGATCGGGAATCCGAGCAGGCCGAGCCGGCCGGCCTCGATGAATATCGAGCGATCCCAGGTGCCGTCGCGTTCGGCGTCCTCGTGGGCGGGAATGACCGTGCTGCGCACGAAATCCCGGACCAATTCCCGGAATTGTCGGTGCTCCGAGCCGTAGCCCAGCATCAGCGGAAGGCACCCAACCCGGTGAAGGCCTGACCCAGCACGAGTTGATGCATCTCGGGGGTCCCCTCGTAGGTCAGCACCGACTCCAGATTCACCATGTGCCGAATGACCGGGTACTCCAGCGATATCCCGTTGCCGCCCAGGATCGTTCGTGCGATGCGGCAGATCTCCAGCGCGCTGCGGGTGTTGTTGAGTTTGCCGAAGCTGACCTGCTCGGGACGCAGGCCGGCGCGATCCTTGAGCCGGCCCAGGTGCAGCGAGAGCAGCTGTCCCTTGTGCAGCTCGACGGCCATATCGACGAGTTTGGCCTGGGTGAGCTGGAAGCCGGCGATCGGCTTGCCGAACTGGGTGCGTGCCGTGGCGTAGTCGCGGGCCGACTGCCACGCCGACCGGGCCGCGCCCATCGCCCCCCAGATGATTCCGTAGCGTGCCTCGGACAGGCTGGCCAACGCGCCTTTGACGCCGCGGGCCTTGGGCAGCATCGCATCGGCCGGCAGCCGCACCTCGTCGAGCACCAGCTCGCTGGTGATGGAGGCGCGCAGCGACAGCTTGTGGTGGACGATGTTGGCGGAGAACCCGGGGGTGTCGGTGGGCACGATGAAGCCCCGGATGCCGTCGTCGGTGGCCGCCCACACCACCGCGACGTCGGCGATCGACCCGTTGGTGATCCACATCTTGCGGCCGTTGAGTATCCAGTCCGAGCCGTCGCGTTTGGCGCGGGTGGTCATGGCGGCCGGATCCGAGCCGACGTCGGGTTCGGTCAGCCCGAAGCAGCCGATGACCTCACCGGTGGCCATGCCCGGCAGCCACTGCTGCTTCTGCTCCTCGGAACCGTTGTTGTAGATCGAGAACATCGCCAACGAGCCTTGCACGCTCACCAGGGAACGTAGGCCGGAGTCGGCGGCCTCCAATTCCACGCAGGCCAGCCCATAATGCACCGCGGACGCCCCGCCGCAGCCGTAGCCGTGCAGGTGCATGCCGAGCAGCCCGAGTTTGCCGAATTCCCGCGCGAGTTCGCGCGCCGGTAGATCGCCGATCTCGAACCATTCGGCGATGTGCGGCATGACGTGTTCGGCGCAGAATTTCGCGACGGTATCGCGCAGCGCGATCTCGTCGTCGGAGAGCAGGGAGTCGAGGCTCAGCGGGTCGAGCGGGTCGAACGCCGGGGTGGTGTGGGTGCTCATGGGTTCAGCCTGCCATTGTCAGGCCGCCGTTGCCGCCGTTGCCGCCGCCGGATACGTAACTGGCGTCGCCGCCCGCGGCACCGCTTCCGCCAGTGCCTCCGGTGCCGCCGCCGACTCCGGTAGCCGATGTTGAGCTGCTTCACCGTTGTGCGGACGGCCGCTGCCGGTCTACCTGCGTCTCCGCGGGAACCTCAGGTCTCGAGGTGCTCCGAGATGGCCTCGCGCAGCTGGTACTTCACCACTTTTCCGGACTGCGTGCGGGGCAGCGTGTCGACGAACTCCAACCGGATCGGCAATTTGAACGCCGCCAGCTTGTCCCGGGCGAACTCGCGCAGCTCCTCCAGCGTCAACGTCGCACCCGGCTGCAGCGCCACCACCGCGGTTACCGCTTCACCCCACTTGTCGTGCGGGGTGCCCAGCACCGCGACTTCGGCGACGGCCGGGTGCCCGTAGAGCACATCTTCGACTTCGGCGGGGTAGACGTTCTCGCCGCCGGAGATCACCATGTCCTTGACCCGGTCGATCACCCAGATGTATCCCTCGTCGTCGGCCTGACCGATGTCGCCGGTGTGAAACCAACCCTCGGAGTCGATCACCGCGGCGGTGGCTTGCGGGTTACGCCAGTAGCCGGCCATCACCTGCGGTCCGCGCACGCAGATCTCGCCGCGCGCACCGGTGGGCACCGGGGCGTTGTTGGCGTCGACCAGTCGCACGTCCGACAGTGGCAGTACCTGGTTGCCGGCGGCGCCGATTTTCACCCCGACCTCGTCGGTGCGCAGTACCAATGCCAGCGGCGCCGTTTCGGTCAACCCGTAACCTTGCGCGAACGGGATACCCCGCTCGCCGTAGCGGCGGATCAGCGCCTCGGGTACCGGGGCGCCGCCGCAGACGAAGTTGCGCACACTGGACAGGTCGGATTCGGCGAACTCCGGGCGCTGGCTCATGAACAGGAACATCGCCGGCACCCCGAACATGGTGGTGACCCGGTGCTCGGCGATGAGCTTGAGGGCTTCGGCCGGATCGAAGGTGGGCATCAGCACGATCCGCCCGCCCTTCTGCAGCGTCAGCAGCGTGGTGACGTTCAGCCCGCCGATGTGAAACAGCGGCGCGCAGACCAGCGACACGTCCTGCTGGCTGGTGTCGAACGCCAACAGCGCATTGATGTTGTTCCAGAACAGGTTGGCGTGGGTGAGCATGGCCCCCTTCGGGCGCCCGGTGGTGCCTGAGGTGTACATGATCACCGCGACCTCGTCAGGCTCGGCGAACACCGGGTCGGCCAGCGGGGCGCGCCGCGCGAGCAGGTCGTCGGCCACCTCCCAGCCGGGAACCGGCGCCAGCGCGATCGTGCGCTGCAAGCCCGCTTCGGTGCGCACCGGGTCGACCACCATGGCGCGCTCGGTGTCGGCCAGCAGGGTGTGCACTCCCGCGTTGTCCAGGATGTAGCAGAGTTCGTCGGCGGTGAGCCGCCAGTTCAGCGGTACGAAGGCCGCGCCGATCCGGGCGGCGGCGAACAGCGTGACCAGAAAGTCGGGGTGATTGAGGCCGACATAGCCGACGCGGTCGCCGCGACGCATTCCACCGGCGAGCAGCTCGGCCGCCAGCCGGTCGATACGGTCCGCGAAATCCCGATATGTCCAGGTGTTGTCGCCGAACGTTATCGCCGGCAGCTTCGGTGTTGCCGCCGCCCGCCGGGCGATCCAGGAGCCGAGATCGATCGGAGCTGTGGTCACCGATGAACGCTAACGCGGCGGCTCCGCCTGGGGGCCCGATTCGCCGCGCTGCGACCGCCGCCGGCCGGTGGGGGCTTTTAACGATCGGCCTGATTTTTTTGTGTCGCCCGGCGCCGGTCTTCAATTCCGCATGTGCGCGGCGAGCGCTGTTATGTGGGAAAGAGAATTGTTCGCGGTGATTTTAACTGTTAACCATTGTGACGGCCGTCTCAATTGCCGCCTCCACCTGCGGAAATGCCGGTCGATGTGCTGACGGTGGCGTGCCGGGTGACGATAGGTGAACGGTCATTGAACATTGTTATTCGCGGCCCATTTCGACTCGCGTAATCGGAGTTGAAGCGGCTAGGTTCGTCCTCGCCGAGCCGACCATTGCCCGGCCCCGTAGCGGAAGGGTTTTGAGGAGATGAGCGGTCGCCGGCGTGGCGGTTCAGCCCGAGGGGTAGTTACGGCGTTTGTGGCGCTGGGCTGCTGGCTGCTGGCCGCACCGACCGCGCATGCCGACCTCGACGATCTGCTCGACACCGTCCTGGGCGCGGCCACCGCCGGCGCCGACGTGGACCCGGGCGGCATCCTCCCCACGGATCCGGGCGACCTGACCGATCTCGGCGTCCTTCAAGATCCGCTGGGGCAGCTCGACCAGCTCTTCCACAACACGCCGGCCGCCGCCGACGGTACTCCCGCGGACGGCACTCCCGCGGCGCCCACCGACAACGGCTCCGGGACACCCGCCGACACCGGTGCCGGTAGTGCCGAACACAGCTCGGGGAGCGGCAGTTCCAACAATCTGCCCAGCCTGCCCAAGTTCAGCATCCCCAGCACCGGAAGCGGCTCGGGTGGCTCAGGCGGCTCGGGTGGCTCGGGCGGCTCGGGCAATAGCCCAGCGCGGACCAAGTCGAACACCAGCGCCGCCAACAGCGCGCCGGCGCCCGAGCCGGCAGCGGCGCCGTAGCCAAGGTGGCAGTCTGAACCGGTGCCCGGTTCGATCTGTGACATCCTGCCGTCCGCGGCGGCAGCGCTCGGCGTGCCCGGCGCGCCCGATGTCCTCGGCCTGGAAGAGCGGATCGGCGATGTGCGGCGGCTGGCGGTGGTGCTCGTCGACGGGCTGGGCTTGCACCTGTTGCCGCAGCTGGTGGCCGACGCGCCGCTGCTGGCCTCGGTGCTGGCCGGTGCCGCTGGGCAGCTGACCGAGCTGGCCTGCACCTTCCCGTCAACCACACCCACCAGCCTGGTCTCGCTGGGCACCGGCGTATTGCCGGGGGAGCACGGTGTGCTGGGCTTCACCGTCAACGTGCCCGGAACCGATCGGGTGCTGACCCACATCTTCTGGGCGGACGACCCGCCGCCGGGGGCCTGGCAGCCGGTGCCGACCTGGTTCGAACGACTCCGCGACGCCGGCGTCAGCGCCCGGGCGGTGCTGCCGGAGATGTTCATCGGCAGCGGCCTGACCGAGGCCGCCTACCGCGGCGCGGAGTTCCGCCCGGTGGCCAAGGGTGAGCCCTACGCGCCGCGGCTCGCCGCGGAGCTGGCTTCGCCGGGTCTGGTCTACGGCTACACCGCAGCACTCGATCACGCCGCACACGTCTCGGGCGTCGGCTCCTCGCACTGGCATGCTGCCGCCGCCAAAGTCGACGCGCTGCTGCGTCATCTGCTCGAGCACCTCCCGGGCGACGCCGCGCTGGTGGTCACCGCCGACCACGGCGGGCTCAACGTGCCCGAGCAGGCGCGCATCGATCTCGACGCGGACCCGGCGTTGCGCGCCGGAATCCGGGTGGTCGCCGGCGAGCCGCGGGTGCGCTACCTGCACACCGAGCCCGGCGCGACGGCAGATGTGCTGGCCGCCTGGACCGAACGCCTGGCCGGTCGGGCCCTGGTGCAGACCCGCGAGCAGGCTGTGGCCGCCGGCCGGTTCGGACCGGTGCGCTCCGAGCACCTGGCCCGCATCGGCGACGTCGTCGTGACCTGTACCGGCGACACCGCGATCCTGGCAACCGACCACGAGCCGCCGCAGACCGCCCAGCTGGTGGGCTTGCACGGTGGGCTCACCCCCGCGGAGGTCGCGATCCCGCTCATCACCCTGCGTTGACTCTGCGCCCAGGGCGTGAAAGTGCGAGTGGAACCCGCCCTGGGCGCAGAGTCAACGCCGGATGGGTCACTCCGAGTCGCCGTACTCGTCGAACCAGTGGGCCAGTTTGCCGCGCCGACTGACCGCACGCAGCCGCCGTTCCGCTGACGCGCGGGTCTTGCTGGTGGTGACGATGAGCAGTTCATCGCCCACGGTGATCCGGGTGTCAGGCTGGGGGACGAAGGTGTCGCCCTTACGGATGATCAGGGTGATGACGCTCGGGTCGGGCAGCCGCAGCTCGAGCACCGAGACGTTGTGCAGCTTCGATTCCGGCTGCACCGTCATCGTCAACAGCTCGGCCTCCAAGACGTCCAGCGGTGCCGCCTCGACCTGGATCTCGCGCGTGGTGTCCCGCGGTATCAGCCCCAGCCAGTGGGCGAACAGACCCAGGCTGGGGCCCTGCACCACCGTGTAGACCACCACCAGGATGAACACGATGTTGAGCAGTCGATAGCTGTCCGGCACGCCCTCGACGATCGGAAAGGTGGCGAGCACAATCGGAACCGCGCCGCGCAGGCCGGCCCAGGACAAGAAGATCTGCTCGCGCCACGGCACTTTGAACCAGATCAGCGACGCCACCACCGATATCGGGCGGCTCAACAGCAGCAGCACCGCCCCGATCACCAGCGCCGGCACCAGCTCCCCGGACAGCTGGCTGGGGCTCACCAGCAGGCCCAACAGCACGAACAGTCCGATCTGGGCCAGCCAGCCCAGCCCCTCGGCGAACGAGCGGATGGCCGCCCGATGCGGCAACCCGGAGTTGGCCAGCACCACCCCGGACAGGTAAGCGGCGATGAACCCGCTGGCGTGCACCGAAGCGGCCGCGGCGAACGCCACCATGCCCAGCCCGAATGTCGCCAGCGGATACAGGCCCGACGCCGGCAGTGCGGCGCGACGCAGCATCATCGCCCCCAGCAACCCGGCGACCAGGCCGATCGCCGAGCCGACGACCAGCTCGAAGACCACGTCGCCGATGGCGTGGATCGGTGCGATGGTCAGCGGCGTGGTGCTCAGCATCAGCACCACGATCGCCGCGGGCGCGTCGTTGAAGCCGGACTCGGCCTCCAGCAGGCCGGCCACCCGCCGCGGCAGCGGCAGCACACGCAGAATGGAGAACACCGCGGCGGCGTCGGTGGGCGAGACGATCGCGCCGAGCAGGAAGGCCAGCTGCCAGCTGATCCCGAGCAGCAGGTGCGCGGCGACCGCGATCACCGCCATGCTGACCACGACGCCGACGGTGGCCAGCACCGTCGCCGGCGCCAGCAGCTTGCGGATGTTGGCGAAGCGCGTCGTCAAACCACCTTCGACCAGGATCACCGCCAGCGCGGTGGTGCCCAGGTCGCTGGCCAGTTGGACGTCGGAGAAGTCCAGACCCAGCCCATCGTTGCCGATCGCCACCCCGACCAGAAGGAACAGCAGCAGGCTGGGCAGACCAACCCGGTCCGCCGCCCGGGTGGCGATGATGCTCGCCAGCAGAACCAGGCCCCCGATAAGCAGGGCCAGGTAGAGCTGTTGCAGGCTCATCTGATCCCCATTCGGGCCGGCGGTGGTGGTCGAACCCACTCGTGTGATTCGCTCAAGGTCGGCGAGTTCGTGTTATCTGTCAGTAAATCAGTACGGCTGTCACGGCTGTGGTACACCCGGAGCAGCCGGGGTGCTTGCGGGGACGAGGGGAGCGATCATGCGCATCGGGATCGCCGGTGCCGGCGCGGTCGGGCGCTCTGTCGCACGAGAACTGATCGGCGACGGCCATCGGGTGCTGCTCATCGAGCGCAATCCGGCGCACTACCAGCCCCACTCCGTCCCCGAAGCCGAGTGGCTGCTGGCCGACGCCTGCGAACTGTCCGCGCTGCAGGAGTGCTGCATCGAGATCTGTGACGTGGTGATCGCTGCCACCGGTGATGACAAGGCCAACCTGGCCGTCGCGCTGCTGGCCAAGGGGGAGTTCGGGGTGTCCCGGGTGGTAGCCCGGGTCAACAACGCCCGCAACGAGCCCCTGTTCACCGAGGAGTGGGGTATCGATGTGGCGGTCTCCACACCGCGGGCGATGGTCGCCGCGGTGGAGGGCGCCATCGACGTGGGCCACCTGGTGCCGCTGATGGGCTTGCGCCGGGGTCAGGCAAGCCTGACGAAACTGACGCTGCCTGAGGATAATCCGCTGATCGGCCGGCAGGTCTGCGACATCGCGCTGCCCGAGGGTGCCGCCCTGGTCGCGGTGCTGCGCGGCGACGCGGTCATCCTGCCGCGGGCGGCCGATGCGCTGCAGGCCGGCGACGAGATGCTGTTCGCCGCCGCGAGCGGGATCGACGACCAGATCCGGGCGGTCGTGCACGGGGTGCCGGCCGGCAGAAGAATGCCCTGACCGTCGTGCCGCCACGGTGGACACCCATGAGCACGGCGCCCGCCTCCCGGGACGACCCCGGGAGCCTGGCCACCGGTGCCGGCGTCATCGCGACGGTGCTGGCCGCGGCGCGCGCAGCGGCGACGTCGCGGGGCCTGATCAATGACCCGTTCGCCGCGCCGTTGGTGCACAAGGTGGGTCTGGAGTTCTGCATCCGGGTGGCCGACGGCGATCTGGACATCAGTCGGCTCGGCAAGGACGGCGGGTTTCCGCGGCTGGCGGAGTTCTCCGCGGCCCGAACCACGTTCTTCGATGCGTTCTTCACCGACGCCGCGCGCGGCGGGATCCGCCAGGCGGTGATCCTGGGATCGGGGCTGGACACCCGCGCCTACCGGCTGTGGTGGCCGGCCGAGACCGTCGTCTACGAGGTGGACCATCCTCCGGTGGTCGACTTCAAAGCCACCACCATGCGGGCGTGGGGCAGCACGCCGAGCGTCAACCGTCGCGCGGTCGGTGTCGATCTGCGCGGCGACTGGCCGGCCGCGCTGCGGCGGGTGGGGTTCGACGCCGCCGCACCCACCGCGTGGGTGATCGAGGGTCTGCTGGTCTGGTACGTGCCGTCGGATGCGCAGAATCGCCTGCTCGACGGCGTCAGTGCGCTCAGCGCCCCGGGCAGCCGGCTCGCCGCCGACCACGCAGTGCCGCCGAGCCGGCCGCAGGCGGTCCATCACGAGTCCCTCGTCGAGCGCTGGCGCCGGCGCGGCCTGAGCCTGACCGGGCCCGGACCGTTCTACTCCGGAGAGCACACCGACGTGGTGCGGCACCTGAAAGAGAGCGGCTGGATGACCGTCGACTCCAGCATCGCTGACCTGTTCGCCGCCGCTCGGCTGCCCCGGTTGACCGACCGTGAGCTTGACGGCGCCCCGGCCGCGATCCGCTACGTCGCCGCTACCCGGAGCTAGCCCCCGGCGTCGAGAAGCGTTGCACGCGAATTTATCTCGCATAACGTGATACCGAGTGCGAGACTCGTCACTGCGCCGGGGCTATTGCCTCGTGTTACGTGGAATTGGCAGAGCGTGTGGCCGTAGAAGCGAATTCCCGGCAAATGCGTTGTGGTGCAATGGGTTACAGCATACGAGTCGGCGTGCGTGTATGTCGAATGCGGGCACGGCATGGCGTGACCTGCAACACGCCGTTTGTCCAAGTGGGGTTTTCGATAATTACCTTCCAGTTCATACACAGCAAATCCCCGGAAACAAGTCCTAGTTTGAAGGCTCGTCAATCGGCGGATAGCGCGACGATGGCGTGAATAGCTCGTATTTCCAGGAGGTTACGTCATGATCACACCTCTCGATTCACGCGTTCTGCCGGTCGCCGCTGCTCACGATTCGGCACGGCGATGACGGGCGCCTTGTCGATCGGCGCCTGGGCGCATGCCGTCGAGGGGTACCTGCAGCGCCGAATACACCGGCCGTGGCGCAAGCGCGGCTCCTAGCCGCCGTCTTGTCGCTGACCAACGCCGGAAACCGGTCCGCCGTGGCCCGGTCCTGGTGTCCAAAGCATTCATGCGAATGGCCTCACCGCTCGGCATCGCCGCTGACGTGGGCTGATTCGCACTCCTTCGAAGCGTTGTAAGAGGTTGGGAAACATGGATTTCGGGGCACTACCGCCGGAGGTGAACTCCGGCCGGATGTATACAGGGGCCGGCCCGGGACCACTGCTGTCCGCGGCATCCGCCTGGAGTGAGCTGGCTGCCGTGTTGCACTCGGCGGCAGCGGAATACGGCACCGCCGTGTCGGATCTGTCCGCCGATTGGCATGGGTCCTCCGCGGACGCCATGGCGGTGGCGGCGGCGCCGTACGTAGAGTGGATGAGCGGGCTCGCCGGTCAGGCTGAACAGGCGGGCGCGCAGGCGGCCGCGGCCGCCGCTGCCTACGAGGCGGCGTTCGCCGCAACCGTTCCACCGGCGGTGATCGCGGCGAATCGCAGCCTGCTGATGACGCTGATCGCGACGAACATTCTGGGCCTCAACACGCCGGCGATCGCGGCCACCGAGGCGCATTACGCCGAGATGTGGGCCCAGGATGCCGCAACCATGTACAGCTATGCCGGTGCGTCGGCGGCCGCCACCCAACTGACACCGTTCGCCGAGCCGCCACCGACCACGAACCAGGCCGGAGCCGCGGATCAAGGCGTTGCGACAGCGCAGGCCGTCAGCCGCTCCGGCGCCTCTGTCGGACAACAGGTTTCGCAGGCGATGAAAGCGCTGCCGAAGGCACTGCAGTCGCTGTCGGCGAACCCCGCCGCGGCTGGATCGGCGTTGCCGGGTGGCCTCGGCACCGATTTGGCCAACTGGAACACCATCATGTCGACGCTGACCGGCGCGTACAGCCCGCTGTTGGGATGGTCAAGTATCCCGGGCGGCCCGCTGCTGTCGTTCGGACAGATCTGGAGCTGGCCGATCAATGCGATGGGAGCCAGCTCCTACCTGGCCGGGCCGAAAGCCATCACGGGCGCGTTGACGCCCTTGTCGTCCTTGGCGAACCAGGCCCTTCCGGCGGCCGGACTCGGCGGCGGGCCCGTGACGGGCTCCCTCGGCCGCGCGGCGCTGGTCGGAAAGCTGTCGGTGCCGACGGCGTGGGCCACGTCTGCACCGGCAGTTCAACCGGTCGTCTTGACGATGCCGGCGAGCGCGGCGGCCCCGGCGGCCGCGTTCGCCGGTGAGGACGTCATGTTCTCTGAGATGGCCTTGTCCAGCCTGGCGGGACGTGCCGTGGGAGCCACGGCGAGCCGGACCGTCGGCGCGACGATGACCCGCGCTGCCGGTTGCGGAGTGAGCGCCGATGTCCTCGGTGCCATTGCCGGTGAGGCGGACCCCACGGCGGCCACGATCGTGGTGATCCCGGCGCTCGACGATGAATGACGTTGCGGACCCGGCCTGTAGCCCAGCTCGCGCGATGCGGGCGCGCATTAGATGAGGGATAGGCGAATGTACTTTTCTTTATTACCGCCGGAGGTCAACTCGGGAAACATGTACGCCGGCCCGGGATCCGGACCGCTGCGGGCAGCGGCGGCGGCATGGGACCGTCTGGCCAGTGAATTGCAATCGGCGGCAGCAGATTACAACGCCGTGGTGGCGGAGTTAACCGCCCAGTCATGGAGCGGGCCGTCGGCGGAGTCGATGGCGGCCGCGGCGGCGCCTTATGCGGCGTGGATGTCGGCTACCGCGGCGCAGGCCGCGCAAGCGGCCGCGCAGGCGCAGGCCGCCGCAACCGCCTATGAAACCGCGTACGCGGCCGTCGTCCCACCAGAACTGGTGGCGGACAACCGTGCTCGGTTGACGTCGCTACTCGCGACGAACCTCGCCGGGCAGAACACGGCGGCGATCGCCGCGACGGAGGCTCAATACCTGGAGATGTGGGCTCAGGACGCCGCCGCCATGCACAGTTATGCCGTCGCGTCGGCGGCCGCGACGAAGGTCAGCGCTTTCACCGAACCGCCGCAGACCACCACCGCGTCCTCGGCTGGTAACCCCCTGCTGCAGGCCGGTGCCGACCTGGCGACCGGCTACACCTCGTTCTTCAACAACATGCTCAACAGCCTCACCGGCTCATCCGATGCCGGCTCGACGTTTGCGGCGATGTACTCGGCGCTCAAGGTACCGCTCGGCTTCACCACCCAATTCAACGACGTCTCGATGCTCGCCAACTTCCCCATACAGAACTTTCTGAAGTTCGCTCCGCCACTCGGGCGTGCTCTCGTTGACATCCCGAAGACGCGACTGGGCGCCGGGCTGGCGCTGCGGTCGCCACTGGTCTCGGCGGTGTCAGCCGGAATGGGCGAAGCCAATGTGGTGGGATCACTGTCGGTACCGCCCGCGTGGGCCGGCCAGAGCCCGGCGATCAGGTTGGCGCTCAGCGCGATGCCGAATGCCGGCGCAGCCGCTGCGCCCGCGGCCGTCTCGGGCAACCTGCTCAATCAGATGGCTCTCGGTGCCATGACCGGTGGTGCAGTCGGCAGTGCGGCGCCCAGGGGCGCCGCCGCAACGGCAGGCCGGACGCGGGTCACCATGGGCGCCAAGACGCCCGCCCGGCTCGACCGGGTGATTGCCAAGCTGCGGCATCAACCCGAGACGGTGCAGCACTGGAACACCGACCAAGCCGGATTGGACAGCCTGCTCGACGAGCTGTCGCGGAAGCCCGGAATCCATGCCGTGCATCTCAAGGGCAGCAAAACGAAGGCACCCACGAAATCCGGGTGACGTGATCTCGCCCGCCGTCTTGCACCCGAATCGGAGAGAGCAATGCACATGCTTTGGGAGTTCTGGCAGAACTTCACCCACAACCTGTTCAAGCCATTACTGCTGTTCTTCTATCTTGGCTTTGCCCTGCCGATCTTGAAGGTGCCGTTCGAATTTCCGACCGCCATCTATCACGGCCTCACCATGTACCTGCTGTTGGCCATAGGCTGGCATGGCGGCGAAGAGCTGGCCGGCATCGACATGGCCAGTATCGCAGGGATTGTCGGCTTCATGGCGACCGGGTTCGCCGTGAACTTCGTCATCGGTGCACTGGCGTACTTCATCTTGAAGCACACCACGAAGTTGCGAGAAGTAGACCGGGCGACGGTCGCCGGCTATTACGGCTCGGACTCGGCGGGAACGTTTGCCACCTGCGTAGGCGTACTGGCCACCGCCGGCATTGCTTTCGACTCGTTCATGCCGGTTATGTTGGCAATCATGGAGATTCCCGGCTGCCTGGTCGCGCTGCTGCTGGTGGCCCGGCTGCGGCGCCGGGGCATGGACTCTACCGGTCTGCTTCCGGGTGAGACCGGCTACACCGGGTCGGCCAGGGCCGTGGCGCACACCGCGCAACGCAGCGGTGACGACACCGTCTATTCCGTTGCGCTCGAGGACCTCCCGGAGTACCTGGGGGCTGACGCCGCCAAGCCGGCAACGCCCGCCGCGCAGGCGTCGTTCCTTTCCGGCACGATGCTTCGCGAGGTGCTTCTCAACCCGGGACTGTGCCTGCTCATGGGTGGCATTGTGATCGGCTTCATCAGCGGGCTGCAGGGCCAGAAGGTCACCGCTGTCGACGACCCGGTCTTCCTGACGGCCTTCCAGGGGGCTCTGTGCCTGTTCCTGCTGGAGATGGGGATGACCGCCTCGCGGAAGCTGAAGGATCTCAAGGCGGCGGGGCGAGGATTCATCGTGTTCGGGGTGCTCGCGCCGAACTTTTTCGCGACGATCGGTATCGCGGTGGCCCACGTGTACTCTCAGGTCACCGGCGTCCATTTGGCGACCGGGTCCTACGTGCTCTTCGCGGTGCTCTGCGGCGCGGCATCGTATATCGCCGTTCCGGCGATCCAGCGGTTGGCCATTCCCGAAGCCAGCCCGAGTCTGCCCTTGGCCGCCTCGCTGGGCCTCACCTTCTCCTACAACGTGACGATCGGCATACCGCTCTACATCGAAGTGGCTCACGTGCTGGCGCGGGTGTGAGTGGCGGATGCTGGTGTTGACGGTGAACAAGATCTTCGTAGCAGCGGGGCTGGCCTTCGCGATCGCCGCCGCCGGTCCCGCTCACGCAGGTCCCGACGGTGCCAACAGCGACCAGGCTTTCATTGCGTCCCTTCGGCAGTCGGGTATCACGTTCGCCAGCGAAGGGCAGGCGATTGCCGCCGCCCGGGCGGTCTGTGGGCTGATCAACAACGGAGAATCCGGATTGCAGGTCGTCAGTGAACTGCAGAGCGACAACACCGCGCTGACGTTGGATGGCGCGGCTCAGTTCGCGGCGATCGCCGCAAACGCCTATTGCCCTGCGCAACTGCAGAGCGCCAAGTCGTGACCGGCCCGACGGGGGACGCCTGCGTCGTTTGGGCCGCCGGACACCGGATCGAAATCCGGCGCGGCCGTGTACTGGTCGACGGGACGGTTCGTCCGCTGACCTCCGGCGAGATGACGACGCTGCATGCCTTGGCGCGAGTCCCCGGAGCGGTCGTTTCACACAGCACCCTGTCGCGTGCGCTTACCGGCGACGGCGGAACTGCACACGCGGTGGAGACCGCGGTATGGCGACTACGAACAGCGCTGGGCGACAAAAACATCGTGTCGACCGTCGTCAAGCGCGGCTATCGGCTGGCGATCGACCACGACCCCACTCCTACTGCCCGCAGCAGTGGGCGAAGAGATCAGTGCGGGCAGTAGGAGCTGTCATCGGGGGCCCGGATCAGAGTCGATCCGATGGCGGGTCGGCGTTACCCCGCCATGAATTCCGAGTAGGCGGAAGCCAATTCGGGTGGAAGCACCGCCGTCTGGCACTGCCGTTGCTTCTCACCGATCGGTGCCAGAATGCCGCGCAACTCGTAGTACTCCTGCGGGTGAGCGGTGAAATAGCTGCGCACCTCTGCTGCGGCCTGCGGGCGCGGTGAGGTGATGGCCTGGTTCACCACCGCATTTGCGCCGGGATGAGTGCTCAGGTACTGGCGGGCCGACCCGGTGACCGAGTCGACGGTGCTGGTCACGGACGCCTGACTGCAGTCCGGTGCCGCCGATGCCGTCGGAGCGGCGATCAGGGCCGCAGCAGTAGCACCCAGCAGCCCGGCGCCGAGACTGAACCGCTGAATCATGCTGACGCCGAGGGGTTTCGACATGGAGTTTCCTTCCGGGTTGGTGAATGCAATTCCCGTCCGGGGCCCAAGGTACGCGCGACCGCGGTGGGCGCAGTGTGTCCTGGCGCACAGCCGAATGCGCTCTGCCGCAACCGTTTCAGCACCTGCCGGTGTTTACTCGGCAGTACTTCCGCAAATGCGGGCGCCCTCGGTAAGGCCGCTCTTAAACTCCGAGATCAGCGCTTAACGGATCGTGACCTTAAGGTTTGCCCGCACGGTTGATCGCCGCCTCCGCGGCCTCCCGGATCGGGCCGCGCCAGACGTCACCGTGGCCCGGTGCGAGCACCTCGGTCTCCAGTAGCGACAGCGCAGCCAGGCTGCGGATGCAATCGTCCTGGCTGTGGCTGAACAGTGCCGGCAGCAGCTGCGGTCCGGTGCGCGCCAGCACCGGATGGCCGGTGATCAGGGCGTCGCCGCTGGCCAGGACGCCGTCAACCAGATACGAGCAGTGGCCGCGGGTGTGGCCCGGCGTGGGGATTGCCACCGGCTGGCCGGGCAGACCGGCGGCGATATCCCCGTTCAGCGGCTGGGCTGTCGGGATGCCCTCACGGTTCAGGCCGCCGTTGCGCAGGACGTGCACGCTCCAGCGGGCCCAACCCGGCCGCCACAGGTGCGGAGCCACCGCCAGCGGCGAGGCCTGCTCCAGATACTCGCGTTTGGCGTGTCCCACCTCGTCGGCATGGCAGTAGACCGGGGTGCCATAGGTTTTGGCGAGCCAGATCGCCGCACCGAAATGGTCGACGTGAGCGTGGGTGAGCAGGACCGCGCGCACATCGCCGGCGTGGTATCCCAGGGCGCCCAGCGACGCCAGCACGTCGGTGCGATCGCCGGGGTAGCCGGCGTCGATCAGCAGCACCCCGGTGTCATCGGTGACCAGCAACCAGTTGACCGCTTCACCTCGGGCCAGGTGGACCCGATCGGTCACCGGAACGACCTCGACCACCCTGTCACCCATGCCCGTGAGTCTAGGAAGAGCGCGGGAGAGTAGAAAAGGTGGAATGGCGGAACTCAAACTCGGATACAAGGCGTCGGCGGAGCAGTTCGGGCCGCGAGAACTGGTGGAGCTCGGTGTCGCCGCGGAGGCACACGGCATGGACAGCGCCACCGTCAGCGATCACTTCCAGCCCTGGCGCCACGATGGCGGGCACGCCCCGTTTTCGCTGGCCTGGATGACCGCGGTCGGGGAGCGCACGAAGAAGATCCAGTTAGGCACCTCGGTGCTGACACCGACGTTCCGGTATAATCCGGCCGTCGTCGCGCAGGCGTTCGCCACCATGAGCTGCCTGTATCCGCAGCGGGTCTTCCTGGGGGTGGGCACCGGCGAAGCGCTCAACGAGATCGCCACCGGTTTCACCGGCCAGTGGCCCGAGTTCAAGGAGCGGTTCGCCCGGCTGCGCGAGTCGGTGCGGCTGATGCGCGAGTTGTGGCGCGGCGATCGGGTGGATTTCGACGGCGACTACTACCAGCTCAAGGGTGCCTCGATCTACGACGTGCCCGACGGCGGCGTGCCGGTCTACATCGCGGCCGGCGGACCGGCGGTGGCCAAGTACGCCGGGCGGGCCGGCGACGGCTTCATCTGCACCTCCGGCAAGGGTGAAGAGCTCTACACCGAGAAGCTGATGCCGGCCGTATTGGAAGGCGCCAAGGCCGCCGAGCGGGACGCCGACGGCATCGACAAGATGATCGAGATCAAGATCTCCTACGACCCGGACCCCGAGCTGGCGCTGAACAACACCCGGTTCTGGGCGCCGCTGTCGCTGAGCGCCGAGCAGAAGCACTCCATCGATGACCCGATCGAGATGGAGAAGGCGGCCGACGCGCTGCCGATCGAGCAGATCGCCAAGCGCTGGATCGTCGCCTCAGATCCCGACGAGGCGGTGGAAAAGGTCGGCCAGTACGTGACGTGGGGGCTGAACCACCTGGTGTTCCACGCCCCCGGCCACGACCAGCGGCGCTTCCTTGAGCTGTTCAAGACCGACCTGGAGCCGCGGCTGCGCCGGCTGGGCTGATCGCCGAGCGCTCTCGATCGCCGAGTGTGCGGATTCGTACGCGACACGCCGAGACCGGCGTACCAAACCGCACACTCGACGGGCGCCCAGACGTATTCGCCCACCGAGTACCGGTACTCGTCGGTGAGCGCCGAGACCAATAGTGCAGTGCCAGACGCTGGTCGGACGACAGCTCATCGTCCCCAAGGCGGCTGTTCGCCACATGCGCCGGTCTCGCGGCGCATGCTGGCGATGAGTGCGCCGAGGGCGACGATCACGGGCACGCTGAACCAAACGAGGAGCAGCAGTGCGGGTCCCCACATCACGATCGCAACGAAGTACAGCCGGATGTAATCGCCTGTCTGGGTGGGGATTGGATCGTCGCTGGATACGAGGAGGGCACCGACAAACAACGCACTGCCCGCTATGAACCAAGCTGCGAGCGCAGCCGCTGCGGTGGACCACAGGAGGCGCCGAAACGACGGCTTGACGAGCTGAAGACGGGTCATCGTCGCGTAGGGCCGCGTTCGGCGCTCTCGCCCGTCTTACTGCGGCGGACGCTTGCGATCAGCAAGCCGATGGTGATGATGAGGGGGAGGGTGAGATACCAAAACGTGAGCAGGAGTATTGGGCTCCAGAACGTCAGGAACATCACCGCAAGCTGGACGTATTCGCCGGGCGTAGTTGGGTCTGAGTCATTACGGCCGGTGACGATGGCGCCGACAACGTAGGCGCTGCTCACGACTACAACGCAAGCGACCGCAACTGCGACCATCGACCAGATCGCCCGCCGCAGCGATGGTTTCGCGAAGTGAAGGCGCGTCATTGCCCGGTAGAAGTCTGTTCGGCGCTCGCGCCGGTCTCGCCGCGGCGGACGCTTGCGATGAGCATCCCGAGCGCGACCCCGACGGGAATCGTGATAAACCATGGGATCAGCAAGTACGCCTGACCCCATAGCAAGAGGGACCAGAGGTAGACCCGGATGTATTCGCCCCCCGAGTACTGGTACTCGTCGGTGAGCGCCGAGCACAATAGTGCGGTGCCTGATGCCGCACTGGCTACGGCGTAGACAGCAGCGACCGAAAGAACCACCCGCCCCAGCGATGGTCTAGCGATGCGATAGGCCATCCTCACGAAGGCGTCTTTTCGTTGCTCTCGCGGCGACGAAAGAAGGAGAAGAACCCTCCGAGAACTACTACCAGGGGGACGCTGATAAACCAGAACATTAGCGCGTATATCGGCGCAGCAAAAAATGCGTCCCAGGCCAGAAATGCGTCATGATCATTTGATGAAGATAGCGGGCTATCGTCCGTAATCGCGGCTAGCGCAAAAATTACGACGATCCACATCACGTAAACGACGAACGTTGCCAAAACGAGGCACCAAAAGGATCGCCACGGAGACGGCTTAACGAACTGAAGTCGGGTCATCGTCCTATTCCTACGGTGGGGATACCGCCCTTAAATGGGTCGGTCAATTGTGTCGTGTGGCTTATGAAGGGGTCGTGGGCGAACGGTAATGCGTTTTCGAGCTCCCACTTCCAGTCTGGCATGTCGGGGCGTACGGCCGGGATCGTAGCGTCGCCAATCCAATGATGACGAGAAAGGCTAGTGCCTGGACCGTACTTACTTCCCGAGTTGGCCGGCGTCCACTGCAGCTCTGCGGGAGCAGCACCGTTGTGATATTGGTAGGTCTCCATGCTTGGATATATCGTCGTGTTGCCGCCGAGTCCAACTGTGCCGTCCGGATGTGGTTCAAAGGTGATTCGTCCGTTAACCGATATCCCCATAGCTGTGCCGACCAGATTCTCGTATGCATCGTGCGCGTCGTAATCGATAGTTAGACGCCCGTCGGCCGCTTGAGCGACGTGGACGCTTGGTACCGCCGCTGCTGCGCCACCGCGTTGTCCGTCAGCGTTGACAGTCGGATTTTGGCGAACCACGACTGTGCCGTGATCGTAGTCAACGAATACCGATACGCGCGAGTCTTCAGGGTCCGCCGTGGCACTCGGACCCCTGTTGTCGCCCAAATTCATAGGGAAATACCTGCCCTGTGCTACATCGGTGGGGTCTTTCGCGACGTTTTGCACCTGGTCAGTCGGGATGAACATATTCGACCGAACAACCCCCTTGCCCGGTTGCGGTGTGATCCTGCCCGCCACAATCTCAGGCGGGACCCCGTGGTACTTCGGGTCGTAGCTGTGCGGGTCCAGGGCTGCCGCCATGCGCCAATCGTTGTCGCTGACCGGGTCGCGTCCGTAGACCTTGTTGAACGCTTCCCGTTGGTTGGCAGCACGGTCGGAGCCGGACTTCCAGCGGTCATCCAGCGGCACCGCGTGGGGCCGCCCATCAGCAGCGCCCGCGCCGCCGTCGGCCCCCTCGGCGGGGAAGCTGAAGCCGTGTAGTCCCGCGGTGGCGGTGGCGATGTTGCGGCCGATCTCCGCTTCGTGGACGACCAGGTTGACGGCTCGAGATTTGATGAAGCTGGCGGGAGCCTGGGCGGCCTGCTCGCGGGCCTCCTGCTCCGCGGCGGACGTGTAATACGTCCAGGTGTCGGCGACGGAGTAGTCGTCGCCCACCCGGAAGTCATCGCGCTCAGCGGCGTCCACGGCTGATAGCACCAGTCCCTTGTTTGCCACTTGTGCGTCGTAGCCGCGCTCGGCGATATCGGCGGCGTTGACCAGGATGTCGGCGGGGCTGTGCACCGTCACCACATCGACGCCGGTGCGGTGCCGGAACGCTTCGGCGCCGGCGCCGGTCCACGGGGTGCCGCCGGGACGCGCTGCGGCATCGCGGATCTGGGTGAACGCGGCTTCCCAGGAGTGGGCGAGGCTTCTCCAGGCGGCGGCGCTGGTTTTGAGGTAGTCCCAGTTTGCGTTTTCGATCTCTCTCAGCGTCGGAAGGGCCATCGTCGGCTACCTCGGTGTCCCGATCCCGCTGGCTGCGCCACCGTCGGCGCCGGAGCCGCGCGGGACAAGTGGGGTGAAGCCGGCTCCGCCCGGAGGGACTCCGGCCAGGGCGGTTGCGCTGTCGTGATCCATCGCCTCGTAATCGTGGGCGGCCGTGTAGAGCGCGCTCGCGCTCGACATCATCCGCGCCCGCATCGCGGCGGCGGCCTTACCCCCACCGGCGTTGGCGGTACTGACCGCCGCCGCGCTGGCCTGCCAGCCCGGTGCGGACACCGCCGGCAGGATGGGCGCGACCTGAGCCGCCAGGTCCTCGCAGCGCTGCGCCAACTCGCGCAAGCCGGCCGGGGTGACCTGCAGGGGCGCGGGGGAGGTCATGGAAAGAGCGTAAGTGGGATTTTCGACTGTGTGAATTCACGGCCGACCTGACGTGCGCCCCGCCGACCACCGGATCACCGACGCCCCTCAGGACACCGCCAAGCCCAACCCACGGATACGGTCGGCGTAGCCGGCCTCGATGCGGTCGACCGCGCCGTGCATGCGCTGCAGGCGCTGCTGGTAGATGCCGGCCTGTTCGGCGCGGGTAATCTGCTCGGCGGCCAGCACAACCCGTGCGTCCGCATCCATCGCATCGAGCATCGACCAGTCCCGGCCGTCGGCGACGGTGGTGCCGGTCTCAGTGTCCACGACGTAGCCCTCGGACTCGACCCGCCTCATGAACGCGATCACCGGCTGACGCCGCTCGTAGATGCTCTCTTCGCCCTCGGTGAGCAGATCGGCCAGCTTCTTCATCACGTCGGCACACAGCCTCAGCAGCGCCAGGTCCTTCATCCATATCGTTCTCGCTGAAGCTCAACGTCATCGCCGTCCCTGCTGGGAACCGGTCGGTGAACACTGTCACCCGGTCGATCAGCCGGTCCAGGATCGCACAGGCCGCCACCCCGGTGCGCCGATGCCCCAGATCACGGCCGAACGTACGGCGCTGCTTCTGCAGCGCCTGTCGCATCGCGTGAAGGCTTTCCATCGCAGCAACTTTCAGAAGGTGCTCATCGGCCGCACCGCATTGGCCATGTCGACCAGCGCGTAGCGGTGCGCCTGAGTCGGCGCGAGCCGGGCCAGCGCCCGCAACGCCATCTCCACGCCCAGTCGCAGCCCGTGGTCGGTGAACGGGAACCCGAGGATGTGGTTGGTGCTGGCCTCGTGCTCGGCCAGCCAGTCCATCGCCGCGCCCAACACCAGCGCCCGGATCTGCAGCACCCGCGGTTCAGTGTCCGGCAGCGCCTCCACCCGGCGGGCGGCGTCGCGGATCTGGGCCTCGGTGATCTCGTGCGTCGACCGTCCGGACAGCAGCGTCACCGCGCTGGTCAGCCGAGCGGTGGTGAAATGCCTTGAGGTGGCAGGAACTTCATCAAGAGTTCGCACCGCTGCGGTGCGGTCTCCCTCCACCGAAAGAGCCCGCGCCAAGCCGAAAGCCGCCGAGATCACGCTGTCATCGGTGCGCCACACCGTCTCGTAGAACGCGCGTTCGTCTTCGGTGCCGGCCAGCTCGGCGGTGGCGGCCAGCGCCATCTTCGGCGCCAGCTCACCCGGGAACATGTCGAGCACCTCGGTGAAATCCTTACGCGCCGCTTCGTAGTCGCCGGTGAGCAGCTCGGCCACGCCCCGGAACCAGACCAGTCGCCAGCGCCACCCCACCTGCTCGGCCAGCTCGTCGAGCTTGCTCATCGCCTTGCTGACGTTGCCGAGATCCAGCAGGGCGCGCACCTCCATCAACGGCAATCCGATGGACTCCGATAAGTCGATGCCCTCGGACTCCAGTGAGCTGTTGCGCACGGCGCGCAGTGAATCCAACGTCTGCACCGGTTCGCTCAGCTCCATCGACGTCAATAGCGGAGCAGCGACATCGCCCGGGTCGATCAGCGGCACCTGCAAGGCGGTGACGATCTCACGCGCCGTCAGGTTCTGGGAGTGCACATGCCCGTCCAGGTAGACGTCGGTGTGGGCGACCAGCAGGTGCTCGCCGAACGTGGACCGCGACCGGGTGAACACCGTCGACAGCCCGGGCCGTGGGGTCCCGGTGTCCTGGGCGACCACTTCGCGCAGCACGGCCATCAGCTGCGCGGACATCTCCTCGGCGGAGGTGAACCGGCGACGCGGGTCCGGGTCGATGGCCCGGCGCAGCAGCCGGCGGTAGGAGTCGTACTTCTTGAGCACCGGGTCGTCATCGGGCAGGCCGTCGACGTAGCGGCCCTCGCGGGTGCGCAGCTTCAGCGTCAACGCCGCCAGGGTGCGGCCCACCGTGTAGATGTCGGTGGCCACGGTCGGTCCGGTCCGCACGATGTCCGGTGCCTGGTAGCCGGGGGTGCCGTAGAGGTAGCCGAACGAGTTGATGCGCGACACCGCGCCGAGGTCGATCAGCTTCAGCTGCTCCTCGGTCAGCACGATGTTCTCCGGCTTCAAGTCGTTGTAGACCAAGCCGAGGGAGTGCAGGTATCCCAGCGCCGGCAGGATCTCGAGCATGTAGGCGATGGCCTGGGCCACCGGCAGCCGTGTGCCGCGGCGCTGCTTGAGCGACTGCCCGCCGACATACTCCATCACGATGTAGCCGACCGGATCCCCGTGCGAATCCGGATGCTGGACGAAGTTGAAGATCTTCACGATCGACGGATGCGTCACCTCGGCGAGGAACTGGCGCTCGGCCATCGCGATCGCCTGCGCCTCGGCGTCACCGGAATGCACCAGGCCTTTGAGCACCACCGGGCGCTCGTTGACGTTGTGGTCGACCGCCAGGTAGACCCAGCCCAGGCCACCATGTGCCACACAGCCTTTGATCTCGTACTGGCCGGCCACCATGTCGCCGGGTTTGAGTTGCGGCAGGAAGGAATACGGGCTGCCGCAGTGCGGGCACCAGCCTTCTGAGGCGCCCTTGGCATCCCCGGTGGAACGGCCCACCGGCCGGCCGCAGTTCCAGCAGAAGCGCTTGTTCTCGGCGACGACCGGATCGGCCATCAGCGCCTCGAGGGGGTTGATCTCGGGAACCCGGGGGATCTCCACCAGCCCGCCGCCCAGACGCCGCCGCGGCGCGACGGTGCGCACCACCGAGACGTCGTGGGTTTCGTCGTGGCCTAATGCCGCGGAACTCGAACCTTCGCGGGGGCGGAAGATCGCCTGGGTCGACATCGGACGTCGCACCGACGACGATTCGGCCAGCACGTCTGCCCGCTGGGTGGCCGGGCCATTATCGTCGAAGTCGTCGAACTCGGCGGGCGACTCCCGCTGCTCGTCCGCGCCGCTGAGGTCTGAATCGTCGCTGGCCATCAGTCCGAATACCTCGGTGTAGGCGGCGCCGGTGCCGGACCGAGCACCGTCAACCACTTGCGGTACAAGGTGTTCCAGGTGCCGTCGCGGCGGATGCGCTCCAAGGTGGCGTTGACGAACCGGACCAGCCCGGTGTTGTCCAGGTTGATCCCGATGCCGTAGGGCTCCTCGTCCATGCTCGGCCCGACGATGTGCAGATACGGGTCTTGGGCCATCAGCCCGGCCAGGATCGAGTCGTCGGTGCTCACGGCGTCGACCTGGCGCTGTTGCATCGCCACCAGGCAGTCGGCCCAGTTCACCACCGAGACGATGATCGGCGCTGGGGAGATGTCGCGGATGCGGCGCAGCGAGGTGGTGCCCTGCGCGACGCAGACCCGCTTGCCCGACAGATCGCCGGCCCGGCGGATCGAGGAGTCACGCGGCACCAGCAGGCGCTGATTGGCGACGAGGTACACCGTCGAGAAGTTCACCAGCTTTCGTCGACCGCAGGTGATGCTCATGGTCTTGACCACGATATCGACTTCGGACTTCTGCAGCGCCGCAATGCGTTCGGCCGACGCCAGAATCCGGTACTCGACCTGCGACGGGGTCCCGAAGATGTCCCGGGCCACCTCACCGGCGATGTCGACGTCGAAACCGGTGATCTCGCCGGTGATCGGATCGCGGAAGCTGAACAGGTTGCTGCCGATATCCAGCCCGACGATCAGCCGGCCACGCTGGCGGATCTGGGCTACCGCCGCGTCGGCCTCGGCCTTGCTGCGGAACGGGCGCAGGCTGGCAGTGGCATCACAGTTCTCGGCGCCCGCGTCCGGCGGTCGCGGCGCCTCGGGTGTCAGCTCCTGCATCCCGGCCGGTGTGGGCGGCGGCAGCGTCGGCACCGCGGTGGGCGTCACGAACTCGGAGTGGCTGCACCCGGTCAATCCGGACAGCACCAGCACCGCGCTGAGTGCGCCCACGAGCAGACGGGGCCGGTGGCGGGTCATCATTTGTACTCGTTCAGTCGGGGCCACAAACCGAGCGCGACCGCGATCGCGGCGCCCATGCTGAGCACCGCACCACCGACGGGCGCCACCGACAGCACCCGCCGGGCGTTGAGGACGTCGCTGCGCAATTGATTGCGGCTGTGCTGCAGCGCCTTGTCCAAGGCGGCGTCGAGCTGGTCGAACGCGGGTGTGGAGTCATCCCCGCTGCCGCCGAGGGCCACCTGGGTGGCGGCCCGGTAATTGCCGACGGCGATGTAGGAGTTCATCCGGTCGTTGGCCTGCCGCCACCGGGCCAGCAGCTGCCCGGCGTTGGCCAGATCGGCCTTGTCGACGGCGTCGCCGCGCTCCAGGTAGCCCTGCAGCTGCTCCTGCATGGTGTCGATGCGCTGGTAGAAGGTCTGCTTGCGGGTCTCCTCGTCGCCGCGCCGAATCAGCGACAGGGTCTCGTCGGCGCGCGCCTGCTGGGCGGTGATCGCCAGGTTGGTGATCGCCTTCAGCGATTCGGCGGCGGTGTCCTTGGCGGTGCGGCTGCCCGCGGTGGAGATCACCATGACGGTGCCGACCCAGATCACCATCAGCAGAATCGCCAAACCACCGGTGACCAGCCCGGGGTTGATCCGGCGCCGGGTGTGCCGGGCCAGCCAGCGGTGCGCGAATGCACCGAACAGGACGGTGGTCGCCACCACCAGGATCACCGGGGCCGGCACCCGGGTCGAGGCCGTGGTCTGAACATCCACCGTCGCCGAAGTGGCCTGGTAGAGCCGCTGGGCGTCCGGCAGGATCGTGTGCTGCATCAGCTCGGAGGCTTCCGACAGGTACGACGACCCCACCGGGTCACCCGATCGGTTGTTGGTCCGGGCGGTCTCGATCAGGCCGGTGTAGACGGCCAATTCGGCGTTGATCCGTCCCAGCAGCGCCAGCAGCGGCTCGTCATTCAGTCCGCCGGAGGCCCGGGTCACCGCCACTGCGGCGGCGGTGATGGCCTGCTCGTAGCGTTCCCGCACCGCTCGTGGCTCGCCTTGGGCGATGAAGGCGGTGGCCGCCGCGGCGTCGGCGACCGACAAGGTGGTGTAGAGCTGGCCGGCGGCATACGCCAGCGGCTCGGTGTGGTCGAGCACGGTGGTCAGGGTGTTCTGCCGGTTGTTGATCGTGGTGGCGGTGGCGAACGCGCTGATGCCGCCGAGAGCGGCCAGGATGACGCCGATGGCCAGAATGCGACCGGGGGTGGTGGTGAAGAACCACCAGCGAGGTCGGGCCGATTCGGTCGGCGACCGTAACCCCGCCGGCTCGGTTGACGGATGCGCCAACTCAACGGTCACGTCTGTTCAGACTCCATCCCTACTCGCGTCACCAACGATCATAAAGGGATTCTAAGAGTGCAGGTGTCGTCCGCGTCGACCTGCGCGGCGGTTGTTGCCGAAATAGTCGCGTGATCTCACCACAACCGAGACCTTGCGCGCCGGATACGCTTCCAGGCGTGCGTGGTGACGGCGATGGGTGGGCGTTTTCCGACACCGGCGCCCGCTTCTGGGGCCGGCACGGCGCGGCGGGCCTGCTGCTGCGGGCGCCCCGGCCCGACGGCACCCGCACCGTGCTGCTGCAGCACCGCGCCTGGTGGAGCCATCAGGGCGGCACTTGGGCGCTGCCCGGCGGTGCCCGCGACAGTCACGAGACCGCCGAGGAGGCCGCGATCCGCGAGGCGCAGGAGGAGGCCGGCCTGCCCGCCGACCGCATTGTCGTGCGCGCGGCGGTAGTCACCGCGTCGGCCAGCGGGACCAGCTGGACCTACACCACCGTGGTCGCCGACGCCGACGAGCTGCTCCCGGTGGTGCCCAACCGGGAGAGCACCGAACTGCGCTGGGTGCCCGAGCTCGACGTGTCCGCCCTGCCGCTGCACCCGGGCTTCGCCGCCAGCTGGGACGCGCTGCGCGGGTTGCAGCTGCCGGGCTAACTACCGGTCAGCGCCGTGCGCAGGGCCGCCGCCGCCGCACGCGGATCTTCGGCGGCCGTGATCGCCCGCACCACCACCACCCGCTCGGCGCCGGCGGCCAGCACCTGTGGCAGCCGCTCGGCGTCGATTCCGCCGATGGCGAACCACGGTTTGCCGGCGCGCTGCTCCGCGGCGAACCGCAGTAGCGCCAGGCCCGGGGCTTCGCGGCCCGGCTTGGTCGGGGTGGGCCAGCACGGGCCCGCGCAGAAGTAGTCGACCGGCTCGGTCAGCGCCGTCTCGACCTGATCGCGGTCGTGGGTGGACCGCCCGATCAGTACGTCGGGCCCGACGATGTCGCGGGCGACCGGCAGCGGCAGATCGTCCTGGCCCAGGTGCAGCACGTCGGCGCCGGCCGCACGGGCGATGTCGGCGCGGTCGTTGACCGCCAACAGCGCCTGATGCCGGCGAGCGGCGTCGGCCAGGACCTCCAGCGCCGCCAATTCGTCGCGGGCCTCCAGCGGACCGAACCGCTGCTCGCCGGGCGAGCCCTTATCGCGCAGCTGGATGATGTCCACCCCGCCGGCCAGTGCGGCCTCGGCGAACGCGGCCAGGTCGCCGCGTTCTCGGCGGGCGTCGGTACACAGGTACAGCCGGGCACGCGCGAGGCGGGACAGACGGTCGGAGCGTTTATGCACACCGCGACGCTAGCGGCTAGCTTGGTGAGTTGACACCGAGGTCGAAGGGAGCAGCACATGCCTGGACCCTCGCTCGGTTCGCTGGCCGTGATCGGCGGCGGTGTGATCGGTCTGTCGGTGGCCATGCGGGCCGCCCGGGCCGGATGGACGGTGCGGGTCCACCGCACCGGCGACCACGGTGCCTCCTGGGTGGCCGGCGGAATGTTGGCCCCGCACAGCGAGGGCTGGCCGGGTGAGGACCGGCAGCTACGGCTGGGCCTGCGCTCCCTGGAGTTGTGGCACGAGTTCCTTGGCCAGCTGCCGGCCGCCGTCGTCACCGCGCGCGAATCGCTGGTGGTGGCCGCCGACCGGGCTGACGTCGCCGACCTGCGCACGGTCGCCGACTGGCTGTCCGGCCAGGGCCACCCGGTGATCTGGGAATCAGCGGCCCGCGAGGTCGAACCGCTGTTGGCCGCCGGCATCCGGCACGGCTTCCGCGCCCCAACTGAGCTGGCGGTGGACAACCGCGCGGTGCTGTGCGCCCTGGTAACCGCCTGCGAGGAACTCGGGGTGGCGTGGGCGGGACCCGTGCACGAACTGGCCGCGGTGGCCGCCGATGCGGTGGTGCTCGCCAACGGCATGGACGCTCCGGCGCTCTGGCCCGGCCTTCCTATCCGGCCGGTCAAGGGGGAGGTGCTGCGGTTGCGCTGGCGCAAGGGCTGCCTGCCGGTACCGCAGCGGGTGATCCGGGCCCGCGTGCACGGCCGGGCGGTCTACCTGGTGCCGCGCCCCGACGGAGTGGTGGTGGGGGCCACCCAGTACGAGCACGGCCGCGACACCACCCCGGTGGTCTCCGGCGTCCGCGACCTGCTCGATGACGCCTGCACCGTGGTACCGGCGCTGGGGGAGTACGAGCTGGCCGAGTGCAGTGCGGGGCTGCGACCGATGACCCCGGACAATCTCCCGTTGGTGCACCGGCTCGACGAACGGACATACGTCGCCGCCGGCCACGGCCGCAACGGTTTCCTGCTGGCCCCATGGACCGCCGAACAGGTTGTGTCCGAACTACTTCCGGTTGGAGTGCAGTAATGATCAGCCGCGGCGTGACGATGCAGTGGGGGCACTCCCCGTTTGCTGGGGACGGAGCGATGAGGAGGAGCGGCGCATGATCATCAACGTCAACGAGAAGCAGGTCGAGGTGGCCGAAGCGACAACGGTTGCGGCGCTGCTGGCATCGATGGGTTACCCGGACCGCGGTATCGCGGTGGCGGTCGACCAGGCGGTACTACCGAGATCACGTTGGGCCACTACGCTTTCCGATGGTGCCCGGCTCGAGGTGGTGACGGCGGTGCAAGGTGGTTGACGACGCGAAGCTGACCATCGCCGGGCGGGAGTTCAGCTCCCGGCTCATCATGGGGACCGGTGGGGCGCATAGCCTGGCGGTGCTCGAAGAGGCGCTGGTGGCCTCCGGCACCGAGCTGACCACGGTCGCGATGCGCCGGGTCGACGCCGAGGGCGGGACCGGCATGCTCGATCTGCTGAGCCGGCTGGGCATCGCCCCGCTGCCCAACACCGCCGGTTGCCGCAGCGCCGCCGAGGCGGTGCTGACCGCGCAGTTGGCGCGGGAGGCGTTGGGTACCGAGTGGGTCAAGCTGGAGGTGATCGGCGACGAGCGCACCCTGCTGCCCGACGCCGTCGAATTAGTCCGCGCGGCAGAGCAATTGGTCGACGACGGGTTCGTGGTGCTGCCGTACACCAATGACGACCCGGTGTTGGCTCGCCGGCTCGAGGACGTCGGGTGCGCGGCCGTGATGCCGCTGGGTTCACCGATCGGCACCGGCCTGGGTATCGCCAACCCGCACAGCATCGAGATGATCGTGGAGGCAGCCGGGGTGCCGGTGGTGCTCGACGCCGGTATCGGCACCGCCAGCGATGCCGCGCTGGCGATGGAGCTGGGCTGCGACGCGGTACTGCTGGCCACCGCAGTCACCCGCGCGGCCGACCCGCCCGCAATGGCGGCGGCGATGGCCGGGGCCGTCACCGCCGGCTACCTGGCGCGCCGAGCCGGGCGCATCCCGAAGCGCTTCTGGGCGCAGGCATCGTCGCCGGCCCTGTGATGGCGGCGTCTTCTGCCGTGAGCGTGCGTGTCGGCCCGCGACACGCCGCGAGGAACCGTACCACTGTGCACGTTCACGGCCGATCATGAATCGCTATGTGGCCCTGGGGAGTTCGATGGCGGCCGGTCCCGGAATTCGGCCCGCTGTCGCCGGTGCGCCATGGGTGGCGGGACGCTCCACCCGCAACTATCCCCACCTGGTCGCGCGCGCCCTCGGCCTCGAGCTCGTCGACGTCACGTTCTCCGGTGCGACGACATCCCACCTGCTGACCGAACCCCAGCACGGTGCACCGCCGCAGGTCGAGTCGCTCGACGGCTCGGAAACCCTGGTGACCATCACCATCGGTGGCAACGACGTCGGCTACGTGCCGCTGCTGATGGCTGCGACGTTGATGCCCTGGGCTGCCCGCCTCGTGCCGCCGATCGGTGCCCTCTTCGACGGCCACAAGCGTCAGCAGGCGGTGGACCGGGTCGAAGCCGCGCTGCGGGCGGTCGGTACCGCGGTGCGAGAGCGGGCGCCGCGGGCCCGGGTGCTGTTCGTGGACTATCTGACCCTGTTGCCGCCGGCCGGATCGCGGGCGGGGCGACTACCCGGACACGTCGTCGAGCTGGCCCGCCACATCGCCGACGAACTGGAGCGGCACACCGCCACCGCCGCGGCCGCCACCGGCTGTGAGATCGTGCGCGCCGGGCAGGCCAGCCGCGAACACCACCCGTGGTCGGCGCAGCCATGGACGGTGGGCGCGGGCCTGCCGCTGCCGTGGCGGCCCTGGCCGTTTCACCCCAATGCCGCCGGAATGGCCGCGGTAGCCGAGCTGGTGACGGCGCAATTGGCCGGGCCGGGGATCCAGCCCGCCGACTAAGCGGTGTCGCCGGGTGCGCCGGGCTTCCCGGGGCTGCCTGTACTGCCGTGAACGGTGCCTGGTCCGGCCTTGCCGGCCGGGCCGCCGAGCCCGCCGGTCGCCCCGTCGCTGCCGGCGCCGCCGTTGCCGCCGTTGCCGCCGTTGCCGCCGTCACCGCCGAAGCCCACGCCGTTGCCGCCGTTGCCGCCGTGGCCGCCGGTCCCCCCAACGCCGCCGACGCCGCTGGCCGCGCCGCCAACACCGCCGGCGCCGCCGTCGCCACCGTTGCCGCCCAGGATGCCCAGGACGATGGGCGTTCCGCCGCCGCCGTTGCCTCCGTCACCACCGGCTCCACCGGTGCTTCCGGCCCCGGTCGCCGCGCCGCCGTCACCCCCGGCGCCGCCGTGGCCGCCGCCGGCGGGGTCGCCGCTGCCGCCGACCCGGCCGCCGTTACCGCCGTTGCCGCCCGCGCCGCCGGTGCTCCCGGGCCCGGTGGCCGTACCGCCGGTGCCGCCGTGTCCGCCTGCCCCGCCGGCGCCGAACTGCTGACCGCCGTCCCCGCCGATCCCGCCGTGACCACCGGCGCCGGCGGTGCCCGATTCGGTTGCGGCGCCGTGGCCGCCGTCGCCGCCGTGACCGCCGTTGCCGAACATCGTCCCGCCGGCACCCCCGTTGCCGCCGTTGCCGCCGGCGCCACCGTCGATACCGGCCGCGCCGTTGCCGCCGTCGCCGCCATTGCCGAACAGGCCGGCGTGCCCGCCGTTGCCGCCGGCCATGCCGGCAACGGTGGAGGTCCAGCCATCGCCGCCATCGCCGAACCACACGCCGCCGTTGCCGCCGTCGGGGTCGGTCTCGGTCCCGTCGGCGCCGTTGCAGATCACCCCGCACGCGTCCGGGTAGAGCGGTGCGAAGAGCTGGTTGATCGGCGCGGTGAGCTGCTCACCGAGCGGCGAGTCGAGCCAGTCCTGCAACGCCGCGTGTAACGGTGTGTAGAAGTCGAACACGGCACCGCCGGCGGCCGACCCGGCCAGCGCATCGCCGGACAGGTCCCAGCCGGGTGCGGTGAACAGGCTGTTGAAGTCATCGGCCAGGTTGCCCCAGGAGCTCGGGTCGAACAG
>NZ_LZJK01000165.1 GCF_001667945.1 Mycolicibacter sinensis | reverse complement strand
CCGCCGCCAGCACGACATCGACGAGCTGTTGTGGGCTCTCGGCATCGACCTTGGTCTCGATGTTGTACCGCACTTCGGCGTGGTACGAGTCGACCAGCGCGAATACCTGCGGCAGGGTCGCGATCACGTTGCCGGGCACCGCTTCTGCTTCGGGGAACTGCGGCAGCGGCCGGCCGCAGTCCAGGGTGCGAACTTGCGCCAAGCTGAGGTCGCCCACCCGCTTGCCCACATACGGGTACTGCGGATCGCCGGCAACGGCAGGGCCGGTGTCGGCGCACTTGGACGCCTCGATCACCGCATCGTGCCAGACCAGCGGCTGCGCGTCCCTGGTCAGCACGATATCCAATTCCAATGTGCTGACACCTGTTTCAAGGGCGTTGGCGAAGGCGCGCAGTGAATTCTCGGTGGCTTCGCCCCGGCCGCCGCGGTGCGCCTGCACATCGAACAGTTCCGGCGAGGCGTGCGCGGCTGACACCGTTGTCGCAACCGCCACCGCCGTCACCGCAGCAGCGGCCCAGCGGATCACCGCCGTTGACGCGCGATCTCGGCCAACACCACCCCGGCGGCCACCGACGCGTTGAGCGACTCGGTCGGCCCGGCCATCGGAATCGACACGATCGCATCGCAGTTCTGCCGGACCAGCCGGGACAGGCCCTTGCCCTCGGAGCCGACAACCAGCACCATCGGGCCGGCGCCATCCAAGTCGTCGACCACGGTGTCGCCGCCGGCGTCCAAACCGACCACCTGCAGACCGCGATCGGCCCACGCCTTGAGGGTTTGGTTCAGATTGGAGGCGCGTGCGACCGGAATACGCGCTGCTGCACCGGCACTGGTACGCCAGGCCACCGCGGTGACCGACGCGGAGCGACGCTGCGGGATGAGGACGCCGTGCCCGCCGAATGCCGCCACCGACCGCACGATGGCCCCGAGGTTGCGCGGATCAGAGATGTTGTCCAGCGCGACCAGCAGCGCAGGCGCGACATCTTCGCGCGCGGCGGCGAGCAGGTCGTCGGGATGGGCGTAGTTGTACGGCGGAACCTGCAAGGCGATGCCCTGGTGCAGGCCGTTGGTGGTCATCTTGTCCAGGTCCGACCGGGGGACCTCCAAGATGGGCAACCCCGAATCTGCTGCCCGGGTGACGGATTCGGTCAAGCGCTCGTCTGCTTCGGCGCCGAGCGCCACATACAGCGCGGTGGCCGGGATCCCGGCCCGCAGGCATTCCAGCACCGGGTTGCGGCCCAGTACGGTTTCAGTTTCGTCGGTGCGCTTGCTGGCCCGGTAGGCCCGCTGCTTAGCGGCGCGCTTGGCGGCTTTTGCGGCCGGGTGGTACTCCCGCTTGTGTGCGGGCGGGGTGGCACCACGGCCCTCGAGCCCGCGGCGGCGTTGACCGCCGGAGCCGACGGTGGGGCCCTTCTTGGTCCCGGGTTTGCGTACCGCGCCCTTGCGCTTGGAGTTGCCGGCCATCTAGCCCGCCCCGTCCACCATCAGCGACCACTGCGGGCCGTCGCCGGTGTCGGTGACGTCGATGCCGGCGTCTTTGAGCCTGCCGCGGATCTCGTCGGCCAGCTGCCAATCCCGTTCGGCGCGAGCAGTTTCGCGGCGTTGCAGTTCCGCACGCACCAGCACGTCGACCGCCGCCAGCGCCGCCGACGTCTCGTCGCGCGATTCCCAGCGTTCGTCGAGGGGGTCGCAGCCCAACACGCCCATCATCGCCCGGATGGCGCCGGCGGCGGCCAGCGCGCCGTCGTGATCGCCGGCGTCGAGGGCGCGGTTGCCCTCCGCGCGGGTTCGATGTACCTCGGCCAGCGCGATCGGCACCGACAGGTCGTCGTCGAGTGCGGCGGCGAACCGGGGCGTCCAGTCACCGGGCAGCACCGCACCCACTCGGCTGCACACCCGGTGCAGAAAGTCCTCGATACCGACGTAGGCGTTGACGGCGTCCTGCAGGGCGGTCTCGGAGAACTCCAGCATCGAACGGTAGTGCGCGCTACCGAGGTAGTAGCGCAGTTCGGCGGGCCGGACCCGTTGCAGTACCGCCGATATTGACAGCACATTGCCCAGCGACTTGCTCATCTTCTCGCCACCCAAGGTGACCCAGCCGTTGTGCAGCCAGTAGTTGGCGAACCCGTCACCGGCGGCGCGGCTCTGGGCGATCTCGTTCTCATGGTGGGGGAAGATGAGATCCATTCCACCGCAGTGAATGTCGAACTCGGGACCGAGGTAGGACCGGGCCATCGCCGAACACTCCAGATGCCAGCCCGGGCGGCCGGGGCCCCACGGCGTCGGCCAGCTGGGTTCACCAGGTTTGGCGCCTTTCCACAGCGTGAAGTCCCGCGGGTCGCGTTTGCCGGTGGCCAGCCCCTCGCCCTGGTGCACATCGTCGATCTTGTGACCGGACAGCTGGCCGTACTCGGGGTAGCTGAGCACGTCGAAGTAGACGTCGCCACCACCGGTATAGGCGTGGCCGGAGGCGATCAGCCGCTCGATCAGCTCGACCATCTGGGTGATGTGCCCGGTGGCGCGCGGCTCGGCCGAGGGCGGCAGCACGCCCAGCGCCTCGTAGGCGGCGGTGAACTCGCGCTCATGAGTGGCGGCCCACTCCCACCAGGGCCGGCCCGCCGCAGCGGCCTTGTTGAGGATCTTGTCGTCGATGTCGGTTACGTTGCGCACGAAGGCGACGTCGTAGCCGCGTGCGGTCAGCCACCGGCGCAGCACGTCGAACGCCACACCGCTGCGGATGTGGCCGATATGCGGCGGGGCCTGCACGGTCGCACCGCACAGATAAATCGACACGTGGCCGGGCCGCAGCGGAACGAAGTCACGAACGGCGCCGGTTGCCGTGTCGTGCAGCCGCAGGCTGGGGCGATCGGTCACGACGGGCCAGCTTACCGGGCGGGAAGGGCACGGCCGTCGTGGCCGCTGCTCCGCGATCGACGAACCCGGCTCTATCAGGCAATTACCAGGCGCGGACACCTCTTGCCACATGTGTGGACAGGTGCGCACCGGTCGCATATATTGCCAAAGTGACCAGACTTCTGGCGGCAGCCTCCGGGACCATCCTGGCTGTGGCCGCAATAGCCTCAGCAGCAACGGCATACGCCGATGAGCCAAACGACCACGGCGGGCAGGTTTCGACCCAGCCTGCGCCTGGGGCGAACCTGGCCGGGGCCGTTCAGCCGGCCGGCCCGGGCAGTGCAGGTCCGGCCGATTCCGGGGCGATAGGTCCGGTCGGCGGCATCGCGAACCCGGGCGCTGCGGGCACGGCACATCCGGGCAACGAGGGCGCGGCGAATCCCGACGGCACGGCACGGCCGGCCGAGGAGGAACCGGCACACCCCGGTGACGACGGTGTGGCGGCCGCGCCGGCCGCTGCAGGCGGGATGAACTCGATGGGTGCCTCCATCGGCACCTCGATGGCGATGATGGCCCCGATGATGGCGATGTATGTGCCGATGTTGGGCGCACCGATGCTGTTGTCGGGCTTGGGCGGTCTCGGTGCCGCTCCGAGCACCGGCGCGCAAGCCGCTGCGGCCGCGGCTTCAGATCTGGCCGGTTCGGCGGCGGCCACCGATCTGCCTGGTTCGGCCGCGGCGACCGACGCTTTGGGTCTGCCGTCGTCGGTTGCCTCGGACCTGTCCAATCTGGATCTGACCCCCAACTTCGATGCTGGGGATCTCGCGGGGACGACTACCGACGCGTTGGCCAGCTCGGTCCCCAGCGACTTGCCGCTCGACGCGCCGCTGCCGACCGATTTGCCCGACCTTGATGTGACCCCGCTGACGGACTCACTGGGCGACGTGCTGCCGGGTGTCGCCGAAGCCGGCGCGGGTGTCGGCACCGAGGCTGCCGGGAGCGGCGTGTGCCTGGGCCTCGCCATCATCGGCCTCTGCTAGCGCCCGCGGCGCGAACTACCCCGGTACCACCAGTGCGGTAGCGACTGCGGCGAGGCCCTCGCCGCGGCCGGTCAGTCCCAGCCCGTCGGTGGTGGTCGCCGACACCGACACCGGTGCACCCAGCAGGCCGGACAGCAGCTGCTGCGCCGCGCCGCGGCGCGGCCCGACCTTCGGCCGGTTCCCGATGACCTGCACCGCGGCATTGCCGATGGTGAAGCCGCTGTCGTGGAGCAGGCCGCGCACATGGCCGAGCATCACAGCACCGGTTACCTGTGCCCAGCGTGGATCGTCGACGCCGAAAACCGTGCCCAGGTCCCCCAGCCCTGCCGCTGACAGCAGCGCGTCGCACAGGGCGTGTACGGCGACGTCGCCGTCGGAGTGCCCGGCGCAGCCGTCGGCGTCGGGGAAAAGCAGCCCAAGCAGCCAGCAGGGCCGCCCCGGCTCGATCGGATGCACATCGGTGCCCAGCCCCACCCGCGGCAACACCGTCACCGGCTCACCACCGCCTCGGCGAGCACCGCGTCCAATTTGGTGGTGATCTTGAAGGCCAACGGGTCGCCGTCCACGATCTGAACCTGGCCACCGATGTGCTCGACCATCGACGCGTCGTCGGTGAACTGTATTCCGCCTCCAGCCTGCTGATAGGCACGCCGCAGCAGGTCGGCGGCGAACCCCTGCGGCGTCTGCACCGCCCGCAGGCCGGCGCGCTCCGGTGTGCCCAGCACCACCCCGTTGGCGTCGACCGCCTTGATGGTGTCGGGGACCGGCAGCGCCGGGACCACCGCGCGGTGCCCGGCCCGTAGCGCCTCGACCACGCGGACCACCAGGTCCGGCGGGGTCAACGGACGTGCGGCGTCGTGGACCAAGACGAAATCGGCTTCGCCGGCGTTCTCCAGCGCAAGCCGGACCGAATCGTCGCGGTTCGCGCCCCCGGCGACCACGGTGGCCGAGCCGCCGAGGATCAGTTTCGCCTCATCGGTCCGATCGGGGGGGACCGCGACGACCACCTGGTCGACGACACCGGATTCCCGCAGACCCGCCACGGCGCGCTCGACCAAAGTCTGCCCGCCGAGCAGAACGAATGCTTTCGGGACGTCGGCCCCCAGCCGCACACCCGAGCCCGCGGCCGGAACCACGGCTACTGTGCTTGCCACCGATACCCCGGTGGCTCAGGACGCCGCGGCCAGCACCTCGTCGAGGATGGTCTCGGCTTTGGCATCGTCGGTGTTCTCGGCCAGCGCCAGCTCGCCGACCAGGATCTGACGGGCCTTGGCCAACATCCGCTTCTCGCCGGCGGACAGGCCACGTTCCTGGTCGCGGCGCCACAGGTCACGGACGACTTCAGCTACCTTGTGCACGTCACCGGAGGCCAGCTTCTCCAGATTGGCCTTGTACCGGCGCGACCAGTTGGTCGGCTCCTCGGTGTGCGGTGCGCGCAACACCTGGAAGACCTTGTCCAGGCCTTCCTGCCCGACTACGTCACGCACGCCGACATATTCGGCATTCTCTGCGGGAACTCGAACGGTGAGGTCACCCTGAGCCACCTTGAGGACCAGATAGTCCTTCTGCTCGCCTTTGATGGTCCGGGTTTCAATCGCCTCGATTAACGCTGCACCGTGGTGTGGATAGACGACGGTGTCTCCGACCTTAAAGATCATCTGATTTGAGCCCCTTTCGCTACCCCATGCTAACACGTCGCTCAGACACCGGACGATCAACGGTGCAGGTCAGGGGCATCGCAGCCCCGGGCGGGGGCTTGACAGCAAGGATAAAGCGTGCATGACGTGGGCCACTTCGGGCCGGTCCGGGGCGGTCGATCACTCCTATGCGGCACGCCCCAACCCTGAGCTATCGCCGCTCTGGGCGTGCTACTACAGTGCATAGTCACAAACCGCAGCGCCCAGCAGGAGGCCTCACGTGAACCGCTTCAACAGGCTCGTTACCGCGTTGGCCGTCGCCGCGGCACTGGCCGGGTGCGGGACCGGCCAGATCTCCCAGACGGCCGACCAGGCGTCCGCGGTCAACGGCGCCTCGGCCACCGCGGGTGACCTGGCGCTGCGGGACGTGCGCATCCAGGCGGTGCAGGCCGGCGACGCGCTGGAGGCCGGCCAGACCGTGGACCTGGTGTTCGTCGCCAGCAACCAGTCGATGGACACCGGCGATGAACTCACCGGGATCACCAGCTCGGTCGGCAAGGTGTCGGTGACCGGCGGCAAGTCGATTCCCGCCGGCGGCGTGCTGGTCGTCAGTGCCCCGGCCGGCCCCGACCTGCCGACGGCACCGGCCTCCAAAGCGCTGCCCGAGGTCTCCAATGCCAGCACCGCGGCGGCCACGGTGACCCTGGACAAGGCGATCTCGAACGGGTTGACCTACGACTTCACCTTCGACTTCAAAAAGGCGGGCCCGATCCGGGTGGCCGTGCCGATCTCGGCCGGCGCACTGTCGCACCACTGACGCCTCGCGTCGTACGCCGCCGCTGTCGGACCCACCGGATACCGTCAGCGGGTGGCTAAAACCCCCAGGGCTCGATCGCTGTATCGCTGTTCGGAATGCGGCAACACCTGCGCGAAATGGCTGGGCCGCTGCCCGGAATGCGGCAGCTGGGGCGGCATCGACCCGGTGGCGGAGTCGGCCGCTCCGTTGAACGGACTGCGGCCGGCGGCGCCGGCCCGTCCCGCGGTTCCGATCAGCTCCATCGCACCCGGCCGCGCCCGTCACCAACCGACCGGCGTGGCCGAACTCGACCGGGTGCTCGGCGGCGGCGTGGTCCCCGGGTCGGTCACACTGCTGGCCGGTGACCCCGGCGTCGGCAAGTCCACGCTGCTACTCGAAGTGGCGCACCGGTGGGCGCTGGCCGGACGGCGGGCGCTCTACATCTCCGGCGAGGAGTCCGGCGGGCAGATCCGGCTGCGCGCCGAACGCACCGGGTGCAGTCACGACGAGATCTACCTGGCGGCCGAATCCGACCTGCAGACGGTGCTGGGTCACATCGAAGCGGTCCGGCCGACGCTGATGGTGGTGGACTCGGTACAGACGATCGCCGCCGCCGACACCGACGGCGTGGCCGGCGGGGTCACCCAGGTGCGTGCCGTCACGGCCGCGTTGACCGCAGCCGCCAAGGCCGGCGACGTGGCACTGATCCTGATCGGTCATGTGACCAAGGACGGCGCGATCGCCGGCCCGCGTTCACTGGAACACCTCGTCGACGTCGTGCTGCATTTCGATGGCGACCGCAACTCGGTGCTGCGGATGGTGCGGGCCGTGAAGAACCGCTTCGGCGCCACCGACGAGGTGGGCTGTTTCCTGTTGCGCGACAGCGGGATCGAAGGTGTCGCCGACCCGTCAGGGCTGTTTTTGGAACAGCGCAGCGAACCGGTACCCGGCACCGCGATCACCGTCGCACTCGACGGCAAACGCCCGCTGATCGGCGAGGTGCAGGCGCTGCTGGCAGACCCTGTGGGCGGGTCGCCGCGCCGGGCGGTCAGCGGCATCGACCACGCCCGGGCCGCCATGATCACCGCGGTGCTCGGCAAGCACGCACAGCTGCCGATCGCAGCCGCCGACATCTACCTGTCCACCGTGGGCGGTATGCGCTTGACCGACCCGTCGACCGATCTGGCCGTGGCCATCGCGCTGGCATCGGCGTATTCGGGTCTGCCGCTGTCGGCGAGCACGGTGGTGCTGGGCGAAGTGGGGCTGGCCGGCGACCTGCGCCCCGTCAGCGGCATGGACCGCCGACTGGCCGAGGCGGCCCGGCTCGGGTTCACTACCGCGCTGACACCGCCGGGCGCCCCGGCCGCCGTCGGCGATCTGCGCACGGTTGCGGCGGCCAATATCGTTGCGGCGCTGCACCATATGGTCGGCCTCGCCGACCAACGCGCCGGCAGAGCGGCGCCGCTGCAACTACTGGACCGGGGTTAGGGCGATCAGTTACCCGGCGGCAGCGCTTCGGGTGCCGGGAGGTTCTCGACCGGGGGTGGGGCGTCCGGGGAGGGCTCGGCCAATATGAACGGCACCGGCGCCGATCTCAGATTGCCCAGTTGAACGACGAGGTTGTAAGTGCCCGGGCCGATCGGCTGCCGTGGCAGTGGGCATTGCGGCGCCGAACCCATTCCCGTCCAGGTCACCGTGGTTGTCACCTGTTCGCCGGGATCGAAGGTCTTGACCAGGGTCTCGTTTGACGGCGCGCAGTCCAGGTTCGACCACAGCCGCTGGTTGTCCAGTGAGTAGACATAGGCGGCCAGCACCGCCGCGCCCACATCCCGCTTGCAGGCGACCAGGCCGATGTTGGTGACCACCATGGTGAACTGGGGCTGCTCCCCCACCATGTACTGCGGACCGGTGATGCCCTTGACCGCCAGCGTGGAGTCAGGGCAGTCGTCACCCGCCTTGAGCACCGGCGGCGGGATCACCGCCGCAGTCGGGGTCGGCGACGGCGGTGGCGCCTGCTCGGCGGGCGGCACCACGGGCGTCTTGGCCTCTTCCGGCGAGGCGCCTTGCGACTTGGGGTGCTGCTGCGCGGCGGCCGTCTTCTGGGCGTCACCGTTCTCGGCGCCCGCGCTGCCGTGCATCACAGCGAAGATGATGGCCACGATCAGCCCGATCACGGCGACCGCGATGCCCAGCGCCAAGCCCCGGCGTCGCCAGTAGATCTGCGAAGGCAGCGGACCCTGCGGTTCCAAATCGAGCACGTTCTCACGGTAGGACGTGCTCACGCCGAGTTGTCCGACCCTTCCCGGCGTGTCGTTGCCGCGTTGTGACCTCGCCCGAGTATTCAGCGTGCGGCGCGGCGGCACGTGCGCCGATCCGGGCCGGCCACCAGAACCAGCGGCCCAGCAGTCGCACCATCGATGGCATCACGAAGGTCCGCACGATCAGGGTGTCCAGTAACAGCCCGACGCAGACCGTCACACCGACCTGCGCGATGCTCAAGACGGTGCTGCCCACCAGCGCGAACATCGTGACGCCGAAGATGATGCCTGCGGTGGTCACCACCCCGCCGGTACCGGCGAAGGCCCGGACCATCCCGGTGCCGATGCCGGCCCGGGCCTCCTCTTTGATCCGCAACGCCAGCAGCAGGTTGTAATCGGTGCCGACGGCCACCAACGCGATGAACGCCATCGGCACCACGGCCCAGTGCAGTGGGCGGCCGAACAGGTGCTGCCAGAGCAGCACACAGACCCCCAGCGCCGACGCATACGACACGATGACGGTGCCGACCACCACCAGGGCGGCCACCGGACTGCGTAGCATCACCGCGACGATCGCGAAGATCAACGCCAGTGTCGCGGTGACCAGCAACACGATGTCGCCACGGACCAGCGCCTGCAGATCCCGGGTGGCCGGCCCCACCCCGGCCAGGTGCACTGACACCGGGGTCAGCGTTCCCTCCTTGGTCGCCTCCCGCACCGCGGTCTCGATGAGCTCCGCGCGCTG
>NZ_LZJK01000164.1 GCF_001667945.1 Mycolicibacter sinensis | reverse complement strand
TCGGCGCGGGCGGAGAATCGGGCCGCGGCGGCACACCTGGTGGCGATCGGGGAGTTGTTCGCGCTGCGGTTGAGCCGGTGCAGCGAGACCGAGGACTGGGCGATCGACACCACCGCAGCGGTGTGCGCCGAGGTCGCGGCCGCGCTGCGGATCAGCCAGACCTTGGCCGGCAGCCGCCTGCGCTATGCCCGGGCGATGCGGGAGCAGCTGCCCAAGGTCGCCGAGATATTCAAGGCCGGCGATATCGATTTTCGGCTGTTTCGCACGATCGTGTACCGCATCGAGCTGATCACCGACCGCGAGGTGCTGGCGGCCGTGGATGCCGAGTTGGCGCTCACGGTGCCACGCTGGCCGTCGCTGACCGCGGCCCGGCTGGCCGGCAAGCTCGACAAGATCGTGGCCAAGGCCGATGCCGATGCGGTGCGCCGCCGCCGGGAGCGGGCGGAGCAGCGTGAGATCGCGTTCAGCGATCAAGAGGGCGGGGTCTCGGAGATCTACGGCAGTCTGTTCACCACCGATGCCCGTGCTGTGGGCAAAGCGTTGGATGCGTTGGCGGCCACGGTGTGCGAGCACGATCCGCGCAGTCCTGCAGAGCGTCGCGCTGATGCAATGGGGGCGCTGGCCGCACGATCGGATCGGCTGGGCTGCCGCTGCGGGCGCCCCGATTGTGCTGCGGGTTCGCGTCCGGGGGCTTCGCCGGCGGTCATTCATGTGATCGCCGAGCAGGCCACGATCGAGGGCACCAGTGGCGAGCCGGGATGG
>NZ_LZJK01000163.1 GCF_001667945.1 Mycolicibacter sinensis | reverse complement strand
GTCCAGCCATCGCCGCCATCGCCGAACCACACGCCGCCGTTGCCGCCGTCGGGGTCGGTCTCGGTCCCGTCGGCGCCGTTGCAGATCACCCCGCACGCGTCCGGGTAGAGCGGTGCGAAGAGCTGGTTGATCGGCGCGGTGAGCTGCTCACCGAGCGGCGAGTCGAGCCAGTCCTGCAACGCCGCGTGTAACGGTGTGTAGAAGTCGAACACGGCACCGCCGGCGGCCGACCCGGCCAGCGCATCGCCGGACAGGTCCCAGCCGGGTGCGGTGAACAGGCTGTTGAAGTCATCGGCCAGGTTGCCCCAGGAGCTCGGGTCGAACAGGTCGGCCAACAGATCGTCGAAGTCGGCATGCACTGCGGGGGCCGACGTCAGCGCGGTGAGGCCTACTGCTGTGAGGATCCCGAGGGCGGCAGGAGCTGTCCTCAGTTCGATGCCGCGCCCTCGTAGGCGCCGCCTTCCTGCGGTTTCGAGACGACGAGACATCGAGCCGACCTTCCTGCGATGACTAGAGACTTCCGTACATGTTTGGCGACTCTAGCCGAACCCACAAGAGAAGAACCATACTAAAAGTATGAAAACATGCCCCATTGCAAACTCTGCGTAGACAATTGACGCCTGCGTAAGTACCGTGCTGTTCCTAAGGCGCATGTTAACCAAGCTTCATGGCGCCAGGTGGCCTGATGGGGAACGGGGGCAGTGGTGGTGGTTCGGCGCGGCGTTGCGGGTGGCGGGAGTTCTAGCTCGGGCGGGTCTGGTCGGCGGGGCCGGCGGATCGTGGGTGCGTCTTCGGCGGTGGGGGCGTTTTTGGCGTTCGGGATGGCGCCCTTGGCGGCGGCGCCGGTGGCCAACGCCGATTTCGAGGACTTCCTGACGGATCTGTT
>NZ_LZJK01000162.1 GCF_001667945.1 Mycolicibacter sinensis | reverse complement strand
GTCGTCGTCGATGCCGAAGTGGTGGGCGATCTCGTGGATCACCGTGATCCGCACTTCGTCGACGACCTCGTCATCGGAGCCGCACATCTCCAGCAGCGCGTCCCGGTAGATCGTGATGGTGTCCGGCAGCGATCCGGCATAGTTCGAGTCGCGCTCGGTCAGCGCCACCCCTTCGTAGAGCCCGAGCAGGTCGGGTTCCTCGGCGTTGCGATCCGCCACCAGCACCACGACATTGTCGAAGGCGGCGGTCAGCTCGGGCGGAATCAGATCCAGGGCGTCGGCGACGAGTTCGTCGAACCGGCGCGGGTCCATCTGCACACTCACCGTGGCTGGCTACCGATGGGCAATTGATTGAGCCGCTCCGCGGGAATCGACGGCGGCGGGACCGGGGGCTGGCCGTTGATCAGCAGCTGCCCCCGGGCGCTGTTGATCAGGGCCGCCCAGCCGCCGTTGCCCAGGGTGGCGCCGAGGCTGCACGCCACCTCGCGGCTGCCCGCCGACCAGCTCGGCAGGGAGATGGTGGCGTAGGTCAGCGTCAGCGTGGTGTCGCGCAACTGCACCGGCGCCAGGTAGGTGTCGGTGAGCCGGGTGCAGGTGTCTTTGATGAAGGCGTCCTGCTCGGGTTCGGGCGGCAGCCCGTCGGGGAACCGCTCGGCCAGGTTGACCGTGCCGGTGACCTCCTTGGTGTGCGGGGCGGCGCAGTCGACCGGAACATCGTTGGGCTGGTTGGTGGCCGGGTCGATGCCCAGGCAGGTGCCGGGCGGCCAGACCTTGGACTGGTCGATATCGGCGACTTTGCCGGTGAAGGCAATCTGCTGGCCGCCCACGCCGGGCAGCTGCAGACCGCACAGCA
>NZ_LZJK01000161.1 GCF_001667945.1 Mycolicibacter sinensis | reverse complement strand
AAGGAATCACTTACAGATCCCTTCCTGACACCTCCGGAGGCGTTTGTGAAGGACCTACCTCGACCTATATCAGCGAGCCTCGACGAAGGAGAGGCGACGCTGAACCGCCGAATCAGCCCCGGCGGTTAGCTGCGCACCGCGGTGACGAACTCCGCGAACGCTTGCGCGTCGTCGCCCATCGGCACGTTCACCCAGCGGTTCAGGCGGCGCATCTCGTCGGTGGAGTGCTGCGCGGTGGCACGCCACCCGTGCCCGTTGAGCCATTCCGACACCGCCGCCCGGTTCTCGTCGTGGTAGATCAGATCCTGCACGTCCACGGTCTGCTCCAGGCCGATCTGCTCTGCGACCTTTTTGAACCGCTCCGACATCTCCTGGCGCCGCTCGTCGGCGTGGTTGGCCGCGGTCTCCGCCGCGATCCGGCTGCCCGGGGCGCTCAGCGCGGTGATCTGCTCGAACAACCGGTCCTGGCCGTCGGCCGGCAGGTACATCAGCAGCCCCTCGGCCAGCCACGCCGTCGGGGCCGCCGGGTCGAAGCCGGCGCCGATCAGCGCGGTGGGCCAGTCCTGGCGCAGGTCGATCGCCACCGCGCGGCGCGGCACCGACGGCGTCACGTCGTGGGCCGCCAGCGTCGTCTCCTTGTAGGCCAGGACCTTCGGCTGGTCGATCTCATAGACGGTAGTGCCGGCGGGCCAGTCCAGCCGGTAGGCCCGGGAGTCCAGCCCGGAGGCCAGGATCACCACCTGGCGGATACCGGCGTCGACCGCCGCGGCGAAGTAGGCGTCGAAGAAGTGGGTGCGGACCGCCTGATAGTTGCGCATGTGGTGATACACCGCGGCGATCTCGGGGTCGACGGACTCTAACTTGTCGATCAGCGCTTCGTTGAGCAGTGTCTCCCATACGCCGGTGCCGGCGTTGGCGACCAGAAGTTTGGCGTAGGGATCGGAGATCAGCGCCTCGGGGCTGTCGGTCTCGACCGCGCGGGCTGCGGCCACCATCACCGCCGTCGAACCGACGCTGGTGGCGATGTCCCAGGTGTCGTCATGGGTACGCAGTGAACTCATCGGTTACCTCGCTTGCTTGCCGTGGCTGTCGCAAGCCATGCTACCGAAAAAGTTAGGCGAGCTATTCACTGCTTTCGGCGGCAACCGGCGGGCCCGGCTGATGCAGCTGCCAGAGTCGATTCGCCAGCAGCGCCTGCATGTTGGCGATCACCGCGGCTGACTCGTCACGGTCGCCGACCGCGGCCATGTAGAACCCGAGTCCCCACAGCAGCGCCAACAGCGTCTCCGTCAGGTCGCCGACCGTCGCCGCGGTGGCGAGTTCCCCCCGGTCGATGGCCTCGGTCAGCGTCTCGGTGAGGAACCGCCGGGTGGGGCCCTGCAGGTCACCGACCAACACCCGCAGCTGCGGGTCTCGTTGGGCGTCGAGCACCGCGGTGACGGCGAAGGCCGCGGCGGTGCGGTCTTCTTCGCCGAGTTGGGCAAACGCATAGATGACCGACGACAGCCGGGCGATCAGACCGTGCTCGGTGCGCGCCCGCTCCACGGCGTGGTCGAGGATCGACTCGTTGCGGTTCAGCACCGCCTGGTAGAGCAGTTGCTTGCTCGCGAAATAGTGGTTGATCGCCGGCCGGGTCAGATGCGCGCGGGCAGCAACCGCCTGAAATGTCGTCGCGTGGTAGCCGAACTCCCCGAAGACCCCGCTGGCCGCGATCACGATGCGTTCCCGGGTCACGTTTGATCGCGCGCCACGCGGGCGCCCGAGCCGGTGAAACGCCGCTTCCTGCACGATGTAGATTCTGTCACCGCACCCGTTACTCGTCGGTAAATTCCCCATTACGATCATTCACTTCTGTATCCCCCGATACGTTCCCACGGGGGATCCAGCGAACTAAAGTCGACTTATGGGCGCGGTCCTTTCCCGGCAGGCATATTTCGAGACAGGTCTCGATGTGCTGTCCGAACTGGGCTACGGCGGTCTCAAGCTGGCCGAGGTGTGCAACCGACTCGGGGTGACGACGGGCTCGTTCTACCACTACTTCACCAGCTGGCCGGTGTACACCCGTGACCTGGTACAACACTGGCTGGAGGAGCGCACCGTCCAGCACGTGGAGTTCGTACGGGCCCTGCCGGACCCCCGCGAACGGCTCGACAGCCTGATCCAGATCGGCCTGGCACTGCCGCACGGAGCCGAGGCCGCGATCCGGGCGTGGAGCTGGGCGGATCCGACGGTGCACGCCGTGCAGGCCGAGGTGGACCGGCAACGCTTCAACATCATGTACGAGTCGGCGCTGCAGGTCCTGCGAGAGGAGCGTCCGGCCCACCTGTTCGCCAGTTGGGGCATGTACCTGCTGATCGGGTACGAGCAGGCGCTGCTGCCGCGCGACCGCGCCGTAATCGAGTGGCTATCGGCCCAACTGCTCGAGGCGCTCGACTCGGGCCGCTTCGCCGGCGCCGCGAGCACGGCCTTCCCCGAACAGCCGTTCACAGCGAGCTGATGCGCTGCACCGCCAGCCGTGGGCCGCGCCGCGGCTCGACGGCCAGCCCGCTTTCGATCAGCAACCGCACCACCCGGTGCCGGTGCGGTCGCATCGGTTCCAGCAGGTCGATCATGGCGTCGTCGTCGATCGGATGGCCCAGGAGCGTCCAGCCGATCATCTTCGCGATGTGGTAGTCGCCGACCGACAGCGCGTCGGCATCGCCGAAGGCACGCTGCGCCGTCTCGGCCGCAGTCCACACCCCGACGCCGGGCAGCGACATCAGCGCCGCCCGGGCCTCGGCTGCCGGACGGTTCACCAGTCGTTCCAGCGATCCCGCCCGCTGCGCGCAGCGCACGACGGTGCGGGCCCGGCCACCATCGACGTTGGCGCGGTGGAACTTCCACGACGGAATGGTTCGCCACACCTCGGCCGGTGGCGGCACCCGCATCCGCGCCGGCGCCGGTCCCGGCGCCGGGGCACCGAACTCGCTGACCAGCACCCGCCAGGCCCGGAACGCATCAACACCCGGCACCCGCTGCTCGAGCACGGCCGGGATGAGCGCTTCGAGCACCCGGTGGGTGCGGCCCAGTCGAAGGTGTGGCAGGCGCCGGTGCGCGGCGGCCACCGTCGGTTCGGTCGGCGCGAAGTCCGAGACGTCGTCGTCGGCGCCCAGCAGTCCCGGCACGCCGTCGAGGAACTCGGCGGCGCCGGCGCCCCACGCCGCGCAGTCCACCACCGCCGGCGCCGCCTGGGTGATCCGCGCGGTCACCGGCCCACTGGGCATCAGGCTGGTCCGCCAGATGACGCCGTCAATGATCTGCAAGCAGGGATCGCCGGGACCGCGGCGCAGCGGCGACAAGGTCAGCGCGGGGCTGGCCGGCCCGGGGAAGGTGACGGTACGGCAAAGCGAACTGTTGATGACGTGATCCTAGGACCGCCGTTTGCACGTTGACCGCATCCCGTCGCCGCGCCACCATGAGGAAGTGGCCACCCCGTTCGACGATCCGCAGGCGGAATTGGCGTGGATGTTCCTACAGGGCATCTCTGGCGACGACGACCTGGACGACATTTTCACTCTGGTCAGCGAGGACTTCACCTACTGGAGCATCCTGACCCGCGAGGCGATCGACGCAGGCGCCTTGCGCCAGCAAGTGGAGGAGCGCCGCCACGGCCTGCGGATCACTCTCGAGCTGACCCGCTGCATCAATGAGGGCGAAACGGTGGTGATCGAGGCGCACGGTGACTGCACCACCGCCGACGGCTCCCATTACGACAGCCCGCTGGTGTTCATCGTCGACACCCACGACGGCCGGATTGTGTCGGTGCGTGAGTACACCGAGACACGATTCGCCGCTGAGGTGCTGGGGATTTAGGTTGCAGCGACGCTGATCTCGGCCTTGTCCGGGTAGAACGCGACGTGCCCGGCGATCGCGGCGACCGCGGGAAACGGCTGCTCGTAGGTCCAGATCGCATCGGTGACGGTCTGGCCGGCCGCGGTGGTCACCGTGTAGTAAGCGGCGTCGCCCTTGAACGGGCAGTAACTGGTCGTCTCGGTCCGGGTCAACAGCTCGCGCCGGACGTCAGCCAGCGGAATATATTGCACCGCAGCATGATTTGCTTCCTGCAGGGTGAGCGCATCGTTGGTATCGGCGATGACTTCGCCGCCGATGCGCACCGTGACGTGCCGGCCGGTCGGGGTCACGGTGATCGGGTATTCGGCGGTCGGGGTGAGAACCGGTCGATTGTTCATGCTGGGGTGCCTCGCTTGTCCGCATGCTTCCTGGCGTCGCGCAGTTTCATCCAGAAACGCGCCGCCTCCCGGATCGATTCCTCGACCGGTCGTGGCTGCCAGCCCAGTTCGCGCACCGCCTTGGAATGGTCGAGTTCGGACTCCGCGCGCATCATCCGCACCGATTTCAGCGACAGCTCGGCGTCCTTGCCGCCCAGCCGGGCCTTCAGCGTGCCCAGCGCCCCCAGCGCATAGAGCATCGGCACCGGGATCGACCGCGCCGGCGGCGGCACCCCGGCCTCGTCGGCCGCGATCGCGATGATCTCGGCGTTGGTGATCATGCGCTCGGAAATCAGATAGCGCTCCCCGTTCCGGCCGTGTTCGGCGGCCAGGATCAGTGCCTGCGCCGCATCGTCGACCCCGACGGCCTCCAGCCGGATGCCGTCCATCACAAACGGCAGCTTGCCGTAGACGGCGCCGGCGATGAATGCCCCGTGCGGGGTGCGGCCCCAGTCGCCGTCGCCGTAGGTGCTCGACACGCACATCGCCACCGCCGGCAGGCCGGCCTCGGCCGCATAACGCAGCACCAGGTCTTCGGCCTGCACCCGGGACTGCACGTAGGGGGTGAGGCGGCGGCGGTTGATCGGGTCGGCCTCGGTGGCGACGTGGCCGCGGCGGCGGCCGACGGTCACATAGCTGCTGGTGAACACGAACCGGCGCAGGCCGGCGTCTTTAGCGACGTCCAGGACGTTGCGGGTGCCCTCGACGTTGGTGCGAAACAGCGGGCTCGGGTCCCGGAGCCAGGCCCGGGTGTCCACGACGCAGTAGTAGACGTCGTCGCAGCCGGTCATCGCCTCGGCCACGGTGGCGGAATCGAAGACGTCGCCGTGGAAGCGGGTGACGTCGAGGTCGTCGATCCCGACGGTGTTGGCGCCCGGCCGCACCATGACCCGCACCTCTTCACCGGCATCGACGAGCCGGCGGGTGACGTGCGACCCCAGGAACCCGTTGGCGCCGATGACGAGCTTGGCCTTGCTGTTCACGCAGTACCCCCGAACTGCTGCATCCAGGCCGCCGCCTCGTCATCAAGGGTGCCGAGTTCTTGGGCCTTGCGGCACCACTTCAGGGTCGCGGCGACGAAGCGCAACGGGTTGTAGATGTCCTCCTGACGGCTCCACAGGCCATCGCCGGCGTAGGTGATGATCGAGATGTTGGTGGCGCTGATGATGGTGCCGTCGCCGGGGTCGCGCATCGGGTTGTCCAGTTCGCAGATGATCCGCCCGCCGTCCTCGTCGATCACCGACCACAGCGCCGGGAACTCGGTCATGTAGCTGCCCGGGAACGTCGACATCGTCTTGCGGATCCAGCGGCGCACCTCCTCGCGGCCGTGCATGGTGCCCATGGCGTGTTCGACGTAGGTGACGTCGGGGGTGTAGTGCCCCACCCAGGCATCCCAGTCCTTGGTCTCGGCGGCGCGGGCGACGGTCTGCTCGAAGGTCTCGAAGGCTGCCGCGAGCTCCGCGCGGCTGAACTGCGGGTTCGTCATGCCAAGAACTAGAACACGTTCTAGCGACGTTGTCGAGGGGTCTCGGATTCGAATCTGGGTTTATATTCGAATCGGTGTTACGGTGACCCGGACCGGTCCCCGGCCCGAAGGAGATTGCGGTGATGCCCAGCAAACCGGCCGTCGGCCTGCACCACGCGGCCTACGCCTGCGCCGATCTGGAGGCGACGCATCACTTCTACGAGGACCTGCTGGGGTTCCCGCTGGTCCACACCGAGGTCGAACACCTACAGGACGGCTTTTTCCGGCACGTGTTCTACGACCTCGGCGACGGCTCGTGCATCGCGTTCTTCGACCTGCACGGCGTCGGGGAGAAACCCGACTGGTCCAGCTCGTTGTCCCGCCCGAATGGCCTGCCGGTGTGGGTGAACCACGTGGCCTTCCGGGCCACCGAGGAGAAGCAGAACGAGGTCCGGACCCGGATGGACGCCGCCGGGGTCAAGGCGTTGATGGACGTCGACCACGGCTGGTGCCACTCGCTGTACTACCTGGACCCCAACGGCATCATGGTCGAGTTGTGCCGGGACACACCCGGTTTCGAACGCGACCCGGAGCGGGCCCGCGCACTGCTGTCCAGCACCGAGCGCGCGGCCGACCCCAAGGTGGTCACGTCACGCTCGACCACCACCCACCTCGGCTGAACCGGCCGCATATGGCCATCGATTCGCTGACGACGCTGCACGTCATTCACGACGGCCCGATCGCCCGGGTGCACATCGACCACGGCGCGATCAACCTGATGGACGCCGCCATGATGGGCGATCTGTGGCGGCTGGTGAAGTGGCTGCGCGCGGCGGGCGATCAGGTCCGGGTGGTGGTGCTGGAAAGCGCCAACCCCGACTTCTTCATCGCCCACGTCGATCTGGCGCTGCTGCAGGCGTCCGCTGCGGATCCCGCGGCCGCGGTCGGCTCATTCCAGGAGTTGGTCGGCGCCTTCCGGGCCCTCGAGCAGGTCACCGTCGGGGTGGTCGCCGGGCGGGTGGCCGGCGGCGGGATGGAGCTCCTGGTGAACCTCGATCTGCGGTTCGCGGTCACCGGCCGGGCAGTGTTCAACCAGATCGAGACCGGGATCGGGGTCATCCCGGCCGGTTCGGGTCCCCAGCACCTGCGTCGGCTGCTGGGCCGCGGCCGGGCGCTGGAGGTCATCCTGGCCCACGACGATCTCGATGCCGACCTGGCCGAACGCTACGGGCTGGTCAACCGGGCGCTGGACCCGGGCGACGTCGGGCCGTTCCTCGACCGGTTGCTGGCGCGTCTCGGCACCGTCCCGCTGGCCGACATCGCCGCCGTCAAAGCCACCCTGTGCGCCCCGGATTTCGACGCGGGCCTGGCGGTGGAACGCTCGGCGTTTGCCCAGGTGCTCGGCCGCGGCACCGCGCTGCCGAGGATGCAACGCTTCCTGGACGCCGGCGGCCAGACACCCGGCGGGGAACGGCGGCTGGCCGAGTTGGTGGCCGGCCTGCACCAGACGGAACCGGCCTGATGCCCGGCGATGTGGTGGTGCCCCGCCCCACCGTGCGCGGCCGCGACACCCAGGCCCGCCTGGAGCAGGCCGCCCGCGAGGTGATCGCCCGCAAAGGCTTCTTCAAGACGACCATCACCGACATCACCTCGACCGCGCGGCGCTCGCCGGCCTCGTTCTACCACTACTTCGAATCCAAGGAGGACCTGCTGGCCTCGCTGGCCGAGGACTTCCGGGCGTCAGCGAAAAGCCGTGCGGTGCAGGCGCTGCACCCGGGCCAGGACCTGCGGCAGATCATCGAGGAATCGGTGCGGGCGCACTGGGAGACCTACCGGGAGCACCTCGGGGTCATGGTCGGGGTGTTTCAGCTGGCGATGATCAATGACGAGTTCGCCCGGCGCTGGCGGGAGATGTGCGCCGATGCGATCGACTGGGTGGCGCAGACGGTGCGGATGGCCCAACGCAAGGGCTATGCACCCGACGCGGACCCGGAACTGGTCGGCTCCGCCATCGTCGCGATGCTCAACCAGTTCACCTACGTCTGGCTGGTGGCCGGCGGCGACGTGGCGGGCCGCGAACTCGACGACGAAGCGGCGATCAAAACGCTCACCGACACCTGGTATCGCTCGGTGAGCTGGCCCGGTGACAGGACCTGACCAAAGGAGTTGTGCAGTGGCGGTAACACGCGAATTCGTCTCGCTCACTTCGGCATCGGCTGGGGTGAACCCCGCCGGTTACCACCCGGCGCAGGGACTGTACTGGACCCCGGCCGGCGTCGCCCCGAAGGTGGCGGTCATCGCCAGCCACTACAACGTGGATTTCGCCGAGCACTACCTGGCGCCGCTGCTGGCCGAACGGGGCTACGGCTTTCTGGGCTGGAACACCCGGTTCCGCAGCGGCGAATCGGTGTTCCTGCTCGAACACGCGTTGGCCGACATCGCCGCGGGGGTGGCGTGGCTGCGCGAGCAGGCCGGCGTCGACGTGGTGGTGCTGCTCGGCAACTCCGGCGGCGGCTCGCTGATGGCGGCCTACCAATCCCAAGCCGTCGACCCGCATATCACAGGAGTCGGTGGCGGCCCGGTGCCCGACGCGGTCAACGCGCTGCCGCCCGGCGACCTGTACGTGTCCACCCAGGCCCACGCCGGGCGCCCGGAGGTGCTGACCGCCTGGATCGACCCCTCGGTGACCGACGAGTCCGACCCGCTGTCCTGCGATCCGGCTCTGGACATGTACGCCGAACACAACGCCCCGCCCTACACCCAGGAGTACATCGCCCGCTACCGCCAGGCCCAGCGAGACCGCAATGACCGGATCACCGCATGGGCGCAGGCGGAGTTGAAGCGGCTGAAGGCTGCCGGGACCTACGACCGCAGCTTCTCGGTGCATCGGGTCTGGGCCGACCTGCGCTACCTGGACCCCTCGCTCGACCCATCGGATCGCCCGCTGAACCAGTGCTATCTGGGGGACCCCCGGCGCGCCAACCGTGCGCCGTACAACATCGCCGCGCACTGCACGCTGCGGACCTGGCTGTCGATGTGGAGTCTGCAGACCTCGTTCTGCCAGGGCGCCCCGCACCTGGGCCGGATCACGCTGCCGTCCTTGGTGATCCAGAGCACCGCCGACACCGGCGTGTTCCCCAGCGATGCCCACCACATCCACGACTCACTGGCCAGCACCGACAAACAACTGCATTTCATTCCCGGCGACCACTATCTGCAGCAGCCGGCGGACAGCCGGACCGTCTGCGCCGACCTGGTGGCGTCCTGGATCGCGGAACGCACCTGATGGATGCGCCCGACTTCGACTTCCGCGATCCCGACCTGCATGCCGACCCGCTGGCCTATCAGCGCCGGTTCGCCGAGGCGGATCCGGTGCACCGCAACAGCCAGGGGCTGTGGGTGCTCACCCGCTACGCCGACGTGCTGGCGATGCTGCGCGACGAACGGGCCGGCACCGACCGGCGAAACCTGTACCGCGGCAAGCTCGATCCGGGGCGGCCGTATCTGACCCATGTGGAGCACAACCTGTTCTACCGCTCCGGCGACGATCACCGCCGGCTGCGGGCTCCGCTGTCGCGGGCGTTCACCCCGCGGGCGCTGGCCTCTTTCGAACCCGAAGTCGCCGCCCGCGCCCGGGCGTTGGCGGCGGGATTGGACGGGCGCGGCTTCGACCTGGTGGCCGAGTTCGCCAAGCCGTTGCCGCTGGGGATGATCGCCACCCTGCTGGGGGTTCCCGACAGCGAACTGGACAATCTGCAAGCCTGGTCGATGGCGCTGATCGCCGCCTTGGAACCGGCCGCGCCGCGGGCGGTGTTCACCGCCGCCGACGACGCCGCCGCCGCGATGAAGGCGCTGCTCGCCGACCTGCTGAAGCTGCGCCGCGCCGATCCGGGCCACGACCTGCTGTCGGTGGTGGCCACCAGCGGGCTGCCGCTCTCGGATGACGAACTGCTGCACAACGCCATCTTCTTGCTGTCGGCTGGGCACGACACCACCACCGCCGTGCTCACCGGGGCGGTGGCGCTGCTGATCGATAACCCCGGCCAACAGCGGTTGCTCAGCGCCCCGCATGCCGTGGATGAACTGGTCCGCCTGATCAGCCCGGCCCAGATGATCTCCCGGGTGGCGTCCGCGCCGATCGAGATCGGCGACTGTGTGGTGCAGACCGGGGCCCCGATCCTGCTCGGGCTGGCCGCCGCCAACCGGGATCCGGCGGTGTTCGCCGATCCCGACCGGCTCGACCTGGCCCGGCTGCAGACCGGCCACCTGGGGTTCGGGTTCGGCCCGCACGTCTGCCTGGGCGCCCCGCTGGCCCGGATGCAGATCCGCTCGGGCCTGCGGGCCCTGTTCGACCGGTTCCCCGTGTTGACCGCGCTGGGGGCTCCGTGCCGGGAGCCGAGTGCGGTGCTGACCAGCTATCGCTCTTATCTGCTGGCGGGCCGTGGCTGAGCCGGGATAATCGGGGGCATGACCGATTACCGCAGAGCGATCCTGGCCGGCGGCTGCTTCTGGGGCATGCAAGATCTGATCCGCAAGCAACCCGGCGTGGTGTCCACCAGAGTCGGCTACACCGGCGGCGACGTACCGAACGCCACCTACCGCAACCACGGCAGCCACGCCGAGGCCATCGAGATCGTCTACGACCCGGCGGCCACCGACTACCGCAGCCTGCTGGAGTTCTTCTTCGCCATCCACGACCCGACCACCCGCAACCGGCAAGGCAACGACGTCGGGACCAGCTACCGTTCGGCGATCTTCTACCTCGACGACTCGCAGCGCCAGATCGCGCTGGACACCATCGCCGACGTGGACGCCTCGGGTCGCTGGCCGGGCAAGGTGGTGACCGAGGTCAGCCCGGCCGGTGACTTCTGGGAGGCCGAGCCCGAGCACCAGGATTACCTGGAGCGGTACCCGAACGGCTACACCTGCCACTACATCCGGCCGGACTGGCAGCTGCAACGCCAGACTTAGCGGCTGTCGGCGGGCTTATTTCCCGTGGGCCCGCAGTTGATACAGCCCGCGGGTGGTGGCGACGGTCTTTCCTTCGGCGTCGGTGACCACGGCTTCCAGTTCGAAGTCCGCCTTGCCGCGTTCGGCGGCCTCGGCTTCGATCCGGGCGATGGTCGCCTCGTCGAGACGGGCCTCGGCGCGTAGCTCCGAGCGGGCCATCCCGACGAACGAGATGTCGATGTTCTTCACCAGCGGGAAGTACTTCGCCGCGTCGAACGTGCTCAGCGCGATCACCCCGCCGAGGATCTCGGCGACGGTGAACTGCACCCCGGCGTAGATGACGCCGAAATGGTTGCCGTTGCCCTCGACCGGCACGCTGGCCACCGCATGGCCGGGCCCGGCCTCGAGGATCCGCACCCCCATCCGGTGCGCGACCGGGATGGTGCGCTCGATCGCGGCGGTCATCGTCTCCGGTGTGCTCATGTCCGCCGATCCTAAGCGGTGGGCCTGATCAGCCTCGCCGGCGCACCGTGATTCGCCCGCCCCGTTTCGGGGTGAAGGCCACTCCGCGGGAGTGGAATTTCTCCCCCGGCGCGGTGGTCGGCTCGATAGTCAAGTGCCGCAACACCGTTCGCAACACCACGTCCATCTCCAGGTTGGCGAACGCCGAGCCCGGGCAGCGCCGGCTGCCGCCGCCATAGGGCAGCCACTCGAACGCCGAGGGGTTGCCGTCGAGGTAGCGCTTGGGGTCGAAGCGGTCCGGGTCCTCGAAGACGGCGGGGTTCTGGTGGATCTGATTGATGCCGACGATCACCCCGTAGCCGCGGGGAATCACCCATTCGCCGATCTGGACGCTGGGCGCATAGACGTGCCGGCCGGCGAAGTCGATGACGGTGCGCACCCGCTGCACCTCGCGAATTGCGGCGCGGCGCAACGTGTTCTCGTCGGTGTCGGCCTCGGCGACCAACTCGTTGAGCACGTCGGGGTAGCGGCTCAGCCGCTCGAAGACCCAGGCCATCGTCGACGCGGTGGTCTCATGCCCGGCCGCCAGCAGGGTGAGCAGTTCGTCGCCGATCTCCTGGCGGGTCATCGCGGCGCCGTCGTCGTAGGTGCTGGACAGCAGCAGGGTCAGCACATCGGTGCGGTTGGCGAAGTTCGGGTCGGCACGCACGTCGGCGATCAGCTTGTCCAGGACGGCTTCGTACTCGTCGCGCCAGGCGGCCAGCCGACCCCACGGGGTGAACCGCCCGTAGGTGCGGGTCGGCATGGGCAGCGCCACCAGCCGCGAGCCCAGCGTCACCCACTTCGGCAGTTCGGCCCGCAGTTTGTCCAGTTCGGCGCCTTCGGCGCCGAAGATCGCCCGCAGGATCACGTTCAGGGTGATCCGGTTCATCGGCAGCAGCGTTTCGAAGGGCTTGCCGATCGGCCAGTCGTTGATCTCGCGCAGGGTCTCCTCGACGATGATCTGTTCGTAGGCCCGGATGCTCTTGCCGTGGAACGGCGGACTCAGCAGGTTACGGCGGCGGCGGTGCTCGGCGCCGTCGAGGGCGAACACCGAACCGGGTCCGAGGATCCGGGACAGGTTGGGCTGGATGTTGCCCAGCTCGTCGGGGTTGGCGAGGAACACCTGCTTGGCCAAGTCGGGTTCGGTGACGAAGACCGTCGTCCCGAAGATGGGACTGGTGACGGTGAAGGCGGGGCCGTAGCGGCGGGTCAGGTGCTGCACCACCTGCCGCCGGGCCAGGCTGAACAGCAGCACCGAGAGCACCTTGGGAACTCGGGGGCCCGGGGGGAGGTTGATCGCGGGCGCGTCCGTGGTTGCAGTGCTGTTGCCGACGGCGGTCTGGGTCATGGGGCGCCTCCCGACGCGAGTTGTGGTACCGGTGCGTACCAGATGCTTGTGGGAAACGGTACCCTTAAGTACCAATGGCTGGCAAGGGCCTGCGGGTGGAAGGAACGGCGATGACGGTGCTGGTAGCCGGCGGCGAGGCGGCGCAGGACGCCGACCCGTTTCGGCAGCGCCTGCTCGACGGCCTGGCGGAGGCGATCGCCGAACGGGGCTACCGGGCCAGCACCGTCGCCGACATCGTGCGCGCGGCGCGCACCTCCAAGCGCACCTTCTATGACCGCTTCGCCAGCAAGGAGGAGTGCTTCCTTGAGCTGTTGCGCGCCGACAACGAGGCGCTGGCGCAACGGATTCGCGCCGCGGTCGATCCGCAGGCCGATTGGCAGGAACAGATCCGCCAGGCGGTGGGGGCCTACGTCGCCCAGATCCGGTCCCGGCCGGCGATCACGCTGAGCTGGATCCGGGAGCTGCCGGCGCTGGGTGAGGTGGCGCGACCGGCCCAGCGGCGCGGCCTGGATCTGATGTCGAACCTGCTGATCGAGCTCAGCGGCAGCCCGGGGTTCCAGCGGGCCGAACTGCCGCCGCTGAGCCCGGCGCTGGCGGTGATCCTGCTGGGCGGCCTGCGGGAGTTGACCGCGCTGGCCGTCGAGGACGGCGCCGACATCGGTGCCATCGTCGAGCCCGCGGTCGATGCCTCGATTGCGCTGCTTGGCCCCCGGTGCTGATCTACCGTTGATCCGTCAGGCGCATCGGAGAATCGAAGAGGACCGCCATGCAACTCTCAACGCGCAATCAACTCACCGGAACCATCGCCGACGTCGACATCGGCGCGGTGATGGCTGTGGTCAAGATCCGGCTCGACGGCGGCGAGCAGGTGATCACCTCGTCGGTCACCCGCGACGCCGCCCTCGACCTCGACCTCAAGGTCGGCAAGCCGGCGACGGTGTTCATCAAGTCGACCGAGGTCACCGTCGGCGTCGAGTAGCCGGTCACGGCCTCCTACGTCCAAGGCAGTGCCAGCTTGCAGATCTTGCGGACCACGCTGCCGAACTGCTTGAGCAGCGGGCCGGTGTTGTACGGGACGCCGTAGCGCTCGCAGATCTCGCGCACCTGCGGCGCAATCTCGGCATAGCGATGCGCCGGCAGGTCGGGGAACAGGTGGTGCTCCACCTGGAACGACAGGTTGCCGGTCAGGATGTGAAACCACTTGCCGCCGCTCAAATTCGCCGAACCGAGGATCTGGCGGTAATACCACATCCCGCGCGACTCGTTCTCGGTCTCCTCGATGGTGAACTCACTCGTGCCGTCCGGGAAGTGGCCGCAGAAGATGATGGTGTAGGCCCATACGTTGCGCATCAGGTTGGCGGTCAGGTTGCCGGCGAACACCAGCGGCGCGAACGGCCCGGCCAGCAGCGGGAATGCCACGTAGTCCTTGAGGGTTTGGCGTCGCACCTTCTGCCAGGTCTCCCGCAGCATTTCGCGTTTGTCGGCGACGCCGATCTCGCCGGCGCGGATGCGCTCGGCCTCCAGTTCGTGGACCGCCACCCCGTACTGGAACAGCACCATCAGCAGGAAGGCATACAACGGATTGCCCAGGAAGTAGGGCTCCCAGGGCTGCTTCTCGCTCATCCGCAGAATGCCGTAGCCGACGTCGCGGTCCATCCCGACGATGTTGGTGTAGGTGTGGTGCATGTAGTTGTGCGAGTGCCGCCACTGATCGGCCGGGCAGGCGGTGTCCCACTCGAAGTGCTTGCCGTACAACGCCGGTTCGCCCATCCAGTCGTACTGGCCGTGCATGACGTTGTGGCCGATCTCCATGTTGTCGAGGATCTTCGACAGCCCCAGCATGACGGTGCCGGCCAGCCAGGCCGGCGGGATGATGCTGAAGAACAGACACGCGCGCCCGCCGACCTCCAGCGCACGCTGGGCCTTGATGATCCGGTGGATGTAGTCGGCGTCGCGCTCGCCGAGGTCGTCGAGGACGGCCTGGCGGATGGCGTCGAGCTCGGCGCCGAAGGCATCGAGGTTCGGCGGCAGGTCTGAGCGGGTGGGGACTTGTGGCTGCGCGGTCTGCGGGCGCTCGAGGACGGACTGTGTCATGGTTGGCTCCTTTGGTCATCGTCCGCGACTCGGAATTTCCCGACGCAACACGCGGTGGTGTCGTCGTGTGATTCCGATTCGCGGGGGGTCATTGGTCTTAGAGGTCGATGTCGACGTCGCCGACGGGCACCGACACGCAGATCTGGATGTCTTCGCTCTCGGCGGTGGAGATCGCTCCGGTGATCAGGTTTCGCACCGTGCCACCGGTTTTGCGGCAGGTACAGCTGTGGCAGATGCCCATCCGGCATCCGCTGGCCGGCTGCAGCCCGGCCGCTTCGGCCTGTTCCAGCAGCGGCCGGCCGTCGTCGGTCACCGAGATGGTGCTGCCCAGGAAGCTCACCCGTCCCCCGGAGGCTTCGGCGGCGAACTCCGGCGGCACGAAGCTCTCCGAGATGGCATCGGGGCGCTGCTCGCGTACGGCCGCCACCAACGCCGGCGGGCCGCACACGTAGACCGCGTCGGGTTCCGGGCCAGCCGCGGCCAGGTGCTCGGCGCCGAAGTAGCCCTGCAGATCACCGGCTTCGGGGGCGCGGGTGTAGCCGTGTAGCACCGTCACCCGCGGCATCGCGGCCAGTTCGTCGCGGTAGCAGGCCTCCTCGGGCGAGCGGGCGTAGTGGATGAACGTCACCCGGCCGGCATAGTGTTCGGCGATCAGGGTGCGCAGCATCGACATCACCGGGGTGATGCCGCTGCCGCCGGAGATCAACAGGACGCGCCGCGGCCGGATCGCCGGCAACACGAAGTCGCCACCGACTTTGTCCAGGCCGACGACCATGCCGGGCCGCGCGTGGCGGTACAGGTGCTCGGAGACCAGGCCGTTCTCGTGGCGGCCGATGGTGAGCTCGATGAGCCGCTGCCCTTCGGCGCTGGCGGGCGAGTAGCACCGGGTGCGCCGGCGCCCGTCGATGTCGACCGAGAGGTTGATGTGCTGGCCGGCCTTGAATCCGGGAAACGCGTCGTTGGGTTCCAACAGCAGGGTGACGCTGCGCGCGGTGGCGCGCCGCACGGCGACCACCCGAGCACGGGCGTCATTGCGGGTCCAGGTCGGTGACACCAGTTCGGTGTAGCGGTCGACCCCGTGGGGGCCGGTGAGCAGGTCGAGCAGGCCGGAGCCGAGTACCCGCCGCGTCAACGTTTGAGTGAACATATGTACACAGTGAACAGTCGTTCACGACGAGTCAAGGCTTATTCGGCCATTGTGTTAGGCTTCACAACAGTGAACAGTCGTACTCCCAATTCACGGTCCGGGCGTACCAGGCCGCCGCGACCGCCCCGCGCCGAGCGGCCGACTCGGCCGGAACGGCCCGAGCGGCCCTCCCGCGAGGAGCGCAAGGAGGCCACCCGCCGGGCCATCATCAGCGCCGCGCTGACCCTGCTCGACGAGCGCAGCTTCAGCGCATTGAGCCTGCGCGAGGTGACCCGGGCGGCCAACATCGTCCCGGCCGCCTTCTATCGGCATTTCGAGTCAATGGACGCGCTGGGCCTGGTGCTCATCGACGAGTCGTTTCGCGCGCTGCGCGAGACCTTGCGCGACGCCCGCAGTGGTGGCGTGGACCCGGCCCGGGTCATCGAGTCCTCGGTGGAGGTGCTCATCGAGAGCGTGACGTCGCGGCCGGAATACTGGCGGTTCATCAACCGGGAACGCTCCAGCGGGATGACGGTCCTGCGGTATGCGATTCGCACCGAGATCAAGCTGATCACCTCCGAGCTGGCGACCGATTTGTCCCGCTTCCCCGGCGCGAGCGCGTGGAGCACCGAAGACCTCAACGTACTCGCCGGGCTGTTCGTCAACGCGATGATCGTCACCGCCGAGGCCATCGAGGAGGCACCGGACCCGGCGACACTCGCTGAAATCAAACATGTTGCCGTCAAACAACTTCGGATGATCGCCCTGGCTGCTGGCAGCTGGCGCAGCAAGCCCTGATTCAGTGAGCCCCGCCGCGCGGACCGTCGCCGGCAAATTGGCCGACGTCAGCCCGGCGCCCAGATCGGCACGCGTCACGCCGCCGGCGGGGTGGGCTTGCTGATGTCGCAATGGAATACGGCGACCGGCTGGCCGTATCGGGAGATGCAGTTCCGCGTGAAGCTGGTCAGTGGGGACACTATCTCCGCGCCTTACTTGAGCGCATGGGCGCCGCCCTCCGAGTCGGCCACCCACAGAACCCTCAGTAACTTCCAGGGGAAACGGTCGGATCACGAGAGAAACCTGAGTTTTTCCTGGGTGACTGCTAGCATCGCCGTCAATTAGTTCGGGCCGATCTAGCCGAGGGAAGTCGCTCGTGACAACGATCAAGCAGTTCCTCTGTGGGGCAGCCGCCGCCGGCCTGGTTGCGGGAACGGGCGCTGCTGTCGCAGCCCCGGCCTCGTTGGTGCACACCGCCGACTGGATGCTGGCCGCCGAGCACGTGCTGCTGATCGGCGTCGACGGCGCCAACCTCGCCAAGATCCTGGAGTACGCCTACAACGACGCCAGCGGTTTCAAAACGGCGATGGATCAGGGCATCACCGGAACCGCAAGCATTACCAACCACACCTCGCTCTCCGGACCGTCGTGGTCGACGATCCTCACCGGAGTGTGGGACGACAAGCACGGCGTCGTCAACAACCTGTTCCGGCCCGAGCCGTACGACAAGTGGCCGTCGGTGTTCAACCTGATCGAGTACCACAAGCCGGAGATCGACACCACGATCATCAGCAACTGGCAGTACCTCAACGACCTTGCCGCCGCGGGCGGTTATTCGGCCGACAACAATATCTTTATCCCGGTGGAGGGCAGCGCGGCCGACTCCGACGCCCTGGTCACCGCGGCCACCATCGCCCAGATCCTGGCGACCAAAGATAACCCGGACGACGTCTCGAGTTTCCTGTTCTCCTACCAGTCGCAGACCGACCACGCCGGGCACTCCTTCGGGGGCGGGTCGGACGAGTACATGCAGGCCATCATCAATCTCGGTGCCAACATCAAGGAGATCCTGGCCGCGATCGAGGAGGTCAAAGCGATCACCGGCGACGACTGGTCGATCATCCTCACCACCGATCACGGTCACCAGATGTCGCTGGGCACCGGTCACGGTTTCCAGTCGCCCAACGAGACGACGTCGTTCGTCATCTTCGATCAAGCCGGCGAGGACGCGACCGACGGCAGCCAGAACCTGAACTACTCCATTGCCGACATCACCCCGACCATCCTGTCGCTGTTCGGGATCCAGCTGCGGTCGGACTTCGACGGCGTCTCGATGGCCGACGACCCTGCCGTCCTGGACAGCATCGTCACGCCCGTCGATCTCAAGCAGGCGCTGACCGATGCGATCGGAATGTATGGCTACCCGAACATCGGCAACGACATCAGCCTGGCCATCCGCACGATATTCGTCAGCATCCCGTACTTCCTCGACAAGGGGATCCTTGAGGTCGACAAGTTCCTGCAGTCGATCGTCGACCAGGACATCTTCCTGCTCAGCGAGCTGGCCCAGGCCACCCAGTGGGTGGTCAACACCGTCGGCGGCGCGGTGGTGGACGCGACCAACGCGGTGGCCCTCGGGGTCGGGTACCTGACCGGGGCGGGTGTCGTCGCGCCGACCGACGCGCCGCTGCCGCTGCCGGGCAGCGCCGAGTTCACCCTTCCGGACTTGGGCTTGGTCGACGTCGAAGCGCTGCTGGGCTGACATGGCAACAGTGAAGAAGGCGCTCTGTGGTGCGGCCGTCGCCGGCCTGGTCGCCGGAACCGCGTCGGTGGTCGGAACGCAGGCCGGGCTGTCCGCACTGACCGCCGAATGGATGCTGGCTGCCGAGCATGTGCTGCTGTTCGGCACCGACGGCACCAACCTGGACAAGATCCTGGAGCACGCCTACAACGACGACAGCGGCTTCAAGATGCTGATGGACCGGGGCGTCACCGGAGCCACCAGCATCATCGGCCACCAGACCATGTCGACCCCGTCGTGGTCGACGATCCTGACCGGGGTCTGGGACGACAAGCACGGGGTGGTCAGCAACGTCTACCGGCCTGAGCCGTACACGACCTGGCCGTCGGTGTTCAACTTGATCGAGTACCACAAGCCGGAGATCGACACCACCGTCATCTCCGGCCGGGGCCTCTTCACCGAGATGGCCTCCACCGGCGGCTATCCCGCCGACAACATCATCGGCATTACCGGCGGCTCCACCTCAGCGGAGACGGACGCGCTGGTCACCGAGGAGACCATCTCCCGGATCCTGGCGACCACGACGAACCCGAACATCGACACCTTCATGTTCGCCTACCAGTCCCAGGTCGACCAGGCCGGACACTCGTTCAGCGGCGGGTCGCAGGAGTACGCCCAGGCCGTCATCAACGTCGGGGCCAACTTCAAGCAGATCCTCGAGGCGGTGGCCCAAGCCGAGGCGGCCACCGGCGACAAATGGACCATCATCGCGGTCACCGACCACGGCCACCAGCAGACGGTGACCCTGCCCGGTTTCAGCCTCGGCCACGGCTTCCAATCCCCCAACGAGACATCGAGTTTCGTCATGTTCTCGCTGGCCGGCAACGAGGCGCAGGCCGGCGGCCAGAACCTGAACTATTCCATTGCCGACATCACGCCGACGATCCTGCAAGTCTTCGGCATTCCGATGCGATCGGACTTCGACGGGGTGCCGATGCAGACCGACCCGGACATCCTCAACAGCTTCATCATGCCGGTCGATCTCAAGGCGTCCCTCACCGATGCCATCAACAGCTACGGCTACCCGAACCTCGGCATCGAGCTCATGCTGGGGTTGCGCGCGCTGGCCGGCGGTGCCGGGTTCGTCCTCGAGAGCTACTTCCTGCCGCCGATCCTCAATTACCTGCAGACGATCGTCGACCAGGACATCTTCCTGGTCAGCGACCTGGCCCAAGGCGCCCAGTGGATGCTCCAGTCCGTCGGCGGGGTGGTGGCCGATGTGGCCACCGACCTGGGACGAGCGATCGGCTACCTGACCGGGGCCGGTGTCATCGCACCGAACGATGCACCACTGCCGTTGCCGGGCGGCGCCGAGTTCACCGTTCCCGACCTGGGCGACTCCGAGTTGCCCTCGCTGCTCGACGTCGACGCCCTGGTGGGCTGATACTTCTTCGCACCAGCGGTGTTCGACGAAGGAGCGGCAGAACCGTGAAAACCCCCATCTGCGAGCAGTTCGGCATCGACTTCCCGCTGTTCGCCTTCAGCCACTGCCGCGACGTGGTGGCCGCCGTAACCAATGCGGGCGGCTTCGGCGTCCTCGGCGGCGCCGCCTACAGCCCGGAGCAGCTGGATCAGGAGCTGAGCTGGATCGACCAGCAGGTGAAGGGAAGACCCTACGGCATCGACATCATCGTGCCGGCCAAATTCGAGGGCAAGGGCGAGCATCTGTCCGGGCGTCAACTGTCCGACCGCATCCCCGATGACTACAAGACCTTTATCGCAGAACTGTTGGCACAGCACGACATCGAGCCCGACGACACCCCCCGGCTGGGGTCGGCCATCCTCACTGGCAGCGCCGGAGAGCAGCTGCTCGAGGTTGCCGTGGCCCATCCGATCCGGCTGATGGCCAATGCGCTCGGCGTGCCACCGGACTACATGATCAAGTCCGGCAAGGACCACGGCATCCCGGTCGCGGCCCTGGTTGGGGCCAAGGAACACGCCCTCAAGCAGGTCGCGAGTGGTGTCGACCTGATCGTCGCCCAGGGCACCGAGGCCGGCGGCCACTGCGGTGAAGTCTCCACGCTGGTGCTGGTGCCGGAGGTCATCGACGCCATCGAGGGTGCCGTGCCCGTGCTAGCCGCCGGGGGGATCGTCACCGGCCGGCAGATGGCCGCCTGCGTGGCTCTGGGGGCGGCCGGAGCATGGACCGGATCGGTGTGGCTCACCACCGACGAAGCCGAAACCGCCCCGCACACCGTGCAGAAGATGCTCGCGGCGACCTCGCGCGACACCATCCGCTCCACCGGGCGCACCGGGAAACCGGCGCGACAGCTGGTCTCGGATTGGACTGATGCGTGGCGGCCCAACGAAAGCGGGCATGCCACGTTGCCGCTGCCGCTGCAGTCCATGTTGGCCGAACCGGCCCTGCGCCGCGTCGACAAGCTGGCCGCCGCCGGGCACCCGGGCGCGCAAGCCCTGGCCACCTATTTCGTCGGTCAAGGCGTCGGGCTGATGAACAAAGTGAAGCCGGCGCGCGAGGTCGTGTTGGAGTTCGTGGAGGATTATCTTGCGGCTGCCGAACGCCTCGGCGCCTCAGTGGCCGACTGACTGCTACGGCGTCTGGGGCGCCCGCCACATCTTCCACAGTGTCGGCCCACCGCCGGGCAACGTGATCTCCCCGATCACCTGGAAGCCGAAACGCTCGTAATACGGCACGTTTTCGAGCTTGCTGGACTCCAGATACGCCGGGGCGTACTCGGCATCGCAGCGCTCCAGCCGGGAGCGCATCACGGCCTGGCCGAACCCGTGCCCCCGCACCGAGGGGTCGCTGCCGATCACCGCCAGATACCAGTGCGGCTCTTCAGGATGGTTGGCCTCCAACAGATCCGAGATCGCCCGTCCGCGCGCGATATGCCGGCCGAACGACCAGACCAGCGCCGGCACCATCCGCAGCTGCGACACCTTCGACTGCTTCCACTGGTTGGGCGGGTCCCACAGCGCCGCCGCCCCGACGGTCGCGCCGTCGCAGGCGATCTCCACCCCGCCGCCACCCAGGTGGTGGTACCGGGTCGACGTGGCGAAGAACTTCGACAGCTGTGCGGTGCGGCGGTCATCGTCAGGCAGCATCCACACCGACACCGGGTCGTCATAGAACGCGCGCCCCAATGCTGCGGCAAGGGCGGGGATATCGGATTTGTGCGCGGGCCGCACCTCAATAGCCATCCGGACACCATAATGCGTCGCATCCGGGCGCCGCGCAGAGCAAGATCAGCGGCTATGAGCACCCTGCTGTGGGAACAGCACACCTGCCTGCCGCTGCGCGAGGGCACCGATGTGGCGCCGCTGGCGCGCTACCAGCACACCGGCGGCGCGGTGCTGTCGGTGAACGCGGGCTATTCCCCGCAGCGCTTCGCCGACACCATGGCGCTGCTGCGGCATTTTCACCGCGCGATCGACGCCCACCCGGGCCTGGCCGTGGCGGCCGGCCTGACCGACGTCGAGACGATCACCGCTGCCGGCGGCATCGCGGTGGTGTTCGACCTGGAGGACGCCAACCCCCTCGATGACGATCTCGACAACTTGGCGGTACTGGTCGAGCTCGGGGTGCGCACCCTGCTACCCACCTACAACCACGCCAACCGCGCCGGGCACGGCTGCCTGGACACTATCGACGGCGGACTCACCGCGTGGGGGCGCGCGGTCGTCGCCGAGATGAATGCCGTCGGCATGGTGCCCGACGGGTCGCACTGCAGCGCGCGTACCGGCCTGGATCTGTGCGAGGTTTCGACCGGCCCGGTGATCTACAGCCACTCCTGCATGCGGGCGATCTGGGAGCACCCGCGCAATATCACCGACGAGCAGGCTCGGGCGTGCGCGGCCACCGGCGGAGTCGTCGGCATCACCGGAGTGGGAATCTTCCTGGGCCCCAACACTCCGACTCTTGAGGCGATGACGCGCCACCTCGAGTACGCGGTCGAGCTGGTGGGCATCGCACACGTCGGGGTCAGCACGGATTACTCGTTCGATCACACCGAGCTCACCGACGAGATGGCCGCCCATCCGCAGTTGTTCGACGACAGCTACACCCGCTGGGGCCCGATCCAGTGGATGCCACCGGAGACCTGGCTACAGTTGCGCGCGCATCTTTCCGCGCGCGGTTGGGCCGACGCCGACATCGGCGCGGTGCTCGGCGGCAACTTCCACCGCGTCGCCCGGCAGACTTGGGGAGACTAATGTGCGTTGACGAAACCCTCGACCGCGCTGAGGAACTCGGCTGGCTTTTCCACCATCGGACTGTGGCCTGAGCCGGCGATGACGACCGGCTCCAGGCCCGCCGCGCGGTAACGGTCGACATTGGCCTGGGTCGGCGTCAGCACATCACGGCCGCCCCACAGCACCAGCACCGGCTTGCCCAGCCCGGCCAGCCGGTCGGCGACTGCCCGCTGTTCATTGATCCGCCCGGCGCTCTTCGCATCGCACAGTGCGTTGTGCGTCATGCGTTTCAACGACCGGTAGGCCAACTCGGGAATCAGGAAGTCCGCGGCGAATCCGGTTTGCAGCGCAGACTTGTCGACGGCGTCGACACTACGCAACCGGTCCAAGGCGGCGCCGAGCACCGGCCAGCACACCGCGTCGCCCAGTGCGGGCATCGCGGTCATCCCCAGCGCCGCGGGGGTGTCGGAGACCATCACCCGCTCCACCAGCTGCGGTGCGCGCTCGGCCAGCGCGGTGGCCACCATGCCGCCCATCGAATGGCCGATCACCACCGCGTGCCGCACACCGAGTGCGTCGAGCGCTTGGTGCACCGCCGCCGCCTGGGCGTCGGCGCTGTAGGCGGCCCGATCGCGGGGGGATTCGGAGCCGCCGTGGCCGACCAAGTCGATCGCGATCACCCGGTTGCCCTGCGCCAGAGATGGTGCCACCGCCTCCCACCACTGGATCGACGCCGAATATCCGTGCAGCAGAACGATGGCGCGCTCCCCACCCGAGCCGTATTCGCGGACATTCAAATCCGGCCCCGGCAGCTCCAGTACCCGTCCGCCGGCGAAGGGCTCGGCTGCCCGTGCGATCCGGTCGGTCACCACCGTATTGATCAGCAATGCCACCAGGACGGCCGCGACGACCACAGCGGCAAGGCGTTTACCCACCCGCCGACGCTATCGCGGGCATAGCCTGGATCGAGACCGAACCCGCAGGAGGCACCCGTGAGCAACCACGACATTCGGATGATCGTCTTGTCCACCGATGACCTGGATGAATCGATCAAGTTCTACAGCGAAACCCTGGGCATGGCGTTGAAGTTCCGCGATGGTGCGCACTTCGCCGCCCTCGACGGCGGCTCGGTGACGCTGGCGTTGGCGACCGCGGTCGATCACCCCATCCACGGCCAGGTTGTGGTCGGCATCAAGACCGACGACGTCGACGGCGCCGCGAAAGCCATCGAGGCCAGCGGCGGCGGGATCGTCAAGGGCCCCTACGACGACGCCCATGAACGGCGCGCCGTGGTCTATGACAACAAGGGCAACGGGCTGGTGTTCTACAAGCCGCTGGGGCGGTAGAGGGGTCAGCGTCGGCCCGGAAAGGCGTCCGGGCAGACCGCCCGAAGTTTGTCTGCGGTCAGATAGATCAGATCGCCGGCTTGATGAATGCGTTCGGCTTCCCCGGTTGGACCTTTGGGCGATGACCGTTGCGCGTCATCTCGGATGACCTGGCCCAGCAGCGCGAAACCGTCCGCCCAGCTGTCCAGGTCCTCCTTGATTGCAGGATCGGAAACTGATTGCGCCGCGGCGCGTACCTTCGCACTAAGCGCGACGGTGCCATCGGCTTCGGCAAGTGGGATGTTCTCGTCTCGAGCTAGCGCATCCATCGAGTGTTCCGAATCCGCCCGCCACAGCTGGGCCAACTGGGCCACCACGGCGCAGTCGTCGGCGGAGGCGACAGGTGACGTGCGGTGATGTCGCACCGCCCAGGCAACGCCGGCTGCCAAGCAGGCAACGGCGACAAGTGCCGCGATGGCCGCGGCCCAGCGTCGGTACCGACTCGTGGTCATGTCAGGCTCGATTCGTTCTGGGGCCTCGCGGCTGGTGCGGCAAAGTCGGCCGGTCGTTCCGTGCCGAAACTGCTTGCGTAGAAACTCTGCAAAACGGCCTTCCACCGTTCCCTACCCGTCTCGATGGGCCGACTGGCGGTGAAAGGCGCCTCGGCATAGGTGCCGCACGCGACGCCCGCAGCCCGTTGGCCCGCGCATCGACCAACCTAAGCATGCGCGCAGTCGACTTTCATTGCTCAGCCGATGAAGCACCGGTGTAAGCGCAGAAGGGCCCATCGGGTCTACCATCCGCAATGTGACCATGACACAGCCCTGGCCTGTACCACCTCCAGTTCAACCGCACCGCCGAACCGCGATCGCACTTCCGGTACTAGCTGGTTTGACAGCTGTGGCCGCCTTGATCGTAGCCATCTTGGCACTCGTCCGGCCATCGCCCGGTCCCGCATACACCGCGGCTGAAAAGACCGCAGCGCGGGAACAACTATGCGTCAAATACAAGCTCGCATCGCGCGCTGCCCACATCGAAACTGCGCCGGATGGCGACACTGCACGGGCACGAATCTCGATGATTAACGGTGCGCTTATGCTCGAAACCGCGGCCGCAGACCCAGCGCTAGCCCCAAAGGATCGCGACGCGGCACCCGCGTTAGCGGCCGCTTATCAGAACATGGCAGCTACAGGAAGCCTGGCGGACGCCGCAAAATATCAAGCGGCGATCGAAACTACGAACGCCAAGGTGGGAACGATGGAAGAGCTCTGCGGTGAGTGACCTACCGCCCTGGGCCTGGTCAGCCTGGCTGGTGGGTGCCTCATGGCCCGCGGCGCCTACGCAGCCGACGCTCGGAATCAGCTTCTGGACCGACCATGCCGATGTCAAAGAGCGAGAAGCTGGCGAGTTAGACAAAGTCCTCACATTCTTCGGAGAGAACAACCGCGGCCACACCGCCGAAGACATGATTGCCAAGCTGCGGACAGGAATAAAGAGGCTCAGAAAAATTGGCGACGACTGCCGCGCTAAGAGCACCGCCAACGGCAGAGTTGCTGATGCGGTAAACCATCTTCGCGATCGGCTGACCGAGATCGCGCGTCAAGGCAACCAAGAGATCGATGACATCCTTTCGCGGCAAGGCTCGGTGGAATCGAAACTGCCTGAGATCAACGGGGTGATCGCCAAAGCCAACGCTTTAGCGGCGAATGCCGGCATTGACGCCAATAGTGCAATTATCAACGCGACCCAGTCGATGTTCAACGACATGGACGTCGCCCAAGACGCCCAGGAATGGCTTAAAAACCACGGCGCCAACTTCGGCATACCACCCACGCCACACATCAGCGCGGATGACGTGAACAGGACCCCTCACAAAGGCGGAGGAACCGACGGCGGCGGCGGCGCTACAGACGCCGGAACCGGCGGGGTCTCCGCTAATGGTCCGGGTAGCGATGGCACTGTCGGTCCAGCCGGCGCGCTACCGGGCGGCACCAACACCGCACCCGGCGGTAACACTGTCGGCCCAGCCGGCGCCACACCCGGCAGCACCAACACACCCGGCGGAGCCAGCCCCGCCGGCAGCGCAACCAACGGGAACACTGTCGGTCCAGCCGGCGCCACACCCGGCAGCACCAACACGCCCGGCGGAGTCAGCCCAATGGGCACCGCACCTGGCGGCACCAACACCGCACCCGGTGGTAGCACTGTCAGCCCAGCCGGCGCCACACCCGGAAGCGCCGGCCCACCTGCGGGAGTCAGCCCAGCCGGCAGCACAACCACTGCCAGCAGCGGAAGCACTAGCGGTGGCTCAGCCAACACAGTGGGCAGCGGTGGGAACGGTGGCGGCGGCCGAGGCGGCGACGCTAGCGGCGGCTCAGCCGGCACAGTCGGCGGCGGCGGAAACGGCGGCGGCGGACCGCTCGACAGTGCGACGATTGCCCCTGCGAGTGGCGCAGGCATTGGAATGTCCTCCCCAGCTCCGGGCGAAGGAGGTGGCATCGGGTCGCCCCCACTGTCGTCCCTGCCGGGCCTCGGCGGGGGAAGCGGCGGTGGCATGCCACCCGGTCTCCAGGGCGGCGGCCTGAGCCAACCTCTCGGCTCCGGCATGCCCGGCGGCCAGTCCGGTCCGGGTGCCCTCAGTGGGCCGGCAAACCCGCTGCATGGCGGAATGGATGGTTCCGGGCTCTCCCAGTCGTCGGCTCCACAGGTGCCCCCGTCGCCGTCGGTGACGCCGATGGCGGGCGGCATGCTCGGTAACCTGAGCCATCTGGCCGGCTCCAGCCCGGAAGCCGCCGCAACGGCTCAGACGGCCGGCGCAACGACGCCGACGCCGGCTCCGACTGCCCCACCCATGGCGGCTGGGCCTACCTCGGTACCGTCGGCGCCGAGCAGCGCCGGTCCAGCGGCACCGTCGGGACCGCTGCCCGGCTACGGCGCAGACCTGCGCCCTGCCGGAGGCGCTGCCTCGGCCGCGCCAGCAGGTCCTGCCGGGCCTTCGGCGCCGACGTCATCGCCGCCGCCCGGCGGCCCGACGACCCCGGCTTCCGGCGGTACCACCGTCGCCTCCTCGGGTGATCGTCCCGCACCGGGTAAGCCGACCGCCGGTGCGTCAGGGCAGTCGGCTGCCTCGGTGGCCGGCAACATGGGGGCCGGCGGGACTGCGGGCGCGGGGGCCGGCACGGCCGCAAGGCGTCTGGCCGAACATCAGGATCTGCAGCGCACCCTCGAAGCGGTGGCCCGGCAGGCACCGAGCCTGGCCTGGGCCGCCGGGTTACGCGAAGACGAGACCACCACCGTCGTGGCCACCGACCTGGCCGGCGGCTGGATTCCCCCCACGGTCAAGCTTCCCCCCGGAGTCACCCTGCTCGAACCGGCGCAGCGCCGCCGCGGCACCAGCGCGGTCGGTCTGCTCGGTGCGGTGATTGCAGCGGCAACTCACGAACCGAACACCTACATCACCGAGGCAGACCCGCACGATCCGATTCCCGGGACCGGGGAACGCGCCCGCTACGGCCGGCATCTCGACGAACTGGGGCCGACACTGATCGACGCCGCCGGGGGCCGGTACCCGGTTGCCGCGCATCGTGCAGACCGTCGCACAAGCGGTGGCCCGCAGGTCTGGCGTCGCCGACAACGAGGTCGAGCTGTTCCGGCAGGTGGTCGCCGGTACCGCTACGCGAGTACTGTCGACCTATCTCGAACACGCGCCCAGGGATGCCGCCGACTGGATGCTGTTGGCCGCCATCGACGCCCTGATCGAGGGAAGCGAGGAACTCGCCCGCTACCACCTGGCGTGGCACCAGGCGGTGTCGGCACCGCACGGAGGGTTTAGGCCATGACAGACCCGATCGAAGTCAACCCGCTGGATTACATGGCGATAGCGGCCGGCCTTCCGCCGCTGCCGATCCCGCCCGGACCGGTCCACCCGGGCGGAACGTCCCCGGTCGACGCCACAATGGCGGCCTTTGGTGCCGCAACCAACCTGAACTTGGTGGAGACGAACACCCACCTCGCCGAAGACCATGCCGACCGCACCGGCCATGCCGCTGACGCGGCGCAAAAGTTCGCTACCCACGAAGGCGACGCGGTCTCGCAGTTCCAGGATGTCGCTTCCCAGGGCGACGCACAGCAGGGCGCCCAGGAAGCCATGGGCGGAGCGATGCAGGGCATGACCGGAGCGATGCAGGGCATCACCAGCGCACTCAGCGGCGCGCTCGGTTCGGTGAGCAAGCTGCCGCAGGGCTTGATGCAGGCCGGCCAGGGTGCGCTGTCGCCACTGATGAGTGCGGCGCAGTCCCTGGGCAAGGCAGGTCTCGGCGGCACCGGCGCCACCCTCGCCTCCGACATCAGCCCCGCTGCCGGCTTGGGAGGCGGTGACCTCGGCACCGGCGGAGGTGGCGGCGGCGGGCTAGGCATGGGCACCACCCCCGCCAGCAACCTCGGGCCGCCCCCGGTGCCGGGAACTTCGACACCGACGACTCCCACCAGCTCGCTGGCGAACACCGGCGCGGCCGGTCCCAGCGGCGGCACGCCCGCCACCGGCGGTGCCGGCGGCGGCGGAATGATGCCGATGATGCCGGGCGGCGCCGGCGCGGGCGCCAAGGGCGGCAAAGACGACAAGGTCGGCGAGAAGCGGATCGCCGCCCCTGGAGTCCCCAACGGCCAACCGGTCAAGGGCCGCACGACGGCCCCGCCGAACGTCCCGGTGACCAAGTCCGTCGCCAAGGACGCCGGCCCAACCGGCCTGACACCGCTGAAACGCATCGTCGACAAGGACGATACGTCGAAGTAGTGGCTCAGCTCGTGTCATGCATCGCCGCGCGATTATGTGTGTATATTTGTGTGTATGGCCCGATTGAACGTGTACGTTCCAGACGACTTGGCGGAGCGAGCCAGGATGCGGGGTCTTAACGTTTCGGCGCTGACCCAGGCCGCGATCAGCGCCGAGTTGGAGAATTCTGCAACCGACACCTGGCTGGAGGGGTTGGAGTCCAGGAGCACTGACGCTCGACACGATGATGTGCTGGATGCACTCGACGCCGCCCGCGATGAGTTCGGAGCGTGAGGACGTCCCCCGCTTCACGACCAGAGCAGGTGGTCATCGACGCCAGTGCCATGGTGGATCTGCTTGCCCGAACCCCGGATCGGTTCTCGGCGGTGACTGCGCGACTGGCTGGCACCGTGATGCACGCGCCAGCACACTTCGACGCCGAGGTGCTGTCGGCGCTGGGGCGCATGCATCGCGCTGGTTTACTCGCCGCTGCGCAGGTGGAGGCGGCGCTGGATGAGCTCGGTCGAGCACCAGTGACTCGACACGAAGTCTCGTCGTTGCTCGCTGGAGCGTGGGCGCGGCGCGAGATTCTGCGCCTCACCGATGCCCTCTACGTCGAACTAGCCGACACCGCAGGACTGGTGTTGCTCACCACGGACCAGCGGTTGGCACGTGCTTGGCCTGCGGCCGAGGCCGTCGGCTGACACCAATGCGACTGCGTCGACGCTTCACCTGTCTACGACGAGCTCTGCGTTCTGTCGCGTGAGGAACGGGCCGATCAAGTCGACGACGACCCAGTGCCGCGCCTCCTCGATGCCGGTGATGATTCCAAGGTTCTGGGTGGATCCATCTACGTGTGCCGTCACGGGAGCGCCGACTAGCGCCTCGCCGATCGGCGTGGCCGCATTGTCCGCGGCGACGACGACCCGGTGGATGCCGGCCGGGAAGTTTCGCAATTCCGGCGTAGCGGCGGGATCGAGTAGATGCCCGGCGGCAACACGCCCGTCCAAACCGGTCCAGGCTGCCAGAGCCCGGCTGTCCTCTACCGCGTCGGCCGTCTGAACGGCCCCAGCTAGCGGTGGCTCGTCGTTGATTGTGGCATCGACGGGCAGAACCCAATCATCGCGCCCGGAACTGAACACCGCGAACGGAGATATCGGCATCGTCCACGACTTACCGGCCACGCTCGGGCTCGCGTCGCCGGAAGTCAGGTACGTGATCTCGCCAATCTTCGTCTGAGTCGGAGCCGACCCAGCGGCTTCGACCTTCATGATGGCGACCGGTGCGTTCTGGTCACCGCGAGCACATTGGGCAGCGGTCACAAACCCGGAGAGTCGCCTTCCCGGGTCGTTCGCGTGCGGGAAATGCACGTAAAACCCGGCCGTGCACACCGTCGTCGTTCCGTCACCCACCAGTACCTGCATCCCAGGATGCAATCGTGATACTGGACCGGGGACCACGGCCGCGTCGTTTACAGGAGGTGGCAACGGATTAGCCGATCGCGTTGCAACTGCGGACGACTGCCCGGTCCAAATCCGCAACTGCCCGTCGGTGACCCGGGCGCCGAACGCAGGCCGCAACGACGGCGCGAACGGTGCACTGGGGGATGTCAGCCCTGTTCGGGCCGACAGTCGAGCCAACAACATCATGCCCAACAGGAGGATCGGATCGCGCGGGCGGGGCGATCATTGACGGCTTTTCTTGGCCGGATCGGGAGTGCAGGTCGTCAGGAAGGCCTTGCCATCCTGAGCGTCCGCCTCGGTCGGGTTGAGCCAACTCGGCCTTGCTGGGACTGAAGTAGAGTGCCACACGCGTGATGCCGGTGCTGCTCTCGCGCCCGTGCCGCGTCGGCGAATGCCCCCGTCACGTCCGGCATAGCGCAGAAACTACTCGTATCGCCGTCACCGCGTCACCGCCAGCGGCTGGTTCCTATACCGGTGGAACGGCGAAAATCACCCTCCAGCTGATGGCAACGTCAACTGCAGAAACCCCGCACCCCACGGTTGCAGCATCACATCGACGGGCCAACTCACGCGATGGTCCTGCCCCCGCAGGTAGTCGCCGCTGACACCGACGGCCTTGACGGGCTTCCCATGGTTCTCGAAGACCAACAGGCTGGCTTTGGATTGAAAGAAGTTCGATCGGATCACCGGTGCGCCGACGGTTTTCTCGATGAAATCCCGCTCGGTGTATTCATGAAACAGATGCACCTCATCCCAGGGCCACGAGGTGAAGTCACTCAGTCTGCCCGACTTACCTTGATGCAGAAGGCTTTCTAAGCCGTTGTTGAGTCGTTGATCGTTGTAGTCGATGTCCATCGATTTCCTAGTGAACTCACAACTCGTCAACCAGAAGCACAGCAGTAACAGACTGAGCGCAGTGCGTATCGGCGTTGCCTTGATCGCCACGGTCAGTATCCTCCTGCTGATGTTCCGTAGCCGCCGGGTTGGCCCGGATCGTAGACCCCGCCGGGCCCGGCACCGGTCGGCGTGGGCGCCTGGCCCGGCAGCGTCGCGTTCGTCGTCGTGCCTGCCTCGCCCCAGGCAACGGTGTGGCTCCAGGCCAGCTTGTCGCCGCTGGGCGCAATCACGACCGTGTCGCCCCTGTCCACAGCCTGCTGCACCAGGTCGGCAAGCTGCGCCGGAGTGGCGCGCGGGTTAGCTGCTGCGATTTCGCGTCCGACTTCGTTGTTGTACAGATCCATCGCCTCGGCGGCGGCGGGGTTGTTGGGCAGTCGTTCGTGCGCGGTCGCGAAGTCGCGGGTCCAGTCCTCGCCGAATCGTTGCGTCATCAGGGCATTCCAGTATGCGTGTCGGAAGGCGTCGGTGTGGTTGTCGGCGGTGTCGTTGGCCCCATTCTGGGGCGGGAAACGCACCTTGGCTTCGGTTGCGGCGGCTTCCTTGATTTGGTTCAGATCTCGCAGCGCAAACGGTGAGAGGTCCTCGAGCATGCGCGCCTCCCCCGCGGTCACGTGCACGGGGTCGGTGGCCAAACTGAGTGGCCACGGCGGCTCCCAATCGAGTTCGCCATCCGGGTCCTCCGACACCTGGTACGTCTTCAAGATCTGCTCAAGCGGGTCGACGGGCGGCGGACCGTGTTGAGGGAAATCGGCCGATTGGATAGTTCGGTCCCCACGAAGCGGATAGCGCCCGGTCAATGCCTGCACCTGCGCCGCCCGCTGCTGGCTGTCAGCGGCGGCGTCGGCAACGATCTTGTGGATCTCGCGGGTTTTGCCGGCCAGGTATGTCTGAAACGCTCGGGCGCCGGCCGGAGTGTCCAGCCCCGGCCAAGAGGCGGCGGCTTGCTGGATCTCGACTTCCAGCGCATCGAGGCGCTGCCGCGACTGCAGGTTGAACTGGTGAGCGCCGCGCAGGACCGACTCGAAGCCCCGGTCGAGCTCCACCGACGTCGCCAACCGCCGCACCAACTGCTCTTCGCGCGCCCGTGCCGCATCGGCGAATGCGCCCAACACCTCCGGCATGGCGCAAAAACTACGCCCATCGGCCTCACCAAGTCATCGGAAGTGACTGGTTCCCGCTGGCTGACGCCAGTATTGTCGTCGCGGTGCGGTTGTCGCGCCTGCGTCAAAGGAGCAGCTAGATCATGCCGCTGAGTCTGTCGAACCGGGACCAGAACTCCGGTCACCTGTTCTACAACCGCCGGTTGCGCGCGGCCACCACCAAATTCTCGGTGCGGATGAAGCACGACGACCGCAAGCAGACCGCCGCGATCGTGCTGTCCATCGTGTTGATCTTCATCGGCATGGGCTGGATGCTGCTGCTGAACGTGCTGCGGCCGGCCGGAATCGTGCGGACCTCGGCGATCGTCGGTGACCGCGACTCGGGCGCGATCTACGCCCGCATCAACGGCCGGCTGTATCCGGCGCTCAACATGACCTCGGCACGGCTCGCGGTCGGCAACGCCGAGCTTCCCACCTGGGTCAAGCCCGCGGAGATCGCCAAATACCCGACCGGCCCGATGATCGGCATCCCCGGCGCGCCGGCGGCGTTGATCGCCAGCACCGGCGCTCCGTCGGCGTGGGCGGTCTGCGACACCGCGGGCTCACCGCGGCGGGCCGAACACCCGGTAGTGACCGCGATCGCGGGCACCTTGAGCCGCGCCGGCCGGGCCGCACCACTGGCCCCCGACGCCGCGGTGCTGACCCGTTTCCAGGGCGGCACCTACGTCATCTGGGGCGGCAAGCGTTCGCAGATCGATCCGGCGGACCGGGCGATCACGTTGAGCCTGGGTATCGACCCGGGAACGACTGTCCCCGTCGAGATGTCGCGGGCGCTGTTCGACGCGCTGCCCAGCACCGAACCCCTGCGGGTTCCGGCGATCCCGTTGGCCGGGACACCATCGCACTGGGTGCCCGGCTCCCGGGTGGGCACCGTCCTGGAGACCCGGACCGCCGGCGGCGGCTCCCAGTTTTACGTGCTGCTGCCCGATGGGGTGCAGAAGATCACCAGCTTCGTGGCCGATCTGATCCGCAGCGCCAACTCGTTCGGCTCGGTGGCGCCGCCGGTGCTCAGCCCCGACAAACTGGTCAACATCCCCGAAGTCGGCACGCTGCCGGTCGAGTACTACCCGAACAGCCGGTTGAAGTTCGTCGACACCGCCGCCGACCCGACGACGTGCGTGGGCTGGGAGAAGGCCTCCGGTGATCGCCAGGCCCGGATCACGGTGTTCAACGGCCGCGGCTTGCCGGTGTCACCGGCTATGGACAACCGGATCGTGCACCTGGTGCGCGACGACCGCACGCCCGGATCGGTGGTGGCCAACCAGGTGCTCGTGCTGCCGGGCGCGACCAACTTCGTGACGTCGACCAGCGCACTGCTTGAGTCCGATTCACGTGAAACCTTGTTTTGGGTGTCCCCCAACGGGGTTCGGTTCGGCATCGCCGCCGAGGACGAGACGCTGCGCGGGCTCGGATTGGACCCGGCCTCGGCGCAGCAGGCACCCTGGCCACTGCTGCGCACCTTTGCGGCCGGCCCGGAATTGTCTCGGCATGCCGCCCTGCTGGCCCGCGACACGCTTCCGTCCACCGGCGCGGTGATGCCGGTGGCGCCCAATAATCAGCAGGCCATGCCGGGAGGGCACTGACCGATGTCGAAACGAGCCTTCGTGCCGGCGCGCCTTCAGGTTCCCGAACCCAAGCCGGTGCGCGTCGCGCCGCGAGCGCCCGATGCGCTGCCGGAACGTGAACCGCGCAACCTGTGGGTGATGATCGGTCTTCCCGCCCTGGTGGTCGCGCTGATCGGCACCATCGTGATGCTGTATGTCTCCGGGGTGCGCAGCCTCGGGTCGGGCATGTTCCCGATGGTCGGCATGGCCGGGCTGGGCATGCTGATGTTCTCCGGGCGGTTCGGGCGGGCGCGCAAGATCAGCTGGGGCGAGCAGGAGAAGAACCGGCGCAGCTACCTGCGGTCACTCGATGCCGAACGCGACGAGATTCAGAAGGCGGTCTGCGCCCAACGCAGCGCCCAGGAAATGGTGCATTCCAACCCCCAGGGGCTAGGCGCCGTCATCGGCGGCCCGCAGATGTGGGAACGCCGCCGCTCCGACCCGGACTTCCTCGACGTCCGGCTGGGCGTCGGTGTGCAACACGCGCCGGACTCGGTGCTGTCGGTGCAGTGGCCGGAGATCCCGGTCGACGAGGAACTCGAGCCGGTCACCGGCCAGGCGCTGCGCGACTTCATCCTGGAACAGCGCAAGATCCGCGACATCGCCAAAGTGGTCAACCTGCGCTCGCGCCCGGGGTTCAGCTTCGTCGGCGAGGACCTCGACCGGGTCCGCTCCCTGCTGCGCTCCGTGCTCAGTGCGCTGGCGGTGTTCCACAATCCGCTCGACGTCAAGTTGATGGTGGTGACCCGCCACCCTGAGCTGTGGTCGTGGATGGTGTGGTTGCCGCATAACCAGCACGACGAGCTGTTCGACGCCTGCGGATGGCGCCGGCTGGTCTTCACCACGCCCGCTGAGCTGGAGTCGACGCTCGGCGCCGATTTGCACATGAAGGGCAAGCGCGGCGCGTGGCGGCCGCCGTCGGCGCCGAGCCCGACGACCATGGGCTCGGCATTGGAGACCGGCGGTGACGGGCACGATCTCGGGCCGCACTGGGTGATTGTCGACGACAACACCGGCAGCCCCGAGGCGTGGGAGAGCGTGGTCGGACGCGTCGGCAAGGAGGGCATCACGGTATTGCGGGTGGCCTCCCGGCTCGGCACCGGCGTCGGGTTCGCCCGCGACGAGATCTTCGAGGTCCTCGACCATCCGTCCCGGCACAATCGCACCGACGAGCCCTCCGCAGCCCACCGCCGGAACGGCCGCGGCGCCGAGCCGTCCCCGCCGCCGATGTTGCGCGCCGGCGGCAAGTTCTTCGCGCACGCCGACCAGCTGTCGGTGCCACGCGCATACCGCTACGCCCGCGCGATGGCGCGCTGGACGCCGACGGCGAGCGTCGACGTCACCGACTCGGGCAGCGGCGCGCTGGAACTGCTGCGCGCGCTGGGAATCGACGACGCGCGCGAGCTGAACGTGGACCGGCTCTGGGCCGAGCGGCGCAGCCGCGGCGACGAGCGGTGGGCCGAGATCCCGGTCGGGGCCAAACCCAACGGCGAGTTGCAGAACATCGTGCTGCGCGCAAAAGACTTCGGCGGCTTCGGCTTCCACTCGGTCGTGATCGGCACCAGCGGTTCGGGTAAGTCGGAGTTCTTCTTGTCGCTGGTGTACGGCATCGCGCTGACCCACTCGCCAGAGACCTTCAACGTCATCTTCGTCGACATGAAGTTCGAGTCCGCCGCCCAAGACATCCTCGGCATCCCGCACGTGTCAGCGGCGCTGTCCAACCTCGGCAAGGACGATCGTCATCTCGCCGAGCGGATGCGGCGAGCCATCGACGGCGAGATCGCCCGGCGCTACCGGCTGTTCAACTCCGTCGGCGCGCGCGACGCCAACGACTATGAGGAGATCCGGCTGGCCGGACGCGACCTGGAGCCGGTGCCGATCCTGCTGGTGGTGATCGACGAATACCTGGAACTGTTCGCCAACCACGGCAAGTGGATCGACCTGATCATCCACATCGGCCAGGAAGGCCGCGGCGCCAACGTCTTCTTCATGCTCGGTGGCCAGCGCCTGGACTTGTCGTCGTTGCAGAAAGTCAAGTCCAACATCGCCTTCCGCGTCGCGCTGCGCGCCGAGTCCGGTGACGACAGCCGCGAGGTGATTGGCTCGGACGCCGCGTACCACCTGCCGTCGAAGGAGAACGGCTTCGGACTGCTCAAGGTTGGTCCGCGGGATCTGGAACCCTTCCGCTGCTTCTACCTGTCGGCACCGTTCATCGTGCCCAAACGCAAGGCATCGACAGCCAAGACCCTCGATATGACGTTGACAAAACCCCGCCTCTACACCTGGCAGTACCAGCCACTGGACGAGGCGGACGCCCAAGCGCTGCAGGACATGTCGGCCACCGACGCCGAACCGGACGAGTTCCTGCTGCACGCCGACGGCTTCAAGAAGAAGAAGATCGTCGACGTGCTGCGCGAGTCGCTCATCGCCGCCGACCGCAAGGCACCCCACCTGCCGTGGCTGCCTCCGCTGGAGGTCTCCGAGCCGGTCGACTCGCTGGTTGCGCTGTACCGGGGCAAATCCTGGGACGTCGACTACGGGCGCAACCCGGGCCTGGTCTGGCCACTGGCCATCAAGGACATCCCCGAGGACGCCCAACAGCTGGTGCACTGCGTCGACGTGCTGCGCAGCAACGTCATGGTGGTCGGTGCCAAGAGCCGCGGCAAGACAACGACGCTGATGACGCTGATGTGTTCGGCGGCGCTGATGTACACCCCGGCCCGGCTGACGTTCTTCTGCGTCGGCGGCGCCACCCTGGGCTACGCCGAGACCTTGCCGCACGTGGCCGACATCGTCTCCCCGGCCGACCGCGAGGGCGTAGAACGCACCGTAGCGACGATGGCCGCGCTGGTCAGCGCCCGCCAGGACACCTTCCGGCGGGACAAGATCGACATCAACGAGTTCCGGGAGCGGCGGTTCGGATCCGGCGCCGACGGCCTTGGCGGCACCGACCCGAACGACCCGTACGGGGACGTGTTCCTGGTCATCGATGACTTCTCCGACCTCTACGCCGCCGACACCGTCCTCGGCGACCGGATCATCGCGCTCAGCGGTGTCGGCCCCGAATACGGCGTGCACCTGATGACCAGCGCCTCCGGCTGGATCCACGGCCAACGCCAGACATTGCTGCAGAACTCCGACGTCCGTATCCAGCTGCGGCTGCAGAACCCGGGTGAGAACGAGATGGGCACCGCCTCGCTGGACGCGCGCGACGCCGCCAAACGCACCGTCAACCGGCCCGGCTTCGGGCTCACCGAATCCCTGCACGAGATGCTCGTCGGGATGCCGGAGCTGGCAGGCGAGGACGGTTCCCGGATCGGGACCCGCGAACTGGGCACCCGGGTCGCCGAGGTCGCCGGCGTGACCAAGCACGCCACCCTCAAGCGGCTCCCACCGGCAGTGGCGCTGTCGGAGGTGCTGGCCTACGACGTCGCCCAGCGTCCGCCCGCCCAGACCGCGCCGTCGATCGCGTTCATGATCGGTGAGCAGCACGACCTGCTGCCGGTCCCGCTGGAGCTGTCCGAACACCCCGGCATGATGATCCTGGGCCGTGCGCTGTGCGGCAAGAGCGCCACCCTGGCAGCGGTCGGCGAAGCCGTGATGGCACGCTTCGGCCCCGAACAAGCGCAGATCACGATCATCGACCCCAAGACCGGGCCGCTGCGTGACCTGCAGGGCCCGGGTTACGTCAACGCCTACGCCTACGACCAGGACGAGATCGACGAGGTGCTGACCACGCTGGCCCAGCAGGTGCTACTGCCCCGGCTGCCCGCCAAGGGCCTGAGCCAAGAGGAGCTGCGGGCACTCAAGCCCTGGGAGGGCCCGCGCCACTTCATCCTGATCGACGATGTCCAAGATCTGCGCCCGGCACAGATCCACCCGGCCAAACCTCCAGTGGGCGCCGCACTGTGGAAGCTGATGGAACGCGGACGCCAGGTCGGCTTACACGTCTTCGCCACCCGAAACTCGTCGAACTTCGGCCAGCTGGAGATGGACCCCTGGGTGAAGACGCAGCGCAGCGCCAAGGTGCCGACGCTGTTCATGGACAACGACCCGCAGAACAAGGTCAGCCGGAACGTGCGCGCGCAAGCGCTGCCCGCCGGCCGCGGTTTGCTGGTCATCGACGACTCCAGCGTGGAGGGCGTGCTGGTCGGCGTGCCGTCGTCGATGATCCACAATTTCGAGCAACAATAGCCTTTTTTTGCCTGGGTGAAGTGACGAGTACCGCACCTTCGGTTTAGGATCTAGTCCGACCTGCCAGCGTCGGCACATCAGCGATGAGGTATCGGGAGGAAACATGTTCTCTGTGGAACCGGAAGCTGTCCTGGCATCATCCGGTGTCGAGGCGGCGATCACCGCGGAGACCGCCGCGGCCGCCTCCTCTGCCAGCCCGGCGCTGCTCGGCGTACTGCCCATGGGCAACGACCCGGACTCGATCGCGTTCCAGGCGGCCCTGCTGGCCGCCGGCACCGAATACCTCGGCATCGTCGCCGAGCACTCGGCCCAGCGCGGCTTGTTCTCCGGAGCCCAGGCGACCGCGGCCGGCGTCTACAGCGCCACCGAGGCGTTGCGGGCAGCCACCGCTGCGCTCGGCGGTTAGCCGATGGCCGACCCGGGGTGGGCAGCCCGTCCGCCGGAGGTCAACGACACACTGATCAAGACGGGCATGGGTGTCGCCACCATGCTGGCCAACGGGGCCGCTTGGACGGCGCTGGGCGCAGCCCACCATGCTTCTGGAATCGCCTCCGCGGTCAACACCGCGCTGACGTCGGTCGGATGGATCGGCGCCGGGTCGGCGGGTTCGGCGCTCAACGCGACTCTGCTGAACGTCGCCCTGCACGGCCTGGCCGGCTGGGTGGATATGAAGGCGCCGATCGTCGCGGCGGCGGTCGAGGCCTACCAGTTGGCCTTCGGAAGCATGCGCACCGCCCAAGAGTGCGAAGAGAACCGGATCGAGACCGCCACCGACTACGGCATCAACCCGTTGGTGCTCGGGGCGCTGACACCGCGCATCACCTCGCTTGAATTCGAATACTTCGGGTTGTTCTGGCCCAACAACGCCGCGGTGGGCGCCTCCTACGGGGCCACGCTGACCGCCTTGGCGTCCAGCCTGACCGTTCCCGCGCCGGTCGCCGGAATGGGTGCCTCGCCCGCCGCTCCCGCGGCAGCGGCCAGCGCCGTCGGCGAAGCGACCTCGCAGGTGGCGGCCGGCGGCGCCATGCGCGCCGCCTACACCGGCACCTCGATGGCGAGCAACGCGACCGGGCAGGGCGCGTCGGCGGCCCAAGGCATGAGCGGGCAGATGAGCTCCCTGCTCGGCCCGGTCCAGCAGGTCGGCTCGTCGCTGATGCAGGCGCCGCAGATGCTGACTCAGGTCCCGCAGACCATGATGGGCCCGATGCAGTCGATGATGGGCATGTTCATGAACCCGAGCATGTTCGGTGGCGCACTCAATTCCGTCGGGGCCGGCGGCGTTCCCGCCACCGCGATGTTGTCCAGCGCGACGGCCGCCCCCGGGGTGGGCGTCGGCGGTGGCGGTGTCGGTGGTGCCGGGGCACCGGTGTCGGCGTTCACCCGGCCGGTCAGCGCCTTCGAGTCCGGCGGCGGTCGCCCAGTGGGGCTACGGCCCAGTGGTGCTCTTGGTGCCGTGGAATCGCAGCGGGTGACGACGACCAGCGGCGGCGGGATGGGTGGAATGCCGATCGGACACGCCGCCGGAGCCGGCGCAAAGGGCCAGGGTGACCGTTCCTCCGAGCGGACCAACACCGTGCGAGTGGTTGATGACCGGGTGTGAGCTGGGCGTTCGCCGTCCACAGGGTGAATCGACACATTCCAGAGAAGCTCATACACTACCGCAAGGCACATCCCGCCGAACCCGGGGGGTTGTTTTACAACCAAGGAGGAATCGATGGCAGCCATTGTCGTCACGCCGGAACTGATGCGGAACACCGCGTCGAAGTTGTCGCAGCACATCGAACACGCCCAGGCGATCGCCAACCAGTACCTGGCTGACCACGAGAACATCCTGGGTGCCGGGACGTGGGACGGCGCGGGCTCCAAGGCCTCGTTTGCCACCGCCGCCCAGATCCATGAGGACATGCAAAAAGTCCTTATCGGCGGCACCCGCCTGACCGAGGGCCTCAACCAGGCCGCTGCCCTGATGGAATCCCACGAGTCCCACTCGGAGCACGCCTTCCACTCGCTGTTCGGCGGACAGTCCGCCTGAGCCCTCTTTGACCCCCCGTACTCGAAAGGACACCGATTCCAATGGATGGCATTACCTATAACCCCGGCCCCGTCGCCGACCAGGCGCACAGCGTGATCACCAGTGCCGGCACCCTCGATCAGATCCACGCTGACGCCCACCAGCTCACCCAGATGCTGACCGAGTACTTCGCCGGCCACGGCGCCACCGGCTTCTTCGAAGCCCAGGCACAGATGCTTTCGGGCCTGCAGGGCCTGATCGAGACCATCGGCCAGCACGGTTCGACCATCAGCTCCGTGCTGGAAGGGGCCATGCAGACCGACCAGACGATCAGCAGCCTCTTCTGACCACCACCGCGGGGCGCCGGATGTGCGTGCCCCGAGCGGTGTGGCGACAAAGCAGCGACGAGGTGGGGTGTCTGCGCGACCGGCGCAGGTGCCCCACTTCGCGCGTTGAACCGACACATCACCGGCAAGGCGAGGAGTGACGTGCTGACGACGAGCCTCGACGGGCTGTGGGTGCTGCAGGCGGTGACAGGGATTGAAACGCTCTGCCCGGAGCTGGGCCTGCGGCCGCTGCTGCCCCGGTTGGACACCGCCGAACGGGCCTTGCGCCATCCGATCGCCGAGGAGCTGACCGACATCGGCGCCCTGGACGACCAGGGCGAGGTGGATCCGATGATCCGGGAGTGGCTGACCGTGGTCATGCGCCGCGACGTCGCGCTGCTGCTGCAGCTGAACTTCCCCGGACGCCCCTACGGCGACCCGCAGCACATGACCCGGGTGTCGATCAGCCGGTTCGCCTCCTGGTGGGTCGTTTTGGAGCGGCACGACCAGGAGGTACGGCTGTACCCGGCCGGCACCGCGACCGATGAGGCCGCCGCGGGGGATCTGGTCGTCGGCCAGATCGAGCGGCTCTGCGGGGTCACCGACGCCGCTCCGCTGCGGCCGGTCACCCTGGACACCAAGGAGCTGCTCGAGCAGGTGCGGGACCCCGACAGCCTCCGCAGGTACCTGGCGGCTCAGCGGCTCGACATCGACCAGCAGCAGCTGGTGATGATGGCCGCCGACCCGGAGGTGTCCGGGCAGGCCAATATCGTCGCCCTCCAGACCGGTGCCGGGCCGGAGGAATTGGCCCGAATGGCCATTGGCGACACCGCGGTAATGATCTCCGATACTCCGGCAGGCCGGGTCTGCGTGGAGAACATCGACAACGGCGGCCGGCGCTACCAGATCGTCTCGCCCGGGACCCGCGCGGATGTCGCCAATGCGATCCTGCGGCTCATCCGCCGTCTTCCGGCCGGCGCGGAGTGGCATTCACACCGGCGGGTTGTGTAACAGTGAATTCAGCTGGCCGCCATTATCATGTATTACTGCCGGTAGTTAGAAACGCTGTAAACAAGGTATCGGCGACCGTGTTAACATCACGCACGTGACGAGCCCATGGAATAGCCCCAATATGCCTGACGAAGGCGCATCCGGGCGGCGGGATCCGGCAACCGGCCACCGCTACCGGGATTCCGTATCGGACTCCATGCGCATTTCCGACCTGGCGACACCACGCAAGATTCCGCCGGGCTCAGGCTGGCGCAAACTGGTGTATTTGGCGTCGGCAAAGGTGATTAATCCTGGTGAATCCCCCCGGGAACGTCATTACCGCGACCTGCGGAACAGAATTCGGCGGCACATCCGTCGGCAATATGTGATCACACTGGTGTCCGGAAAAGGCGGCACCGGCGTGACGACCATGGCCGCCTCCATCGGCAGCGTCTTCCGTGAATGCCGGCCGGAAAATGTGATCGCCATTGACGCCGTGCCCGGCTTCGGGACGCTGTCGGACCGCATCGATGAGCACCCGCCAGGTGACTACTCGGCCGTTCTCAGCGACACCGATGTACAGGGATATTCCGATATCCGCGAACACCTCGGGCAAAATGCCGTCGGCTTGGATGTGCTGGCCGGCAACCGCACCTCGGACCAGCTTCGCCCGCTCGTCCCGGCCATGTTCAGCGGGGTGTTGTCGCGGCTCCGCCGGACCCACAACGTCATCATCGTCGACACCGCCTCAGACTTGGAACACCCGGTGATGAAGCCGGTGCTGGAGAACACCGACACGCTGGTCTTCGTCTCCGGTATCACCGCCGACCGGTCGCGGCCGGTGCTGCGGGCGGTCGACTATCTGGCCGCCCAGGGCTATCACGAGCTGGTGTCGCGGGCGACGGTGATCCTGAACCACTCCTCCCCCATCGAGGACAGCGCGGCGGTCGCCTATCTGACCGAGCGGTTCAGCAAAACCGGCGCCACCGTGGAAGTAATGCCCTACGACGCCCATCTGGCTAAAGGCGGCATCATCGACGTCCACAATGAGGTCAAGAAACGGACGCGGCTGCGGTTATTTGAAATAACCGCCGGCTTGGCCGATAAATACGTGCCGGACACTGAAAGGTAGTCCCGGGTGACTAATCCGACACCGGCTAAAGTCGCGTTTCCGGCACGCTGTGCGGTCAGCCTGGCCTACGACAAACACCTCGTGTCGCAGGTCTTCCCGGCCGGAATTCCGGTCGAGGAATTCTTCGAGGGCATGGTCGAACTGCTCGACGAGGATTTGAAGCATCACGGCTTTGACGGCGTCGCTCTGCCGCCGGGGAGTTACGAACTGCATAAAGTCAACGGGGTGCGGCTGGATATCACCCGCAGCCTCGACGACCTCGGTGTGCAGGACGGCGACACCCTGGTTCTGGTGCCGGTGGTCGGCGGTGACTCGTTCGAACCGCAATACGAGTCGCTGTCGAGTGCGTTGGCCGCAACGGCCCGCCGACTCGGCACGCAACCCGAGATTCAGTGCGCCGAGTGCGGACACAAAGCCGACGAGCAGACCGTCACCCGATTGCTCAATGTGCGGGTTGATCGGATGTTCGCACCGGTCACGGCGGTGACCGCGGCGCACACCGCGATCGGGCTGCTGGCAATGGCGGTCGTCGTGCTCTTCGCGCTGGCGGTGCGTGCCCGCACGTTCAGCGACAGTTGGCCACCCGCCGCGGTTTTGGCCGGTCTCGGCGGACTGCTGACCCTCGGTGCCGCGGTGGTCCGCCGGAACTGGCCCGCACGTGACGACCTGTTCAGCGGATTCGGCTGGCTGGCAGTGATGGCGCTCTCCGGCGCGGCGCTGTGCGCGGCCCCCGGGCCGTTGGGCGCACCCCACCTGTTGATCGGCGTGACGGTCCTGGCCATAGGCGCCATCGCACTCAGCGTTCTGTTGCGGTCGCAGACCGCGGTGGCCACCGCGGTCGTCACGGCAAGCGGGATCGGCGGGGCGGTGGCGTCGGTGCGGATGTGGCATCCGGTGTCCCCCCAGGTGATCGGCATCTGCATGCTGCTCGGCCTGCTGATGCTGGTGCGCATGTCACCGACGATCGCGCTGTGGGTCGCGCGGGTGCGGCCACCGTACTTCGGCTCGATCACCGGGCGGGATCTGTTCGCCCGTCGCGCCAACATGCCGATCGACACCGTCTCCCCCGTCGCCCCCGAGGACGGCGAGGACGACGAGGACGACTTGGTCGACATCTCGGCACGAGGGGCGGCGATCGCGGCGTCGGCACGGCTGATCAACGCGGTACAGGTCGGCATGTGCGTGGCGGTCGCAACGGCGCTGCCGATCGCGGTGTGGATGGTGCTGGCCCCGGGCTCGACCCACGAGCGCGGCGCGGTGGCACTGTGTGGGCTGGTCGCCGGACTGTTCATCACCCAGGGCCGTGGGTTCGCCGGCCGGGTGCAGGCGATCGCCCTGGTCGGCGGGGCGTGCGCAGCGGTGCTCGTCGGGATCACCAAGTACGCGCTGGCGGCCCCCGGTTACACCGCAGGCGGCTTTTTGTGGCCGGCCGCGGCTGTGGCGGTCTTCGCCGGGCTCGGTCTGGCCGCGGGTCTGCTGGTTCCGGAGACGAAATTCGTCCCCTGGATCCGGCTGGCCGTCGAATGGCTCGAAGTGCTGGCTTTCATCGTGGTGGGGGTGCTCGGCGCCTGGTTGGGAGGACTGTTCGTGTGGGTGCGCAACTGAGTCGGCTGCGCACCCGGGCCGGGGCACTGACGGCCGTGGTGCTGCTGGCGGGCCTCGCGGACATTCCTCCGATGGCCCGGGCGATCGAACCTCCCACGGTGGATCCTGCGCTCGCGCCCGCCGACGGGCCGCCCGGCCCCGACCAGCCGATGCGCCGCTCGAACTCCTGCAGCGTCCCGATCACGGTCAGCAACCCCGACGTGGCCCAGCTAGCGCCCGGCTTCGACATGCTCGGCATCGCCGCGGCGTGGCAGTACTCCACCGGCAACGGCGTACCGGTGGCGGTCATCGACACCGGGGTCACACCGAACCCGCGGTTGCCGGCCATCGCCGGCGGCGACTACATCATGGGGGGCGCCGAGGGCCTGGGCGGGCTGCAGGACTGCGACGCCCACGGCACGATCGCCGCATCGATCATCGCCGCGGCCCCGCTCGGGGTGCTGCCGATGCCCCGACCGATGCCGGAGGTCCCGGCCTTCCCAGCACCGGCCGGGCCGCCCCCCAGCATCGCCGAACCGCCGCCGCCCGCTGACATTCCGGGCCCTCCGGCGCCTCCGCCAGTTCCGACACCGGTGACCATCACCCAGGTCGCACCACCACCGCCGCCACCGCCACCCCCTCCTCCCGAGGAACCTGGCGTGGCACCGGCTTCGGGTCCGCCGGATCCGCAGACCGAGGAGGAACCCGCCGTGCCGCCGCCCCCGCCGGGCGCCCCGGACGGCGTCGTCGGGGTTGCGCCGCACGCGCGGATCATCTCGATCCGGCAGTCCTCCCGGGCGTTCGAGCCGGTCAACCCGCAACGGTTCAGCTACGACGACGAGCGGGTCAAGGCGGGCACGCTGGCCACCCTGGCCCGAGCCGTCGTCCATGCCGCCGACATGGGCGCCAAGGTCATCAACATCTCAGTGACCTCCTGTGTTCAGGTGGCGGCCGCGCTCGACCAGCGCGCCCTGGGCGCGGCGCTGTGGTACGCGTCGACGGTCAAGGACGCGGTGATCGTCACCGCCGCCGGCAATGTCGGCGAAGCCGGCTGCGCCAACAACCCGATGTACGACCCGCTGAACCCCAGCGACCCCCGGGATTGGAACCAGGTCAAGGTGATCTCCAGCCCGTCGTGGTTCTCCGACTACGTCTTGTCCGTCGGCGGGGTAGACGCCACCGGGGCACCGATCGACAAGAGCATGTCCGGGCCCTGGGTGGGCGTGGCCGCGCCCGCCACCCACATCATGGGGCTGTCGCCGCAGGGTGGGGGACCGGTCAACGCGTACCCGCCGGCCCGGGTGGGCGACAAGAACATGCCGTTCTGGGGCACCAGCTTCTCCGCGGCCTACGTCAGTGGCGTTGCCGCTCTGGTGCGGGCCAAATATCCCCAGCTCACCGCGCACCAAGTGATCAACCGGATCGTGCAGACCGCGCACAATCCGCCGGCGGGCGTGGACAACCGGGTGGGGTACGGGCTGGTCGACCCGGTGGCGGCGTTGACGTTCAACGTGCCGCCGGGTGAGCCGGTGGCGCCGGGGTCACAGAGCCGCGTCATCACGCCGGCGCCGCCGCCGCCACCGCCGGATCATCGCGCCCGGACCGTTGCCCTCGGGTTCCTCGGCGTGATCGCCGCCGCTGTGCTGACCGCCGCCGTCACCGCCCGGATCCGAAGGGCCCGCAAATGAGCCAGGACCAGGTGCGGCTCACCGGGTTCAGCGCCTCGAGCAACCGGCGGCTGCTGTGTGCCCTGGCCGTCGCCCTGTGCGGTCTGGCCGGCTGGGCGCTGGGCGGTCTGATCGGTGTCGCGGTCGCGCTACCGCTGGCGGTGCTGCTGGTGCTGGTGCCCTGGTGGGGCCAGCCGGCCTGGTCATGGGCGCTGCTGCGGCTGCGACGACGGCCGACGGCGGGCTGGGCCGAGCCGATCACGGTGGCCAACAACCGAGCCGGCGGCGGCGTCCGGATCTCCGACGGCGTGGCGGTAGTGGCAGTGCACCTGCTGGGCCGCGCCCACGCCGCCACCGTCGCCACCGGATCGGTGAACGTCGAGACCGACAATGTCATCGACGTCGCCGCCCTGCTGCCGATGCTGCGGCATGCGCTCGGGCTGGTGCTGGACTCGATGAGCGTGATCAGCATCGGGGCCCGCCGCGCCACCACCGGCGACTATCCGCGGGTCTACGACACCGAGATCGGCACACCGCCCTACGCCGGCCAACGCGAGACCTGGCTGCTGCTGCGGTTGCGGGTCATCGACAACACCGCCGCGCTGCGTTGGCGCACCACCCTGGGTGCCACCGCGGTGGGCGTCGCCCAGCGGATCGCCGGCCTGCTGCGCTGCGAGGGACTGCGCGCGCGGGTCGCCACGGCCAGTGATCTGGCCGAACTGGACCGCCGGCTCGGTGCTGCCTTGCTGCTGGCCGACGCCGAGCGCTGGAAGACGCTGCGCTCCGAGGGCGGCTGGGTGACGACCTACGCCTACCCGGCCGGCGCGATCAGCGCGCAACTACTGGCCCAAGTCTGGACCCTGCCCGTCGACGAGGTGGTCCAGAACATCACGATTTTCCCGGATGCCACGTGCACGGTCACCGTCACGCTGCAGACGCCGCAGCCGGCGCCCACTCCCCCGGCGGTGGTGCTGCGGCGGCTCAACGGCGAGCAGGCCGCCGCCGTCGAAGCCAACATGTGCGTTCCGCGGCCGCGGCTGCGGGGGCTGCGGCCGGGGCCGCTGCCCGAGAGCCTGCCCGTCGAGATCGGCCCCTCCGGCGTCCTGGTCGGAAAGCTGGCCAACGGCGATCGGCTGATGGTTCCGCTGACCGACTCCGGTGAGTTGAGCCGGGTGTTCATCGCCGCCGAAGACCTCATCGCGAAGCGGATCATCATCCGTGCCGCCGGGGCCGGGGAGCGGGTATGCGTACACACCCGGGACAAGGCGCGCTGGGCCAGCGTCCGGATGCCCGAAGTATCGCTGGTCAGCGAGTCCAGGCCGACGCCGCGTACCACGGTCAGCGTGGTCGACGGACCGATCGCCCCGTCACCGCGTCCGGCTACCGTCATCACGGTGGCACCGCCCGGTACGCCTCCCCCGCCGCCGGACGCGGTCGAGGTGTGCATCGAGCAGATCGACCGGACCGCGGTACGGGTTGCCGCGGCCGGAAAATCGTGGCTGGCTACGGTGGAGTTGTTCCGGGCGGAAAACCGGTACTGCAGCCCGGAGGCGCTGGCGCCGATGTCGTCACGATGACACCGCGCCGGATCGACAGACAGCCGGACAACCCGTACATGCGACAGAGGACGACAGACATTGAGTGACTTGCTGGCGGCCCGACGGCACTTCGACCGGGCCATGGTGAGCATGGACGGGCGGTACGGCTACCCCGACTCCTCCCCAGAAGCGCTCGCCGAGTTCGTGGCGGCAACCGAAGCCGATCCCTCAATGGCCGACGCCTGGCTGGGCCGCATCGCCTGCGGTGACACCGCACTGGACACGCTCAAGCGGCTGTACGCCAACAGCGACTGGCTGCACAAGGAGACCACCCGGCTGGGCCGTCACCTGGCCGCCCAGATCCCCTTGGGGCCGTATCTGTCGATCACGGTGACCGATGCCTCGCATGTCGGGTTGGCGTTGGCGTCGGCGCTGACGGTGGCCGGTGAATACGAGCGCGCCGACACCCTGTTGGCCGACAAGGGTCTGCTGGACAGTTGGATCAACCACCAGTGGCACCAACTGGCCCGTGCCTACCTGATGTTCGTCACGCAGCGGTGGCCGGATCTGCTGACCGTCGCCGCCGAGGAGCTGCCCGAACGGGCGATCGTCATGCCCGCGGTCACCGCGTCGATCTGCGCACTGGCCGCCTACGCGGCTGCGCACCTCGGGCAGGGCCGGGTGGCATTGGACTGGCTGGATCGGGTGGACATCGCCGGGCAGGCCCGCTCCTCCGAACGGTTCTCCGCCGGCGTGTTGACCGCGTCGATCAACCCCGGCGAAATCCCCTTGCTGGCCGCGGATCTGGCCTACGTACGCGGGATGGTGCACCGCCAGCTCGGTGAGGAGGACAAGGCGCAGGTCTGGTTGTCCAAGGCCGCCATCAACGGTGTGCTGACCGAGCCGGCCAAAGCCGCGCTGGCCGAGCCGAATCTGCGCCTGGTGGTCACCGAGGAACAGATCATCAACAGCCGCACCGACCGCTGGGATGCCGACACGGCGAAAAGCCGGGCCGAACTCGACGAAGACAACGCGCTGGACCGCCGCGCCGAGCTGCTCGCGCAAGGCCGCGCCGAGCTGGAGAAGCAGGTCGGGCTGGCCGAGGTGAAACGCGCGGTGAAGGCCCTGGAGGACCAGCTTGAGATCCGGGCCATGCGTCTGGAACACGGCCTGCCGGTGGAGGGCCAGACCAATCACATGCTGCTGGTCGGCCCGCCCGGCACCGGTAAGACCACCACCGCCGAGGCGCTGGGCAAGATCTACGCGGGAATGGGCATCGTCCGCAATCCGGAGATCACCGAGGTGCGCCGCTCGGATTTCTGTGGCGAGCACATCGGCTCGTCGGGCCCGAAGACCAACGAATTGATCGAAAAGGCTTTGGGCGGAATCCTTTTCATGGACGAGTTCTATTCGTTGGTGGAACGCCACCAGGACGGAACCCCGGACATGATCGGCATGGAGGCCGTCAACCAGCTGCTGATCGCGCTGGAGAAGCACCGCTTCGATTTCTGCTTCCTTGCCGCCGGATATGAGGACCAGGTCGACGAATTCCTGACCGTCAACCCCGGTCTGGCGAGCCGGTTCAACCGCAAGATCCGGTTCGAGTCCTACTCCCCCGAGGAGATCGTCGAGATCGGTGAGCGGTACGGCTCCAGCCGGGCCACCGAACTGAATCCGGAAGCGCGACAGCGGTTCCTGGACATGGCGACCACGATTCGCGCCTATGTCAGCCCGCGCGGCGAGCACGGCATCAACATCATGCATAACGGCCGGTTCGCCCGCAACGTGATCGAGGAAGCCGAACTGGCCCGCGACACCCGGGTGGCCGCTCAGAAGCGTGCCGGCCACGAGGTGACGGTCGAGGACCTCAAGACCATCACCGCCGCCGACATCGACACCGCGGTACGCGCCGTGTGCGACACCAAACGCGAGATGGCCGCGATCAGCTGGTAGGGCGCACTCAGACCGGGCCGGTACCGTACCTGGCCGCGAAATCGGACTCGGCCTCTTCACGCAGCGCGGTGAAGACGAGGTTGAGCCGATCCGCCAGTTCGCTGTTGGTGTAGTCGCTCACCACACACGGGTGCAGCGTCAATTCCAGCAGTCGACCGTCCGAATTCGCGACGGCGCGGACGTCTCCGAGATCGACGCTGTAGGTGGTGTTCTCGGCCTCGGCGACCAGAGCTTCCCATTTCTCGGCGGCTTCACGAAGGTCCCGCAATACGGCCTCAACGAGGTCCTTGTCGCTGAGTTCCGCGCGGCTGTCCGGCCCCGACATTGGCTAAGTATGTCGAGCCGGTATGAGTAGCGTCAATTCATCATCGCCGTTAGTTCTGCGGATCCCACTGGCCGGCTGGCGGTGCGCTGAGCGCCCTGAACCAGCTGTAGTGGTAATTGGCCGAGACCGTGTCGCCCGTGGCAATGCCTTCGGTGGCGGCCAGCAGCATGCAGTTCAGCACCACGGCGGTATCGGCGTCGGGATACTGCGCCAACAACTGGTAGCGCATGGTGTCCAGATGTACCCGGAGGAGGTCGATTTCGGCGTCGACCACACCGGTTCCGGCGGATCCGGCTTTCGCCAGGGTGTTCGCCATACGCGGCAACCCGTCACGCCAGTGGGTGGCGTCGCTGAGCTGCCAGCCCAGATCGTCGATGGGCGCCAGCTCGCGGGGCTGCACCGACGCGTCCGTCGCACCGAAGTCACTTGCCCAGCCGAGCCGGTCGCCAGGGCTGTAGGAGGCCGATTCTGTCGGGGTGCCCAGCATCGCGGTGGCGGTCCCGGCCCGCCGGCCCGGCTCCAGCAGCCGCACCCCAGCCGGTAGCTCGATCCCAGACGGGATCCACCCGTGGGCGATATCGGTGACCAGCAGCGTTGTTCCGTCGGCGAAGGTGCCGATGGCCCACCGCAGGGCGGGCTCCTGGCGGGCCACGAAGGCCAACAGGCGCTGCAACCGCTGCTCGCTGGACTCGGTGACCGCGGCGAGTGGGGGCGGGGGCGGGGGTGTCGGCGCCGCGGCCGGTTCAGGGGCCGGCTCGGGGGCCGCCGGAATGACAGCGGTCAGGTCTTCCTGTGCTTCGGCCAGCGGTAGCGCGACGGGTTCCGGGGCGACGAACGGCTCCTCGGCCCGAACGACCGGTTCGACCGGCGGCCCGGCGGGGCGGGCAACGGGCTCGGCGGGGAATGCGGCGGTCGGCGGCTCGTCCTCGACGCTGTCGATGACCAACGGATCCGGCCGGAACGGCGCGACGGCCGGGGCCGGTTCCACCACGTCGAACACCTCGGCGGCCTCGGGAACCGGCGGAGGGGGCGCCGGCGGCCCGGGCAGCACCTCCGGCACCGGCGGCGGGGGAGCCACTTCGGCCGGCGCCGGGGTCGGCGTACTCGGGGTCGGCAGATCGAGGGGGGGCTCGGCGACGTCCGGTTCGGGCATCCGGTGGCGCGCCCTTCCGGCGGGCCGGTTAGCGCTCTGCCGGGGCGGCTCGGGCGCGTCGAACTCCTCTGGTTCGGGCGGGCTCGGTGGACTTGGCGGTGCGGGCGGGACCTGTTCAACCGGCTCGACGGGCCGCGGTGCCGCATCAAGGCTGAGGTATTCGGTGCGGAACTCCAGAGCTTCCTTGTGAAGTTGCCGAACCGTCGACTCCACCCGCAGGACCGCGAATGCCCTGGCAACGTTGATGACCCTGGCCTCGGCGGTCTGTCGCGCCTGCCCGGTAAGGTCGGATCGGCGGATCGCGTGCAACTTCTCGTTCGCCGAGTGCGCAATGCGCTGTAGATCCGCGTTCAGGTAGTCGGCAAGCGGGGCGGTCTCCGGGGTGATCGTGGCCAATTCGGCCGGCCACAGACCGCCGAGCACCCAGGCACTACAGTCGACCGGAGCGCTGAAGGCCGGGATCGCCAGTGATTCCCGAGCCGCGCTCCGCAGGCGCTGGCGCGCCGACCGTCGACCGAAGATTGCCACCGCGCAAGCCTACCGTTGCCGCCGTGCCGCCCCGACGCTATTTCGTCGCCCCCGCGAACCCGCGGTGCACACCGGCAGCCGGTCATCCACAGCCGCTGCGCGCCGTGAATTGTCAGTCCCACAGCAGGTCGGTAGCGTGCAGACCATGGCCGATGTCGGGTCACCCGCAACAGGGTGTGCAGCGCAGCTGAGCGAAGTGCTCGCCCTGTTGGCCCGCGCCCGGAACCTGTTCGGGGACATGGTGGTTGATCCTCCCGCCGATATTGCACCCCGGGCCGATGCCGCCGGGCGCTGGGTGGTCTAACGTCCGATGCCGTCACCGGCCTGATGGCCGGCGTGCAGCTGGTGGTTCAGCAGGCGCTCGGTGGCCACCCGCAGCTCCTCGTTGGTCGGCACCGCTGCTGAAGGGACGTGCCCGCCCGTGACGATCTCGGCGCGGATCTCCAACGCCGCCTTGAGAAACGACACGTCCGCAGTCAAGATGATGGCCTCGGCCAACCGATGGGCGTCGGCCGACATGGCCGCCTCACTCAGCACCACGCTGTGCAGATAGCCGCCGCGGCAGGACCGGAACAGCACATCACCGACGGGCGCTGATGACTGAACCGAATCCGGCGTTCGATACCACCCATCCGAGC
>NZ_LZJK01000160.1 GCF_001667945.1 Mycolicibacter sinensis | reverse complement strand
GCACCGCATCACCGGAGGTCGTGGGTAGAGCCGTGGCCGCCCGTTCGTAGGCGTGCCGCGCGGCACGCCGGGCCCGCCAACCGAGCGAGGGCTTTCCTTCGGTGTCCGAGGCCGCGATCATCAGCCCACCGATGAGGCTGACGTCGGTCAAAAACGCTTGGCGCTGTTGGGCCCTGCGCTGCGGGTCGGGTTCCGTCCAGAACAGGTGGCCGCCTGCGCTGCCCGGAATGACCGTGCAGGCCAGCACCGCCGCCGCAACCCGCGGCATCCTGCCGCTGGCCAGCAAGAGACCGCCGCCGATCTGCACCAGCGCATTGGCTTTGGCGAACGTTTCAACGTCGGAGGGCACCTTGGCCGCCACCTCGTCCGGCAACTGCTTGAGTCCCTCGAACGCCGGGCGGGCGGTCTGGCCGGCTTGCTGCGGGCGACGCAAGGACTCCACCCCCTGACCGACAAACGCGGCCGCAAGCAGTGGACGGGCGATTCTGCGCATCAACACTTGGCCTCCTGGAGCAAGGCAAGCTGCCTGCGCGGTG
>NZ_LZJK01000159.1 GCF_001667945.1 Mycolicibacter sinensis | reverse complement strand
CGAGCAGGCTGGCCGCCGCTTCGCAGCCGATGAAGCCGGCACCGATCACCACCGCACGGCGGGCGGCCGCGGCGTCGCCGCGCAGCACCAGACTGTCGTCGAACGATCGGACCACCCGGATGCCGTTGAGCTCGCCGAGGCTGGGGATGCGCCGCGGCACCAGCCCGGTGGCGATGACGAGCTGGTCGTAGGGCAGCACGGTGCCGTCGGCGAGGGCCACCGTCTGCGCTGCGGTGTCGACGCCGCGGCCGCCCGCCGTGCGGTGGTGATCGGTGCCGGCTTCATCGGCTGCGAAGCGGCGGCCAGCCTGCGCAAGCTGGGCGTGGACGTGGTCCTGGTCGAGCCGCAACCGGCCCCGCTGGCTGCGGTGCTCGGTGAGCAGATCGGCGAACTGGTGGCCCGGTTGCACCGGGCCAACGGTGTCGACGTGCGTAGCGGCGTGGGGGTGGCCGAGGTCCGCGGCGACGGCCGTGTGGAGACCGTCGTGCTCGCCGACGGTGCCGAGCTGCCCGCTGACCTGGTGGTGCTCGGCGTCGGTTCGCGGCCGGCCACCGAGTGGCTGGGCGGCTCTGGCATCGATGTCGACAACGGCGTGCTGTGCGATCTGACCGGGCGTACCAGCGCGCCCAACGTGTGGGCCGTCGGCGACGTGGCGTTCTGGCGCGGCCGGGGCGGGCACGAGACGCGGGTGGAGCACTGGAGCAACGTGGTCACCCAGGTCCGAGTCATGGTGCCGACCATGCTGGGCCGCGAGTCCCTGCACGACGTGGCGGTGCCGCCGTACTTCTGGAGCGACCAGTACGACGTCAAGATCCAGTGCCTGGGCGAGCCGCAGGCTACCGACACCGTGCACCTGGTCGAAGACGATGGTCACAAGTTCCTGGCCTACTACGAGCGCGACGGCGTGCTGGTCGGTGTCGTCGGCGCCGGCCGGCCCGGCAAGGTGATGGGCGCGCGGGCCAAGATCGCCACCGGCGCTCCGATCTCCGAGGTGCTCATTCCTTAGCGCGAGTCCGCGCGTCCCCGGCCGATACTCCGTGGCGTCGGCCGAGAAGGCGCACGCCCGAGCGGCAGATCTCCCGGATCGGCCCCGCCGGACCCTTCCCTTTCCCGCGGAGAACGGTATTCTCCGTAGGGAGATTGAAAGGTGCAGGCGATGGGTGGTGTGCAGGATCCTCGGCTCGACGCGGCGGCATTGGGACGCTGGCTCGACGCCAACGGTGCCCCCGGCAACGGTGAAGAGCCGTTATTGGAAGCACTGACCGGCGGCTCCCAGAACACCCTCTACCGGCTGCGCCGCGGCGAGGCCACCATGGTGCTGCGGATGCCGGGCACGCGGGCCGATGCCGCCCGGATCGACGGCCTGCGCCGCGAGATCCGCCTGGTGCGGGCGCTGTCGGGAACCGATGTCCCGCACGCGGAGCTGATCGCCGCCGACGACACCGGCGATCTGCTCGGCATGCCGTGCTACGTGATGGCCGAGGTGGACGGCTGGAACTCCACCGGCAACGCCTGGCCGGCCCCGTTCGACACCGACCTGACCGCCCGCCGCGGCCTGGCCTTCGAGTTGGTCGAGGGCGCCGCCAAGCTGGGCCGGGTGGACTGGCGCGCCCGCGGCCTACAGGGCTTCGGCCGCCCGGACGGCTTCCATGAGCGCCAGGTCGACCGCTGGCTGGCGTTCCTGGACCGCTACCGGGTGCGCGAGTTGCCCGGCCTGGACGAGGCGTCGGACTGGCTGCGGCGCAACCGTCCTGAGCGCTACACCCCGGGGATCATGCACGGCGACTACCAGTTCGCCAACGTGATGTACGGCCACGGTGCCCCGGCGAAGCTGGTCGCGATCATCGACTGGGAGATGACCACCATCGGCGATCCGCTGCTGGACCTGGCCTGGGCGCTGCTGGGCTACGACGGCGAAAACCCGCGCACCCAGGGTTATTACGCCGACCTGGCCGGCATGCCGACCCGCACCGAGCTGCTGGAACGCTACGAGCAGGTGAGCGGGTTGTCGACAGACAACATCGACTACTACCTGGTGCTGGCCAACTGGAAGCTCGGAATCGTGCTGGAAAAGACTTACGCTGCTTCGGTGACCAGCTCTCAGGTCGATCCGGAGATCGCGGCGGCGATGGGCCCGATGATCCCGCAGCTGATCGCCACCGCGGCCGAGTTGGCCCGTTCGTCGACGGGCTGCTGACATGGGTTACGCCGACGGGCTGTTCGACTTGACCGACCGGGTGGTGCTGGTCACCGGCGGCAGCCGCGGCCTGGGCCACCAGATGGCGCTGGCGGCCGCGCGCTGCGGCGCCGACGTGGTGATCGCCAGCCGCAAACTCGACGCCTGCCGGGCCGCCGCCGCGCAGATCGAGGCCGAGACCGGCCGCAGCGCACTGCCTTACGCCGTGCACGTCGGGCGCTGGGATCAGCTCGACGGCCTGGTCGACGCGGCCTATCAACGGTTCGGCCGGGTCGACGTGCTGGTGAACAACGCCGGCATGTCGCCGGTGTACGACAAGCAGACCGACGTCACCGAGAAGATGTTCGACGCGGTGGTCAACCTCAACCTCAAGGGACCGTTTCGGCTCTCGGCGCTGATCGGCGAACGGATGGTGGCCGACGGCCGCGGCTCGATCATCAACGTCAGCACGCACGGCTCACTGCGCCCACACCCGTCCTTCGTCCCCTATGCCGCGGCCAAGGCCGGGCTCAACGCCATGACCGAGGCACTCGCGCACGCGTTCGGCCCGACGGTGCGGGTCAATACGCTGATGCCCGGGCCGTTTCTCACCGACATCGCCGCGGCGTGGAGCTTCGAGGGCGGCAAGAACCCGTTCGGGCACTTCGCCTTGCAGCGGGCCGGAGAGCCGCGTGAAATCGTCGGCGCGGCACTGTTTTTGATGTCGGATGCATCCAGCTACACCACCGGCTCGATCGTGCGCGCCGACGGTGGCATTCCCTAACAGGAGGACGTGGACATGGCATGGGATTTCTCCACCGAACCGGAGTTTCAGGCGAAGCTGGACTGGATCCGGCAGTTTGTCCGCGACGAGGTGGAACCGCTCGAGGTGCTGTTCCCCGGCTGCGAATACCTGCCGCTCGACGACGAGCGCCGCCGGATCGTCGATCCGCTCAAAGACCGGGTGCGCGAGCAGGGCCTGTGGGCTCCGCATCTGGGTCCCGAACTCGGCGGTCAGGGCTTCGGGGCGGTCAAGCTGGCCCTGATCAACGAGATCCTGGGCCGGACCAGCTGGGCACCGATCGTCTTCGGCACCCAGGCTCCCGACACGGGCAACGCCGAGATCCTGGCCCGCTTCGGCACCGCCGATCAGAAGGACAAGTATCTGGCCGGGCTGCTGTCCGGAGAGATCTTCTCGTGCTTCTCGATGACCGAACCGCAGGGCGGTGCCGATCCGCGGGTATTCACCACCCGGGCCGTCAAGGACGGCGAGGAGTGGGTGATCACCGGGCGAAAGTACTTCTCCTCCAACGCTTCGGTCGCGTCGTTCTTCATCGTGGTGGCTATCACCGATCCCGACGTACCGGTGCACCGCGGCGCGTCAACGTTCCTGATCCCGGCCGGCACACCGGGTCTGGTCATCGAAGCCACCCACCACCTGGTGGGTTCGCATCCGCATGAGGCAGGGCACTCGCTGGTGCGTTACGACGATGTGCGGGTGCCGGCTGACGCGATCCTCGGGGAACCGGGGCAAGGCTTCCTGATCCTGCAGAATCGGCTGGCCGGGGGGCGGCTGCACCACGCCATGCGCTCGATCGGGGTGGCTCAGCGCGCCATCGACATGATGGCCCGGCGCGCGAAAAGCCGATTCACGCAAGGAAGTTCACTGGCCGACAAGCAGCTGGTGCAGCAGTTCATCGCCGACTCGTATGCCGAGCTGATCCCGTTCCGGTTGACGGTGTTGCACGCCGCCTGGCTGATCGACACCGCCGGCGAGCACGCGGCCCGCGCCGAGATCGCGGTGTGCAAGATCCTGGCGTCGCAGGTACTCAAGTCAATCGGGCTGCGCGCCATCCAGGTTCACGGCGCGATGGGCCTGACCGAACAGCTGCCGCTGGCCGGGGTGTTGCTGGGTGGGGTGGCGCTCGGGTTGGCCGACGGGCCCACCGAGGCGCACAAGGTGAACCTGGCCCGGCTGCTGCTCAAAGGCTACGAGGCCGAGGACCCGGAATGGCCCAGCGAATTCCTGGACAACCGCATCGAGGCCGCCCGCGCCAAGTACGGCGATCTGGTCGAGCACATTCCCGCGGTGCCCCGGACGTGAGCACCCGGGTCGATGCCGCCGTACACCGGGCACTCGACCTGCGCCAGCAGCAGGCCACCGCCGAGGTGGAACGCATCCTGGCGGCCGCCGTGACGGTGCTGGAGCGGGTCGCCCCCGACGAGCCGCGGGTATCCGACATCGTCGCCGAGGCCGGATCGTCGAACAAGGCGTTCTACCGGTACTTCACCGGCAAAGACGAACTCTTCCAGGCGGTGATGGAGCGCGGTGTCGCGATCGTCGTGTCCTATCTGCAGCACCAGTTGGCCAAGGAGACCACCCCGGCCGGTCAGGTGGAGCGGTGGATACGCGGTACGGTGGCGCAGGTGTCCGACCCCCACCTGTTGAGCATGAGCCGCGCGGCCAGCACCCAGCTGACGGCCGCCGGGGTCTCCGACGACGAAATCCTGCGCCCGCTGCGCGATCTGCTCACCGAACCGGTGGCGGCGCTGGGCGGTTCCGACCCGGGGCGGGACGCGGACACCGTCTTCACCTGCACGCTGGCCACCATGCGCCGCTACCTGGGCGGCAGCGCCCAGCCCAAGCGCGCCGACGTCGATCATCTGGTGGCGTTCTGCCTACGAGGACTGGGAGTCTGATGCGCGCGATCGTCTGCCAACGGTACGGACCGCCGGAAGACCTGGTGCTTCAAGAACTTCCCGACCCCACGCCCGGCCCCGGCACGATGGTGGTGCGGGTGCGGGCCGCGGCGGTCAACTTCCCCGACGTGCTGCTGATCGACGGCAAATACCAGCTGAAGATCCCGACCCCTTTCACGCCCGGCAGCGAACTGGCCGGTGATGTGATCGCCGCCGGTGACGGGGTGCCCTTCGTCCCCGGCGACCGGGTGGTGGGCACCTCGTTCGTGGGTGGCTTCGCCGAGCAGGCGCTGTTGCCCGCCGCGGCGGTCAGCGCGATACCCGACGGCGTCGACTATGCCGCGGCGGCCGGGTTCGGCGTCACCTACCGCACCGCCTATCACGCGCTGCGCTCGGTCGCCCAAGTGGACGAAGGCGATTGGGTGGTGGTACTCGGGGCGGCCGGCGGGGTCGGGCTGGCCGCGGTCGATCTGGGGGTGGCGCTGGGGGCGCGGGTACTGGCCGCCGCGTCCAGCCCGGAGAAGCTCACGGTGTGCACCCAACGCGGCGCCGAAGCCGTGGTCGACTACGACCGCGAGGACCTCAAGGAGCGGATCCGCGCGATCACCGGCGACGGCGCCCGCGCGGTGCTCGACCCGGTCGGGGGACCCTACGCCGAACCGGCGCTGCGCAGCCTGGGCCGCGGCGGGCGCTTCGTCACCCTCGGCTACGCCGCCGGGGCGATCCCGGCGATCCCGCTGAACCTGGTGATGCTCAAGGGCATCACGGTGCAGGGCATGGAGATCCGGACCTTCGCCACCGACTACCCCGAGCAGAACGAGCGCGATCTCGCCGAGCTCGCGCAGCTGTTCGCCGACGGCCGGGTCAGCCCCTACATCGGTGCCCGCTTCCCGCTCGCCGACACCGCCGCGGCGCTGCGCTATGTGGCCGACCGCAAGGCCATCGGCAAGGTCATCATCGACGTCTGACCCAGACCAGCGTGCTGTGGCTGGTCACACCTGAATTGGTGGTCGTCGCCGACAAGGTCAGCCGATCACCGTCCACGGTGGCGCGGCGTAGCTGCGGGGAGGCCAGTAGCTCCGGCAGCATCGACACGCTCACCTCGTGAAGCACCGTCGCGGTGTCCTCGTCGACGCGAAACCTCCCGCCGTAGGCGATGTAGCTCCCGGAGCCGTCGGTCAGTTGCGCCGACATGTAGCCGTCGGCGGTGTAGAGGATCAAACCGCGTGGGGCCGCACCGAACGGATGGGTGACCACGCCGCTGGCCGTGTCAACGGAACTGAACGACGACAGCTCCCAGCCGCCCAGGAGCGCTTCGCGCAGAGTGCTCATCAGGGCATGATGACGGTTCGGGTCACCGGCTCGGCGACCGCCTGCCGGCTACGCAGACCACGCCGCAGGGCGGAAAGCAGCGCATCGCGGGTCTCGCGCGGGTCGATGAGCTCATCGAAGCCGAGCTGTTTGGCGGAGTGATAGGACGCCTGCAACTCGGTGTCGCGCAGCTTGGCCGCCAGGTCCTCCCCGGCGTGCGAGGCGGCGCTGAGCGCGGCCGCACTCATCGCCCCCATCGTCGCCCCCGGATAGGCGAACGTCGCGACCTGGGCGTCGAACCCGAGCAACGACATCACCATGGAACCGAAGCCGTAGGCCTTGCGCAGGGTCAGATGCAGTTTCAGGGTGCTGGCCGCGGTCTGGGCGGCGAACATCCGGGCGCCGGCCCGCAGCACACCGCTGCGCTCCGAACGGCTGCCCGGCAGCATGCCGGGATTGTCGGCCAGGAACACGATCGGCAAATGGAATGAATCGGCCACCATGATGAAGTGGGCGGCCTTGTCCGCGGCGTCGGCGTCGATCGAGCCGGCCAGCACCTGCGGCTGATTGGCCACCACCGCCACCGGATGGCCGCCCAGATGAGCCAGCGCGCAGATGATCGCGGGCCCGAACCGCGGCTGCACCTCGAACCAGTCGGGCGCATCGAAGATGACGTCGAGCACCGCGCGCATGTCATAGACGCGACGGTTGTCGCGCGAGACGATGTCGAGCAGCTCCGGGGTCGGCCGCGACGCGGCGGCCGGGCCGGCCGGTGACGCCGGCGGATACGACCAGGCGCTCGACGGGAAGTAGGACAGGTAGCGGCGGATGTCGTCGAGCACCGCCGCGTCGTCGGCGGCCAAGTTGTGGATCACGCCGCTGTGCAGGGCGACCTCGGGACCGCCCAGGTCCTCCTTCGAGATGTCTTCGCCCGTCGACTCTTTGACCACCGGAGGCCCGGCGGTGAAGATCGCACCCTGCGGGCTCATGATCCGGAAGTCGCAGACCGGCCCCACCAGGGCCCCGTGGCCGGCCGACGGGCCCAGTACCGCGGCGACGGTCGGCACCTTCCCCGAGCACTGCGCCTGCGCGAGCAGGTCGGTGGGGGTACGCCCGTAATGCTCACCGGTGGGCCGGAAGCCGGCGCCTTCGAGCAGCATCACCAGCGGGATCTTGTCGCGCAGCGCCAGTTCGGCGATCCGGTAGCGCTTGGCGTTGCCGCCGGGGCCGATGCTGCCCGCCAGTGTGGTGAAATCCTCGGCGCCCACCATCACCGGGGAGCCGTTGATCTCACCGGAGCCGACCACGATGCCGTCGGCGGCGATCTCCCCGCCGACCATGGTGCCCAACTCACGGAACGTTCCCCGGTCGAGCAGGTGCTCGATGCGGGCCCGCGCGTCGAGCTTGCCCTTGGCGCGGTGCTTGGCCAGCCGCTCGGCGCCGCCCATCGCCTGGGTGTGCCGGCGCCGCCGGTCCAGGTCTTCCAGCGTGTCCTGCCAGCCGTTCGTCATCTACCGGACCTCATTCGTTGACCATACTGAAATTGTTACTGTAGCGTCACGCGGCATGGCCGCCCGGAGCATCGCAGCGATGAGTTCCGTTGCGCCGGAGCGTCCTCGATGAACCGCCGCATCCCGCGGCATCCGCAGGATGTCACCAGCGCGTGGCTCTCGGCTGCCGTCGGCGTCGAGGTGACCGCGGTCGACGTCGTGCCGGTCGGCACCGGACAGACCGGCGCCACCTACCGGGTGTCGGCCACCTACGCCGGCACTCCCGACGGCCTGCCCGGCACCTTCGTGATCAAGCTGCCGGCCGGCGACGACGCGGTCCGTGACCGCGTCGTCCTGGGCTATCGCAGTGAGTGTGCCTTCTACGCTGACGTCGCCGATCGCGTCCGGATACCGGTACCGCAGTGCTTCCACTGCGAAATCAATGCTGACGCAACCGAGTACGCCCTGCTGCTCGCCGACCGGGCGCCTGCAGCCCAAGGCGACCAGATCGCCGGCTGCGATGAGCGGCAGGCGCGGCTGGCGGTGACCGCGCTGGCCGGGCTGCACGCCCCCACCTGGTGCGACGAGCAGTGGCTGACGTTCCCCGGCCTGGCGATGACCCAGCTGGACGAGGCGGGCGCCAAGGGCATGGGCGACATCGCCCGGATGTGCGCCGAGGCCACCGTCGAGCGGCTCGGCGCGCGACTCGGGCCTGCCGACTGTGCGACGTTGACGGATGCACTGGGCCTGATCACGCCCTGGGTGTCCGCGCCGCTGGGCCGGTTCGCGCTGATCCACGGCGACTACCGGCTGGACAACATGCTGTTCAGCCCCGACGGTGAGCAGATCTGGGTGGTCGACTGGCAGACCTTGGGCGTGGGCCTGCCGGCCCGGGATCTGGCGTTCTTCACCGCCACCAGCCTGGCGCCCGAGCTGCGCTCGGCGATCGAGGCCGACCTGGTCGCCGCGTATCACGCCGCGTTGCTGGGCTACGGTGTGACCGCTTATGACTGGGAAACCTGTTGGCAGGACTACCGGTTCGGGATGCTGCAGGCTCCGCTGATCTGTGCGCTCGGGCTGGTCTTCGCGACCGGCACCGACCGCGGCGACGACATGTTCGTCACCATGTTGCGGCGTGCCTGTCAGGCGATCCGGGACCTGGGCACGCTGGAGCTGGTGGGAGAGGTCTGTGCACATGAATGCTGAGTCACCGCGACCGCCCGAAGGCGACTGGCTCGGAACCCCGTTCCTGAAGTTCCGGCGGGAGGGGCCGATCGCGGTGTGCACCCTGGACCGCCCCGAGGCCCGTAACGCGATGACCCCGGCGATGTACTTCGGTATTCGCTACGCGGTGGGCCGGGTCAACGCCGACCCGGACCTGGCCGGGCTGTTGATCACCGGCACCGGTGACGTGTTCGCCCCGGGCGGGGACATGGGCGGCGGCGGTGCGGATGACTGGATCACGTTCGGCTCCGCGCTGGGCATGGACGTCACCCCCTTCGACGCCCTGCGCAGCTCGGTCAAACCGATCGTCTCGGCGGTCAACGGACTGTGCCAGGGCGGCGGCCTGCAGATCGCCCTGTGCAGCGACGTCGCCGTGGTCAGCGACCGGGCGACCTTTCGGGTTCCCGAGCTGTTCCGCGGCATCGCCGACACCTACTACAGCCAGATGCTGGCCCGGGTGGTCGGGCCGGTGCGAACCCGTGACCTGATGTTCACCGGCCGCACCTTCGCCGCGCAGGAAGCGCTCGCGTGGGGCATGGTGGCACGTGTGGTCCCGCATGACGACCTGCCCGACGCCGCCCGCGAGGTGCTGGCGCAGTGCTGCCGGACCGCGCCGGCCGCGCGGGCGGTGGTCAAGTCGAGCCTGGACGCGTATCTGGGTCTGTTCGACCGGATCGGGATGAGCACCAGCCTGGGCGCGCCGGAGGCCGTCGAAGGCTTCCGGGCGTTCAAGGAGCGCAGGTCGCCGGAGTGGGTGCACCCGGCGTTACGGCTCGACGGACGGCTGTAGCTGCGTCGTTTGCTTCAAATGAGAATGCGTGTGCACGAAAATCAGAAGCTGCTATCGCACAAACCAGGAATCGGATAGGATCCACTCGCGTCGTGTCGCCAGTGTGCTGAAGGAGCCTGCCGCTATGGGGATGAAGGAGCTGATTCCGCGGTCCCCGCAGCTGGCGGTCGGGCGCTTGGCCGAGCCGATGCAGGCGATCGGCGGGCTTTTCAGCATGACCGTCGACGCGGTGAAGTTCATGTTCCGGCGCCCGTTTCAGGCCCGCGAATTCCTTGAGCAGTCCTGGTTCGTCGCCCGGGTCTCGCTGGCGCCCACGTTGCTGGTGGCCATCCCGTTCACCGTCCTGGTCAGCTTCATCCTGAACATCCTGCTGCGTGAGCTCGGTGCTGCGGACCTGTCCGGGGCCGGCGCGGCGTTTGGCGCGGTCACCCAGGTCGGGCCGATGGTGACGGTGTTGATCGTCGCCGGCGCCGGTGCCACCGCGATGTGCGCCGACCTGGGCTCCCGCACGATCCGCGAAGAGATCGACGCCATGGAGGTGCTGGGCATCAACCCGGTGCAGCGGCTGGTGACCCCGCGCATGTTGGCGGCCGGGCTGGTGGCGTTGCTGCTCAACAGTCTGGTCGTGATCATCGGCATCCTCGGCGGCTACGTCTTCTCGGTGTTCGTGCAAGACGTCAACCCCGGTGCATTCGCGGCGGGCATCACGCTGCTGACCGGTGTGCCCGAGCTGATCATCTCCTGCGTCAAAGCGGCGCTGTTCGGCCTGATCGCCGGCATTGTCGCCTGCTACCGCGGCCTGACCATCTCCGGCGGCGGCGCCAAGGCCGTCGGCAACGCGGTGAACGAAACCGTGGTGTACGCGTTCATGTCGTTGTTCGTGGTCAACGTGGTCGTCACGGCGATCGGCATCAAGATGACGGCGCGCTGAGCCGTGGCGCTGCGGGCCCTGCAGGCGGTCTATCCGGGCGTGACCCGGCAGGTTCGGCGACCCATCGCCGCGCTGGGCCGGCTCGGTGACCACACCCTGTTCTACGGCCGGGCGATCGCCACCGCGCCGTTCGCATTCACCCATTACCGCCGTGAGGTCGTCCGGCTGATCGCCGAGATCAGCATGGGCACCGGGACCCTGGCGATGATCGGCGGCACCGTGGTGATCGTCGGGTTCTTGACCCTGGCGGCCGGCGGCACCCTGGCGGTGCAGGGCTACAGCTCGCTGGGCAACATCGGCATCGAGGCGCTGACCGGCTTCCTGGCGGCGTTCATCAACGTCCGCATCTCGGCCCCGGTGGTCGCCGGGATCGGGTTGGCGGCCACCTTCGGCGCCGGGGTGACCGCGCAGCTGGGCGCGATGCGGATCAACGAGGAGATCGACGCGCTGGAGTCGATGGCGATTCGCCCGATCGCCTATCTGGTCAGCACCCGCATCGTCGCCGGACTGGTGGCCATCACCCCGCTGTACTCCATCGCGGTGATCCTGTCGTTCCTCGCCAGCCGATTCACCACGGTGTTTCTCTTCGGGCAGTCGGCCGGCTTGTACGACCACTATTTCCGCACGTTCCTCAACCCCATCGACCTGCTGTGGTCCTTCCTGCAGGCCTTCCTGATGGCGGTCACCATCTTGCTGATCCACACCTATTTCGGCTATTTCGCCGCCGGCGGCCCCGCCGGGGTGGGGGTCGCGGTCGGGAACGCGGTGCGCACGTCGCTGGTCGTCGTCGTGTCGGTGACGCTGCTGGTCTCGCTGTCGGTCTACGGCGCCAGCGGCAACTTCAACCTGGCCGGATAGCCGCTGCGACCCGGCCATGTGACATAAGTGGTATTGGCATTCTCATTTTTTGCAAGTACCGTATCCATCGATGAGCGACCCAGTGCAGACCTCCTCGGGAATCCCCCTGAAACCGGTGTACGGGCCGGACGACCGGCGCGAAGAGCCGCCGGCGCCCGGGACGTATCCGTTCACCCGGGGCAACTTCGCGTCCGGCTACCGCGGCCGGCTGTGGACCTTCCGGCAGTACTCCGGGTTCGGCACCGCCGAGGAGTCCAACCGGCGCTACCGCTACCTGCTGGACCAGGGCGGCACCGGCCTGTCGGTCGCGCTGGACCTGCCCACCCAGTGCGGGTACGACTCCGACGATCCCGAGGTCGGTGAGGAGGTCGGCCGGGTCGGGGTGGCGGTGGACACGCTGGCCGACGCCGAGATCCTGTTCGACTCGATCCCGCTGGACAAGATCAGCACCAGCTTCACCATCAACGGGACGGCGGCGATCCTGCTCGCGTTCTACGTCGCCGCCGCCGAGCGCAAGGGCGTGCCCCGGGCCAAGCTCACCGGCACGATCCAGAACGACATCCTCAAGGAGTACGCGTCGCGTGGCACCTGGATCTGGCCGCCGGAGCCGTCACTGCGGCTGATCGCCGACACCATCGAGTTCTGCGCCGCCGAAGTGCCGCGCTTCAACGCGATCTCGGTGGCCGGTGCGCACTTTCGCGACGCGGGCGCCAACGCCGTGCAGGAGATGGCGTTCACCCTCGCCGACGGTGTCACCTACTGCGACACCGTGGTGGAACGCGGGCGGATGACCATCGACCAGTTCGCCCCGCAGGTCTCGTTCTTCTTCTACACCCACGGCGACTTCTTCGAGGAGGTCGCCAAGTACCGCGCCGGACGGCGCCGCTGGGCCACCATCGTGCGGGAGCGCTACGGCGCCGACTCCGACAAGGCGTCGATGTTCCGGTTCGGTTGCGTGGCCGGTGGGGCGTCGCTGTTCGCGCCCCAGGCGCAGAACAACCTGGTGCGGGTGGCCTACGAGTCACTGGCCGCGGTATTGGGCGGGGTGCAGTCGATGTTCACCGCGGCCTGGGACGAGCCGTTCGCGCTGCCCAGCGAGGAGTCCGCGACGCTGGCCCTGCGCACCCAGCAGATCCTGGCCTACGAAACCGGGGTGACCCGGGTAGCCGATCCGCTCGGCGGCTCCTACTTCGTCGAGGCGCTCACCGACGCCACCGAGGAACGCATCATCGAGATCATGGACGACCTGGAGCGCCACGGCGGCATGGTGCGCGCCATCGAGGACGGCTACCTGCAGGGCCTGATCGCCGACGAGGCGTTCAAGATCCACCACGAGATCGAATCGGGCGAGCGCCCGGTCGTCGGCGTCAACAAGTTCACCAGTGACGAGCCGCCGCCGGAGATCGCCACCTATGAGCTCGACGCCGAGGGCCGCGACACCCAGCTCAAGCGGCTGGCCCGGGTCAAGGCCGAGCGCAACGCCGGCGACGTCGCCGCCACGCTGGCCGCGCTGGCCCGCGCCGCCGAAGGCGACGACAACCTCATGCATCCCCTGATCGACTGCGCCAACGCCTACTGCACAGTGGGCGAGATGGTCTCGGCGCTCAAGTCGGTCTGGGGCGAGTTCCAGCAACCGGTGGTGTATTAGATGACTTCTCCACTCGCTTCTTCTGTGCCGGTCCCGGCCCGGGTCCTGGTCGCCAAGCCCGGCCTGGACGGCCACGACCGCGGCGCCAAGATCGTCGCGCGGACCCTGCGTGACGCCGGCTTCGAGGTCATCTACACCGGCATCCGGCAGCGCGTCGAGGACATCGTCGCCACCGCCCTGCAGGAGGACGTGGCGGTGGTCGGGCTGAGCATTCTCTCCGGCGCCCACGTCGCACTGACCGCCCGCATCGTCGACGCGCTGCGCGCCGCGGACGGCGGTGACATCGCGGTGGTGGTCGGGGGCACCATCCCGCAGTCCGACGTGCCCAAGCTGCTGTCGCTGGGCGCCGCGGCGGTCTTTCCCACCGGAACCTCGCTGGACGACCTGGTGACCGGGGTCCGGGAGGTCATCGGGCAAGCGGAGGCGAACTGATATGCGACTGGGCGTGATGATCGGGGCCGAGCGCGGCGACATGGCGCGCAAGGTCAAAAAGCTGATCGCCGACATCGAGTGGGCTGACGGCGCCGGGCTGGACACCGCCTGGATGCCACAGGTGCCCGACGATTTCGATCTGATGACCATGGTGGCGCTGATGGCCTGCCACAGCACCCGGATCGAGCTGGGCACCGCCGTGGTGCCGCTGCAGGCTCAGCACCCGATTGCGCTTGCCCGCCAAGCCCTTTCGGTGAACGCCATCTCCGGCGGCCGGCTGGCGCTGGGCGTGGGGCCGTCGCACCACTGGATCATCCGGGACATGCTGGGCCTGCCCTATGACAAGCCGGCCGCCTACACCCGCGACTACCTGCAGGTGCTGGGCGCCGCCCTCGCCGGCCCGGGGCCGGTGGACGTCGAGAACGACACCTTCACCGTGCACAACCCGACCGCGCTCGGGGCCGAGCCCAAGATGCCGGTGCTGGTGGCCGCACTCGGCCCGGTGATGCTGCAGATCGCCGGCGAGCACGCCGACGGCACCTCGCTGTGGATGGCCGATGAGAAGGCGATCGCCGAGCACATCGCGCCGAAGATCAACAAGGCCGCGGCCGAAGCGGGCAAACCCGCGCCGCGCATCGTCGCCGGCATTCCGGTGACCTTGTGTGCCAACGCCGAGATCGAGACCGCCAAACAGCGCGCCAACCGCATCCTGGCCGAGGCCGAGACCTCGCCGAACTATCAGCGGCTGCTCGACCGCGGTTCGGCACGCGATGTCGGCGACCTGTGCGCGGCCGGCGATGAGGAATCAATCCTCAAGCGGTTCAAGCAGTTCGCCGACGCCGGGGTGACCGACCTGTCGGTGCGGTTGTTGCCGATCGGGGAGACTCGCGACGAACTGATCGCCTCCAAGCGCCGCACCCGCGAGGTGATCGCCGAGCTTGCCAAGGAGATTTAAGTGAGCGGACCGCTGTCGGGGATTCGCATCCTCGAAGTGGGAGTGATGCTGGCCGGCCCGTACGCGACCATGCTGCTGGCCGACCTCGGCGCCGAGGTCATCAAGATCGAACCGCCGGGTGGAGAGATCTCCCGCCAGGTCGGCCCGAGCTACTTCGCCAGCCTCAACCGCAACAAGCGCAGCATCACCTTGGACCTGACGTCCGAGGCCGGGCAGGCGAAGCTGGGGGAGCTGGTCGCGGAATCGCATGCGCTGCTGGTGAATATGAAGCCCTCGGTGATCCGCCGTTTGGGTTTGACCTATGACGCGTTGAAGCGTTTCAATCCGCGGATCGTCTGTGTCGCGCTGACCGGATTCGGGCTGGACGGCGGTGACGAGCCGGCCTTCGACTACGTGATTCAGGCGGCCACCGGGATAGCCGCGATGACCGGCGACCCGGACGGGCCGCCCACGCTGCCGGGCTACTCATCGGCCGACAACTCCACCGGGCTGGCGGCCGCCCTGGGCCTGCTGGCCCAGATCGTCGGCGGCCGCGGCGGCCAGGTCGAGGTCTCGTTGCTCGACGTGATGCTGTCCCAACTGAACTACCGTGCGTCGGCCTACCTCAACGACGGCGTCGAGCCGCAACGTCATCCGCACGGTGCGCACTCCTATTACGTTCCGGCTCAGCTCTTTCCGACGGCCGAGGGTTATCTGGCGCTGTTCGTCACCCATGACGGGTTCTGGAAGGCCTTCGCGGGCGAAGCGGGTATCGACGGCTTCGCGACCATGTCCGAGCGCGTGGCGCGGCGCGACGAAGTGCTCGCCGTGGTCACCGCCGCGCTGGCATGCGACACCGCGGCCGGCTGGGAACGGCGGCTGCGGCCGCTGGGCATCCCGGCGGCCGCCGTGCGCACCCTGCCCGAGGCGCTCAAGGAATACACCCACGCGATCGTGGCGGCCGGCGATTTCCGGTTGGTGGGCAGCCCGATTCGTGTCGCCGGGTACGAGCCGGACTACCGGCCGCCGCCGGGGTTGGGGGAGTGACCGGCGTTCTTTCGTGTCGACCGCTTCGTTATTGGAGCAGGGTGATCGCGACCGGGATACCGAGCTGGTCCGCGGCATCGGCCAAGCGGTGGTCGACGGTGACCACGGCCGCCGAGCGTTCCACGGCAACAGCGACACACCGACCGTCGTAGCTTGCGCAGTACGGCTTTGTGAAGGGTGCGTAGCACCGCGCCCGCCATGTGGGCCGGTGCGAGCAAGCCGTCGTCGCCCTAGCACATGCGCATGGCACTGGCTTAGCCGCGGCGGCTCAGACCGTGACGATCGTCGCCGACGCGGTCCCCGGCGCCCCGTAGACCTGCGCGAAGCCCACCTTGGGTTCGCCCGGCACCTGGCGCTCACCGGCCTGGCCGCGCAGCTGGCGCACCAGCTCGTGCAGCTGGCGCAGCCCGGACGCGCCGATCGGCTCGCCGTTGGCGATCAGCCCGCCATCGGTGTTGACCGGCAGCGAACCGGAGATCTCGGTGGCCCCGTCGGCGAGCAGCTTCTCCTGGTCACCGTCGGCGCAGAAGCCGCATTCGGCCATGTGGATGACCTCGGCGCCGGCATCGGTGTCCTGCAGTTGGACCACGTCGACGTCTTCGGGTGCTACCCCGGCCTTTTCGAACGCGGCGCGGGCCGCATAGACCGTGGGCGCGACGTCTTCCTCGATCGGCGCCGACGTCCCGTGCACCTCGTAGGCGCCGTAGGTGCGGGTGCGGATCTCGGTGGCCTGCAGGTACACCGGCTTGTCGGTGTAGCGGTGGGCGATGTCGCCGCGGCACATGATGACCGCGGCGGCGCCCTCATCGGGAGCGCAGAACATGTACTGCGTCAGCGGGTAGTTCAGCACCGTCGAATTGAGGATGACGTCCTCAGGTATCGGCTTGCGCCGGAAGGCATTCGGGTTCAACGCTCCGTTGCGGAAGTTCTTCGCAGCCACCTTGGCCAGCGTCGCCTGGGAGATGTTGTGCTTGTGCAGGTAGCGGTTGGCCTTCATGCCGAAGAACTTCGTGGTGACGAACTGGCCGTTCTCGGCGTACCAGGCCGGCAGGGCCAGCTTGGCCGGATCATCGGTGAACGCCCCGCGAGGGTGCTTGTCCATGCCGATCGCGATCCCGATGTCGTACTTGCCGGACCGGATGTTGTCGGCACAGACCTGGGTGGCGGTCGCGGCCGTCGCGCAGGCGTTGAACACGTTGGTGAATGGGATCCCGGTGAGCCCGACCAGCCGCGTCACTGCGTCCGGGTTGGAGATCTCGTAGCTGCCGCCGACTCCGAATTGGATGTCGCGCCACTCGATTCCGGCGTCGGCCAGGGCGGTGTGGATCGCCTCGGCGCCCATCTGCATCGCCGACTTGTCGAACCGGCCGAACGGGTGCAGGCCGACGCCGATGATCGCCACGTCGTTGTTCGCTACCGTCATGTTCCAGGTCTCCTTAGACGGGCTGGAAAGCCCAGGTGAGAATCTCGGTTCCGTCGTCGTCGACGTAGAACGGCACCATGGTCAGTTCGACGTCCATCCCGAATTTCAGCTTGGCCGGGTCGGATTCGGTCAGCCGGGCCTCAACCTGGATGACGTCGCCGAGTCGGATCAGCCCCACCCCGAACGGTGCGAAGCTCTCGGCGGTCTCGCCTCCGGCGTAGGGCAGCTTCGGGACGAAACCCTGGGTCGTCCAGGCTTCCAACGTGCCCCGGCGGGGCAGCAGCAGATCCTGCATCTGCGGGCCGCTGCAGCGTGGGCAGTGGTCCTGGCGGGGCCATACCGTCGCCTCGCAGGCGCGGCATTGGCTGCCGATCAGCGCCGGGTTCTCGTCGGGCCAGTTGGTGACATCGGGAGCGAGGACTTTACGCATGGGTGCTACCCGCCTCAGACGAGGTGCCGGTGCGCAGAGATGTGGAAATCACATTCTCAATTAGAGCATATGTGACTACGGAAGCGGAAGCCGGCTTCGTCGTCAGCGGAGTCGGGCCAGTGCGCGCGAGCGTGCACAGCTGCACACTTCCCCCCCGGCGTGTCGCGGGCAAGCACGCACAGTCGCGGGGAGGGGGCTGCGTCAGTTGGCCAGGCCGTGGGCGCAGAAGTCCCAGACCTCGTCGGCGGTGATGGGATGGGCGGCCGGATCGTCGGTCTCGGCGCTGGACTGGGCCACGAACATGACGGTCTGCATGGTCATCGCCGCCATGCGCCGGGCGTTGACGCCGGGCCGCAGCTCGCCGGCCTCGGCGGCGGCCTCCATCAGCTCGGTGAGCAGAGCCAGCAACGGGGTGAAGGCCACCCGGACCTCCGTGGGGTGCGACACCAGCAGCCGCGGGGCGAAGTCGGTGAACAACGGGCGCTTGGCGCTCGGGTCCGGCCGGGAGAGCTCAAAAAGCAGCTCCACGGCCACTTTCAGCCGTTCCAGCGGTGTGGCCTTGTCTTCGGTGGCGGCGCGGATCTGGTCGGAAGTGCGCACCAGGGCGTCTTCGAACAGCGCCAGCAGTAGCTCGTGTTTGCCGTTGAACTGCAGGTAGAAGCTACGCAGCGACTGCCGTGAGCGCTCGACGACCTCCTGGACGGTGAAGTCGGTGCTGCCCTTTTCGATGATGATGGCCTGGGCGGCGTCCAGGAATCGCTGAACGCGCTGAGCGGCCCGCAGGCGCGCGGTCTTGATCGACCGCTCGACCGCCCGCTGCTTCCAGACCGGCTCCTCTTCGGGGTTGCTCACCAGCGGCTCCGGCAGTTGCCTTTTTGGGAGAACACGAATGCACCCTACCGGAGAACGGGCGCAGACCGACGCCGCGGATCCGGAGGCTGCCGTCCCGACACCGAAGATGGTAACTTTCCCAGAATGAGAAGCAGCTTCTCGCGCGGTGCCGGCGGGTCGCGCTCCCGTAACTGACAAGGACGCCCATGTACATCGATTACGAGGTCGCCGAGAAGGTCGCGACGATCACGCTGAACCGCCCCGAGGCCGCCAACGCCCAGAACCCCGAGCTGCTCGACGAACTCGACGCGGCCTGGTCGCGCGCCGCCGATGACGACGAGGTCGCGGTGATCGTGCTGCGGGCCAACGGCAAGCACTTCTCGGCCGGCCACGATCTCAAAGGCGGTGGTCCGGTCCCGGACAAGATCACCCTGGAGTTCATCTATTCCCACGAATGCAAGCGCTACCTCGAGTACACCCTGCGGTGGCGCAATGTGCCCAAGCCGTCGATCGCCGCGGTGCAGGGCCGGTGCATCTCCGGTGGGCTGATGCTGTGCTGGCCGTGCGATCTGATCATCGCCGCCGACGACGCCCAGTTCTCCGATCCGGTCGTGCTGATGGGCATCGGCGGAGTCGAATACCACGGGCACACCTGGGAACTGGGTCCCCGTAAAGCCAAGGAGATGCTGTTCACCGGCCGCGCGATGACCGCGCAGGAAGCCGAGCAGACCGGCATGGTCAACAAGGTGGTGCCGCGGGATGAGCTGGACGCCGAGACGCGCCGGCTCGCCGAGCACATCGCCACCATGCCGTCGTTCGCGCTGCGGCAGGCCAAACGCGCGGTCAATCAGACCCTCGACGTGCAGGGCTTCCACTCGGCGATCCAGTCCGCGTTCGACATCCACGAAACCGGGCACGGCAATGCTCTCTCGGTGTGTGGCTGGCCGGTGCTGGTCAATCTCGACGACATGAAATCCAAGGTGCAGTAGGCGCGCTCTGCGTCGCCCCACCTCGCCGCGAGATTGCGCGCACGCAGCTAATTGCGCGAATGTTCCTGCGCCAACGCAATCTCGCGGGCCAGCGAGCGCAGCTCGCGCTTGAGCACCTTGCCGTAGCTGTTCTTGGGCAACGCGTCGACGAACTCGTAGCGCTTGGGGCGCTTGAACCGGGCGATGCGTTCCAGCAGGTGGTCGTCCAGCTCGGCGGCGGAGGCCTCGCCCACGATGAAGGCGACCACGATCTCGCCCCACTCGGAATCCGGGGCGCCCACCACCGCGGCTTCGGTGACGCCCGGATGCGCCAAGAGCGCCTCCTCGACCTCGCGGGGATAGATGTTGCTGCCCCCGCTGATCACCACGTCCTTGGAGCGGTCGCGCAGGCTGAGATAGCCGCGTTCGTCGAAGCAGCCCTTGTCGCCGGTGAACAGCCAGCCATCCCGGATCGCCTCGGCGGTGGCGGCCGGGTTGTTCCAGTAGCCGGCCATCACCACGTCACCGCGGCAGACGATTTCGCCGACCTCGCCCGCCGGCGCGGGGGTGCCGTCCTCGCGCAGCACCGCCACCTCGACACCCGAGCGCGGATAGCCGACCGAGCCCAGGATCGCGTCGTCGCCGGCATGATCGGCGCGCCGCAGGCCGGTGATGGTCATCGGCGCCTCACCTTGGCCGTAGAGCTGGGCGAACACCGGTCCGAACGCGGCCAGTGCGCGCTTGAGATCGCCGAGGTACATCGGGCCGCCGCCGTAGATGATGGTGCGCAGGTTGCCCGGCCGCTCGCGTCCGGTGCGCACCAGGCGGGCCACCATCGTGGGCGCCAGGAACGCGGTGGCGCCGGGGTGGTGCCCGCACAGGTCGAGGAACTCCCCGGCGTCGAACGCGCCCGAGGCCGGGATCACCTGCCGGGCGCCACGCAGCACGTAGGGCGCGATGTACAGCCCGGAACCGTGCGACATCGGGGCGCCGTGGATCAGGCTGCAGTCGGCGTCGGGGTCGTCGAGGTCGGCTAGGTGCGCCACCGTCATCGCCATCAGGTTGCGGTGCGTCAGCATCGCGCCCTTCGAGCGCCCGGTGGTGCCGCTGGTGTAGAACAGCCACGCCAGCCGGGATGGCTCCGGGTCCGGCGGTCCGCACGGCGCGCTGGCCAATCGCTCCAGATAGGCGGCGCCACCGATGGTCTCGACCCCGGTGCCGACGACGGCGGTCAGGGCGGGGGCCAGCGTCGGGGACGCGAAGACCTGGGCGGCAGCAGCGTCGTCGAGGATCTCGGCCATCTCGCGCGGGTGCAGCTTGTAGTTGAGCGGGACGACGACGCAGTCGGCCGCCCAGGTGGCGAACATCAGCTCGATGATCTCGGGCCGGTTCTCGCTGGCGATCGCGATCCGCGCCCCGGGTGGCACCGCCGCGCGCAGCGAGGCCGCCAGCCGTCGTGCGCGATCCGCCAGCTCACCCCAGGTATGCAGTTGGCGCTCTCCGTGATACACCGCCCCCCGCTCACCGAATCGGGCCGCGGCCTGCTCCAGCACGGTGAACAGGTTCACTGCTGGACCCAGTGGGAGTCGAGGCCGAAGTCCGAGAGGTATTTGGTCGTGCTCCAGCCGCCGTCGACCACGATGGTCTGGCCGTTGATGAATGCGCCCGCTTCTGAGCACAGAAAGGCGACGGTGTTGGCGATGTCGTCCACTCGCCCCAGTCGCGGATACGGCGTCATCTCGGTGTTGATTTTGCGGAATCGGGGCTCTTCGAGGCGCTTTTCGACCATCGGCGTCACGGTGACCCCGGGCGCCACCGCATTGCACCGAATGCCCTGGGCGCCGTACTGGCAGGCGATGTGGGTGGTCAGGGCGGTCAGGCCGCCCTTGGCCGCGGAGTACGCCCCGCCGCGCAACCCGCCGACCACCGCGAAGGTCGAGGTGACGTTGATGATCGCCGACCCCGGGCGCAGGTGCGGCAGCACATCGCGTGCCAGCCGAAACGGCGCCCGCAGCATCAGGTTCAGGAAGTGGTCCAGGGTTTCGTCATCGGTTTCGTGCAGCGGTTTGGGACTGCCGACCCCGGCGTTGTTGATCAGGAAGTCCACCCGGCCCCAGCGGGCCAGTGCGGCATCGACGATCTGGGCGGGAGCCTGGTCGGTCGTCAGGTCGACGGCCACCGTGGCGATGCGATCGGCGTCGGCGACCTCGGCCGCCAGCCGCGCCAACCGGTTCGCGTCGCGGCCGGTGGCCAGCACCGCCATCCCGTCGGCGGCAAGCTTTGCCGCGCAGCCGAATCCGATGCCGCTGCTGGCGCCGGTCACAATCGCTACCCGCATGTCAACCTCCGATCAGAGCGGCCCGGATCTGCTGCTTGATGACCTTGCCGGCGTCGTTTTTGGGCAGGGCGTCCCAGATCTCCACTTGTTCGGGGGCCTTGAACACCGCGACACCGTGCGCGGTCAGCATGGCGCGCAGCTCCGCGACGTCGGGACCGGTGCCGCCGGCCGGAACGATGACGGCGCAAGCCCGTTCGCCGGTGCGCGCATCGGGCACCCCGACGACCGCGATCTCGGCGATGCCCGGATGGCCGGCCAGGATGTCCTCCACTTCGCGTGCGGAGATGTTCTCGCCGTTGCGGATGATGACGTCTTTGAGGCGGCCGGTGACGAGCAGGTAGTCGTCGTCGACCCAGCGCCCTAGATCGCCGGTGGCGAAGTAGCCTTCGGCATCGAAGCAGTTGCGCTCGTCCTCGGGGTGCGCATAGCCCACCAGCATCTGCGGTCCGCGAACGTAGATCTCGCCCTCGCCCGGCGGCGCGCCCTGGTGGGGAACCACCTTGATGTCGGCGATCCCGGCCCGGCCGTCGGTCTCGGCGGCGTAGGAGAGTTCGCCGGCGCCGACGGCGCCCACGGTGCTGACCGGCACCTCGCTGCAGCCGTACACCCGGGTCACGGCGGCGGTGGTGAAGTAGCCGGCCGCTTGGCGGATCAACGACGCGGGGACCGATGCGCCGCCGCAGACGAAGAGCTTCAGGTCGGGCAGGCGGGTGCCGGCGCGCCGGGCGGCGGCCAGCAGCTGGGTCAGAAACGGTGTCGCGCCGGCCACGTGGGTGCAGTGTTCGGCGAGCATGAGCTGCACGGCGGCATCGGCGTCCCAGGTGTCCATCAGCACGGCGGTGGTGCCGAGCAGCAGGGGAGCCTCAAACGCATAGATGGATCCGCCGATGTGGGCGATCGGGGAGGGCACTAGGAAACGATCGCCGGGTTCGATCATCCAATGATCACCCAGTTGCCGGATCAGGGCGTTGATCGAATTATAGCTGTGCAGAACTCCTTTGGACCGGCCGGTGGTGCCCGAGGTGTACAGCAACAGCCGCACCGCGTCGGGATCGAGCCGCGGCAGGCGAACCGGTGCGAGCGGGCCGGCGATCAGCGTACGGTAATCGGCGCCCGGGGCGCCCGCCGCGGCGCGCACCAGCACCACCTCCGGCGGCTCGGCGAGCGTGCCGGCTACCCGGGCCAGCATGCCCGCGTAGTCGTGGCCGCGAAAACGTTCCGGCGCGAACAGCATTCGGCTGCCCGAGTCGGTGAGGATGAACGTCAGCTCCGCGTCCCGCAGCGACGGCAGGATCGGGTTGACCACCATGCCGGCCAGGGTCGCGGCCAGGTAGACCACAGCGGCTTCGTGCCAGTTCGGCAGCATGAACGACACCACGCTGCCGGTCGGTATCCGCTGCAGCATCGCAGCGGCCAGCGCCCGCGCGCCGGCGTGCAACTCACCGCAGGTCAGCCGGGTGTCGCCGTCGACGAGCAGCACACGGTCGGGGGCCCGATCGGCTTCCTGCGCCGCGGCATCGGCCAGCGTTCGCGCCGTCACTGTTGTCCCGTCACCCGGTGCAGCGTCATCGAGTACCGGTAGTCGGCGCCGGCATGGGTATTCACCGTCACCTGGGCGATCTCGCCCTCGGAGGTGGTGTAGCTGCGTTGCATCTGCAGCGCGGCGGCGCCGGCGTCGACGGCCAGCTGCGCGGCGAGGTCGGCGGTGATGATCACCGCGCGGATGTGCTGGCGTACCTCGACGACGCTGACCCCGAACACGTCCTCGATCAACGGGAAGATCGGTCCCGAGTGCCGCTGCAGCAAGCGGCCGACGCCGGCGAAGGCCCGGTTGATGTAGTACTCGGTCCGGCAGATCGGTGCCGCCTGATTCTCGGCCCGCCGATTGCCACACACCGCCAGCCAGTCGCTACCGGACGGCAGTCCGGTGCGCGCGGCGGTGTCGTCGTCGAGGGTGATCATGGCGTTGGAGTCGATCTCGAAGGAGGAGCCGGCCGCGAACGCGACCAGATCGTCGATCGACACCACGTCGTGGGCGTAGCAGTTCGTCGCGGTGCGCGGAATCACCACAGTGCCCGCCCGGGGCCGGGAGACCACGAGGTTGTCCTCGCGCAGCCGCCGCAGCGCCTCGCGCACCGTGTAGCGGCTGACGGTGAACCGTTCGCACAGTTCGTGTTCGGTGGGCAGCTGCGAGCCGATCGGATACACCCCGTCGGCGATCTCCTTGCGCAGCACCCGGGCGACCTTGAGGTAGCGGTGGTCGGTCACGGCCCGACCGGCTCTAGCGCCAACACGCTGCCGTCCCCGTCGGCGGCGACGAACAGGGCACCGTCGGCGCCGCGGGCGATCCCGGCGAACGGGCCCTGCGGGCCGGAGAACGGCGGCATGCCCTTGAGCGGCTTGGGCACCACGCCCGCCGGGGGCCCGATCGGCAGCCCGTCGGCGATGGTGTGCCGCGCCGCGGTGTCGAGGTCGACGGCGAGCACCTGCCGGGCACCGGCATCGACGATGTAGAGCCGGCGGTCGGCCACCAGAATGCCCTGCGGGCACGACAATCCGTCGACCACCGTCTCGACGCCGGAGCCGCTGACCCGCACCACCCGCCCGGCGCCGGATTCGGCCACCAGGTAGCTGCCGTGCGCGCCGAGTGCGATCCCGACCGGGCCCGCCAGCCCGGCAGCGAGTACCTCGACGGTTCCGGCGTCCACGCGCAGCACCCGGCCGGTGCCGAACTCGGCGACGACCACGCCGCCGGATCCCGCGACCACTCCGTAAAGCTGGTCGAAGCCGTCGGCGAGCACCTCGCTGCGCGCCTCGGCCGGTACGTACCCGCTGACCTGCCCGCCGGAGGTGGTGACCACGAACTCGCCGGGACCGACCGCGACCACCCCGCGGATGAAGCCGGGATAGCCGGGGGTGAACAGCATTCCGAGCGTCTGCAGCCGCCCGCCCGGACCGACCGCGTAGAAGTAGGTGCCGTCGGCGACGTAGAGGGTGCCGCCGTCGTCGACCGTGAGATCCAACGGCCAGTTCAGCCCACCCGACAGCGCCGTGCTCACCTCGCCATCGGCGGCGATCTGGGTGATCTCGCCGCTGAAGTTCGAGACGAACAGCCGGCCGTCGACGAAGGTGCAGTTGTCCAGCCCGGGCGCCAGCTGCGCCAGCACGGTGCGCTCGCCGGTGCGCGGGTCGATGCGCAACACCGCACCGCTGGCCGCCTGGGTGGAGACGATGCAGCCGTCGGTGTCGAACTTCACCGAGTCGGGCACGCCCAGATCGGCGGCGACACGTTGCGGTGCAGCATCTTCGGCGAACGGGTCGATCCGCCAGATCTCGTTGGCGGTCATCACCGGGAAGTACAGCAGCCCGTCCGGCCCGACCTCCATGGCATTGGGCGACGGCAGGTTCTCGGCCAGGATGCGCTGGGCCCCGGTGGCCCGGTCGAGCTCCATCAGGCGCCCGCCGTCGCGGCATTCCCCGACCAACAGTCGATCCTGATACACGGTGATCCCGTTGGCGCAGGGCAGGTCGTCGCGCAGCACCCGGGCGCGGCCGGCGGCGTCGAGCACACTGACCCGGCCGTCCATCACCTCGGTGGCGTACAGATTTCCCGCGCTGTCGAAAGCCACGTCGTCGGGTGCGACGACGTCCCCGCCGCGCGGGCTCACGGCGGCCAGCTCGCCGGTGGTCACGTCCAGTGCACTGATCTGGCTGCCGGTCACCTGCGCGACGTAGACCCGGCCGTCCGGCCCGGTGCGCAGGCCGTTGGCACCGAACAGCCGACTCGGGGCGGTGATCCGTGCCAGCCGCCAGCCCGCTGCGATCACCGGACTCGTGCGGCCGTCACGCGAGAGCGGGTCCGTCATGACTCCGGACGTTATCAAGCCTCGTTAGTCCAGACAATAGCCGCCGCTGATCGGCGTCTCGGCCTTGACGCGCGAATAACCGCTGCGGAATAGTGTTCTGCAATACGCAGAACGGAGTATTTTGTCCGAACAATTGATGGCGGATGGCGCTGGGGATGCCTCGGCGGGTGGTCCGCTGCGCGGGGTGCGGGTCATCGATCTGACGACGATGGTGATGGGCCCGTACTGCACGCAGATCATGGCCGACATGGGGGCCGACGTCATCAAAGTCGAGCCGCCCGAAGGCGACGCCACCCGCTACATCTCCGCCGGTCCCGCACCGGACATGAGTGGGGTGTTCGTCAACGTCAACCGGGGCAAGCGCGGCATCGTGCTGGATCTGCGCACCGACGAGGGCAAGGTGGCGATGACCGCGCTGATCACAGGCGCCGACGTGTTCATCCACTCCATGCGGGCCAAGGCGATCGCCAAACTCGGGCTCGACTATCAGGCGGTGGCCGCCATCAAGCCCGGGATCGTCTACACCAACTGTTACGGCTACGGCCGGCGCGGCCCGGACGCCGACCGCCCGGCCTATGACGACACCATTCAGGCCGAATGCGGGCTGCCCGCCGTGCAGCAGCAGCTCACCGGGCGCGCGGACTACGTGGGCACCATCATGGCCGACAAGATTGCCGGGCTCACGGCCCTGTACGCCACGATGATGGCGCTGTTCCACCGGGAGCGCACCGGGCAGGGCCAGGAGGTCGAGGTCGCGATGTTCGAGACCATGGCCTCGTTCATGCTCGTCGAACACGCCAACGGCGCGATGTTCGACCCGCCGCTGGGCCCGGCCGTCTACCCCCGCACGGTGGCGCCCAACCGGCGGCCCTACGACACCAGCGACGGGCAGATCGCCGCATTGATCTACAACGACAAACACTGGAACGCCTTCATCGACGCGGTGCAGCCGCCCTGGGCCTCTGAGCAATACGCCACGTTGGCGCAGCGGGCCCAGCGGATCGACACCGTCTACGGCCTGGTGGCCCAGACGATGAAGGAACGCACCACTGCCGAGTGGCTGAAGCTGTTGCGCGAGTTGGAGATCCCGGCCGCCCCGCTGAACACTCCGGGTGCCCTCTTCGACGACCCCCACCTCAACGCGGTCGGTCTGTTCGAGACGGTGGATACCCCGTACGGCGCCGTGCGGTTCCCCGGCGTGCCCACCTGGCTGTCGCGCACCCCGGGCCGGGTCGCCGGCCCGGCGCCGGAACTGGGGGCGCACACCGCAGCGGTGCTCGCCGAACTCGGCTTGGAGCAGGGCGTCTCATGACGCTGGACTTCGATATGGGCGTCCGGGCCGGTGAGCTGAGGGGGCAGCTGCGCGAACTGATCAGCCAGGAGCTACCGGAGCGGTTTCCGGGCGCGTTCACCGACGATCCCGCCGACCTGGCTGCCGCACAACGGTTCTGCCGCCTGCTGGCCGAGCGTGGACTGCTGTGCCTGTTCTGGCCAACGGAGTTCGGCGGGGCGGACGCCTCGGTGTGGGAGCAGACCGTGGTGCGCGAGGAGATGTGGGCGCACCACGAACCGCGCGGCGCGCAGTACATGGGGGTGAACTGGGTCGGGCCGATCATCATGCGCCACGGCACCCCGGAACAGCAGCGCCGGCACCTGCCGCCGATCGCGGCCGGGGAGGTGATCTGGTGTCAGGGGTTCTCCGAACCCGAAGCGGGCTCGGACCTGGCGTCGCTGCGCACCCACGCCCGTCGTGAGGGCGGCGGGTGGGTGATCAACGGCCAGAAGATCTGGACGTCGTATGCCACCATGGCGCAGTGGTGCTTCCTGTTGGCCCGTACCACCCGGGTGGGGGAGGGCAAGGTTGAACGAAAACAACAGGGCCTGAGCGTCTTTCTGGTCCCGATGGACAACCCGGCGATCACGGTGCGGCCGATCCGCACCATGATGGGCCCGCACCATCTCAACGAGGTGTTCTTCGACGACTTGCGCGTCACCGACGCCGACGTGCTCGGCGACGTCGACGCGGGCTGGTCGATCGTGGCCGACGTGATGTCGTATGAGCGGGTGGGCATCGCGCGGTATGCGCGCTGCGAACGACTGCTGGCCGCCGCCCCGCATGCGCTCGGCGAGCGTTGGGAGACGCTGCCGGCCGAACTGGCGGCCCGCTGGGTGCGCATGCTCACCCACTGCCGGCGCGCCCGGCTGATGGCCTACCGGGTGGTGTCGCTGCAGGCCAGTGGGCAGATAGCGCCCGGCGACGCCGCCGCCTACCGGATCGCGGTCACCCGCCTGGACCAGGAGAGCGCGGAGGTGCTGATGGAGATCGCCGCCGAAGCGCCGGCCGGGCCGCAGGCGCAGTGGTTCCGTGCCGAGGTCGAAGATCACTGGCGCTATTCGCAGGCCGCCACCGTCTCCTCCGGAAGCATCGAGACGCAGCGCATCCTGCTCTCCCGTGCCCTGCTGGCGGCGCCGCGATGAACCTCGAACTCGGCGCCGACGCGAACGAATACGGGCGGGCGGCACTGCGGGCGTTCGAAGCCGCCGGCGGTGACGCGTTGGCGGTGCGCGCCGACGCCGACCCGGCCGGGCGCGAACAACTGGTGGGGCCGATCCTGCACGGGCTCGGTGCTTTCGACCTCAAGCCCCGTGCCGATGCCGACGAACTGGAAGCCGCCGCCGCGCTATGCCGCAGCGCCGGCTACTGGGCGGTGCCCTATCCACTGGCCGAATGCCTCTCCGCGCCTGCCGATCTCGACGCCGACGGGCTGATCGTGGTCGCCGAGCATGCCCCGGCCGGTGCGGTGGCCGGCCTGTCGAAGCGCTGGGCGACCGTGACCCTGGCCGGGGCGCGCAGCACGGTGACGGCACAGTCCGCGGCCGGGCCGGCTCTGGTGGCCGAGCTGACGCTGACCGAGGTCGACCGCGACGGCGCCGACGACGTGGCGCTGGCGCTGGCGCTGGGATGCTGGACGCTGCTGGGGATGCTGGATCGGGCCGTCGATCTGACGATCGCCCACGTGCAGCTACGTCACCAATTCGGTCAGCCGCTGGCCAAGTTCCAGGGTGTGCAGTTCCAGCTGACCGACGCCGAGGTGGAGCGCAGTGGGCTGGAGATGCTGGCCAAGTATGCACTGTGGAGCATCGCGACCGGGCGCGGCGAGGCGGTGGACGATGCCCTGGCGCTGCGAACGGCGGCGCTGGAAGCCGCCGACGTGGTGTTCCGGGTGTGTCATCAGCTGCACGGTGCCGTCGGGTTCTGCGACGAGACGGCGCTGTCCTGGCTGTCGCGCTACAGCCAGCCGCTGCGTCGGCTGCCGTGGGGACTCTCAGCCACCCGTGACCGGCTGGTCCGTCGCACCGGCCGCGCCGGATTGGCGGGACTTTACACATGACATACGACCTGCCCCAGGAGATCACGGTGACCGGCGACGGGCCGGTGCGCACCGTGACGATCAACCGGCCGGCCGAACTCAACAGCGTCAACGCCGACTTGCATTGGGGGCTGGCCAACGTGTGGCGCCAGCTGGCCGCCGACAAGCAGACCCGGGTGGTGGTGCTCACCGGCGCCGGGCGGGCGTTCTCGGCCGGCGGCGACCTGAACTGGATCACCACGTTCCTCGACGACGAAACCGCCCGCGACGAGAGCATCCGCGAAGGCGCTCAGATCGTGGAGGAGATGCTGCGGTTCCCGCTGCCGATCATCGCCGCCGTCAACGGCCCCGCGGTCGGGCTGGGCTGCAGTGTGGCGCTGCTCTGCGACATCGTATTGCTCTCCGAGACCGCGTATTTCGCCGACCCGCACGTCGCGGTCGGACTGGTGGCCGGGGACGGCGGCGCCGCGCTGTGGCCGCTGCTCACCCCGATCCTGCGGTCGCGGGAGTACCTCTACACCGGTGACCGGATCGACGCCGCCACCGCCGTCGAACTCGGACTGGCCAGCCGCCGGGCCGCGCCCGAACAGCTGCTGCCGCAAGCCCACCAGTTGGCCGAGCGGCTGGCCGCCCAGCCGCCCGAGGCGCTGCAGGGCACCAAGCGGGTGGTCAACATGTACCTGTCACAGGTGCTGGGCGGGCCGCTGCAGGCCGGGTTCGCCGCCGAGGTCGCCACCATGAAGACACCCGAGCACCGGGAGCGCCTGCTGGCGTTCCAGAAGCGGGCGAGCGGGCGATGACACGCTCAGCCGATTTCCGTGCGCACGTGCGTCAGTGGTGCGCCGACAACATCCCGGCCGACTGGCGCCGCACCCAAACCGGGATCGGGGAACGGGATTTCGTCGATTTCCAGCGCAGCTGGTTCGCCACCCTGCACGGCGCGGGGTTCGCGGTTCCGCACTGGCCGCACGCGTGGGGCGGCGGCATGTCGGTAGCCGATCAGGCGGTGCTGTATCAGGAGCTGGCCGCCCACGACGCGCCGCGGCTGGTGCTGGCGTTCGTCGGCATCCACCACGCGGCGGCGACCCTGCTGGCCGCCGGCACCGAGGAGCAGCGCCGCCGGCACCTGCCGGCGATTCTGGACGGCGAGATCTGGTGCCAGGGCTTCTCCGAACCCGAGGCCGGCTCGGATCTGGCGTCGCTGCGCACCTCGGCGCGCCGACTGGGCGACGACTATGTGGTCAACGGCCAGAAGCTGTGGGCCAGCGGCGCGAGCTACGCCCAGTGGTGCCTGCTGCTGGCCCGCACCGACCCGGACGCCCCCAAGCGCAAGGGCATCTCCTACTTTCTGCTGGACATGGCCAGCCCCGGGGTGCAGGTGCGGCCGATCCGCAACGCCGTGGGCGACCAGCACTTCTGCGAGATCTTCCTGGACGACGTGGTGATCCCGGCGGCCAACCTGATCGGGGAAGAGAACGCCGGCTGGCAGGTGGCGCAGGCGACACTGGGCGCCGAACGCGGCATGACCATGCTTGAGCTGGCCGAGCGGCTGGGCTGCGCGGGCTTCCGCTGGCTGGTGCAGGCCGCCCCCACCGACGACCCGGTGGCGGCCGATCGGTTGGCGCAGCTGGAAATCGAGATCACCGGCCTGCGCGCGATGTGCCGGCAGCTGGTACGCGACGTCGAGGCCGGCACAGCCGGACCGGCCGACGCCTCGATCGTGAAGCTGTTCTACAGCGAACTGCTGCAGCGGCTCACCGATTTCGGCGCCGAGATCGCTGGGTTGGACGCACATACCGCCCTGGCCAAACCGCCGTCCAGCGGCTGGGAGTCGGGTTCGTGGGTGCTGGACTTCATCGGCTCCTGGGAGTGGACGATTCCCGGCGGCTCCAGCGAGATCCAGCGCACCATCATCGGAGAACGCGGTCTGGGACTGCCACGAGAACCGAGCGCGCCATGAGGACAACGGATTTCGCCGAACTGCACGATCAGATGCGGGCGGTCGCCGCCGACGTGCTGGCCCGGGGCCGGGTGGTCGACTGGTCCCGGTTGGCCGGCGCCGGCTGGGCCGGGCTGGAGGTCGCCGACGGGCTCGGCGGCGCCGGTGCGACCTTCGCCGAAACTGCGCTGATCTGCGAGGAACTGGGCCGGGCCGCCGCGGCGACGCACTACCTTGGCAGCGCCGTACTGGCCGTCGGTGTGCTGAACACGCTGCAGGACAGCGCGGTCCGCAATGACCTGTTGTCCGGCATCGCGGCCGGATGGGTCCGGGTGGCCGCGGTGCTCGACCCCGGTTTCACGGTCTCCGCCGACCGGCGGCTGGCCGGTCATGCCGCGTTCGTGCCCGATGCCGATGGCGCCGATCGACTGCTGGTGCTGGCCACCGATCACACCGGCGCCGAGGTCGCGGTGGCCACCGACGGTCTCACCGTCACGCCGCAACCGGTGCTCGACGAGACGCGTGCGGTGGCCACCGTGGCCGCCGACGGCATCGAGGTTCCCGAGCCGCTGCGGTTCGCCGAGGATCGCGGGGCGCACCGAGTGCGCGACCGGGCCGCGCTCGCGGTGGCCTGCGACAGCCTCGGCCTGGCCGAGGCCATGCTCGCCGCCACGGTGTCGTATGCGCAGACCCGGGAGCAGTTCGGCCGCCCGATCGGATCCTTCCAGGCCGTCAAGCATGCCTGCGCCGATATGCAGGTGAAAGCGTCGGTGGCTCGCGCCCTGGTACGCGAGGCCGTAGCGGCCCTGGTGCACGACGACGCTGAGGCCGATGCCGCGGTCGCGATGGCGAAGTCCTACACCTGCGGTGCGGCCGTCGAGGTGGCCGGCAAGGCCATGCAGCTGCACGGCGGCATCGGCTACACGTGGGAGAGCGGCATCCACGTCTATTTGAAACGCGCGGTGTTCAACCGGTCGTTGTTCGGGTCACCGGCCGCGCACCGCCAACGTCTCGCGCAACGGTATTGACAAGCAAAGCAAGGAGTTTCGAGAAGTGGGTGTACCCGTTTACCGCCGGATCCTGGAATTGTTCGAAGCCGAGGGCGTCGACACGCTGTTCGGCATCCCCGACCCCAACTTCGTGCACATGTTCGTCGAAGCCGAACAGCGCGGCTGGTCGGTGGTGGCCCCGCACCACGAGGAGAGTGCCGGATTCATGGCCGAGGCCGCGTCACGGATGACCGGCCGGCCGGGCCTGTGCATCGGCACCCTGGGGCCGGGGGTGGCCAACATCGCCGGCGCGATGATGTGCGCGAAGGTGGAGAACTCCCCGGTGGTGTTCCTGGGCGGGCAGCGGGCCCGCATCACCGAGCGGCGGGTGCGGCGCGGGCGTATCCAATTCGTCCGGCAGGAGGAGCTTTTCGCGCCGTCGGTGAAGTACAGCGCGTCGATCGAGTACGCCGACCAGACCGATGAGATCGTGCACGAGGCCATCCGCCGGGCCATGTCCGGCACCCCGGGACCGTCCTACATCGAGTACCCGTCGCACGTGATCCTCGAAGAGCTCGACGTCGCCGGTCCGCCGGAGCCGCACCGCTACCGGCTGGTGAACCAGCGGGCCGGCGCGGCCGAGCTCGCCCAAGCCGTCGAGATCATCCGGGCCGCGGCCAGTCCGATCCTGCTGGTGGGCCACGGTGTGCACACTTCGCGTAGCGGGGCGGCGGTCGCCGAGCTCGCGGAGTTGATGGCCTGCCCGGTGATCCAGACCTCCGGCGGTACCGCGTTCATCCCTGGCCTGGAAGAGCGCACCTTCCCCTATGGCTTCTCGCAATCGGCGGTCGAGGCGGTGGCGGCCTCGGACGTCTGCGTGGCCCTGGGCACCGAGCTGGGCGAGCCGGTGCACTACGGCACCACCCGGCACTGGGCGCAGCGCAACGCCGACCGCAAGTGGATCTACGTCGAGCAGGACCCGCTGGCGATCGGGGTGAACCGGCCGATCGACGTGCCACTGGTGGGCGACCTGCGCGGCATCGTCCCGCAACTGGTTGCCGCACTGCGAGACACCCCGCGCACGGCGTCGGCCGAGCTGGACTGCTGGATCCGCCGGGACGCCGAGCAGTTGGCCGAGCTGGCCGAGACCGCGCCGGCCGGTCGTACCCCGGTACATCCGGCGCGCTTCGTGGTCGAGGCCACCAAAGCCTTTCCCGCCGACGGCATCATGGTCCGCGACGGCGGCGCCACCGTGATCTTCCAGTGGACCTATTCGCAGGCCAAGCCGCACGACGTGCTGTGGAACCAGAACTTCGGCCATCTGGGCACCGGGCTGCCCTATGCCGTAGGCGCCTCGGTGGCCGAGGGCGGCAAACGGCCGGTGATGCTGCTGACCAGCGACTCGGCGTTCCTGTTCCACATCGCCGAGCTGGAGACCGCGGCCCGGTTGGGGCTGCCGCTGGTCTGCGTGGTCGGGGTCGATCACCAGTGGGGTCTGGAGGTCGGGGTCTACAAACGGACCTTCGAGCAGCCGTCACCGCAGCCCGGGGTGCACTGGAGCAAGGACGTTCGGTTCGACAAGATCGCCGAAGGCATGGGCTGCCACGGGGAGTACGTGCAGGACGAGGCGGAGATCGGGCCGGCGATCAAACGCGCCTACGCCGCCGGCGGCACCGCGGTGATCCATGTGTGCATCGACCCCAAGGCCAACTCCGAAGAGATGCCCAACTACGCCGAGTTCCGCACCTGGTACGCCGAGGGGACCCAATAGACGAGAATGCTATTCTCGTTTCCGGCTAATGAACGTCCACAAGGGGTGCTGATGGGCTGGAGGAGACCATGTCCGGCGGAATGAGCTTCGAGCTGACCGAGGACCAGCAGCTGATCCGGCAGTCGGTTGCCGAACTGGCGGCGAAGTTCGACGACCACTACTGGATGACCAAGGACCAGGCGCACGAATTCCCGCGGGAGTTCTACGACGCCATCGCCGGCGGCGGCTGGCTGGGCATGACCATCCCCGAGGAGTACGGCGGCCACGGTCTGGGCATCACCGAGGCCACCATCCTGGCCGAGGAAGTGGCGCGATCGGGCGGCGGGATGAACGCCGCCAGCTCGATCCACATGTCGATCTTCGGCATGCAGCCGGTCGTGGTCTTCGGCTCGGACGAGATGAAGGCCGAAACCCTGCCCCGCATCGTCAGTGGCGACCTGCACGTGTGCTTCGGCGTCACCGAACCGACCGCCGGCCTCGACACGTCGCGTATCACCACCTTCGCCAAGCGCGACGGCAGCGACTATGTGGTCAACGGCCGCAAGGTCTGGATCTCCAAAGCCCTTGAGTCCGAGAAGATCCTGCTGCTGACCCGCACCACCCCCCGCGACGATACGGCCAAACCCACCGACGGTCTCACCCTGTTCCTCACCGACATCGACCGCGACCACGTCGACATCCGGCCGATCACCAAAATGGGCCGCAACGCGGTGTCCTCCAACGAGGTGTTCATCGACGACCTGCGCATCCCGGCCGAGCACCGGATCGGTGAAGAGGGCAAGGGCTTCTCCTACATCCTGCACGGGCTCAACCCGGAGCGCATGCTGATCGCCGCCGAGGCCCTCGGCATCGGCCGGGTCGCGCTGGACCGTGCGGTCAAGTACGCCAACGAACGCGTGGTGTTCGACCGACCGATCGGCATGAACCAGGGCATCCAGTTCCCACTCGCCGACTCGCTGGCCCGGCTGGACGCCGCCGAGTTGATCCTGCGCAAGGCCACCTGGCTCTACGACAACGGCAAGTCCTGCGGCCGTGAGGCCAACATGGCCAAATACCTTTGTGCCGACGCCGGTTTCGCGGCCGCCGACCGGGCGCTGCAGACCCACGGCGGCATGGGCTACTCGGAGGAGTACAACATCTCCCGGTTCTTCCGGGAGTCCCGGCTGATGAAGATCGCCCCGGTCAGCCAGGAGATGATCCTGAACTTCCTGGGCTCGCACGTGCTCGGACTGCCGAGGAGTTACTGATGGCCGGCTATTTCGACCTGTCCGGGCGCGCCGCGGTGGTGACCGGGGCGGCCGGCGGCATCGGGTCGGCGGTGGCTGCCGCACTGGCGCAGGCCGGGGCCGCAGTGCTGGTCACCGACATCGACGGTGACGCCGCCGCGCAAGTGGCCGAGCGGATTTCGGCATCCGGCGGCCGGGCGGAGCCGACGGTGCTCGATGTGGCCGATCGGGCCTCCGCCGATGCTGCCGCAGCCAAGGCCGCTGAGCTGGCCGATGGCAAGATCCACATCCTGATCAACAACGCCGGGGTGACCCGCCCGGCGATGTTCGAGAAGACCAGCGCCGAGTCGATGCGCCTGCTACTCGACGTGCACACCGTCGGCGCCTTCAATTGCACCCAGGCGGTGCTGCCGTATGTTCCGACCGACGGCACCGGGCGCATCGTCAACGTGACGTCAGCGGCGGGCCTGACCGGCACCCTCGGGCAGGTCAACTACTCGGCGGCCAAGGCCGCCCTGATCGGCTTCACCAAGTCGCTGGCCCGCGAGCTGGCCGCCAAGCGGATCTGCGTCAACGCCCTGGCACCGCTGGCCGCCACCCCGATGACCGAGACCATCCGCACCAATGAGAAGTTCGCGGCCAACATGATGAACCGCATCCCGATGAAGCGCTGGGCCGAGCCGAGCGAGGTCGCCGGCGCATTCGTCTTCATGGCCTCCGACGCCGCCTCCTACGTCACCGGGCAGGTCTTGCCGGTGGACGGTGGCATGGTGATGTGATGCCTCAACAATCAGCCCCGCTGGCGGGTGTCACCGTGGTGGCCCTCGAACAAGCGGTATCGGCACCGATGTGCACCCGCGCGCTGGCCGACTTCGGAGCCCGCGTCATCAAGGTGGAGAACCCCGATGGCGGCGACTTCGCACGCTACTACGACGACGTCGTCTGTGGTCCTGGAGGCCAGGCCGCACACTTCGTCTGGGTCAACCGGGGCAAGGAATCGGTCACCCTGGACCTGAAAAGCGCTGCGGGACGCGATATTCTGCACCGGCTGCTGGACCGCGCCGATGTGCTGGTGTCCAACCTCGCGCCCGGTGCCACCGCCCGGCTGGGCCTGTCCGCCGAAGACATGGCAAGCCGGCACCCGAACGTCATCGCCGTCGAGATCGACGGGTACGGCAGCGGGGGCCCGCTGTCGCACAAGCGCGCCTACGACCTGCTGGTGCAGGCCGAGTCCGGGGTGTGCTCGGTGACCGGCCACCCGGGTGCTCCGGCCAAACCGGGGCCGCCGGTGGCCGACGTGACCAGCGGCCTGTACTCGGCGCTGTCGATCATGGCGCTGCTGGTCGGCCGCGATCGCAGCGCGCCGGCGCCGTCGGTCACCGTGAGCCTGTTCGACACCATGGCCGAGATGATGGGCTATCACCTGACCTACGCCCGGCACGCCGGGATCGACCAGCAGCCGCTCGGCATGAGCTCACCGGCCGTGGCCCCCTACGGGGCCTACCCGACCGCCGACGGGCAGACCGTGGTGCTCGGCACCACCAACGATCGGGAGTGGCAGCGGCTGGCCCGCGAACTGCTGGGCCGCGACGACCTGGCTGACGACCCGCGGTTCGCCGGAAACGCCGACCGGGTCGCGCACCGGCCGATCCTGGACGAGGCGATTGGCGACTGGTGCGCCCGCCACGACCTGGCCAAGATCCAGGACGCAGCCGATGCCGCCGGAATCGGTAACGCCCGCTACAACACCCCCAGCGACGTGCTGGCGCATCCGCAGCTCGCCGAGCGCGCGCGGTGGCGGCAGATCGACACGCCGGCCGGGCCGATCCCGTCGTTGCTGCCGCCGCCGGTGATCGCCGGCTACGACCCGCCGATGGGGGCGGTGCCGGGCCTGGGTGAACACACCGACGCGGTGCTGGGCGAGCTGGGTTTCACCGCCGCCGAGATCGTCGCGCTGCGCGGACAGGGGGCGATCGGGCAGGCTGGCAGCTGATGGCCGCCGACGATTCCGTCCTGCTGCGCACCGACCGCGACGGCGTGCGCACGCTGACCTTGAACCGGCCCGCCCGCAAGAACGCGATCAACCCGCAGCTGTGGCGGGAACTGCGCGACGCGCTGCGCGACGCCGCCGACGACCGCGATCTACGGACCCTGGTCATCACCGGCGCCGGCGGTGCCTTCTGCTCGGGCGCGGACATCGGCACCGGTGATGACACCCACCCGGTGCGCAAGCTGCAACGACTCACCGACGTCGCGCTGGCCCTGCACGAGCTGTCGATTCCCACCATCGCGAAAGTGACCGGCGTAGCGGTGGGGGCCGGCTGGAATCTGGCCCTGGGCTGCGATCTGGTGGTCGCGACGCCGGAATCGAGGTTCTGCCAGATCTTCTCCAAACGGGGACTGTCGATCGATCTCGGCGGGTCGTGGCTGCTGCCCAAGATCGTCGGGCTGCAGCAGGCCAAGCGGCTGGCGCTGCTGGCCGAGACCATCGATGCCACCGAAGCCCAAGCGTTGAACCTCGTGACGTGGGTGGTGGGCGCCGACGAGATCGAGACCTTCGTCGACGATCTCGCCGATCAGCTGGCGGCCGGCCCGCCGCGCGCGCTGGCGCAGACCAAGGCGCTGCTCAACCAAGGGGCCGATACCACCCTGTCGGCCGCCCTGATCAACGAAACACGCGCCCAGATAGTCAATTTCGCGGGCACCGACGCCGCGGAAGCCTATGCGGCCTTCGCCGAGAAGCGCAGCCCGCGCTTCACCGGCGGATGGCCGCCGAAGTAGATCGGAGTAGTTCAGATGCGATCAACGGTGATCGTCGGGGCGGTACGCACCCCAGTCGGCAAGCGCAACGGAGGCCTGGCCGAAATGCACGCCGCGGACCTGTCCGCGCTGGTGCTCAACGAACTGATGGGCCGCACCGGTGTGGATCCCAAGGCTGTCGACGACGTGGTGTGGGGGTGTGTGTCGCAGGTCGGTGACCAGTCCTCCAACATCGGGCGCTACGCGGTGCTGGCCGCGGGTTGGCCTGAGCACATCCCGGGCACCACGGTCAACCGGGCGTGCGGCTCCAGCCAGCAGGCGCTGGACTTCGCGGTGCAGGCGGTGATGTCAGGGCAGCAAGATGTCGTCGTCGCCGGCGGCGTCGAGGTGATGAGCCGGGTGCCGTTGGGGGCAGCCCGGGCCACCGGGGAGCCCTACGGGCCCAAAGCGCTTGCCCGCTATGACGGTTTCGCGTTCAACCAGGGCCTGTCGGCGGAGATGATCGCGCAGCGTTGGGGTTTCGGCCGCGCACGCCTGGATGAGTACTCGGTGCAGTCGCATCAGCGTGCGGCGGCCGCCCGCGGCAGCGGCATGTTCGACGAACAGATCATGGCGGTGACCACCGGCGACGGCACCGTCGTCGACACCGACGAAGGGGTGCGGCCGGGCAGCACCGTCGAGCGGCTGGCCGGGCTCAAGCCGGCATTCGCCGACGACGGTGTCATCCACGCCGGGAACTCCTCGCAGATCTCCGACGGCGCCGCAGCGCTGTTGGTGATGAGCGAAGACGAGGCCGCCCGACGCGGACTGACGCCGCTGGTGCGCTACGTCGCCGGCGCGGTGACCGGAGCCGATCCGGTGCTGATGCTCACCGGGCCCATCCCCGCCACCGAGAAGGTGTTGAAGCGGGCCGGGCTGCGCCTGGACGAGGTCGGCGTGTTCGAGGTCAACGAGGCGTTCGCGCCGGTGCCGCTGGCCTGGTTGGCCGAGACCGGTGCCGATGAGAAGCGGCTCAACCCGGTCGGCGGGGCGATCGCCCTGGGCCACCCACTCGGTGCGTCCGGTGCGGTGCTGATGACCCGGATGATTCATCACATGCGCGACAACGGTATTCGCTACGGATTGCAGACGATGTGCGAAGGCGGCGGAACCGCCAACGCCACCATCGTCGAGCTGGTCGGGTAGGGGAGACACTCATGCAGCGCACGCTGTTCACCGAAGATCACGAGGCGTTCCGCGCGCTGGCCCGCGACTTCGTCGAAAAGCACGTGGTGCCCGAGTATCCGCAGTGGGAGAAGGCCGGCCGGATGCCGCGCGCGGTCTTCGAGCACCTGGGCTCGCTGGGGATGCTGGGCATGGCGATCCCCGAGCAGTACGGCGGCGCGGGCATCGACGATTACCGCTACAACGTGGTGCTGCAGGAGGAGGCGGCGCGCGCTCTGGTCACGCTCTCCACGGTGCGCACCCAGCTCGAGGTGATCCTGCCGTACTTCCTGCACTACGCCAACGACGAGCAGCGGGCACGTTGGTTCCCCGGGCTGGCGGCCGGCAGGCTGCTGACGGCGATCGCGATGACCGAACCCGGCACCGGATCGGATCTGGCCGGGATGCGCACCACCGCGGTCCGAGACGGCGAGGACTACGTCCTCAACGGCGCGAAGACGTTCATCACCGGCGGCATCCAGGCCGACCTGGTGATCGTGGTGGCGCGCACCTCCACCGACCCCGACAACCGTCGCCGCGGGCTGACGCTGCTGGTGGTCGAGGACGGGATGCCCGGGTTCACCCGCGGCCGCGAGCTGGACAAGATGGGCTGCAAGGTGCAGGACACCGCCGAGTTGTCCTTCGCCGACGTCCGGGTGCCGGTGGCCAACCGGCTGGGCGAGGAGGGCGAGGCGTTCAGCTATCTCGGCCACAACCTGGCGCAGGAACGGCTCACCGTCGCCGTGGGGTCGGTCGCCCAGTCCCGCTCGGCGCTGGCCGCCACCATCGACTACGTCAAGAACCGCAATGTGTTCGGGTCACCGGTGGCGTCGTTCCAGAACACCAAGTTCGAGCTGGCCGCGGTCTCCACCGAGATCGAGGCCGCCCAGTGCATGCTGGACCGGGCGGTCGCCGAACACGTCGAGGGCGAGCTGTCGGCGGCCGATGCCGCGCGGGTGAAGCTGTTCTGCACCGAGATGCAGGCCCGGGTGATCGACCGGTGCCTGCAGTTGTTCGGCGGCTACGGCTACATGATGGAGTACCCGATCGCGCGGCTGTACACCGATGCCCGGGTGGCCCGGATTTATGCCGGGACCAGCGAGGTGATGAAGATGATCATCGCCAAGTCGCTGGGGTTATAGGCCGCCGAGCGTGAAGGTGGCTTCACGTTCGACGGCGAGAGTGAACGCGGCTTCACACTGGGCGTGAGGTCAGCGAAAAAGTTTCTTTGATGAGACCCTTGTCACAACCGCCCTAACCAACCTACTGTGTGTTCACTTGGTTGGTTGATCGAAGGAGCCCGGTGACCTCACCACGGCCGTACGCCACACTGCTCGCCAAAGGCGAGGACCGCCGGCAGCGCATCCTGCTGGCCGCCGAACGGCTGCTGGCGCGCAACGGCTGGCGCAACACCTCCCTGGCGCAGATCGCCCGCAACGCCGGTGTCAGTGCGGCGGGCCTGCTGCACCACTTCTCCTCCAAGGAACAGCTGCTGCACGCGGTGCTCGACGCCCGCGACGCCGACGACGACACCCACGCCGACCGAAGCGGCGACCTCATCGAGGAGATCCAGCGGGTGGCCGAGCGGTTCGCCCGCGCACCCGAACTGGTCGGAACGTTCACCGTGCTGCTCGCCGAGAACGTCCTGCCCGAGGCGCCGCTGCACGACCGGATGCTCAAGCGCTACCGCGCCGCGGTGGATATCGTCGCCGACCTGATCCGGCGTGGCCAGGACGCCGGCCGCTACCGCACCGACTTCGACGCGGGCATCAAGGCCGCCGAGATTCTCGCCTTTATCAACGGAATGGAGATGTCATGGCTTCTGGACCCCTCAATACCTCTGAACGAGGTGTTCACGGCGTACACGGAAACACTGGCCCGCGACTTCGCTCCGCCGGTAAAGGACGGGCAGCCGTGAGCAGCGATCCGGACATGCGCTACCGGTTCGACGTGGTCGGCCGCGGCGTGCTGGACGTGGTGACCGCCGCCGGCGGCTGGCTCTACGACCGCGCGACGGCCGGGTGGGACGTCACCGTGATGATCCTCGACGACCGGGAGGACATCCGGCCCTTGCAGATCCTCGGGGCCCAGGTGTTGGACCTGGCGTCGGTGCTCAAGCAGTGGGAGCAGTGGCCGCACCCCCAGACGATCGCCGTCTGCGCCGAGATGTTCGACGGCCACGCCCAAGTGCGCCAGGGCGTGCTCGACGCGCTGGAGCACAGCAGCACCGAGGTGACGCTGTGGGGAGCGGTGCCCGCCGAACTGCATCGCGACGTCGACACCCGACAGCACCGGCTCAGCGCGGCGGCCCGCGCCTTCAAGGCCCAGGCGTTGCGGGCGGCCGGTGTCGACCCGGCGGCCACCGGTTCGGGAACGGCCCAGATTGAGACGTTCCGCTGCGGTCCGGCGGCATGTACCTCAGTCGCTGCGGACCTGAGCCCCGCCAGCTGACGGGCGCTATCGCGCGTTGACCGTGAACGTGTCGGAGCCGCAGTCGCGCTCCCTGGTGTTGGTGACGGACTACCGGGTTCCGGATCCGGCCCGGGTTTGGCCGCTGTTGCAACGTCACCGCGACAGCCTGGCTCACCTGGGTGCGCGCCACGTCCTGATCTACACCTCGTCTGTCGATCCCGGCCGGGTGCTGGCGGTGATGGCGATCCGCGCCGCGCAGCCGGTGGTCGACCTGCTGCGCGACGAGGCGTTCATGGGCTGGTTCGACGCCGTCGGTGTCAGCGACATCCCGGCCGTCTTCGCCGGTGCGCTGGCGGAGCGGATCGACCTGGCCGAGCCGGCGAGCCTCGCCGAACCGCCGGGCGTAGTAGTCGCGGCGGTGGCCGAAGTCGTCGACGCCGGGACGCTGATCGCGCACGTCCATGCCACCGCCAGAGATTTCACCGCGGCAGGCATCCGGAAGATCCTGATATTCCAGGCTTTTGACAATCCCCGTGAAGTGTTCATGCTGCAGGAGGCCTCCGAAGAGGTGGACGAAGCCGGCGCCGCGCGGTGGATCAGCCAACCCGAATTCGCCGCCGAATGGATCACCCGGGCCGGCGTCGGCGTCTATCCGCCGGTCTTCGTCGGCCGGCTCCAGCACGTGATGCGCGTGACGGATCAGCAAGACGACCAAGAAGATCAAGCAGAAGGAGAACCCATTCGATGACCGCTTACGGCGTGGGACTGTTGATCGTGCGGCTCTGCCTGGGCCTGACCATGGCCGCACACGGCTACAACAAGATCTTCTCCGGGGGCCGGATCCCCGGCACGGCACGCTGGTTCGACAGCATCGGGATGCGGCCGGGCACGTTGCACGCCCGGATGGCCGCCGGCACCGAGATCGCCGCCGGCTTGGGCCTGGCCGCCGGTCTGCTCACGCCGATTCCCGCGGCGGGCTTCGTCGCGCTGATGTTGGTGGCGGCCTGGACGGTGCACCGCGGCAACGGCTTCTTCATCGTCAAGAGCGGCTGGGAGTACAACCTGGTGCTGGCCACCGTCGCCGTCGGCATCGCCATGCTCGGCGCCGGGCCGCTCAGCCTGGACCAGCTGCTGTTCGGGCAGAACTGGTGCGACGGGTGGACCGGCCTGCTGATCGCGGCCGGGCTCGGCCTGGCCGGCGGAATCGGGCAGCTGGTGGTGTTCTTCCGGCCGCCGGCACCAGAGCAGGCCTGAGCGGGCCGGCGCTGCCGGTCAGTCGCTGGCCGGCAGCGGCTTGGCTTCCTTGATGGTCATCGGCACGGTGCCGATGCTCAACGTCCCGGCGCCGGCCTTGGTGACCAGCACCTCGGCGCCAGCGTCGTCGACGTAGCGCTTGCCCATCACGGCGCCGCCGGCGAAGGCGGGGTCCAGGGTCGCGCCGCCGGCCGCGCTGTCCTCCAAGGGCACCATCGGGGCGCCGCCGGCACGCAGCTCATCGAGGCTGTCGGCGGTCTTCACCACGATGACCTGGGTGTCGCACACCTGACTCTTCAGACGGGTACCGGACTTGATCATTGCGCCCCTTCGGCTTGGACGGTTTGCAGTGCTTCGGTCAGTTCAGAAACGAGTTCCCGGCGCAGCACCTTGCCGGTCGGGGTAGTCGGCAGCTCCGGCCGGAAGACGATCCGGTCCGGCGTGCGGGACCCGCGCAGCTGTTGCCGAACATACTCGCGCAGCGCGTCGGGTTGCGGCGCCGCACCCGGTGCCGGGACCACGCACGCGACGATGATCTGACCCCACTCCGGATCGGGGGCCCCGACCACCGCGACCTCCCGAACCTCGGGGTGCTCCACCAGCACGTCTTCGATCTCGGCGGGGGCGATGTTCTCGCCGCCGCGGATGATGGTGTCGTCGGAGCGGCCGACGATGAACAGGTAGCCCTCGCTGTCCAGCACCGCCAGATCACGTGTCGGGAACCAGCCGTCGGCGTCGAGCACCGATCCGATGCCGGTGTAGGTGCCCGAGACCTGCTCGCCCCGGACGAACAGCTCGCCGGGTACGCCGGCGGCAACCGGCCGGCCTTCGTCGTCGCGGATGACGACCTCGATACCGGGCACCGGGCGCCCGACCGAGCCCAACCGCTTGCGGACGTCGTCGTCGCTGGATTCATAAGCGGTGCGGTGGTCTTCGGGGGTGAGTACCGCGACTGTCGAACTGGTCTCGGTCAGCCCGTAGGCGTTGACGAAGCCGACCTCGGGCAGCAGGTCCAGCGCCCGGCGCACCAGGGGCAGGGCCACTTTGGAGCCGCCGTAAGCCAGGTTGCGCAGGGTGGGCAGCGGGGTGGGGTGGGCTTCCAGTTCCGAGACGATGCGCTCGAGCATGGTGGGCACCACGGTCGCGGTGGTCACCGCCTCGGTCGTGACCAGCCGGACCCATTCAGCGGCGCTGAAGCGGCGCAGATACACCGATTTGCGGCCGGCGTAGAGGTTGCTCAGCGCGGCTCCGACGCCGGCGATGTGATACGGCGGAACGCAGATCAGCGCGGCGTCCTGGGGTTCGGCGGAACCGAACTCCACCGTGCCGGTTACGTAGCTGGTCAGGTTGTTGTGGGTCAGCTCAACGGCTTTCGGTGCGGAGGTGGTGCCGGAGGTGAACAACACGACCGCCACGTCATCGGGATCCGGCCATTGCACCGCGGGTGCGGTGGTGCGGGCCCGCGCGCAGAAGGTGTCCGAATCGATCCCGCCGCCGCCGAGGTCGCCGACCTCCCCGATCAGATCGAGGTACTCCTTGTCGACGACGACCAGCGGTTGCGGCAGCCGGGCGATCAGCTCTCGCAGCGCCTGCCCGCTGAGCCGGTAGTTCAGCGGCGCGAAGGGCTGCCCGGCGCGCGCCGCGGAGAACAGCAGCAGCGGCAGCATGTCGCCACCCATCCCGACGTAGGCCACACTGCGTGCGCCGGTCTCGTTGATCACGCCGGCCCCGGCGTCGGCGAGGGCGTTGAGCTCCGCGGTGGTGTAGCGGGCCGATTCCGAGACCACGGCGACCCGGTCCGGGTCGGCGGACACCGCCATTTCCAGCAACAACGAAATGCTCACCGCTCGGCTCCCCGTCATGCGTCGTGAATGAGAACGACATTATCATTTTCTGGTAGTTCCGCTACCGTGCGGAGCATGGTCGCACCCGGCCCTCGGTACGCTGACGTGCGTCATGATCAGCGTGGTCGACCTCCAGGCGCCACCCGACGCCGAGCCCGGCGCCGGGATCATCATCGCGACGGGCACCCGCTTCGACACCGCGCACGCCGAACACTGGCTGCAGCGTGCCAGCTTCACCCTCTCGGAGACCGATGCGACGGATCACCGGGTGATCACCGTGGGATCGGTGGCCGAGGCGCTGGCCGACCTCGCCGATCGGTGCCGGCGCCGTCCGCATGCGGCGGCGATCTGCGACGACGTGCTGCGCGCGGTGGATCCGGCGGCGCCCGCACGCGCCGGGGTGGTCACCGAATCGCTGGCCTACTCGGTGCTGCAGGCCGGCCCGGAGTTCGCCGGCTGGCTGGCCGAGCGGGGGCCGGCCACCGCGCCCGACACCAGCGACCCGGTGGTCATCGATCGGGACGGCGACACGTTGCGGCTGCGGTTCAACCGCCCGCAGCGGCACAACGCCTTCACCAACGCGATGCGCGCCGCGCTGCTCGACGGGCTGGCCGTCGCTACCGCTGACACCTCGATCGACGAGGTGGTGCTGTGCGGGACCGGGCGGTCGTTCTGCAGCGGCGGTGACCTCGCCGAGTTCGGCGGCTTCACCGACGTGCCCAGCGCGCACCTGGCCCGCACCCGCTACAGCCCCGCGCTGGCGCTGGATGCGCTGACCGCTCGGCTCGGCAAGCGCTGCCGCGCCGAGATCCACGGCCAGGTGCTGGGCAGCGGCCTGGAGATGGCGGCCTTCTGCGGCCGGGTGCGGGCCCACCCCGAGACGGTGCTGGGTCTGCCGGAGCTGAACCTCGGGCTGATCCCGGGCGCCGGCGGCACCGTCAGCATCACCCGCCGGATCGGACGGTGGCGCACGGCGTATCTGATCCTGTCCGGCCGCACCATCGACGCACCGACCGCCCTGCGCTGGGGGCTGATCGACGAGATCGCGACGTTTTGATGGCCGAGGCGGCTTGGGGCGCATCCGGTTTGGCTTGGCTGACCGGTGCGCCCGACGGCCGCCCGGATTTCTCCCGCGCCGCGGTGCTGCAGCGCGCCGGGCAGCTCGTCGATCGGCTGGATTTGGGCGTCGACGCCGCGTCGCTGCTGGCCGGCCGCGCCGCGCTGCGGGGCTTCACCCGCGCCGGCCGGGTGTCGCCCGGGGGCGCCTCCCGGCTGCTGCCCGCCGTCGACGGTTGGTGGGCACTCACCTTGTCGCGTCCCGACGACCTCGACGCCGTGCCCGCCCTGATCGAAACCGATTGCCCCGGTGAGCCGTGGGCCGCCATCGCCGCATGGGCGGCCGATCAGCCGGTAGCCGACGTGGTCGGCCGTGCCCGGCTGCTCGACCTTCCCGCCGCCGGGCTGGGGGAGACCGCTGCCGCGCCACCGCTGATCCGCCGGGTCGGTCCTGCGGGCCCGAGCCGCGGACCGGGCGGGGCCCTGGTCGTCGACCTGACCTCGCTGTGGGCCGGGCCGCTGTGCGGACAGCTGCTGGCGCAGGCCGGCGCCACGGTGGTCAAGGTGGAAAGCCCGTCACGCCCGGACGGGACGCGTGCGGGGGACCGCGCGTTCTTCGACTGGATGAACACCGGAAAACTGTCGTGCGCCATCGATTTCGATCACGACGCGGTGTTTCTGGCGCAGTTGCTGGCGGCCGCCGACGTGGTGTTGGAAGGCTCGCGTCCCGCGGCGCTGGCCCGCCGCGGTCTGGGGCCGCTCGACGTAACGGGCCGGCCGGGGCGGGTGTGGCTGCAGATCACCGGCCATGGCGGTTTCCCCGGCTTCGGTGACGACGCCGCGGTGGGCGGCGGGCTGGTGGGCTTCGACGGTGCTGGCGACCCGGTGTTCTGCGGCGACGCCATCGCCGATCCGCTGACCGGCATCGAAGCGGCCGTCGCGGTGTTCGAGGCGCTGGCCCGCGGCGGCGGCGAGCTGATCGCCTTCTCGCTGGCCACCGTCGCCGCCGGGTATGCCGCGCTACCGCTGCAGCCCCCCGGTGAGCACCCGGCGTCGCCGCCAGGCCGCCCGCGGATCGAGGGCCGCGGCCCGCGGCTGGGGGCCGACAATGCGCGGGTCGGCGAACTCGTTCAGGCGGCGTCGCGGTGCTGATCCAGCGCGCGGTGTTGCTGGACGGGCCGGTGGTCGACATCCGGCTCGCCGACACCATCACCGAAGTCGCGCCCCGGCTGGAGGCGCGCCGCGGTGAAGATGTGCTCGACGCGCGCAACGCCACGGTGATTCCCGGGCTCCACGATCACCACCTGCATCTGCGGTCGGCGGCCGCGGCGCTGGATTCAGTGTGTCTGGGGCCCCCGCAGGTGCGCACGGTCGATGAGCTGGCCGCCGCCCTGCGCTCCGCAACCCCGGATCGCGACGGTTGGGTGCGCGGCTACGGCTACCACGAATCGGTCGCCGGCGAGCTCAACGCTGCACTGCTGGACCGGTTTTCACCGGAGGTTCCGGTGCGGGTGGCGCACCGCAGCGGCGCGCTGTGGGTGCTCAACTCCGCCGGCCTGGCCCGGACCGCGATGGCCGACCACGGCGACGGACGGCTGCTGCGGGCCCACGGCGACCCGGTGCCCCGGCTGCCGCACCGGGAGCCGTCGCTGACGCAGCTGAGCCGGCGGCTGGCCGCGTGGGGCGTCACCGGCATCACCGAAGCCACCCCCGACCACGGGGATGCCGATCTGGCTGTATTTGCCGCGGCGCGGCGCACCGGTGAGTTGCTGCAGCGCCTGCACTGCCTGGCGCCCGCCGGGGTTGTTGCCCCGCCCGGGGTCACCCTCGGGCCGACCAAGATCATCCTCGACGATGCCCGCCTGGACCTGGATGCGCTGGCGAAAGCGCTGTGCGACAACCACTCCCGTGATCACGGCGTGGCGCTGCACTGCGTCACCGATGCCCAGCTCACCGTCGCGATCGCGGCCTGGCAAACCGCCGGGGTGCATCGCGATGACCGCATCGAACACGCCGCGGTGGTGCCCGATGACCGGCTGGCCGACCTCGCCGCGCTCGGCATCATCGTCATCACCCAGCCCAACTTCGTGGCCGAACGCGGTGATGACTACCTGGCCGAGATCGAGGCGGATCGGCACCACGAACTGTGGCGGCTGGCGTCGTTGCGGGACAACGGGATTGCAGTGGCGCTGTCCACTGACACGCCGTTCGGAGACGGCGATCCCTGGGCGGCCATGCGGGCCGCGGTGCACCGGAGCACGCCGAGTGGTGTCGTTTTGGGCCGCACCGAGCGGATCGCGGCCCGCGAGGCGCTGGCGATGTTCACCGGCCGACCCGACCGGCCCGCGGCACTGCGCAGGATCGCCCCCGGTGAACCCGGCGACGTGTGTCTGCTGGCCGCGGATCCGGCCGAGGCGCTGGCCGCGCTCGATGCCGACCTCGTCGCGGTGACCGTCGTCGCCGGCGGCGTGGTGTCCCAGCGCAGCGGAAGTCGGTAGCCTGTCTAGGTAACTTTGATCGGGATTTCGGAGGCACGACGATGACGCGCACGGACAGTGACAGCTGGGACCTGGCCAGCAGTGTGGGGGCGACCGCGACCATGGTGGCGGCGCAACGCGCGCTGGCCACGACCGGGCCGGACAAACTGATCGACGACCCGTTCGCGGCGCCACTGGTGCGTGCCGTCGGCATTGACTTCTTCACCCGCCTGGTGGACGGCGAGATCGCCTTTCCCGAAGGCGGCGACTTCGATCCGGTCCGGATGGGCCACGGCATGGGGGTACGCACCCGGTTTTTCGACGAGCACTTCCTGAGTGCAACCGCTAGCGGCATCCGCCAGGCCGTCATCCTCGCCGCCGGGCTTGACGCCCGCGCCTACCGGCTGGCCTGGCCGGCCGGCACCGTGGTCTACGAGGTCGACATGCCGCAGGTGATCGACTTCAAGACCACCACCCTGGCCGGCCTGGGCGCCGAGCCGACCACCGAGCGCCGCACTGTGGCCGTCGACCTGCGCGACGACTGGCCGGCCGCGCTGCGGGCCGCCGGATTCGACTCGCAGGCGCCGACCGTGTGGAGCGCCGAGGGCCTGCTGGTCTACCTGCAGCCTGCGGATCAGGACGCGCTGTTTGACACCATCACCGGGCTCAGTGCCCCCGGCAGCCGGCTGGCCTGCGAGTTCATCCAGGACACGTCGGTGTTTTCCAGCCCGGAGTGGCGCGAGCACCGGGAGAAAATGGCCGCGCTCGGGTTGGAGGTGGAGATCGGCGATCTGATCTATCACGGCGAACGCAGCCACATCGTCGAGTACCTGACCGCGGCGGGCTGGACCGTGTCGGGCCGGCAGGTCACCGAGCTCTACGCCGACGCCGGCTTGGAGTACGGCGATGACGCCTTGGCGGTGGCGTTCGGGGATCTGACCTATCTGAGCGCCGCACTGCCGGGCCCGGGGGTATGAAAAAGGTCACAGCGGCTGCTCCGGTGCTGCGGCGCAGCCGCCGCCACACCGACGTCGATGCGGTGCCCCCAGCAGGGCTCGAACCTGCGACCTGCGGATTAAAAGTCCGTAGCTCTACCAACTGAGCTATAGGGGCCGTGCCGGAACAGGATACTGCCTTCCCGATCGAGCCCGCGTTTGAGGATTGGGCCCGCCGTGCCCTAAGCTAGCGAAGCTCCCAACGTGAAACGTTGCGAGTCCCCGGAGAGATTCGGTTCTGGCCCCCTTCGTCTAGCGGCCTAGGACGCCGCCCTTTCAAGGCGGTAGCGCGGGTTCGAATCCCGTAGGGGGTACTCGTAACGCGGAAACGCGGAGCGAAGAGCAAGGCCCTGTGGCGCAGTTGGTTAGCGCGCCGCCCTGTCACGGCGGAGGTCGCGGGTTCAAGTCCCGTCAGGGTCGCTTCATACGGCGAGGCACACGTGCCTTCCGGCCAGGTAGCTCAGTTGGTACGAGCGTCCGCCTGAAAAGCGGAAGGTCGCCGGTTCGATCCCGGCCCTGGCCACCAAGAGAACCACCTGGTAGCAGGTGGTTTTTCTCGTATCTGGGGCAGATTCCGATCGGGCCGATGTGACACGAAGTGACACGCTGGGTTGCTTATTCCTCCGGCGGCTCCCCGAGGTGACACGGGATGTGTCACTTCTCGGGCTACTGCGCTTCCTTCTTCTTCCCGGTCGTGATCGACCCGAGCATGGCCGCCGCGTCGGCCAACGCGTCGTTCGTACTGTGCGCGTAGGTGCGCAAGGTGAAGCCCGGATCCTGGTGCCCCAACCACGCCGCGATCACCACGGTCGGGACGCCGTTCAGGTGCATCAGGGTCGCGCATGAGTGCCGTGCGTCGTGGAGCCGAACGTGGGGGAGCCCGGCGTTACTCAGCGCCTTGCGCCACGCAGCCGTCAACGTGTCCGGGTACGGCGCCGCGCCGAGCTCATCGACGACGACATAGCCGCTGTCGATCCACTTCGATCCGAGGCGCAGCTTTGCCTCCTTCTGCCGCTTCCGAACACGACGCAGCGCGGCCGTCAGATCATCGGGCATCGGCAGCGTTCGGACACTGCTCTTCGTCTTCGGTGCGCCGGTCGTCGCGCCGCCCGCCGTGGACAGCCGCGCGGTCGTCACCGCGAGGGTCCCGGCATCGAAGTCGACCGCGTCCCAGGAGAGGCCGAGAATCTCACCGCGTCGCAGCCCGAGAACCGCCAGCCTCCAGGCGATCCCGTAGCAGTGTGAGTCGGTCGCGGCGAGCAGCTGGGAGACCTGCTCGGCGGTGAGCGTGTTCATCTTCTTCTCGGTGTCGGTCGAGAGCGACTTCACGAGCGCTGCGGGGTTGCGCACGAGGATGCCCTGGTTCACCAAGTCGTCGAAGATGCTGCGGGTCCTGGCGAGCATCGGGTTGATGGACGTCGCGGCCCATTCGCCGCGCACCTTCTTCGCTGACTTCGGCAGCTTCGACGGCGCGTTCCAGGTGCCCATCTTCGAGGTGCCCGCACGCAGCGCCTGCACCACCGACTCGATGTCGTCCTTGGTGACGTCCTGGACCTTCTTCACGCCGAGGTGGTCGACGATCGGCCGCAGCGCCGTGACGTACGCACTCATGGTCTTCGGTCGTATTCGCTGGCCCAGTAACCAGGAGTCCACGGCCTGCTCGACGGTGAGCTCCGACGGCGCGACGTGCACGCCGCGGCCGCGGTCGGCGGCGATGCCGTTGCAGTAGTCGACGGCCTCCTTGAGCGTCTTGAACCTCTTCCTCTTCTGCTGCCGCTTGCCATCAGGACCGGTCACCTCCGGCCGCACTTCATATCGCCTCCCGGACGGCAGGTCGATGGGGGTGACGAATTCGGGGATCTTTGCCATGCGGTGCAGCATCTCTTGAGGGGTGGTCAACCGGGGTGGGTTCAGGACGACACGCCGCTGTAGACGGCACTCCCTGCTGCGCTCAGCGCGACACGCCGAAGGAACGTTTGCTGGCGCGGGCGACAGCGTCGGATGCCCGTGGTCGGATCGATCCATGAGCGAGAACACGAACCCCGAGTTGAGCGCCGCGATCACCGCGCTGATCGCCGCCGTCGGTCAGGCGCAACCCGCAGCGCCGGCCGCCCCGCAGACGATGTTGACGGTGAAGGAGGCGGCCGGCTACCTGCGCTGCTCCGAGTCGCTGATCTATGCCCAGATGAAGGACGGTCGACTCCGCGGCGTCAAGGTCGGCCGGCGCCGGCTGATCCCGATGCGCGAGCTGGTGCGGATCACGGAGGGCGACGCGGCGGCCTGACGCACTTACGCAACCGGGCGCCTGCCGTGACCTCCCGTCAATCTGCAGCGGCGTCGCTTTCGCTCTCCTTGGGGCGGGGCGTCATCCCGGTGGCTTCTCGGAAGCCCTCAGCTGTGCTGCACCGCTTGACGAGGTGGCTCACGTACGCCCTCGTGTACCGGTACGACTTTGTGGGCTCGTCGTACTCGCAGAAGTCGGAGTTCGTGCGATCCGGATTCGAGTCGCCGGGCAACGGCCGAACTTCTCCTCGTTTCCAGGCCGACGTGAAGTGGCTGACGTTGAACACGAACGGGATCTCTGCTTCCACCTCCGCGGCGGCGGGTTTCGGCATTAGTCGGCCGAGGCCTGAGACCGGTCGCTTGCGATCCCTCACGATGACCTGGCCCTTGCGGCCCATCTCCTCCACAGCTGCGCGCTCCTCGTCGGTCATGTCGTCGTAGCGCGTGAACTGCACGGCGACGGCATCCGGATCCTTGGGAGCCAGCTCGACGGTCGCCCGGAGCCTGAACTCGTACCGGGGGTCGGCCGCCACATTCGGGCTGAGCCCGGACTCGAAGTCGGTGAGGAAACCGCGGAGATCGGTGGGGAGCGTCTTGCGGAGTCGTCGGAGCGCCTGTTCGCCCTGCTGGCTGAACGTGCCGACGAAGAGTGGGATACGGAGCCGGAGGGCGAGGGAGTGGTCCGCCCCGAACTGGTTCGTGAGCTCCTGCTCGTAGTTGAGCAGAAGTGCGTGGGAGTGGCCCGACAGCGTGACCATGAGCGCGGCGTCGGCGTGAGCGTGCCGATGCTCCAGCCGGTTTCGCAGCCGTATGAAGAGCCCGAGGTTCGCCCGCACCACGTCGGTGTCGTCGGCCCAGCGTTCGCGAAGGCAGCGCTCCAGTTCCCAGGTCTTGGGCTCCCCGTCGACCTTGAGTAGACGCCTCTTGTACTGCGGATCCCAGTACCGGTAATCGATCCCGTCGCGGATGAACTCCGCGTGCAGCAGGTAGAGCCACGCCAGGTGCATGTGGATGACGAAGCCTTCGAAGGAGCGGCTCTCCGCGGGGTCGTTGTAGAGCCTGACCGCTAGACATGCTTCCTCGACGCTGGCGTCCAGCGTCGCTTGCCAACGGGGAGGGCGTGCCATGCGCCGACTCTATTGGCGGCCCGCGTAACTACGGCGGCGGCGCTCCGGCGGTGTCTCCGCTGTTCGCCGCGCTGGCGCCGGGGCCAAGGCTACTCCTCGTCTTCCCGCTCCTCGCGCCGGAGCACCAGCGCCACCATTGGATCGCCGACCCGCTTCGGCAGTGGGCCGGGATCGCTGACCATCCACGCCGCGGCATCGTCTCCCGCGACCGCACGTGCCGCGTCGCCCGGGTGCTCGAACCGGCCGAGGTAGCTCGGCCTGCCGGACAGTTCCTGCACCTCGGTGAGCGCGACGGCGCCGATCGCGGCGTAGGCGGCCTCGTACCCGTCTACGAGCACAGGCATGCCCCCGGGCAGCTGGTCGAGGATGCGCCGCAGCTCGGCAACCGTAGTGGGCGGTGGGTACTCGCTCTCGTCGGTCACTTCTCGCCACCCCGTTGCTCTCCGCGTTCCCGATCCCGCTGCGATTCGGTCCAGGGCGCGGTGATCACTACGTCGATCAGGCTTGTGTGCGCCGGGGTCCAGCCCTCGCAGCTGCCGCCAGGGCACCGTCCGGTGACAGCGTGCTCGTGGAGCGCGTCGGGCGCGAGATCGATCAGCTGACCGTCAGGCAGTTGCCACCCGATCGTGTCGCCGTCCACCAGCTCCACCGCGGCGATCATCTCGGCTGTGAGCGTGGCGAACACCTCGCTCCGGCCGACGAGGTAGCTCATGTCGTGGTCGGCCACCACGCCGTCGCGAAACCGGGTGCGGACGATGGTGCCGCCGCGGGACTCGACGGCCACGATGTCGTAGGCGCTCACCGGTCCCCCTCATCCACCTCGATTGACATCGGTTCCGCGAGGATGCGGGCCACGACGTCGAGCTGCTTCCGCGTCAGATTCTCCTGGCTGCGGCCGTGCAGCATCAGCGCCGCCCAGACGGTCTCGCTCATCGGGCAGCTGCCGCACGTGCGGGGGCTGATCACACCGAACTGGCCCATCCGCGGCGGGTGGTCCCAACCAGCTTCGTACGCCGCGGCGGGAGTGAGGATCTCGGTCTTGCCGCACACTTCACAGATGTGCCTGAGCTTCCAGTGCGAAGTCTCAGGTCCGGTCACCTCACCCGAGCTGGGCATGACCACGATCCCGGACGGGCGCGAGCTGTAGTGCGCGGCGTCCGGCACGCTGCGCACCGTGGTCCCGGCGACGGTGACGATGGTGCCCTCGACCGCGAGTTCGGCGAGCTGCGCGCGGGTCACGGTGACGATCCCCTCCGACACGTCGGCGCTGGGTCGGTCGCCATCCTCGGCGGCGCGCACCAGGATTCGGCCGCACGGCGAGCCGAGGGTGCGTGCGCTCTGCTCATCATCGAGCTTGACGCGCAGCGCGGCGATGTTGCGGGCGGTCAGTTCCAGCGTTCGCGTGTCGGCGACGTACCTCATCAGCGGCCGCTCTGCGCGCACGCGCCGCACAGCGACTGGTACCAGCCGTCGGGACGCTGGCGAATCGTCCCCGGCTGTCCGCAGAGCTCGAAGGTGCGAGCCGACTGCTCCTCGGCGGCGGAGATCCGGTCATGTACCGCGTCGGCCAGCGTGGGGACGCTCGCCTCGGCCCATACGGACGGCTGTCCTCCCTTCTGCTTCACCTGCCGCACGACAAGGTGCGGGTCGATGCGCTCCAGGTCGTCGCGGAGGTCGGTCAGGAGCTTCGCCCAGCCGTCGGCAGGGTCGATCGGTGGCCACCCGCTGGGGCGCGTGAGGTCGATCGACTCCTCTGCGTTGCGGGACATCACCGTCGCGAACCACTCCCGCGTCGACTGGTAGCCGGTGCGGGCGTCGGCGTCTGCTGCGCCGGCGCCCCACAACGTCGGTGCCCAAGTCTCGACCGCCGCGTCTACGGCTCCCGGCTCACCGAGTACCGCCCGGACCCCAGCGACCTCACCGGAGCTCCACGTCGATGCGTACGGGCTCCAACCGTCACGGCGGACGAGAGCGGCACGCTCGCGGAGGTCTGCGGCGCGGCGGTCACGGGATTCAGCGGTGGGCATGAGGCCAGTCTGGACGGTCCCACCGACACGGCGCGACTGGATTCTCGGATGCACGTTCCGTTGCCGGTGCATCAGAATCGGCAACATCACCGGTACCTGCGGCTACTCCGCGGAATGTTGCAGGATCAACGGATGTGCTTGAGCTGCTTGAGTTTTCGACCTGGGCGGTGTCGGCATCCCGTGACACGATCCGGGCATGACTGCAATCGCAACCCGCCCCGTCATCCGCGCGAACGTCTCAGACGTGGCCCGTCTCGCGGAGTTCCTGTCGATGCTCCTCGACTCGCCGGTCTTGATCACCTCCGCGCGCGACGAGGTGCCCGCCCCAGAGGGGCACCACTTGGTCCTGATCGTCGCGGAGTCCGCGCCGTGAAGCTGTCCCTGATCGTGCTGTACGTGCCGGCGCCGACTCTCCCTCGCGCAGCCAGTTTCTACGGCGCGATCCTCGCCGCCGAGCCGGTGCACGAGCAGCACGGTGCCGGTCCCGAGCACTGGTCGGTCACCGCCGCCGAGGGACTGGTGATCGAGCTGTACCCGATGGGATCGCGACCGCACACGTTGACGAGGCTGGAGTTCTGCGGTCCGGACCCCGACGCCGCCGTGCAGCGGTTGATGGGCCGCGCCTTCGCACTGCCGGAACGGACGCGGGACGGTGCCGGCTGGTGGCTGCACGATCCGACCGGGAACACAGTCGTGTTGCTGCGGGAGTAGTCCCCGCGCTGATCCCTCGCGCCCCGCATCCGTGTTCCGGCCTGGAGGGAGTACACCCCACAGCATGAACGAGATCGGCACCGCAGGGGACGTGACAGGTTGTTCTACAACGTGTTTGGAGTCGCGTGGGAGAATCGAACGCATGAGCAGGGTTCGGCTGGCACTGGTCGCCGCTGCCGCAGTAGCTGCGGTGGCGTTGTCGGCGTGCTCGACGAACACCGCCGGGGAAGCAGCGTCCGATCGTGGCAGTGCGGAGACCTCTGCGGGCGCCGTGGCGAAGCCGACTCGATGGATCAGCGACCTGACCTCCCAGTCGGTACCCGCCGAGCAGCGGGACACGGCCGGTTACCGCTTCGGACCACTCGCCACCGGCACCGGCATCTGGGAGCACTCGGACGGGGTGTCCACAGACGCGGGATGCACGGCGGGTCCCGTGGTGGCTCCGACAATGAGCCCGACCAACCGCGGCTACCTCACCGCGGGGCACTGCGACAAGCCGGACCGCGCCAGGGTGTTGACCTCTCCGACGCCGCGCACACCAATCCACAGTTCGTGGGCGTGTACACGCCGCGGAAGCCAGGAAGCCTTGACGCCACTTCGCTCTGGATCACCAGCACCGCCGCATCGTCCAGCATCGCGGGCCACCCGGTCGCAGGCGCACTCACCGAGGAAGCAACCCGGTCTCCCGAGCTGATCGGACAGACCGTCTGCGTGCTCGACGCTGTCAGCGGCCTTGTATGCGGCAAGCTGGCGGACGCGACGGCCCAGATCGTTGTGGACGCCACGACGCACGAAGGTGACTCCGGCTCCGCGATGTTCCTGGTCAGCGATACCGGCGCCGCGACCCTCATCGGCATCCTCACCAAGAGCGAGACGACCGGCGGCACCTACGGCGTCATCGCCGACACCGCGCTCCGCGAGCTCGGCGCTCAGGTCGTGACCGATCCCGTGGCTGCCGCCGCCGTACGGGGCGACACCCGGTACGTCACCGCCTCCTGAAACTCGTGTCGTCGGGCTAACTACCCATGCTGAACAGGGACAATGAACCCCATGGCATACCCTGACGATCCTGATTTCTCCGGCATCGATGCGCTTCCTGATCCTGCTGCGGCTCCGAAGCTGAGCACGGAACTGGACGGTATCGCCACGGCGATCCAGACCACGACGACAGGTGTCCGCGGCACGGCCGGCGGCAAGACGCCCGACGAGGTGGTGACTGAGGCAAACGCCGCCGCCGCCTCGGCCCGCGACCTGGCGACGGTGGCCGCGGCGATCGAGTCCGCCACGAAGATCCTCAAGGACGCGGTCGCTGCTTGGAAGCGGGACGCCCCGAAGAAGAAGGACCTCGACGCCGCCGAGAAGCGTGTCACCGACGCGGGTACCGCGCTGGCCGCCGCACAGAAGGCGTATGACGAGGCGACGGACGAGACGGCGAAGGCGCTGATGAAGCCGCTGCTGGATTCGGCCGTCGCCGAATAGGACTCGGCGATCCTCAATCTCCAGGCGCTGAAGAACAGGCGCAAGACGGCCGACGAGGCGTACGAGGCAGCTCGCAAGCGGGCGGTGCTCGTGATAAAGGGGGTGACGACGGCGACGGATAGCAGCGGCGAAGCTCCCACCGCCGGACCGGGTACCGGCACCCCGGCTCCGTCCTCGGGTACCGGCACCGGCAACGGCCGCACCGCTCCCAGCTCAGGCACCCCCGCTGCCCCGAGCAGCGGTAAGCCCGCCGGCACCCCGTCTCCGTCGAGCACCGCCTCGCCCACATCCACGTCGCCGACCACCTCGACCAGCAGCGGCGTCGACCCGAGCACAGCGGCCATCGCCGCTCTCCTGGCGCAGCAGGGGCAGGCTCAGCAGCCGGTGCAGATGCCGACCCAGCAGGCGAACCCGGCGGCCGCCGCACCGCAGCAGGCAGCTCAGCAGCCGCAGAACCAGCAGGCGAAGAACGCGAAGCAGGAAGGGGTCCTCGACCTCGACGGTGTTCGCGAACTCCTGGGTGAGACGGGTACCGGACTGGCACTCGGCCTGGGCAGCGGTACACACACCGAGTCCCCCGCCGCGTCCACGCCGTCTCCGTCGACGACCAGCACCTCGTTCCGCCCCACCGGCACGCCGATCACCGGCACCAGTCTCGGCGGAGCCCCGGCCGTCAACCAGCAGGCCCCGACGAGCGGCACGAGCGCGACCGGCCTCCACACGAGCTCTGACGTGTCCGGGCGCTCGACGCCGGCCGCCACTGCCTACTCGCCGAGCCCGGAGACCAAGACCAGCGGCGCTACCGGGACCGGCACTCAGGTCCCCGCCGGACAGCAGCAGACCGCGGGCCGCCCCATGGGCGGCGGCATGCCGATGATGCCGATGACCCCGATGGCCGGCGGCGCACCGGCCGGTGCCCACCGCGGCGGTGACGGCGAGGAGAAGAAGATCACCACGTACGGCGAGGGTGGCCTGCTCCATGGTGAGGACACAATCTCGGAGGCCGTCCGGGGCGGGACGATTGCACAGAACCGCCCCGACGCGGCGGCCTGAGCCCAACCAACACGGAGCCCCCGTACCTCTTCCACTGGTGCGGGGGCTCCGTGCTGTTCGGGGTGCGGCTTACCCCTCGTCGAGCAGCTGCCGGATGACCTCCGGGCCGAGTTCCCGTTCCCAGCGGCGGCGGCCACCGCGTGCGCAGGCATGGATGATGCTCTCCCGCTCCCAGGCATCGAGGCTCCGGATACGCCGCTGCACGCCTTCCCACTCCGCAGCGTAGGAGCGGACGGTCGACTCGGAGATGTTGAACTCCTCGGCCAACTGCTCGGGTGAGACGCCGTCCGCGACCGCGAGGGCGATGTCGCGGCGAACCGCAGGGTTGTCGATTGCGAACTGGAACGGGGTGCGCTCGGTCATGGCGCGATCATGTTCGTGCTGTCACGGAGACGATGCGCGGGGCGCGGGTACGGAAACGGCGGGGAGGGGTCAGCACTACTTAGGGTCTCCGGGGCGTGAAAGCAGGTCGCACGCCCGGGTTCACCCGGTTTCCGTACCAGGGTATCGGTACTGCCGACACCCTCCACCTGTTGTCGTACCCGGCGGCTACGGTCGCCTTCGTTGTTGCAAACACCCCGGCCGCATGGGAGCGCGGCCGGGGTGTTCTCGGTTCGGGGTGGGGTCAGCTGACCGTGGGGCAGTTGCGGCCGAGTTCTACCCGTCCAACTGGGGTGTACCCAAACGCGTCGCGGGCCGCTTTCTGTCAGTGCGCACATCTAGGGTCCGAATCGCGTTGTTGGACAACGTGTAGAGGCACGTCTGAGACCTCTACTGGACAGAGAGGCCGAAAATGGGCGAACGGGTTGGATACGAGCGGGTGTCCACAGCCGAGCAATCGACCGACAGGCAACTGGCGGGGATCAAGGTGGATCGAACCTTCACCGACAAGGCGTCGGGCAAGAGCACCGATCGGCCGGCGCTGTCCGAGGCGCTGCGCTACCTCCGCGACGGCGATACCTTCGTCATCCACTCGATGGACCGCCTCGCCCGCAACCTCGAAGACCTCCGCCGCACCGTCCGGGAGCTGACGAGCCGCGGCGTGCGGGTCGAGTTCGTCAAGGAATCGATGACGTTCACCGGTGACGACTCCCCGATGAACACGCTCCTGTTGTCGATGCTCGGTGCCGTCGCCGAGTTCGAGAGGTCACTGATCCTGGAACGGCAACGGGAGGGCATCGCTCTCGCGAAGGCGCGCGGCGTCTATAAGGGGCGGCGGGCGAAGCTCGACGGAGACCAAGCCGACGAGCTGCGGTCCCGGCTCGCCGCGGGTGAGTCCGCGACAAAGCTCGCCACGGAGTTCGGGATCAGCCGGCAGAGCGTCTACAACTACCGCGCGCCGGCCGCGGCGAAGGAGAGCGCCGCATGACCCCCTCCGACCGTGCCGCCGAAGCACTCCGCGCCCGCTTCCGTCGCGAAGAGGAGCGGCTGCACGCTGAGGGCTTCCTCACCATCAACGACGCCGCGGCGTTGCTCTCCGTGCACCGCGACACGGTGACGCGGATGATCAGCGACGGCCGTCTCCGCGCCGCGCGCTGGGAGGACCGCACAGTCACCCGGCGCGAGTGGGTTGACGAGGTGCCCCGCAGCCGCAAGTCCGCTGAGGCGTGGCGCCGCGAGCACGGATACCTGTCCACCGCCGAGGCCGCCGAGCTGTTGGGGATCACCCGCCAGGCCGTGCAGGTGCGCATCAGCCGAGGGCAGCAGGCCGCGGTGCGGGCCGGTGCCGGCACGCCGGTGCCGGGCGCGTGGCTGATCCCTGTCGAGGATGTGCAGCGGCGGGTGGCGTAACCCGGCGGAGTCAGCTTTCCGCCGGCACCAGCTTGGCGACCGCGGCGTCGATCGCCGCACCGATACCGGCGTCCGCAACCGCCTGGACAATCAGTTTCCGCGCCGCCTGGAACGTACGCGCCGAGGACACATCGATGGTCGCTGCGAGCTTCTCCGCCTTCTCGCCGAGAGAAGCGATCTCAAGGTGCAGGTCGTCGGTGTTGTCGTACTTCGGGAACGGCACCAGGAACACGTACTTGTCGAAGTGCCGCGCGCCGTAGAGGCCCAGGGTCTGCAGAGGCTTCACCCTCTCCAGCACCGTGCCCGAGTTCAGCACCGCGCACAGATACCGCGCTTCCGACTCGGTCGAGACCTCGGCCCAGTACAGGGAGAAGTCGATGATCGCACGTGAGTCGCGCACGATCGCCGCTGCGAGCTTGTTCCCAGTCTTCGTGTAGACAACTCGGATCGAAGCGACTGGGAGTTGTGCCGATAGCTGCCCGTGAAAGTCGATGCGGTCGAGCAGCTTTCCCTTATCTGACTCTGACTTGTTCGCGCCCCACAGTTCCTCAGCCTGGTCCCACCAGGACTTGAGCCCGGGGTGGTCATCGATGGCTGACTCTTCGAGCACATCGGCGTCATTGACCGGGAGTACAGTTCGCCGCGGTTCCAGTGTGCGGTAGGGAAGCACAGTCATACCGAGGTACGTAGGACGAACGAACTTCGTCTCGACCGTCGCGCTGATCGCGGCCAGGTGCTTCCAAGGCTTGGGCTCGTAGGTGCTGCGATTGGACGTCACCGACACTCGGCCCGCTCCGGCGCCGAGTGGGCCTGCAGGAACTTCACGGACAAAGAGAACCATCTGCGGAGCGAGAACGGCGCCCTGACGGAACTTCTTCTTGTACGGCGACTCCGGCCTCACGGCGCCGGCATCGTGCGCAGACACAGCGCCATCGCCGATCGTGATCTTGTCCTTCGCCTCTTCCCACGGAATATCCGGTCGCGCGAGGTATCCGGTCCAAGCGCTGATGGCTTCCCCGATCGGGGAAGCCGACGCCGATCGCTTGCCTTGGACTACGCAGGACACCATGGGGAAACCGGTTGTGACATCGGCCAGGCCCCAACTGACTCCGAACTCCACTGCGAGGTGTTCCGAGTTCCTCGTCATCCACTTGCCGGTGCGGAAGCCTGTGTGCGGCTTACGGGTGAGGATCCCATAGGGCATCACAAACGCGAACGCGCCACCGGGACGCAGGTATAGCTCCACCGCCCGCACGACAAAGAGTGTGGAGAGGTCACGGCTGGCCGCCCCTAGCCCGCCGGTCAGCAAGTTGCGCGGCTTAGCCAGCTTCTTGTAGCTCTCCTGCATCGCGGCGGTCATCTTCGCGTAGGGCAGCCATGGCGGGTTACCCACGAGCACGTCGACGCGGTTATCGGGCTCAGCCAGCCACAGGGGGCGGATCAGGTTGCGGACGTAGTAGCCCCAGATGTGGTTCTTTCCCGACTTGTGTAGTGCCCGCATGGTGGCGAACGTCTCACGCAGGATCTCGGCCTCGTCCTCGGCGATGTTGAACCGCCTCAGGACCGGGTCGATCAACGTCCCGTTCTTCTTGTTGGACGTGTCGAGGGCCTTGTCTGCCATCTCCGAGACGAGTCGATCGAACCGGCCGGCGTCCCCGAGGATGGTGCGCGGGAAGACCAAGTCGTCACCGAAGAGAACACCGCCGCCGCCGGCGATGATGGAATCGCCCTCCGTGCTGATGGTCACCCTGTCCACGCCTCCGATGAGGTCGCGGCTCTGCTCCCACTGCATCGAGTCCCCGAGGTAGACGGGAATCGCCAGCGGTCCCCGCTCACCATCCTTGAGTCGGTCGAGTCCGATCGCCAACAGGTACGTGACCCGGGCGAGGGTGACGGCTACTGGGTGTACATCCATCCCGATCACGTGCGCCGTGACCTCGTCCACCGCGGCCGCACTGGCAGTGCCCGCGTCATCGGCTGCCCGCAGGTACCGCCTGATCGCATGGAACAGGAACGTTCCAGACCCGCAGCTGGGGTCGGCCACTCTCGAGCCGAGCGGGTCAGTGACGGTCGCCGCAACTACTCGATCCGCGAGCCAGTCCGGCGTGTAGTACTCCCCGAGGCGTTGACGCTCCTCGGGGGCGATTACCGATTCGTAGAGGATCTTGAGAACGTCATGCTCGACCTTGGTCCAGTCGAATCGTGCGATGCGCCGACCGAGTTCTGCGACGAACTCTTGACCGCCATCGACCTGTACCACCCAATCGAAGAAATCGGCCTCGACGACACCGTGAATCTGGGCCTGCTGGAACTCCGTACCTGACGTCAGCTGAATCGGCGACAGGCCGCCACTGGGTGAGACATCCCATCCGATCGCGGCGTGGGCGATCAGCTCGGCGGTGATCACCAGCAGCGTGTGGTTGATGAACAGGTCGGGGTCATCGACGAAGCCCTTGCCGAACGCCGTACGAAGCAGCTTGGCCCAGAGTTCGCGCTTGAGCTTCACCTCTGCGTGGTCAACGTTCGCTTCGAACAGAGCCGCGAGGGACGCGTGATCGAGCTGATGGCCGGGAGATTCGGCGCCGAGGCGATCTTCGATCTCCTGCGGTGTGGGCTTGATCTGGTCCCTGGTCGCCATGACGGATTCCAGCCACACCAGGAGGTGGTCGACGTCCGGCGCATTTGGGTTCAGTTCGAGTTCGGATACAGCGACGAGCGCCCCGTCCCTCAGGTTGTAGAGTCGCCACCCGGTGCCGTCAGTCAAGATGCCGACGTAACGGCTACCGAGCTCGATGTGACGCTGCTGGACATACCCCGCGAGCTGCTCCTCGTAATCGGCGAGATTTCCGGCGCGGAGATCCTTCTTCACCTCTATGACGACGTGACCGGCTTCGATGTCGATGCGACGCCGCGTGCCGTCGGCAACCTGCGACTCCATCTTCACGACGTCATCAGAGTCGAGGCCGAGGCCTGAAGTGGTCAACAGCATGTAGATGTCGGCCTGGATCTCCGCCTCTGGCCTCACCGGAGTGCGGCGCGCAAGGCGGGTGACGGTCTCGATCGCGAGTTGGCTAGGCACGAGATGACCATAGGCAGTGATACCGACACACGCGCCAGATCCAGATCCTGGCGTTTCGTGTGCGGCGCGACCGACGCTGGGGAAGGTCCACGTCGATTGCTCACGCGGCCGTTAATCTGCCCGGATGGGAGGAAATGGCACCGCTGGTGAGGTGGACAGCGGGGGTTTGAAGGCGCCGCGTCCGGGTGAACAGACCGCGGAGGTCATGGTCACCGTCAAGACCTACCCCAACCCGAGCGACAAGTACCTGGAGACTGTCTGCGTCGCCGGCGTGCGACTCGACCGCGAACGGCCTGAGTGGATTCGCCTGTACCCCGTCCGGTTCCGCAATGAGGACTTCGACCGGACGTTCAAGAAGTACGACGTGATCCAGGTGAACGGCACCTACCACCAGTCCAACGATGTCCGTCCGGAGTCCTTCCGCCCTCGCCAGGACGAGATGGCGCGCGTGGCATGGATCGGTACGAGCAGCAACTGGCAGGGCCGACGGGCGAACCTCGATGGGTTGATCGGCACGACGACGATGTGCGACCTGTTGGCTCGGAATCCGGTGGGTGAAATGACCAAGCGGGCGCCCTCGCTCGGCTTGATCAAGCCGTACGACGTCAAGGTCACCGTCGAGGACGGGCAGCCGTGGAGCAAGTCCGAGCAGGCGAAGATCGACAAGGCTTCGGCGCCGGATCTGTTCGGCACATCGTTGGCTCCGCTGGAGCCAGCGCCCTTCGTCGTCCGATACAGGTACAAGTGCGCAACGGCGACATGCAAGGGCCACGACCAGAAGGTCCTGGATTGGGAGGCCGGGCAGGGCGGCCGCAAGTGGCTGCGTGACTACGGCGACCGCGGTCGGGCGCGCGAGGCGATGTTGACGAAGTGGCGTGGCGAGATGCTGGCTGAGGACAACGACGTGCACTTCTACGTCGGGAACCAGAACGCACGGCACTGGGTCTTCTCCGTCCTCGGCGTGTGGCGGCCGAAGATCGAGGACGCCCTGTTCTAGACGTGCACCACGGCAGCGGTCGGGCGGGCTTTCAACAGCTGGCGGACCACGATGTCTCGGTGGCACTCGGCGTGGTCATGCTCGAAACACAGCAATGCCACTACCCCGCCGTCCAGGAGTTCGCACACGTGGGCGAGCGCATCGGTGGCGGCCGAGCTGTCGAGCACCTCCCGGTACCGTGCGCGGGACTCCGGCTCACCGGCGCGGAACCCGGCGCGGTTGTCCTTCGGGTTGCCCAGCGCACGATGGTGCACGTATCTGATGCCGACGGCGGCGAGCGCCTCAGACAGCTTCGTCTTCGACAGTCCCGGCTTGCGACTCAGCGGGGTCAGTCGGACGTCCACGAGCACGCGCACGTCCTGCGCGAGCAACTGGGCGACGAGGTCGCCGACGGTCCGCCCCTCGTAGCCGATGCTGACCAGGGTCCCTTCGGCGGCGTCGTGCGCGGCGGTGGTGTCAGAGGTGCCCATGGGTCCCAATGGTGCATCACCGAGCGTGCCGACGTGCAGTGAACCCCCGGTGACGCGATGCAACCGTGACTTCGACTCAGAAGTCCTGATCGACCCGCCGCAGGATGTTCGCCAGCATGATCACCGAGTCGGCGGCGATCCCGGCTTCCCGCCGCGTGGGCTCCGTGGAGTGCTTCACGCTGTGGGCGAGCTCGATCACCTTGTTGGCGACGCCGCGGATCGCCTCGTTGTCCTTGCCGGCGAGCGAGTCTTCGACGTACCGGCCGAGACGCTGTTTGGTCTTGTCGGCCGGCGGTTCGGCCTCGCCGTCGCGCAGATGCACGGCGGGGTCGTAGATGGTGCGGCTGAGAGCCTCCAGCACGCCGACGGCGCGGTTACCGACGTCGCGGTAGTCCTGGGTCGTGGTGGCGGTGCGGAAGCGCCGACGAAGCTCAGTGAGTTCCTCGTCCACCTTCGGCCAACCCGTCTTGGTGTGCGGCGACACGGCCTCGGCGTTCACGGCGCGGAACTGGGCCTCCTCCTGCCGATCCAGCTCCGCCTGCACCGGGGCGAACAAGTCGTTGAGTAGGTCGCGGCGGGCCTGCCAGGAGTTGTAGCAGCCGTTGCGCAACCAGTGCGCCTTGAAGGTGGCGAAGTCCCGCCACGGGAAGCTGAGCGTGATACCGATGCGCGAGAGAGTCGCGGTGAGGGCGCGTTGGGCAAGGGCGATTTCCTTGTCGTCGAGCGCGTTGCTGCCGTCGGTGCCGAACGCAGTCAGGTTGTCCCACACCAAGTGGGTCAGCGCGATCGCAGTGTCGAGGTCGTCCGTGCCGGCTACGGGGCCTGCACGCAGCTCGTTGAGGAAGTCCTTCCGCAGCTTGGTCGTGATGGTCGGTTCGCTGGTCCAAGGACTGATCGTCTCGGTCTCTTCGAAGAAGTCCTCCGGCCCCATGACGATGGAGGCTACCGAGATGGGGTGACACCCACCGGTCAGGCCTGCGCGCGACGCTTTACCGCGCCGGCTGTATGAACAGGGTGCGGCCAGCGGGGCCAGGACTCGGGTCGTAGAACGGCTCCCATCCGAGCTGCGCCCAGAAGCGGTCGGCCTCGGAGTACGCGAAGTGGCGGCGGTCGGAGTGGCGCTCGGCGAGGACGCCAACCACTTGCGTTCCGATGCCGCGGTCCCTGGCCGCGGTGGCCACCTCGATGAACTGGATCTCCAGGCGTTCGGGGCCGAGCCCCGGAACGCCCTCGTAGTCCGGGTTGATACCGCCGGGGTCGTCGAACTCGACGCGGGCCACCTCCACGTCATCCTCCAGCACCTGCACGTACCACGGGCCCTCCCCGAGCTGCCGCTTCCACCAGTGTTCGTTCTCATAGGCGACGGACCAGTCGAACGGCGGCGTCCACCAGCGATCGTCGGTAGCGCCGCGGCGAAGGTCGACGAGTTGCAGGGCCATCTCAGTCCTGCAGCTCGAATGGCACCGAGGAGTAGTACCGGTCGAACTCCTGGTAGTCCGCGATGCCGCTGAGCAGCCGCGCCACCGCGAGTCCGTATTGCGTAATGCGCAGTCCCTGGTGTCCGCTCCCGAGCGGCACGATCCCTCGGCCGCCGTCGACGTACACGTAGTTCACCCGGTCCACCAGCGAGCCGCGCCAGAAGAAGTCGGCGATGCTGATCTCCCGGATCTCGGAGTCCGGGAAGTTGTCCGACCACTCGAACTTCAGGTTGCGGTCGTGCTGGCTCTCCGGCATCCCGTAGGCGACCGTCAGGTCGATGTCCGGGCGATAGACGGCTACCTCGACGTGGCTGTCGTGCTCGACGCCGGAAGTGCCGTCGGCAGGGCTGCTCCACGAACCGAAGCGGTCACGGTAGGTCGGCCCGGCCGACTTGATCCGCGACCAGTCGCGTGAGGTAGAGCTGGCGATGATCGTGCGGAGTTCGTCGAGTGTCATGGTTCCCTCCCAGGATGCAGCGGAGTCGCCGGATTCAGGCGGCGTGGGCGACAGCGTAGGCGCCGGTACCGACAGGGCAGCGTTGCTGCTCAGCCCAGGTCACTCCCCGGCGCCGTCCACGCAGTCCAACCGCTTCCACGTGCCGACCGGATACGACCGCAGCACCACACCGAGGTAGATGATCTCGAGGGTGCCCTCGTTCTCGTCGGCGCGCAGCTTCTCCACGTCGAGGTAGCGGGTGCCCGCGACGTGCTCCACTTCGCCGGAGCTCAACCACACTGTGACGGCTCCCCGCCCGGACATCAGGCACTCGGCGTAGTAGCGCGAGTCGTCGGCGACGGCGTCCCCGGCGCGCACGGCGAGTGGCAGTCGTGGGGCGGCTGGGAGGGCAACAGCAAGTACGAGATGACCGGCACCGTCGAGGACCTCGGCACCGTCGCTCTCGACCGCCGCAACCCCGTCACCGAAGAGATCACAGTCGACCCGAGCGCCGCACGGTGGGACATGACCAGTGCCCAGTACAGCCCCGGAAGCCCGCCCCGCTCGACTGCATTCACCAGCGTCAACTGACCCAGAGAAGAGGATCACGATGAGCACCGCCAAGACCAGGTTCGTCAAGCCGAACGACAAGCAGATCGCCGCCGCGAAGACGCATTTGCCGAAGATCGCGAAGAAGATCGTAGAGACGCAGACCGGAGCACTGAACCTGCTGCGCGAGGTCGTCGAGTCCGACTCTTCGACGCTGCACTGGGTGTCGACCGTAGACGCGGTGAAGGCCCTCCGCAAGGTCGATGACGAGCTGGCGAAGCTCGAGACGGACCTGCTCGGAATGGCCGTCGTCGCGGGTGCCCCGGTGTCCGCGGCGTGCCGCGAAGTCTGGATCTCTCCCTCTGCATTCAAGCGCCGCGCCGCCGATACCCCCGCCAAGTACATCCTCGTGAACGAGGCCGTCTGATGGGCCGGATGCGTACCCCGACCGCGGTGAACCGGCACGCCGCAGGGGAGATTCAGAAGCAGGTCGCGAACGACCTGTTGACCGTGTACTCCGACGCGTTGAAGCGCATGCGCGCGCTGAGTCAGAGCGACCCCCAAGCGGTCACCGCGAAGCAGGCCGTAGCCGCGCTGCGGGAGCTGCGGCGGTGGAAGAAGACGATCGAGAAGCTCCAGTTCGACCTACTTGGTGCATCGATTCTGGCCGGCGGAACGGTCTCGTTCATCACCTCCGACAACGAGAGGATCGGACCTCGCGCGAGCACCCTCACGCGGCGGTTGCCGCACACTCCCGCGGGGATGATCGGCCGGGAGATCGTCTGGGACCCCTCAGTGGAGTGGAACTGGCGGGTGGTCGAATGAGCCGCGCTACAGGACGTTTCGGCTCTCACGTGAAATCCGTCAGTGGTGCATCTTCGAGGCCGCCGCCTGGAAAACCCTGATTTTGGGGTTGCAGGGCCTCTCCGAGCCCCAATCCGTGAACCGCGCACGGGAACGGGGGGTCGAAACCCTCACCGGTGAAGCAGCCGAATACCAGTGCTCCACACAGGGATAGCGCTCAAACCCTCGCTCAAAGTCGCGCTCAATCCGACGCCACACCGAACAACCAGAAGAGGAAGTAGGGCACAACCGCCCGCCCCACAACCAGTTCCAGGAGGAACACCACCGTGAACATGAACAAGAACACCGTCCCGCACCCCGAGCGCGTCGCCCGTCTCCTCGCTGTCGCCGCGGCCACCAACTCGCTGCCGGCCGACGTCACCGCCGACGCCGAGAACATCGTCGAGTTGGTCGACGCCGGCGCCTCCCGCTCCAAGGTGACCGCCGCTGTGCAGACGCTTGTCGCCGACGCCTGGACCCGGGCCGCCCGCGAGGCCGCCGCGGCCGAGAAGCCGAAGGCCGTGAAGGCCTCCTTGGAGAGGCTGCGCGGTGTGGCCGACCTCGAGGAGAAGTTGGGCCTCGCGCCGACCGATCCGGAGGCCGAGAATGGCACCGAGACTGGCGGTGAGATCACGTCGGAGACCGAGCCCGAGATCGACGTCGCCGCAGCGGTGGAAGTGGCCGTCGGCGAGACCGATTCCGGGGCCGATCCGTACTCGAACTACGGCCACGTCGCGTAGTCCAAACAGCACACGAAACGGAGCACGAACATGAGCAAAATCAAGAACACCATGAGCCGGGCCGCGACCGGAATCCGCAAGGTCGGCGCCGGGGCGCGGACTACTGCCCTCACCGCAGGCACTGGGGCCGGAGCCACGCTGCTCATCACCGGCCTGCTGGCCGGCGGCGCGGGGAGCTGGATCGACGGGCAACGCGCCGTCGACCGGGCCACCACCGCGCAGCTGGCTGCCGACGTCACCGCCGCCGGCCAGCAGCTGGAGGCTGCACAGAAGGGGTGGCAGAAGGGCACCGACAAGTTGGTGGCCGATGCCCGGGATCAGGTCTATCGCGAGATGAACGGCGTCAAGCTGATCAGTGAGCTGCCGGACGGCGTCGACCGCAGCAAGGCGCAGGAGGCGGAGCAGCAGCGGCGGGGCTTCATGTACACCGAGTGGCACGGTGCAGCGGTACTGCGCGAGCCCGGTGGGCGCACCTGGTACCTGCCCTCCCTCCCGACCGAACTCGGGAGGTCGGTCACCTCGGGCGCCCGCTGGAACGGCATCCCGTTCGGCGACGATGACTCCGCCGACCGCGCCGCGCGGTGGGCCGCAGCGAAGCGCATGGGCGCGGCGTACGCCCACCGCGACCAGAGCGGGTACCGCGTCGACACCGCCTACTGCACCGGGTACTGGGTCTCCTTGACGGTGCCGCGTGCCGGGACGGCCGTCGAGGCCACCACGCCCCCACTGGCAGGCGCGACGTGTGACCGCACGTCGCCCACGCCACGAGTCGTGAACGGAGCAGGAGCATGACCGAACTCGGTACCGAGAACACCCCCGAGAAGTCGCAACGATGCAGGCCCGGACAGGTGCTGTTAGCCGTCCTGAAGCAGCCTCGCTTCTGGGCGGAACTGGGCGTCGCCGCGGCGGCCCTGATCGGGCTCTGGCTGTGGACCGCGGCGGTGCACGATCACGGTGAAGCCGAAGGGCGTGCGCAGCCGGCCCCGCCGAAGTTCCTGGTGGTCGATCAGGCCACGGTCAACAGTCAGTGCGTCACGGTGATCGGTGTGGCCCCGGGCGGGTCTTGGTGGGCGCTGCCGGCGGGCGCCACCGCGGGGTATCCGGAGCGGGTGGACTCGAAGGACGTCGGCGTGAACGGTTGCCGTGCGGCACCGACGCCGCGCTGACGCCTCCATCTACGAGAGCAGCCCCATCTTCTTGTCGCAGATGGGGCTGTTCCTGTTGCGGTCGGTCACTGGTTCGACCCCGCGCCGCGGCCGGCGATGTGACACGACATGACACAGATGTGACACGCAAGCGCTCGCTCCGCGCGCGGTCGAAACAGCAAACGCGCAGGTCACTGCTCCCGGCTACGAATGCGCGACCTGGGGCGATGCCGAAACGTGCTTCTGAAAAGCGGAAGGTCGCCGGTTCGATCCCGGCCCTGGCCACCAAGGGAACCACCTGGTAGCAGGTGGTTTTTCTCGTTTCTGAAGTGCTCCGAGAGCCGGTCTCGATGACCCACATGGGCCCAGTCCCGATCGGCAAGGCTCGGTTGGCGAGGCTTCCCCGGAAGACGCGTAGGGCACCTATCCTCCGGTCGAGGTGGACTCACGCCTGGCTCTTGGCATCTCGCAGCAGCAGTCGCGCTTGCGCCTCGCCGCTCCGCTCCGGTGGTCGGCAGAGCCGGTCATGGAACAATGTGTCTGGCAGAAGGGATGTCACCCACCTTCGTCGACACCGACAACTGCACCGCACCGTGGCGATCCCCGACCTGACAGGAAGGGATCGACATGCGACAGCAGCCACGCGACGGGCTGCACGAAGCCCTGAACTCGGGCCCGCTGTTCCACGGCCGCATGACCCGCAGGTCGAACGCCGGCACACACTGGATCCGCTGCGACCCCGCGAAGCCCAGCCTCAAGCGATTCGTCGAGGGGGAGCGGGCGCGGTGAGCGGAGCAGACGAGGGGACAGCCCCGGTGGCCGAGGAGTGGGCATGGCTGGAGGAGCATCCGGTGTTCACCACCGGCGGGGAGAAGGGCGGCAACGTCCCCCGGGTGCCGGTCGCAGCGGTCCTGGAGCCGCTGCGGTTCGGGTTCGGGCTCCTCGTGGTCGCGTTCGCCGTCAGCGTCGGATGCACGATCGCGGGTGTGGGGTTCGTCGTCGCCGGCCTCTCGGAAGGCCTCGGGGTGCTCTCCTGGTGGTGGCTCGCGCTCGGGATACCGGCAGCGGGCCTCGCGCTCTTCTGCTTTTCCGGCGTCTATGTGCGGGGCATGGAGCTGACGATGCGCGAGCGTGCCCGCAACCTGGTTCTGCTGGCCGGCCTGCTCGGCGGCATCGCCATCGGCCTTGCTGCGCTGGGCATCTGGTGGGCGTCGAGGTTCTTCGGCCTCTCGGCCGCGGTCACGGCGACCGCCTGTCTGATCACCGCGCTCATCGCCGCCCGCTGGGTGCGCTGTGCTCGACTCGACGTGGCTCGTATCCTCCGCCTGCGCGCCACGGGAACCCGGTACCGGGGCGTGGTGGCAGCGCTGCCCGACCCGGCGACCTGGAATCAGGGCGGGAACGTCCCGATCCGCTACCAGCATCAGACCGGGGAGCGCGTCGTGTCGGTGCGGGTGAACACGTATGCGCACAAGATCCCCGTGCCCGGAACGCCGGTGATCGTGTTCGCCGATCACCGCGGAGATCTCCTCGTCGAACTCGACCCGGCCCACCCGGTCGAATACCACCCCGACAACCGACCGTACGAGTCGGACAGCAGCGGAGGCGGGTCATGAGCGGAGTCCGCACGGGCAGCGGGGTAGCGACCACCGTAGCGACCGGCGGGCACGTCCGAGGATGGTGAACATGTTCAACCCGGCCAGGCACACCCACACCAAGGCAACGGTGATCGCCACCGTGCTGCTGGCGGCCTGCGGGGTACTCATCGGAACCTGGGTGGCAGCCCTCTACGACGTGCTGCGGGTCGGCGTTCTCGACAACGCACTTGCGAACCGGCTCGGCTACATCGGGGAGATCACCGGTGCCAGCGTGGACCCGCGCCCGCATGGCATCTCCCGTTCCGCGTTGATCATCATGTTCCTCGTGGGTCTCGTCGGCGGGCTCATCACCTTTGCGACAACCGCCGTCTCGCGGCGAGCCGTGGGCGACCCGGAGGCGGTCGCCTATGCACTGGGGTGCGGATTCGTCGGTGCTGGCGCGGGGTTCGCGTGGCTCGCAACGGGATGGCCTGTGGTCGAGCGCGATCAGGCGGATGCGTTCGGGACGTTCATCCATTTCGGCGGCGTCTGGGTGCCGCTAATCCTGCTCGGCATCGGGGCGCTTTGCCTGCTCGTGTGGTGGGTGGATCCGGACGTCGATGAGCAACCGGACACCGACACACCAACGGAACCGCCGAGCGGCGAAGGCCACGCGTCAACCTCAGAGGACGGCCGTCGGACAGGCCCATAGACTGGGCCGCTGTGCACGGTGCATCCCTTCGGCGCATAGCTGCGGTCATGGTGGCCGTGGCAGCGCTGATCACCTCGGCGCCGGCCAGCGCCGCAGCCGATGACAAGCTCCTGCTCGGCGGCGGCGCCGGCATCACGCTCAACGACGACACGCTGTGCACGCTGACCGCCATGGGCCACGACAGCACCGGTCGGCTGATCGGTTTCACCTCAGCCCACTGCGGCGCACCCGGCTCGCCCGTGATCGCCGAGGGTGCCGAAGAGCGCGGCACCGTGGGCACGGTGGTGGCCGCCGACGACGCTCTCGGCTACGCGGTGATCGAGTTCGATCCGGTGAAGGCAAAACCGATCGCCGACTACGAAGGCTTTGGCATCTACGGCATCGGCCCCCCGGACCCGGAACCCACCGATCTGGAACCCGCCGCCCCAGCACCCGACAACCCAGAACCCCTCAGCCCAGCACCCGCCGCTGCGACGCACGCCTGCAAACTCGGGCTGGGCACCGGCCTCAGCTGCTTCGACGTCGGGCCCGACGGTGTGAACACCGCCGCTGAGCAGTGGTGGCAACCCGGTGACGACGGCGCGCCGGTCACCGTCGACAACCTGATCGTCGGCATGATCCGCGACGGAACCGTCCCAACCGCGCCGCTGGACCAGCCGGGTTCGGGAATCGTGCTGTTCAAGGCGATCCTCGACGACGTCAACGCCAAGGGTGGCCCGGGCGCCGGGTTCTTCCTCGGCTAAACCGGCTAAACCTCAGGGCCGCAACGTCTCCGGGCAGAGCTCGGACTGCGCCGCGGCGATCTGGACGTCGGCGGCCTCGGGGCTGTAGTGGAACGTGTTGGTCAGCTGACGCACCACGTCGCCCGGCGAGATCCCGGCCCGGTAGGTCCCGGTGTGCCCGTACATCCGCAACAGGACGCAGACGTAGTGGCCCGAGGTCACCTTGACCTCATCGGCGATCGGGATCGGCACCGGTGATGCGTTGACCTTCGCCAGATAGCTGGCGTCATCGGCGTGAGCGGCGGGCGCGGCAACTAAGGCCGCGGCGGCCAACAGGGGTGCGGCGATGCGCGCGGTCACATGCATGGTCTCCATCGTGCCACCGTCCCCGCCTTATCGACGTGACCGCTCCGTGCGGCGCAAATCCCCGCGCGCCATCCCGTGGCTGGCTATCGTTGCCAGCCATGGCAGTCAAGGATTCCCGCGAAGTGGTCATCGAAGCCAGCCCGGAGGAGATCTTCGATGTCCTCGCCGACGTCGAGTCCGTCCCCTCCTGGTCCCCGCAGTACCAGAGCGCCGAGGTGCTCGACACCTACGACGACGGCCGGCCGCGCCGGGTGCGGATGAGGATCAAGGCGGCCGGTCTCACCGACGAGCAGGTGGTCGAATACAGCTGGACGGCCGACAGTGTCGGTTGGACGCTGGTGTCGGCCGGCCAACTCAAGGCGCAAGACGCCAAGTACACGCTGACCCCGCAAGGTGACAAGACCAAGGTCCGCTTCGACATGGACGTCGACCCTTCCATCCCGATCCCGGGCTTTCTGCTCAAGAGCACCCTCAAGGGCGGCATGAAGACCGCCACCGACGGCCTGCGCGACCAGGTGCTCAAGGTCAAAAAGGGCCGCTGACTTCGGTTCGGGGAAACCCTGCCGGGCGCTGCCCACGCGGCTAGGCTCGGGGCAGTGGCTGTTCGAGCATCGCGGGAAATTGTCATTGACGCGCCGCCGGAGAAGATCCTCGACGCGCTGGCCGATGTGGCCGACTTGGTGTCCTGGTCGCCGGTGCATAAGCGAGTGGAGATTCTCGACACCTACGAGGACGGCCGTCCCCACCACGTCCGCGCCACCATCAAGGTTCTGGGGTTGGTGGACAAGGAGATTCTGGAATACCACTGGGGACCGGACTGGATGGTCTGGGATGCCAAGGCCACCGCGCAGCAGCGCGCCCAGCACGTCGAGTACACCCTGACCCGGGTAGGCCCGGACAGCACTCGGGTGCGTTTCGACATCACCGTCGAGCCTTCCGGCCCGATTCCGGCGTTCATCGTCCGGCGCGCCAGCAAGGTGGTGCTGCAGACCGCTACCGAGCGGCTGCGTGAGCGGGTGATGCGGGAGTGGACGCCTACCGAGCCGTGACCGGCCCGTCGCGCAGCACCGCCAGGCGGCGGATCGCCTCGTCAAGAGTCTCCTCACGCTTGACAAACGTGAAGCGCACCAAGTGATTCCAGACCTCGGGAGCCGCAGCTTCGGCCGCCGGCACGCAGAACGCCGACAGCGGGATCGCCGCCACCCCGGCCCGATGCGGTAGTTCGGCGCAGAACGCTGTGCTGTCGTGATAGCCCAGCGGCCGCGGGTCAGCACACAAGAAATAGGTGCCGAAGCTGTCGTGCACCTCGAACCCGACCTGGGCCAGCCCGTCGGCGAGCCGATCGCGGCGGGCCTGCATCGTCGCGCGCAGCGCCGCCACCCAGGCGTCCTCGGAGTTGAGGGCCAGCGCCACCGCCGGCTGGAACGGGGCCCCGCCGACATAGCTCAGGTACTGCTTGGCCGCGCGCACCCCGGCCAGCAGCTGCGCCGGCCCGCAAGCCCAGCCGATCTTCCAGCCGGTGCAGTTGAACATCTTCGCCGCACTGGAGATGGTGACGGTGCGCTGCGCCATGCCCTCGAACCCGGCCAGCGGCAGGTGGGTCCGTCCGGCGAAGACCAGGTGCTCGTAGACCTCATCGGCGATGACCAGCAGATCGGATTCCACCGCGATCCGGGCGATCGCCGCCAGCTCGGACTCGGTGAACACCGTGCCGGTCGGGTTGTGCGGCGAGTTGACGATCAGCGCGCGGGTCGCCGGACCGACAGCGCCGCGCAACCTGTCAATGTCCAACGCGAAGCCGCGGCCGTCGGGGACCAGCGGAACCGCAACCCGCCGCGCGCCGGCAATGGCGACCACCGGCGAATAGGAGTCGTAGAACGGCTCAAGCAGCAGCACCTCGGAGCCCGGCTCGACCAGGCCCAGGACCGCGGCGGCGATGGCCTCGGTGGCCCCGACCGTCACCAGGACTTCGGTCTCCGGGTCGTAGTCGATGCCGAAGTGCCGGCGGCGCTGGCCGGCGATGGCCTCGCGCAGGGCGGGGATCCCCAGGCCCGGCGGGTACTGGTTGACGCCGTCGGTGATCGCGGCGCGGGCGGCCTCCAGCATGGCCGGCGGCCCGTCCTCGTCGGGGAAGCCCTGACCGAGGTTGACCGCGCCGATCCGCGAGGCCAGCGCCGACATCTCCGCGAAGATCGTGGTGGCATAGGGCCGTAACCGCGACACCGTCATAACCGGCCAGCTTAAAGAGCCGCGCGTCCTCAGCTCGTGGAACGTCGGCCGAACCCCTCGAGGATGTTCCAGGAGCGGCTGCCCTTCACCGCGTGCAGGTAGTAGGCGTAGTTAGCGGTGGTCATAGCGCCGGCGGCGAGCCCGATGCCGATCGCCCGCGCGATCTGGTCGCTGACATCAAGAGCCACCCCGAATGCGCCGAGGGTGATCGTGACTGCCGCCCACACCACACCCTTGCGCCACATGCCCTTGACGAAGAAGTAGAACGGGAAGAACAGGAATGCCAGCACGTTCGAGTTGATACGGATTCGGTCGCGCCACGGCAGCGCCCGCATCGCGTCCCGGGCCTCCGGAGACGACGATGGCAGCCCGTAGGCGTCGAAGAACGCAAAGCGCTGCTGCCAGGATGCGGATAATGGCGCGGGAGCATCGGTGCCGGTCACAACACGGCAGTGTATTCGGGGCGAACCGAGGAGCAGCAGCTCACACGGCCCAACCATCCGGTTGATCGGCCGTCCTGTTAGGGTGGCAAGCAGAGGTCTACGCTCCCAGCTGGGGGCGCCTCCCGCTTGCGGGGGAACGCAATCGAACAATCCGCATCGAACACCCAATACCGAAGAGGAACACCAGTCATGTCCGAAGAAGCCTTCATCTACGAGGCCATTCGCACCCCGCGCGGCAAGCAGAAAAACGGGGCGCTGAACGAGATCAAGCCGGTCAGCCTGGCCGTCGGCCTGGTCAACGAGCTGCGCTCCCGCTACCCGGACCTGGACGTGAACCAGATCAGCGACTCCGTGTTCGGCGTCGTGTCGCCGGTCGGTGACCAGGGCGGTGACATCGCCCGCACCGCGATGCTGGCCGCCGGTATGCCCGAGACCACCGGTGGTGTTCAGCTCAACCGGTTCTGCGCCTCCGGCCTGGAGGCCATCAACACCGCCGCCGCCAAGGTGAAGGCCGGGTTCGACGACCTGGTGCTCGCCGGCGGCGTGGAGTCGATGAGCCGCGTCCCGATGGGCTCCGACGGCGGCGCTTGGGCCAGCGACCCCAACACCAACTACCAGATCGGCTTCGTGCCGCAGGGCATCGGCGCCGACCTGATCGCCACCATCGAGGGCTTCTCCCGTGACGACGTCGACGCCTACGCCCTGCGCAGCCAGCAGAAGGCCGCCGCGGCCTGGTCGGGCGGCTACTTTGCCAAGTCGGTGGTCCCGGTGCGCGACCAGAACGGCCTGGTCGTTCTCGACCACGACGAGCACATGCGGCCCGACACCACCCTGGAGGGGCTGGGCAAGCTCAAGACCGCGTTCGACGGGATCGGCGCGATGGGCGGCTTCGACGACGTGGCGCTGCAGAAGTACCACTTCGTCGAGAAGATCAACCACGTCCACACCGGCGGCAACAGCTCCGGCATCGTCGACGGCGCCGCGCTGGTGCTGATCGGTTCGGAGAAGGCCGGCAAGGAGCAGGGGCTGACCCCGCGGGCTCGCATCGTGGCCGCGGCCACGTCCGGCGCCGACCCGGTCATCATGCTCACCGGCCCCACCCCGGCCACCCAGCGGGTGCTCGACCGCGCCGGGATGACCGTCGACGACATCGACCTGTTCGAGCTCAACGAGGCGTTCGCCTCCGTGGTGCTGAAGTTCCAGAAGGACCTCAACATCCCCGACGAGAAGCTCAACGTCAACGGTGGCGCCATCGCCATGGGCCACCCGCTGGGCGCCACCGGCGCCATGATCACCGGCACCATGGTCGACGAACTGGAGCGCCGCGGTGCCCGCCGCGCTCTGATCACACTCTGCATCGGCGGTGGCATGGGCGTCGCCACCATCATCGAGCGCGTCTGAGAGGGTTTTTCAAAAATGGCAGAGAACACCATCAAGTGGGACAAGGACGCTGACGGCATCGTCACGCTGACCCTGGACGACCCGACCGGGTCGGCCAACGTGATGAACGAGCACTACCGCGAATCGATGCACAACGCGGTGGAACGCCTTGCCGCGGAGAAGGATTCGATCACCGGCGTGGTCATCACCAGCGCGAAGAAGACCTTCTTCGCCGGCGGCGACCTCAAGGCGATGATCCACGTGGGCCCGGACGACGCCCAGGCGGTCTTCGACCAGTGCGAGGGCATCAAGGCCGATCTGCGCGCCCTGGAGACCTTGGGCAAGCCCGTCGTCGCCGCCATCAACGGCGCGGCGCTGGGCGGCGGTCTGGAGATCGCGCTGGCCTGTCACCGGCGGATCGCCGCCGACACCAAGGGCAGCCAGCTCGGCCTGCCCGAGGTCACCCTGGGCCTGCTGCCTGGCGGTGGCGGCGTCGCCCGCACGGTGCGCATGCTGGGCATCCAGAACGCGTTCATGAACGTGCTGGCCCAGGGCACCCGGTTCAAGCCGGCCAAGGCCAAGGAGATCGGCCTGATCGACGAGGTGCTCGGAAGCGTCGAAGAGCTGGTGCCGGCCGCCAAGGCCTGGATCAAGGCCAACCCCGACGCCGGTGTGCAGCCCTGGGATGTCAAGGGCTACAAGATGCCCGGCGGCACCCCGTCGACCCCGTCGCTGGCGGCGATCCTGCCGTCGTTCCCGGCGCTGCTGCGCAAGCAGCTCAAGGGCGCGCCGATGCCGGCGCCGCGGGCGATCCTCGCGGCCGCGGTCGAGGGCGCGGCGGTGGACTTCGACACCGCCACCCGCATCGAGAGCCGCTACTTCGTCTCGCTGGTCACCGGCCAGGTCGCCAAGAACATGATCCAGGCGTTCTTCTTCGACCTGCAGCACATCAACGGCGGCGGCAGCCGGCCCGAGGGTATCGGCCAGACCCCGATCAAGAAGATCGGCGTGCTCGGTGCCGGGATGATGGGCGCCGGCATCGCCTACGTGTCGGCCAAGGCCGGCTACGACGTGGTGCTCAAGGACGTCAGCACCGAGGCGGCGCAGAAGGGCAAGGGCTACTCGGAGAAGCTGGAAGCCAAGGCGCTCGAGCGTGGCCGCACCACCGCCGAGAAGTCCCAGGCGCTGCTGGACAGGATCACCCCGACCGGGGACGCGGCCGACCTCAAGGGCGTCGACTTCGTGATCGAGGCGGTGTTCGAGAACCAGGAGCTCAAGCACAAGGTCTTCCAGGAGATCGAGGACATCGTCGAGCCCAACGCGCTGCTGGGGTCGAACACCTCCACGCTGCCGATCACCGGACTGGCCACCGGCGTGAAGCGCCAAGAGGACTTCATCGGCATCCACTTCTTCTCGCCGGTCGACAAGATGCCGCTGGTGGAGATCATCAAGGGCGAGAAGACCTCTGACGAGGCGCTGGCCCGGGTCTTCGACTACGTGCTGGCCATCAAGAAGACCCCGATCGTGGTCAACGACAGCCGCGGCTTCTACACCAGCCGTGTCATCGGCACCTTCATCAACGAGGCGCTGATGATGCTGGGTGAGGGCGTGGAGCCGGCCAGCATCGAGCAGGCCGGTCTGCAGGCCGGCTACCCGGCGGCTCCGCTGCAGCTCTCCGACGAGCTCAACCTGGAGCTGATGCACAAGATCGCCGTCGCCACCCGCGAGGGCATCGAGGCCGCCGGCGGCAAGTACGAGAAGCAGATGAACGAGACGGTCGTCGAGAAGATGATCGAGCTCGGCCGTCCGTCGCGGCTCAAGGGCGCCGGGTTCTACGAGTACGTCGACGGCAAGCGCACCGGTCTGTGGCCGGGCCTGCGGGAGACGTTCAACTCCGGCAGCGCCACCCCGCCGCTGCAGGACATGATCGACCGGATGCTGTTCGCCGAGGCGCTGGAGACCCAGAAGTGCCTCGACGAAGGCGTGCTGACCTCGACCGCCGACGCCAACATCGGCGCGATCATGGGCATCGGCTTCCCGCCGTGGACCGGCGGAACCGCGCAGTTCATCGTCGGCTACGAGGGGCCGCACGGGGTCGGTAAGGACGCTTTCGTGGCGCGGGCCAAGGAACTGGCCGCGAAGTACGGCGACCGGTTCACCCCGCCGTCCTCGCTGCTGTAGCCAGGCGGAAACGACGTGGAGTCCCCCGAACCCTCGTGGCTTCGGGGGATTTCGCGTCTGTTGGACTACCGGGTGAGCATCACCGTCGGCAAGCTGCTGGAGGCGGCGCTGTGGCTGGGCCTGGTCTACGTGGTCATCGGGGTGGTGTGCCTGTTTTTGCGGCCCGACGGGGTGGAGCTCCTGCAGACCCGGGCCGAGCAGCAGTTCGGCATACCGCCCCACAGCATCTACGAGGTGGCGACGGTGGCCGGGGTGCTGCTGTGGCCGCTGATGATGCTGCTGCCCAGCGCCTGCGGGGGCTGACCGGTCAGCAACGGCGCGCCAACAGGTAGTGCCGCACCGGCTGGCCGCCATTGGCGGGCAGATAGTTCGGCTCGTCGCCGGAAGAGATCAGCTCCCACTGCGGGGCGAAGAGCCGGGCGATCTCGGCCTGGTCGACCCCGCGGACGCCGAACAACGCACCCGGGCCGAACGCGACGATCAGCAGCCGCGAATCCGGTCCGGTCACCGCGTTGACCTGTGCGGCGTAGACCCCCCGATCATGATCGTTCATCCCGTGCAGGCAACCGTTGTCGGTCACCAGGTCGAAGTCGTTACCGAGACCGGCCGCGGCGACTTGGGCGATGTCGGCGCAGACGAACCGCACCGACACCTTCCCCGCCTGGGCCTTGGCCCGCGCGATGCGCAGCGCCCGCGGCGCGAAGTCGACGCCGGTGACCCGCCACCCGTTCTGCGCCAGATAGATGGAGGTATCTCCGGTGCCGCAGCCGAGATCCAGTGCGGTGCCCGGCGGCAACCCCACGCCCGCATCCATCTCGACCAGGTTGCGCAGGCCGCGGGCCAGCGCGTGGCCGTCCCACGGGGTGAACCCCAGGCGGTACATGGCCCGGAACAGCAGCCTCCTGGCCCCCATCGCGTCTAGATGGCTCCCATGTCAGCGGAGAGCCAGTGCTGGGGGCGCAGATGAATGGCCACGTAGTCGCCCAGTTCGGTCCGTGCGAACTCGAGGAACTTCTCGGCCCGGTCGGGGGGAAGGTAGCGGTGGGCCAGCTCGGCGTGATGGTCGTCGGTGCCAGGCTCGATGCGGCTGACGGCCCCGTCGACGGCGACATAGCGGACGGTCGGCTCCGTACGCTCCACCATGAGCGAAAAGCAGCCGGCGGCCTCGATGAGCCGCCTCTTGCGGGACTCGACGCCGGTGAGGACCCAGGGCTCGCCGCCCGGGGTGTACTGATACCAGATCGGCACGGTCAGTGGGCCACGGCCGTCTCCCGCACTCACCGACAGCGCTGCGATGTGTGGCTCGGCCAGAAAAAGTTCGCGTTCGTCCTTGGATAACGCCATGTTTCGAGGTTAACCGCCTGGCCCCGCCGCGCGCGGATAGCTTGCGCGCGGGTCGCGTCAGATCGCCGGGCCGAGCAGGTCGTCGGCGTCGCGGATGACGTAGCCATAACCCTGCTCGGCCAGGAACCGCTGCCGGTGCGCGGCGTACTCGGCATCCAGACTGTCGCGCGCGACCACGGAGTAGAACACCGCTCCGCCGCCGGCGGCCTTGGGCCGAAGCAGCCGGCCGAGCCGCTGGGCCTCCTCCTGCCGTGAGCCGAAGGTGCCCGAGACCTGCACGGCCACCGAGGCCTCCGGCAGGTCGATCGAGAAGTTGGCGACCTTGGACACCACCAAGGTGGACACCTCGCCGCTGCGGAAGGCGTCGAAGAGCTTTTCGCGTTCGGCGGTGCGCGTCGAGCCCTGAATGACCGGGGCGCCCAACTGCTCGCCCAGCTCTTCCAGCTGGTCGAGATAGGCGCCGATCACCAGGGTCTGCTCACCGGGATGCTGCTTAAGGATCGAGCGCACCACCGCGATCTTGGAGTGCACCGTCGAGCACAGCTTGTAGCGTTCCTCCGGCTCGGCGACGGCGTAGGTCATCCGCTCGCTCTCGGTCATGGTGACCCGCACCTCGATGCACTCGGCCGGCGCGATCCAGCCTTGGGCCTCGATGTCCTTCCAGGGCGCGTCGTAGCGCTTCGGCCCGATCAGGGAAAACACGTCGCCCTCCCGGCCGTCCTCCCGGATCAGGGTGGCCGTCAGCCCGAGCCGGCGCCGCGACTGCAGATCGGCGGTCATCCGGAACACCGGCGCGGGCAGCAGATGCACCTCGTCGTAGATGATCAGCCCCCAGTCGCGGCTGTCGAACAGTTCCAGGTGCCGGTATTCGCCCTTGGTGCGCCGGGTGATCACCTGGTAGGTGGCGATGGTGACCGGCCGGATCTCCTTGCGCTCCCCGGAGTACTCGCCGATCTCTTCTTCGGTCAGCGAGGTGCGCGCGATCAACTCGCGTTTCCACTGCCGGCCGGCGACGGTGTTGGTGACCAGGATCAGCGTGGTGGCACCGGCTTTGGCCATCGCCGCGGCGCCGACCAGCGTCTTGCCGGCGCCGCACGGCAACACCACCACCCCCGAACCGCCCGACCAGAACGAGTCGGCGGCCATCTCCTGGTAGTCGCGCAGCGCCCAGCCGTCCTGGCACAGCTCGATCGGATGCGCCTCGCCGTCGACGTAGCCGGCCAGATCCTCTGCGGGCCAACCGATTTTGAGCAGCATCTGTTTGACCCGGCCGCGCTCGCTGGGATGCACCACGACGGTGTCGTCGTCGATGCGGGCGCCGAGCATCGGGGTGATCTTCTTGTTGCGCAGCACCTCCTCGAGCACCGCGCGATCCAGGCTGACCAGGGTCAGGCCGTGCGCGGGGCTCTTCACCAACTGCAGGCGCCCGTAGCGCGCCATGGTGTCGACGATGTCGACCAACAGCGGCTGCGGCACCGCGTACCGCGAGTAGGTGACCAGCGCGTCGACCACCTGCTCGGCGTCGTGGCCGGCGGCGCGGGCGTTCCACAACGCCAGCGGGGTGATGCGGTAGGTGTGCACGTGCTCGGGGGCGCGTTCCAACTCGGCGAACGGCGCGATCGCAGCACGCGCCGCGCCGGCCTGCTCGTGGTCGACCTCGAGCAGCACGGTCTTGTCGGATTGGACGATCAGGGGCCCGTCGGTGCTCATGGGGCCATTATCCGGAGACCACCGACAGGGGCGCCGCTAGCGCCCCGCCTCCCGGCCCTGTTCGAGCAGTCGTAACGGATGCATGCCGTCGACCGCGCCCACAAAGGGCGGATGGATGCTGTAGCCGAGCATGCGTTTGATGTCGTCGGACAGGTCCCGGGCGGTGGCCAACGGCACCGACAGGGTGAACGCTTCCATCGGACGCAACCACGGCTGGCAGTACTGCGCGGTGACGGCCAGCCGTGCGCCGGTCGAGACGTTGGCGCCGCCGCCATGCCATAGCGTCGAGACGAAGAACACGCAACTGCCGGCGGGCATCACGATCGGCCTGCGCTCGTCGGCGTCGCCCGGTTCGCGCCGGCCCCAGCGGTGACTGCCCGGCAGGACGACGGTGGCGCCGTTGTCTTCGGTGAAGTCGTCGATCGCCCAGATCGTTGCCGCTCCCAGCGGCGAGTGCGGCCGCGGAACGGGATAGAACCCGTCATCGACGTGCAGCAGCTGCGCCGATTCGCCCGGCCCGATGTTGATGGCCTGCAGGATCGACAGCAGATAGTTGGGCAGCAGCAGCCGGTCGAGGACCGCCAGCACCCGCGGGTGCTCGACGAGCCGGTCGCACAACCGGGTCTTGTTCAGCAGGCCGTAGGCGCGTTGCGTTCTCTTGCCTTCGAAGGAATTCCGCCCGGTGTGGCCGAGCAGCGGGCTTACCTCGGCGCGGATCGCGGCGCACTGGTCGTCGCTGAGCAGTGCTTCCCACACCAGGTAGCCGTCGCGGTCGAGGGCAGCGAGGTCTTCGCGTACCAGTTCGTCGTCGACAGTCGCTCCGGCACTGGGGGTGGGGTGGTAGCGACCGGCCAGATCACCGCGCAGGCCGGCGTAGTCCAGCGGCTGTTCACGATCGACGGTCACCATGGGCGGTCCCTTCACCCGAACCCGTAGACCATGCTACGAGCCACCGTCGGGAGGCGTGGCCTACTGATTCCCGTCGGCGGCGGAGATGGACGTGATGCGGTGGATGGTGAACTCGCGCATCTGACCCGACGTCGAGTCGAAGGCCACCAACTGCCCGCCGCGGACCAGCACAGGGGAGACCTCCCGCTGGGTGGCCACCCCGGCGGCGTCGACGTAGCTGATCAGCACCGTGGATCCCTCGGCCGCGGCGCGTTTCAACAGAATCATCGCGGTCACCGGCTCCAGGCGGATGTTGTCGAACGGCGCCGACGTCACCGTGCGCAGCACCCGGACCAACGAGGTGAGGCTCTCGCCGCTGGGCCCGGCGACCGGCCGGTGGCTGCGGCGCTCCGCCGGAGTCGGCACCCGCACCCCGCGCGGCCGGATGTCGACGATCGTTCCGGTGGCATCCTCGGCGGCCGGGGCGAAACCGGCATCGCGCAGCGTCGTCAGCACGTCGGCGATCGGGGCCTGCGCCACCGCCACCGTCGGGGCCAGCAACCGCAGGCCGAGCGCCTCGGCGGCCGGAACCGCCACCGCTTGGGCCAGCAGGGCCGGATCCTCGCAGCGCACGAAGGACGCCGCCATCCCGATCCGCAGCTGCCCGTGCCGGCGCGCGACGTCGTCGATCAAGTAGGTGAGTCCTTGCGGGACCGGGGTTTTCGAGTGCTTTCCGAAGAACGCGTGCAGCCCGGCGCCGGTCCGGCCGACGTCCAGGGCAGCCCGGATGGTCTGTTCGGAGACCCGGTAGACCATCGCCGCGCCGGCCGATTCGACGCTGGCCACGACGCCCAGTTCCTCGGCGAGGTCCCGTTCCAGTGGCCCGGGCACCACCACGGTCAGATCGGCCTGCACCAGGAAATGGTCGATCGGCTCCGGTAGGGCCTTGGTCATCGATGAGACCGTCGCGCTGGTGGCGGGCTCGGCTGCGCCCTCAGACCAGGTTTCCGCCAGCAGAGCGCGCCCCGGGGAGCTGAGGGCGCCGCGGCCCAGCACGCCGAGCGCGTGCGCCTCGTCGAGCAGCTCGCCCACCGGCCCGGGCTGCAGACGACTGGCCCAGCGCGGCCGCCGCCAGATCAAAGCCTGCGACGCCGACACCGCGTCGGTCCCGGCACCGTCGGGCAGTTCGGCGAGCATGCCCAGCAGCAGCCGGCGATCCAGCGGGGCGGCGGTGGAAAACAGCGGCGTGGACAGCGCCGCCCGCGGTTTGCCGTCCGCGCCCCGGCTGCCGATCAGGCCCGGCCGGGCCGGCAGCTGCAGCCAGGTGCCGGCCAGCAGGTGCCAGCGTTCGGCGGTCGATCGCTCGGCGAACCGGTCGGCGAGCACCGTCGGCGCCCAGTACGGCCCGTCCGCGTCGGGCCAGTCCCGCTGGTCGACGGTGGCCGGGTCCGGATAGTCGGAGGCGATCAGCCGGGCCGTGGCCGCCACCTCCAGCAGCAAGCCCAACCGGGTCTCGTCGATGCCGGTCGACTTGGCCAGGCGCTTGACCTCACGGACGCCCAACCCGCCGCTGCGCAGCTCCGGCACCGGCGTATCGCCCAGGTTGGCCAGGAGCACGTCGAGTTCGCGCAGCAGGTCGATCACCGCGCCGGCGGCGGTCGCGTCGACGTCGGCGGCCGTGGTCTGTGACACCACCGGGTCGGGCGCTTGCAGCGTGACCGGCCCGGGCTGCTCGCCGCGCAGCACCTGGCCGACCAAGCGCGGCAGGATCACCGTTTCGTCGTCGATGCGGCGCAACAGCCCCGCCGCCAGCAGCCGGGGCACCGGGTGTTCCGGCGGCGCGCCGGGGGCGGCGTCGCGGGTGCGGCCGATCGGGGAGCCCGCAAGCAGCTTGTCCAGCAGGTCCCGCTGCGGCGCGTCGAGGTCGGCAACGGCCTCCCTGATCTGCTCCGGGCTCTGCTCGGGATCCTCCCGGGTGACCTGACCCGGATGCCATGGCAGCCCGGCGCCGGCCTCGGCGACCACCCGCAGCACACCGTCGGGCTGGGGCGAATGCGGCGGTCCCAGCTTCGCCTCTCCTTCGTCGAGCCTCGCTGAACCGCCGTCCGAACCCCAGCACAGGGCCCGTTCGATCAGGTCGGTCAACGCCGCGTGCACCGCGTCGGCGGGGGCGCGGTCACCGATCAACGCCAGCAGGTCGGCCAGCGGCACTGCGGCGGCATCGGCATCCAGCACCAACAGGGCGTCGAGGACGGCGAGCCGCAGAAAATCCAGCTCGTCGGTGGCCGCCCGGACCGATTGGCGGGCCTGGGCCCGCGCCGCCAGGGCGGCGATACTGCCCGGCGGCGGCTGGGCGAGGTCGGGCCGCAGCTCCAGCAGCCGGATCAGGCCCTCATCGGGCAGCTCGGCCAGCCACGATCCCAGCGGCACACCCCGGGCGGGTTTGGTCATAGAAGACCAGCGTAAGGCCCGACCGGTGAGCGACGCCGATCGCGACCTGTCAGAATGGGAGCCGTGGCTGCGAAACAGGACAACAAGAACCGGTACGTCGACAACGGGTGGCCCGACACGGACGGCGAACCGGCAGTGAGCGAGCTGCGTACCGACCGGGCCGGTGCGCTGTCCCCGTTCGGGGACCTGGTATTCCCGCTCCCGTCCGACGAGCTGCCCTACCTGCATCCGGTCACCGTCGTCAACCGGTAGGCGTGACCACCATGACCGGGCCGCTCTCACACCTCGATGAACGCGGTGCGGCCCACATGGTCGACGTCAGCGCAAAGGCGGCCACCAAGCGCACCGCTGTGGCCGCCGGAGTGCTGCGCACCACCGCGCAGGTGGTGCAGCTGATCTCGGCCGGCGGGCTGCCCAAGGGCGATGCGCTGGCCACCGCGCGGGTGGCCGGCATCATGGCCGCCAAACGGACCAGCGATCTGGTGCCGCTCTGCCACCAGTTGGCGCTCACCGGCGTCGACGTCGACTTCACCATCGGCGATTCCCACATCGACATCACCGCCTCGGTGCGCACCACCGACCGCACCGGGGTGGAGATGGAGGCGCTGACCGCGGTCAGCGTGGCGGCCCTGACGCTCTACGACATGATCAAGGCCGTCGACCGCGCCGCCGTCATCGACAGCATCCGCGTGCTGAGCAAAGACGGCGGACGCACCGGGGCCTGGGAGCGTCAGTGACTGCCGCGAGGACCCGGACCGCCCACGTCATCATCGCCTCCACACGCGCTTCGGCTGGGGTGTACACCGACCGCACCGGGCCGATCATCGCCGACTGGCTGGCGCAGCGCGGCTTCGCGCCGGCGCAACCGGAGGTCGTCCCCGATGGTGAGGCCGTCGGCGCGGCGTTGCGGGCCGCGGTAGCCGCACCCGTCGACCTGGTCATCACCTCCGGAGGAACCGGGATCTCACCGACCGACGACACCCCGGCGCAGACGGTGGCGGTGCTGGACTACGAGATTCCCGGCCTGGCCGATGCCATCCGCCGCTCCGGGCTGCCGAAGGTGCCGACCTCGGTACTTTCGCGCGGCGTGTGTGGCGTGGCCGGGCGGACGCTGATCGTCAACTTGCCCGGCTCATCCGGCGGAGTGCGCGACGGCCTCGGTGTGCTTGCCGAGGTCTTGGATCACGCGCTGGATCAGCTCGCCGGCGGAGACCACGAGCGATGACGGCCCAGGTATTGCGGGCGGCGGTCACCGAAGCGCCCATCGTGCTGACCGAACACGAGGAGCTGGTGGGGCATCGG
>NZ_LZJK01000158.1 GCF_001667945.1 Mycolicibacter sinensis | reverse complement strand
TGGCGGGTGTCGGATTCGTCGTCGCCATGATCACCGGCATCGCCGGGCCCCTGGTGCAAGTCACTGGCGCGCTGTCCCCGATCCAGGCACTGGACACGCCGTGGATCAGCGGGACGGGCGCCGTCCTCGCCGTTGCCGGCATTGTCGCCACCCTCTACGGACAGCGCGCCAGTGACTTGCACCAGGGGCCCGGCGATGCCGGTGATCATGGCGACGACGAATCCGACACCCGCCAACCATTCCAGCGAGCCCGGACGCCCGCCGATTCCTCGAAATCCGGTGGTTCCGAAGCGGCGGTGCTGCGACCAGCTCCGCCATCCAAAACCGAGTGCTGCAAAGGTGATGTAGAGCGCTATCGCGAGTGTGTCCATGATCGAGACGTCCTGTTGTTAGGGGTGTCCGGGCGTATGCGGGCGGCCGTGCGGGTCCTGGCAGTGGGCGTCGATGCCCGATTGAGGCGAGCCGACGGATTCGGGGTGCGCGTGATCGACCTGCAATGTGGTGTGATCGATCCCATGGTCGCTGGCCAGCAGCCGGGTCAGGTCGGCCCGAACAGCGTGGCAGTCGCTGTCCGGTGTGACCAGTACGTGTGCCGACAGCGCCGGAGATCCGGAAGTGATCTCCCAGATGTGCAGGTCGTGGACCTCCAGAACGCCGTCCCGGGTGGCCATCTGCTGCCCAATGCTAGTGGGGTTGAGGTCTTTGGGGGCCGCTTCCAAAAAGACACGGCTCGACGCGCAAACCAGGCCGATACCGGCCCTGATCATCAAGGCCACCACTACCAAGGTGGCGATCGCATCAGCACGGGCAAACCCGGTCGTCATGATGATCACCCCAGCCACGGCCGTCGCGATGAACGCGAACAAGTCGTTGAGAATGTGCTGGAAGGCGCCCTCGACGTTGAGGCTGGCGCGGTTGGCACGGCTGATCATCCACGTCGCTGCGACGTTGACCACGATGCCGGCCAGCGCGGTGATCAACACCAGGGTGCCGGTGACCTGCGGCGGCTGGATCAGGCGGCGGACGGCTTCGTAGGTCAACCACACCGCCAGCACCAACAGGCTCACTCCGTTGGCCTGCGCGGACAGGATCTCGACCCGCTTCCACCCGTAGGTCATCGATCCCATTGCTGGTCGGGCGGCCAGCCGAATCGCCCATAGCGCCAAGGCGATCGATGCCGCATCGGTCAGCATGTGCGCCGCATCGGAGAGCAACGCCAACGATCCCGCAGTCACCCCGACGATGACTTCACCCAGCATGAACACGGTGATGACTGACAGCGCACCGGCCAGCCATCGCCGATCACTGTCGGCCGACGCATGCCCGTGTGCGTGCCCGGTCGTGGGCGGTGCCGCGGGGTCAGGAGGAGCCATGTCAGAAATATATGCATGACTCGCTATATATGCAAGTGGTGCGTCTCGTGCGGAGGTGGTCGGTCCCCTCAATGGGTATCCGTCGCCACCGGCTCCGGGGACCCCTCAATGAGGGTGCTCCTGTGCGTGCGGGGGTGACCGACGATCCTGCTGTGAGGCAACAGGAATCGCCGGGTCGGCCGTCCGGTGCCACAGCCGCGCACATCGGTGGGGTGTCACCGCTGCTGGCGCAGCGCCCGTCGGTCGACGTGGAAATGGGTGTATCCGCTGGTGAGCATGCATATGAGGGCGGCAGCCGCGATCATCTGGGATCCGCTGATTACCAAGCTGATCGCGCCACCGATTGTTGCGCCGGTGACGAAGCTGGCCCATAGCAGGAAGTAGCCCAGCCACTCGGTGGCCTGTCCACCGCTGATGTGGCGCTCGATGCCTTGGCCTAGCTTCACTAGGGTTCCGGTCACGTAGCTCAGGGGAATGGACACCTCACCTGCTTTGACGAACGAGGTGTTCAAGCTTCCGATCCCGAACGCAACAAACAGCACAGGGACGAACGAGACTTCGCTGGTGGACCATCCGTCCACGGCAACGTCGACGACCGCGGCCACCGTAAGAGACAGTGCTGTCAGTACTGTCGGGCCGTGTGGGTGGGCGAGCCACAGGTGTCGTCGGCACAGTGAGGCGATCACGACGCCGCCGACGAAACACGCCAGCAGCAGCGCGGCGCTGATCGATAGCCACTGCTCGTTGCGGAAGAACCCTAGGACAGCGCGTTCACTGTTGCCCGTCATGAAGGTGACGAAGTAGCCGGCCGAATGTGTAAAGGCTGCTGCTCCAATCAATCCTGCCACCACGGCCAGGAGCCAGGACAGCCGTGCTTCACGGTTGACGATGTCGCGAAGCCCCGGCCGATTCGCTGGTAAGCCGGATTCATTGATGGTGGCACGACCTGGGTGCGGGAGACCGGAAGACTGCTGGAGAACACCCGGGTTGCGGTACCCGCAGCGCGTGCACTCCTGGACCCGCTTTCCGTCGTGCAGTCGCCGACGACACGGGGACCCGCACTGAGGGCACGGCGGGTCCTCTATAGCGTGATCAGAATCTTTATCGGACATGGGAATCCAGCCTCTCCTTGCGATGTCGCTGGTGCAAAGCGACGGCCGGCAGGGCGCCATCTTCAGGATCGGGCCGAGCTGGCGCACTGAAGTCAGCGCTGAAACCGGTTGTTGTTGTGACTGCACTGGCGGTGTGGCCTGGGTCTTGCCGCCGGTGTGAACGCCGGCGGCAAGACCATTGGGCGGTGGTGTCCGCGCGTGGCCCGCTGTGCGGGTGCGCGGCCGCGGGTGCGGTTATTGACCGCCGGGAAGTGCCAGGGCCTCCGGCCGAGTCTCGATGGCTACGGTCGGCGGTTGTCTGTTGGTACCCGGCGACTGCCCGTTGGCCAGACGGTATCGAATCAGCCGGGAGCTGTTGGTAACGACTGCAACCGAGGACGCATTGTGCAAGATCGCGGCCAGCACCGGTGAGAGAGCACCGCAGGCGCCCATCAGCAGACCGAGGGAGTTGACCGCGATCGACATGCCGTAGTTCTGCCGGATCACCTGGACCGCGCGTGCACCCAGGTCGGGCACGTCGAGCAGGCGCTGCAGGTTGTCGTTGGCCAACGCGATGTCGGCGGTCTCGACGGCGACATCGGTTCCGGCTAGACCCATGGCGATGCCTATATCGGCGGTCGCCAGTGCGGGCGCGTCGTTGACGCCGTCGCCAACCATCCCGACGACATACCCTTCGTCTTGCAGTTGACGTACCACTTGGAGTTTGTCCTCGGGCAGCACTTCAGCGCGCCACTCGTCGATTCCCAGTTCGCCGGCGACGACCTCGGCGGTCTCGGGGTGATCGCCGGTGAGCATCACAATGCGGCGAATTCCGTTGTCGCGCAATTTCTGCACTACTTCGGCTGCTTCAGAGCGTACTTCATCACGCAGACTGATCAAGCCGACGAGCGTGCCGTCCACGGCCAGCAGCAGCGGAGTCTCGGCTTGACTGCGTAGCTCGCTCACCCATTCGGTGGCCTTTTTGGAGACCCGCACCTTTTCTGAGCGCACCAGCGAGGGGCTGCCCAGCAACAGAACCCGGCCGTCTGCCCAGGTCCGCATCCCCAAGCCCACCAGCACCTCGCACTGCTCGTGCGGCGGAATGATGATGCGCCGCTCCTCGGTCGAGCGGATCACCGCCTCGGCCAGCGGATGACGAGAGTGGATCTCGGAGCTGGCCGCATAAGCCAGCACCTGCTCGGGTTGCCAATCCTTATGCAGCGCGATGATGTTCGTGACCACCGGGCGTCCGATGGTCAATGTCCCGGTCTTGTCGAACACGATCGCGTCCACCCGGCCCGCTTGCTCCAAGTGCGATCCACCCTTGATCAAAATGCCCCGCCGCGCCCCGTTGCCGATCGCGGCACTGATCGCCGTCGGGGTGGACAACCCCACCGCGCACGGGCACGCGATCAACAGCATCGTCATCGCCCGCCGGACGTCCCCGGTGAGCAGCAACGTGGCCGCGGACACAATGAATGAGATCGGCACAAATCGGCGCGAGAAGTTCTCCCCCACCGTCTGGATCGGCGCCCGATCATTTTGTGCCTCTTCCACACGCGCGATGATGCGCCCGATCGTGGTGTCGCTGCCCACGGCACTGGCGCGCACTACCAGGCGCCCGCGCACCACGACCGAACCGCCGCGCACCGTTGCGCCGGCGACGATGCTGACCGGCAATGTTTCACCGGTGATCGCCGACTGATCCACCGCCGCCTCGCCGTCAACCACTTCCCCGTCCACGGGAATCGCGACATGATCGTGGATGACGACTTCGTCGCCGATCTCCAGGGTGTCGATAGGAACCTGGACCTCGCTGCCGTCGGCAAGCCGAATCCAGGCCGTGTCGGCGGTGCCTCGTAGCAGATCGGCAATGGCCCGGCGAGTGCGGCGAAGCGTCAGCTCTTGCAGGTACTCGCCGATATTAAGCAGCCACAACACCGTCAGCGCGACCACATTCTCCCGCAACACCATGCTGGCCACAATCGCCACCGTCACCAATGTATCGGTGCCGGCGCGACCGGACCGCAGCGAGCGCAGCGCACCGCGGAAGAACGGATATCCCATGAACACCGTCGCACCGGTGGCGATCAGCTGGCCGTTGGCGCCCAGCATGGGCGGGCGCCGGAACCCATAGCGGCGCACACCGAGCAGGAACAGCGCAACACCACCGATCGCGATACGCAGGACCTCGGTGTTGCGGACATCGGCCGAGCGGGGCGTGCGGGCCGGAATCAGCTCGGCAGCCACGTCTTTAGCCGCCGCGATCGCCACCAGGATCGCCGAGCGGTCACCACGTTTGGGCGAGTACCACACCACAACCGATCCAGTATGCGGATAGGCGTGCACCGTCCGAACCCCGGCCAGTCTGTCGACGGCCTCTTCGACCGCCACCGCACGCCGCGAGTTCGACCGCACCCACGGAACATGCACCCGTATGCGCCCCGCCGCATCGGAAAGGATTTCTACGGCGGGGTCGTCCACAACAGTCATGTCCGCGATCAGTGGTCGTGGTCGTGGTTCGCGGCGGCAGCCGGCGGAGCGGTCTCTTCGCCGATACGTTCGCGCGCCTCGGCGACCACATCGGCCAGCTTGAGCCGCGTCGACTCCGCAGCCACCTCAGCACGCCGCGTTCCCCGTAGACCCAATTCAGTAACCGCCACCGTGGCCCGGCGCACCGGAGCCGTACCCACCGCCTTGCGCACGACCTCGTACGCGCTCACCCCGACCAGCCCGGTGAACACCGTTCCGGCCGCCTTAACCAACAGTCCGTGCGGAAGCATTAGCCACTCCTTTTTGTCCAGCCCTCTGGGCACTGTTCAGCGAGCTCACCCGCCTCAATATATGAATATATCGCAATATGACTATGTGTCAACATTCGGCGGCGGGTCCCCGCTAGGAAGCACGCCAGTAGAGGTGCCCGCGAGGGCTGACCGACGTATCGGGGTACCCGGCGGCGGTCGCCACGCCGAGGAGAGCGGCCGATACACGCGGGCCCGAGCGTTCACGACCGGGATCGCCGCCCACGACGCAGCCCGTCGCAAGCACCCGCAGGCGGCGCGGCGTCAACCTGGCGATCCCCACTGACTGCATCGCGGCGGGAGCGAACCTTTCAATCATGTGCATACATCGTGATATGTTGATATCTCTTGTTTGCCGGATTCGGGTGCGGCCGGCAGGCGCGACCGGGTGTGCCAGCGCGTCGTCGGCGACGACGCAACACGGCGTCCCGGCTCAACAGGTGCACGGAAAGGACGACACCAGCGCAATGTGCAAAGAGCCTGCTCGTGAGAATGATCAGCACCCTTTACCGGCGAAGTCACCGCTCCCCGATGAGCGCGGGGCCGGTGTTTCCGCGACCGCTAAACCGGCTGCAGTCCATACGCACGACCACGCTTCGAGCACAGCGGCGCGCAAACAGTCCCCAAGCCCTTCGGGCCTAGCGGCCGCCTCCGGCCAGGGCGGCAATCTTCCCATCGAGGCGTGTGACGATGCTTGCCACGGCGAGTCGGGCCACGCGGCCACGGTCCCCCACGACGCCCAATGGCGCGCCCGCGCCGGCTGGGCGCGGCGGCTGGCCGTCGTCAGCCTGGTGTTCGTCACTCTTCAAGGAGTGGTGGGTTTGTGGCAGGGAATGGCCGCTGGCTCGATCGCCCTGACCGCGTGGGCGCTGGGCAGTGTGCCCGAGGGGTTGGCAGGTGCTGTGGTGATCTGGCGATTCACCGGTTCGCGGATCCTGTCAGAGACCGCAGAGCGACGTGCTCAGATCGGTGTGGCGGTGTCGTTTTGGCTGATGACGCCCTACATCATCGCCGAATCGCTTCGGCATCTGTTCGGTGAACACCACGCCGAAGCCAGCATGATTGGGATCGTCCTGGCCGCAGCAGAATTGCTCATCATGCCGGTCTTGGGCCGAGCCCAGCGCAGCCTCGGCGCACGATTGGCCTCGGCGGCCACCGTAGGTGAGGGCGCGCAGAACTACTTGTGCGCCATTCAAGCCGCTGCGGTGCTGGTTGGTCTGGCGGTCACAGCCAATTGGCCTACCGGCTGGTGGCTCGACCCCGTCATCGGACTCGGCGTGGCCGCCATCGCAGTCTGGCAAGGGTTCCGGTCCTGGCGAGGCGACGACTGCGGCTGCTAGATCGCGGGGTGTGACTGAACCCGTACAGCCCTACTCCCCCTGCTCGACGAACCAGAAACACAGCACATCGCACATCTCATATAACTATAGCAATAATTGCATGTATTGTCGTCAGCGTGGTGGCGCCATCTCCCGCCGCCTCACCGCACAGCGGCTCACCTCCTACCACGGCGTATGGGGGCGCTCAAGAAAGAGGATTTATGCAGCAGTTCATTGTCAGCTTCGGCGTTATCGCGGTCTTTGCGCTGATGGTGGCCGAGTCTGCCGGAATCCCGATTTCCTCCGAAGTCACCATGCTGCTCGGCGGAGCGCTGGCCGGCGGCGCCGTGGCCGGCGTACACATGGACCTTCCCCTGGTGATCGCGGCCGGCACCTGCGGCAATGTGGTCGGCAGCTACCTAGGCTGGGCGGCAGGACGCTACGGTGGCCGCGCCGCGCTGCGCCGCTGGGGCCACCACAGATGGGTGGGCCAAGCGGGCCTCGAACGCGCACAACGCTGGTTCACCCGCTACGGTGCCGCCTCAGTGTTCTTCGGCCGCCTACTACCGGTTATCCGCAGCGTCATCTCATTTCCAGCCGGATTGGCCGGCATGCGGCCACTACGCTTCGGCGTCTACACCTTCCTCGGCTGCCTGCCCTGGACGGCAGTCCTGGCCGCAGCAGGCTACGCCATCGGCGCAAACTGGCGGGCCGCCGCCCACAGCTTCCATTCGCCCGCCGCCCTCACAACAGCCGGCATCATCATCAGCCTCGTCACAGCCGCAGCAGTCGTGTTTCGCCGCCGGCGATCGCACCGCCCGCACGGTGAACTGTCAACCGCACTCAGTGACACCGACCACTAGCCCGGGCAGCATCTTGGGCGCACTGGCCGTCCTGCTCGTCGCCGTCGTAACCGTAGGTGGCAAGCGCAGTGTGAAAGTGCTGCGTTCGCCCGAGTTGGCTACCGCGCCGGCGTCGCCCTCGATCCCACCCGCGCGCAGGGAGCGACACCGGGGTGAGCGGGCTTGCCAGCCGATCCCGAAGACCAGAAACCACCTCTATCAGTGGTTTTACAGTGCTGCCAGTCGGACTCGAGCCGCCACTTGGCGGATTCTCCCGAGTTAGGTCATTTTGCTTTGGTGCCTTGAGTTTGGGGCTGCCAGAGCGTTCAGAATCGGTCGGCCTCGGGGTCCGGGCCGACTGGAATGTGACGATCACGCCGATGATGTCGACGGTGGCTGTGCGCAGGGGTTCGACGGCTCCCCACAATCCAGGGTGTAGTTGCGGTTCGAATCCCGCGACTTTCAGCAGCGCTGTGTCGATGTAGATGGTGAAGTCGCCGAGGTTGATTGATCCGGGGAGTGCCGTTGATGGGATCGTGAGCGCCCGTCTATGACCCCACCGACTGCCTGTTCCATCGGGACCCCACGCGCTGAAACACCAGGCAGGATCGGATTCATGGTCGCTCACGACGCACCCCTGACCGACGCCCAGTTCAAGGTGCTGCAGTGGATCAATGAGGGTTGCCCCGAAGGCGTCTTCACCGGCTGGGCACATCGAACGTCAGCCCGTGCACTTGCCAGCCGCGGCCTCGCTCGGGTCAAAGGCCACGGCGCCAACTGGACGGGGACGATCGAGCCGGCAGGAACGTACTATCTGGAGCACGGCGCGTTTCCGGATCAACCATTCGTTCGCCGACGCTCCCGATCCGCTCACAAGCGCCGTCGCTTGCCCCGGCCAGAACCGGCAGCCCCTCCGATGACCAGCGGCGACGCTGGCGGGCCGGGCGCGCGCTCGACCTCTACTAATACGCCGAAGCTCGGTGTCGCCGAGCAGCTCATCGAGGCACTGCGCCAGGCCGGAAAGTCCGGTCTGACAGTGGCGCCTGACGATCTCCCCACCATTCGTCGTCGTCTGGCGCGCGCGGAACGCGACAACCGGATTCCGGCCGAGCACCGGGTAGCCTGCCAGCCCGCAAGGATCAACGAGCAGCACAGCGTTCTCCTGCGGCTCCAGCCCATCCCCCGCTGGCATGTGGCAGCACTGCGGCCCCGGGCACGCAAGAGCGGCGTGCATACCGCGCCGGCCACCGAGCTCAACGACAGCAACACTTTCCAGGTCACCGGAGAACCACGCGAACGCGCCCTCCGACTAATTGATGCGCTGGTCCACGGCGCCCAAAGCCACCGAATATCTGTCGCCGCAGCTCAAGTCGAGACCCAAGATCGCTACCAGCGCAATACGCAAGTTCGCGACGAACTGGTCTTTACGATCGAGCCCGACCGATAGCGTCCCGGGGAGTGGTGGACTTCGGATCTGGCGTGGTTCACGCGTTGCGATCAACGAGTCATGTTGAACGC
>NZ_LZJK01000157.1 GCF_001667945.1 Mycolicibacter sinensis | reverse complement strand
CAGCTGCTCGACGAGATCGACACCGAGCGGTCCCGTCGGGTGCTGCTGCAGGGCTGGGAAGAGTTTCAGGAGCCGGTGGACCGGATCGTCTCGATCGAGGCGTTCGAGCACTTCGGTCACGAGAACTACGACAATTTCTTCCAGAACTGCTACCGGATCCTGCCGGCCGACGGCCGGATGGCCATCCAGAGCAGCGTCAGCTTCCACCCCTATGACCTCAACGCGCGCGGCAAGAAGCTGACGTTCGAGACGGCCCGGTTCATCAAGTTCATCCTGACCGAGATCTTCCCGGGCGGGCGGTTGCCCACCACCGAGATGATGATCGAGCACGGTGAAAAGGCTGGTTTCACTGTGCCCGAAGCGATTTCACTGCGGCCGCACTACATCAAGACGCTGCGGATCTGGGGTGACGCGCTGGAAGCCCATCACGACCAGGCCGTCGCGATCCAGTCCGAAGAGGTCTACGAGCGCTACATGAAGTACCTGCGCGGCTGCGAGTACTACTTCACCGACGAAAGCCTCGACGTCAGCCTGGTTAGCTACGTCAAGAGCGCGGCCTGACCAACACGCCGAGCAGTCGCGAAAGCCCCCGATTCCGGAAGGAAACGGGGGCTTTCGCGTCTGCTCGCGCCGACGAAGGGTGACTACTCGGCCGTGAAGTTGCGGGTGACGGTGGGGTCCACCGGGATGCCGGGGCCGGTCGTCGTGGAGATGGTGACCTTCTTGAGGTAGCGGCCCTTCGACGACGACGGCTTGAGCCGCAGCACCTCGTCGAGGGCGGCACCGTAGTTCTCCGCCAGCTTGGACTCCTCGAAGGAGGCCTTGCCGATGACGAAGTGCAGGTTGGCCTGCTTGTCCACCCGGAAGTTGATCTTGCCGCCCTTGATGTCGGAGACCGCCTTGGCGACGTCGGGGGTGACGGTGCCGGTCTTCGGGTTGGGCATCAGGCCACGCGGGCCCAGCACGCGGGCGATGCGGCCGACCTTGGCCATCTGGTCCGGTGTGGCGATCGCGGCGTCGAAGTCGAGAAAGCCGCCCTGGATCTTCTCGATCAGGTCGTCGCTGCCGACCACGTCGGCGCCGGCGGCGGTGGCCTGCTCGGCCTTCTCACCGACCGCGAACACCGCAACCCGGGCGGTCTTGCCGGTGCCGTGCGGCAGGTTCACGGTGCCGCGCACCATCTGGTCGGCCTTGCGCGGGTCGACGCCGAGCCGGATGGCCACCTCGACGGTGGCGTCCTGCTTGGTCGACGACGTCTCCTTGGCCAGCTTGGCGGCCTGCAGCGGGGTGTAGAGGTTGTCGCGGTCCACCTTCTCGGCGGCGGCGCGGTATGCCTTGCTGGTCTTGCTCATCGGTTATCCAATCTCGTGGTTGGTTGTGGTCGGCGGGCCGAAGCTGGCCCTCCCACTCGACTATTTCTCGTCGAATAAGCCCTTCGCATTCCTACGTTGGGCCTCGTTCCTCGGCCCGCTTCGTCGTGCTCAGGTCTATTCGGCGAAGATCATTCGACGGTGATGCCCATCGAGCGGGCGGTCCCGGCGATGATCTTGGCCCCCGCCTCGACGTCGTTGGCGTTGAGGTCGGCCTTCTTGGTCTCGGCGATCTCGCGGACCTGGTCCCAGGTCACCTTGGCGACCTTGGTCTTGTGCGGCTCGGCGGAGCCCTTGGCGATGCCGGCGGCCTTGAGCAGCAGCCGCGCCGCGGGCGGGGTCTTGAGCGCGAAGGTGAAGCTGCGGTCCTCGTAGACGGTGATCTCCACCGGGATGACGTTGCCGCGCTGGCTCTCTGTCGCGGCGTTGTACGCCTTGCAGAACTCCATGATGTTGACGCCGTGCTGACCGAGCGCGGGTCCGACCGGCGGCGCGGGGTTGGCCTGGCCGGCTTCGATCTGAAGCTTGATCAGCCCGGCGACCTTCTTCTTCGGGGCCATGAGTGGGGTGTTCCTTTCCTACGTACTAGATCTTGGAGACCTGGTTAAAGGTCAGTTCCACAGGCGTCTCGCGGCCGAAGATGGACACCAGCACCTTGAGCTTCTGTTGTTCGGCGTTGACCTCGCTGATCGAGGCGGGCAGCGTGGCGAACGGGCCGTCCATGACGGTGACCGACTCGCCGACCTCGTAGTCGACCTCGATGACCGGCCGCTCCAGACCGCCCTCGGTCGCGGCCGCCGCGGTACTTGCCGCACCACGCGCCTGCTTCTTGGCCGCCCCCTGCGGCAGCAGGAACTTCACCACGTCGTCCAGCGGCAGCGACGTCGGTCGCGAGGTGGCGCCGACGAACCCGGTGACGCCGGGGGTGTTGCGCACCGCCGACCAGGAGTCGTCGGTCAGATCCATCCGCACCAGGATGTAGCCCGGCAACACCTTGCGGTTGACCTGCTTGCGCTGGCCGTTCTTGATCTCGGTGACCTCTTCGGTGGGCACCTCCACCTGGAAGATGTAGTCGCCGACGTCGAGGTTCTGCACGCGGGTCTCGAGGTTGGCCTTCACCTTGTTCTCGTAGCCGGCGTAGGAGTGGATGACGTACCAATCGCCCGGCTTGGTGCGCAGTTCGGCCTTCAGTGCGGCCGCGGGGTCGAGTTCCTCGGTGGGCTCGGCCGGTTCGGCGTCCGCGGCGGCGACCTCCTGGGTCTCAGCGGTCTCGGCAGCCTCAGCAGTCTCTTCAGCCGGGGCCTCGGCAGGCGCCTCGGTGGTTTCCGCCACGTCGACCGGCTCGCCCGCAGGCGTATCGCCGTCGAAGGTAGTCACGGTTGTCAGTCCTTCCTATAACTTCACTCGCCGAACACCAGCAGCACCAGCCGGGCGAATCCGAAGTCCGCACCGGCGACCAAGGCCACCATGAAGACCAGGAACGCCAGCACCACCGCGGTGTAGGTGACCATCTGCTTGCGGTTCGGCCAGATCACCTTGCGAAGTTCGCCGACGACCTGCTTGAGGTAGTTGAAGACGAAGACGAACGGATTGCGCGACGGCCCGTCCGACTTCTTCTTGGCCTTCTTGGCCTTCTTGGTGTCGTCGGCACCCAGCTCGGTCGCCGTGGACTCCAGCTCGGCGCCGTTTGCGTCGGCGGCGTCCCCGCGCCGCCGGGAGCGCTTGCCGGTGGGCCGCAGCGGGTCGCCGACCTGCCTGCTCGCCACGGCCGTGCGACCGGGGCGGACCGGGGAGTCGGCCTCGCTGTCGCCGCCGGCTGCGGCGTCGGGACGGTCGAGCTCGTCGGTCACCGCATGCTCCTTCGTTCTTCTCGCTTACGTAGTGCCGTACCGCACCGGGTGAGTTCCAGTGTCCACTGTCCACCATGGCACGTCAGCAGGGGCGACAGGACTTGAACCTGCAACCTGCGGTTTTGGAGACCGCTGCTCTGCCAGTTGAGCTACGCCCCTTCGCGGTTGGCCGGCCAACCTGCGTTCCGGGATTTCACCTGTGCACCGTCTCCGGCCCACACAATTCGCGCGCTCCCCGTTCGCCTCACGGAAAGCGCGCTAGTGCTGGGAAAACCCCGAGGTCCGAGTGTACCTCGCCGGTGCGGCCAGTTACTAATCAGGCTGTTCGGATGACCTGACCGGATTCGGCATCCCACTTGAGGTTGACCGAATCGTCGCCGTCGTGGCCCATCATCGTGGTGAACGCCTCCAGCACCAGGTCGCCGGCGGGGTCGGTCAAGATGTTGCGGGTCGTCACGATGTCGGCGCCGAACCGTTCGTTCACCGAGGCGATCTCCATCCGGGCGTAGACGATGTCGCCGGCCTTGATCGGCCTGTGGAAGGTGAATCCTTGGTCGACCTGCACCATCTGCATGGTGGTGTAACCGGTGTCGACGTTGCGGAAGAAGTCGGCCTGCACCAGCTTGGCCAGGATCGACACGTAAGTCAGCGGGGCCACCAGCGCGTCGTAGCCGAGCTCGGCCGCGGCAGCCTCCTCGTAGCACGCGGCGTCCTCGCACTTGATCGACTTGGCGAACTCGCGGATCTTCTCGCGGCCCACCACAAAGGGTTCGGGGTAGCGCCAGATCATCCCCCGAATGTCGGTTTTGATCGCCATCGCTTCCCCTAGGCCAACTTCGCCGAGGCGACCGCCCGTCCGAAGATCTTCTTGCCGCCGGTGGTGGCGGTGAGCGCGATCGTCACCGACTTGGATTCGGGGTCGACGGACTTCACCCGGCCGGTGAAGGTGATCTCGGCGCCCTTGCCGTCGTTGGGCACCGGCACCACGGAGGTGAACCGGACGTTGTACTCGGTCACCGCCCCCGGGTCCCCCACCCACGACGTGATGTAGCCGCCGCCGAGCCCCATGGTCAGCATGCCGTGAGCGATCGCGGTGTCCAGGCCGACCTGCTGCGCGATCTCGTCATCCCAGTGGATCGGGTTCAAGTCCCCGGACACCCCGGCATAGTTCACCAGATCCTGTCGGGTCAGGGCGATGACCCGCTCCGGCAGTTGATCGCCGACCTTGACCGAACTGAACTCACGCAGTGCCATCGGTGAAACCCTTTTCTCCCTCGCCGGCCCGTCCCGCCAGCGTCGTGTACGTCTCCTGCACGATCTCACCGGCCTCGTTGGTGACCACTTGCCTGGTCATGATGATGTCGGTGCCGTGCGCGCGGCGAACCGATTCGACCGAGAGATCGCAGTACAGCCGGTCGCCCTCGGTGACCGGTTTGTGATACGCGAGCTTCTGGTCGACCTGGACGATCTGGGCGTCATCGGTGGTGACACCGACGTGGTCGAAGAACGCCGAGATCGCCTTGTGGCCGAAGACCGAGATGTAGGTCAGCGAGGCCACCAGCCCGTCGTAGCCGAGTTCGCCGGCCGCACGCAGGTCGAAGCTGGCCGGATCCACGGCTTTGACGGCGCGCGCGTACTCCCGGATCTTCTCCCGATCCACCTCGTAATAGTCGGGGTAGCGGTAGTGCGCCCCGGCGAGGCGCTCGGCCAACGACACGGTTCGCGTTTCCTAGCGGGATTCGCGGTGCGACTGGTGCTTGCCGCAGTTGGGGCAGAACTTCTTCAGCTCCAGCCGGTCTGGGTCGTTGCGGCGGTTTTTCTTGGTGATGTAGTTGCGGTGCTTGCACACCTCACAGGCCAAGGTGATCTTCGGCCGCACATCGGTGCTGGAGGCCACGTCAGCTGCCCTCTTTCGTCTGTTGTTGCGCTGGTTCTCGTAGTAGCGATGGCCGGACTTGAACCGGCGACCTAACGATTATGAGTCGTTCGCTCTAACCAACTGAGCTACATCGCCGCGGGTAATACACCTGCCAGCAGGCCCGGCGTCCACCGAGCCCCCTAACGGAATCGAACCGTTGACCTTTTCCTTACCATGGAAACGCTCTGCCGACTGAGCTAAGGGGGCCTCACCCACGGCGGCCCTGCGGCGCCGTAAGCCTGTAGAAGGTTACAACCTCGGCCACGAGGTCACCAAACCGCAATGGCTGATGCCGGTCGCGGTCGGCGTTACCGGCCGGGACGTGCCCGCTGCGCCCGGCTCCGCCGTGCAGGCAATCGCCTGCCTTAGGCTGGAGGGCGTGCCCGAATCCGACCGGCTGTATTTCCGCCAGCTGCTCTCCGGACGCGATTTCGCGGTCGGGGACCCGATGGCCACTCAGATGCGCAATTTCGCGTACCTGATCGGCGACCGGCAGACCGGCGACGCCGTGGTGGTGGACCCGGCCTACGCCGCCGGGGACCTGCTCGACGCGATCGAGGCCGACGGCATGCGGCTGTCGGGTGTGCTGGTCACACACCACCACCCCGACCACGTCGGCGGGTCGATGATGGGATTCGAGCTCAAGGGCCTCGCCGAGCTACTGGAGCGTACAAGCGTTCCGGTTCACGTAAATACCCATGAGGCGCAATGGGTTTCGCGCATCACCGGGATCGCGATGACGGATCTGACCGCACATGAGCACGGCGACAAGGTCAGCATCGGCGACATCGAGATCGAGCTGCTGCACACGCCCGGGCACACCCCGGGCAGTCAGTGCTTTTTGCTGGACGGCCGACTCGTCGCCGGCGACACGTTGTTCCTGGAGGGCTGCGGCCGCACCGATTTCCCCGGTGGTGACTCCGACGAGATGTACCGCAGCCTGCAGCAGCTGGCCGCCCTGCCCGGTGATCCGACGGTCTTTCCCGGTCACTGGTATTCGGCCGACCCGAGCGCTGCGCTCTCCGAGGTCAAGCGATCCAACTACGTATTCAGCGCCGGAAGCCTGGACCGGTGGCGCATGCTGATGGGCGGATGAGGGGATAGCCGATGGGAGCAGTCGAGGACCGCTGGTACGACGTCACCCACGCGGGGCCGGAGGCGTGGCTGGCGGGCGCCGCCTGGGTGGCGATCGCGATCACCGTGCTGGCGCTGTTCTATCTGAACCGGCAACTGCAGCGCAACCGCCGGGCTGCCGCCGAGCAGACCCGCCCGCACGTGGCCATGTTCATGGAGCCGCACGCCGCGGACTGGCACGTCATCGAGCTGGTGGTCCGCAACTTCGGCAAGACCGCCGCCTATGACATCAGCTTCTCCTTCGCCCAGCCGCCGACCGTGGCCCGCTACGAGACGGCGTCCGACGGCTACGCCGACGTGGTCGCCTTGCAGCTGCCCGAGGAGCTGACGGTGCTGGCACCGAATCAGGAGTGGCGCACGGTGTGGGACTCGGCGATCGACCGGGCCGAGCTCGGTGAGGGCATCGAGTCGCGGTTCACCGGGACGGTCAGCTACTACGACACCCCCGAGGAGCCCAAGGGCTGGTTCGGGCGCGGCAAGCGCAACCGCTACGAGAACAAGGTGACGCTCGACTGGGGGGATCTGCCTCCGGTGCGCCGCGTCGAGTTGATGACGACGCACGACCTGGCCAAGCGGGAGAAGCAGAAGCTGGAGCTGCTGCGCAGCCTGCTCAGTTACTTCCATTACGCCAGCAAGGAGACCCGTCCGGACGTGTTCCGCAGCGAGATCGAGCGGATCAACGGTGCGGCCCGCGAGATCCAGGACCGGTTGCGCGGCCGCGAGCAGCTCGACGGCGCCGGCAATACCGACATCACGGTGCGGCTCGGCGACGCCAGCGCCGAACTGGGCAAGCACCGCCACTAAAGCCTTCAGTCGGCGCCGGGCGGGTCCCCGTTGGGGTAGTGCGACACCCGGAACCGCTCCAGGTAGGCCGGCCAGTCCCAGGTCGTCAGGAACTCCTGCGTCGCCGTGTAGCCGTTCTCGTAGAGCTCTGCGAGCCGGGCGCGAGAGATCCCGAAGTCCAGCACGCCGACGTCGATCGGGTTGACCTTGATGGCGCGCACACTGACCCAGGGCTGGTTCAGATAGGTCTGATCGTGGCCGATCAGCAGGGTGCTGATCAGGTTCTCCAGCAGCCGCGACTGCCCGAACATGCGCAGCGGCCGCAGGCCCGGGACCATGTCGCCGATATCGCCGCCGGACAGCTCGGGCACCACCGTCACCCCGAAGGTCGGCCACAGCGGTGGGCGGCCGTCGAGCCGGTCGAACGTGTAGATCGGGAAGTTCGACAGCACCCCGCCGTCGACCAGGGTGGATCGCCGCCCAGCGGCGCTGGTCAGGGTCATCGGGCGGTAGAAGAACGGCACCGACATCGAGGCGCGCACCGCATCGGCGACGGACTGCTCGTCGGGGTCCAGGCCGTACACCCGCCGGTAGTCCCACGGCAGCCGCACCAGCTGCCCGGTCGTCACGTCGGTGACGGTGACCACCGCGCGGTAGCGCCGCTCACGCAACAGGTTGTCGTCGTCGTAGGCCAGATCACCCCAGGTGTGCACCCCCAGGTTCGCCAGTTCAGCGCGGATCCAGTCGTGGGCGACATCGCCGCGGTACAGGCCGCTGTCGCGCAGGAACCCGTAGGCCGCGCCCAGCAGCGGGACCGGTACCTCGGTGTCGCGCCAGGTGTGCAGCGGCACCGACAGCGCCAGTTCCTTGATCTGCGCCGGGTTCAGCTGATCGCCCTGGGCGGCGGCCGCCAGGACGGTGCCCACCACCGAACCGCCGGAGACCCCGGAGATGCGCTGCACCGAGTACCCGGCATCCATCAGCGCGACCACCGCCCCGACCAGCCCGACGAACCGCACTCCCCCGCCGGACAGCACCAGGTCGGCGGTGAGCGGCGGGGCCTGCTGCGATCGGCGGGTGGTCATCGGTCAGTCCGCGGAATTCCACTCGTAGGGTAGGAATTTGCCGTCGAAGGTGATCACCACCCGATCCCCGCCCGGGTGGGTCTTCTTGTCGATGTCCACGCTGAAATTGATCGCGCTCATGATGCCGTCACCGAACTGTTCATGGATCAGTTCCTTGATCGCCGGGCCGTAAACACCCAGCGCCTCGTAGAGCCGGTAGATGGTCGGGTCGGTGGGCACCTGGGGCTGCTGGCCGCGCACCGGCACCGCGGCCAGCACCGGCACCACCGAGCGATCCAGGCCCAACAAGTCGGCCAGGATTTCGCCCAGCTCGGCCGGGATGGGCTGCTGGCCCAACAGCGCCGAGGTGGTCCACACCACCGGCTTCTTGATCGCCTCAGCCAACTCCTGCCAGGTCAGGCCCTTGGCCAGCCGGGCGGCCACGATCTGCTCGGTGATCTCGCGTCGGTTCATGGCCTCCAGCATGCCCGTGTCGCTCGGCGTTCGAAATAGCGACGCGGGTTCTCCGCCGCCGGCGACCTTGGGCCCGCGAGAAGCGCTGGCATACTCGGCGGCATGCCCCACGCCAAGGTCGCTGGACTGCGCCTGCTGATCGCCGTATTCATCGCCACGATGGCCCTGCTGGCCGCCGGCTGCGGTTCGCGGACGACCGCCGAGGGCACCCAGCTCGACTTCACCGCCCAAACCCTTGACGGCCGGGCGTTCTCCGGTTCGAGCCTCAACGGCAGGCCGGCGGTGCTGTGGTTCTGGGCGCCATGGTGTCCCATCTGCCAGAAGGACGCGCCGCTGGTCGCGCGGGTGGCCGCCGCCTATCCGGCGGTGACGTTCGTCGGGGTGGGCGCCCGCGACCAGCTGGGCGCGCTGCAGCAGTTCACCGCCAAGTACGGCGTCGACGGCTTTACCGAGCTGAACGACGCCGACGCCGCGGTATGGGCCAGGTTCGGCGTGACCCGCCAGCCGGCGTACGCCTTCATCAGCCCGGACGGCCAGGTCGAGGTGGTGAAGGGCTCGCTGCCCGAAGCCGAGCTGAGCGCGCGGGTGCAGGCGCTGACGCAGTCGTGATCGACTCGGCCACACTGAGTTTCGCTCTCGGCGCCGGTCTGGTGGCGGCGCTGAACCCGTGTGGTTTCGCGTTTCTGCCGGGATACCTGGGTTTGGTGATCGCCGACAGCCGGGGCACCTCGCGCCCGGCAGCGCTGGCCCGGGCCGCTGCGGCGACGGTGACGATGGCGGCCGGATTCCTGACGGTGTTCGGGATCTTCGGGCTGGCGGTGTCGCCGCTGATCGCCTCGGCGCAGAAATACCTGCCGTTCGCCACCGTGGTCATCGGCGTGCTGCTGCTGGCGATGGGCGCCTGGCTGCTGTCGGGCCGCGACATCTCGGTGCTGCTGCCCAAGATGGCGGGCGGGACACCCACCGCGCGGCTGGGGTCGATGTACGGCTACGGCGTCGGCTACGCGATCGCCTCGCTGTCGTGCACGATCGCACCGTTTCTCGCGGTGATCAGTACCACCTTCCAACAGGGGTCGCCCCTGGCCGGGGTGCTGGCGTTCGTCGCCTACGCCGCCGGCATGAGCGTCACCGTCGGGGTCGCGGCGCTGGCGGTGGCCCTGGCCGGCTCCTCGGCGAGTACGGCGCTGCGCCGGGTGCTGCCGTATGTGGGCCGCATCGCCGGGGTGATCGTGCTGCTGACCGGCGTGTACGTCACCTACTACGGCTACTACGAGATCCGGTTGTACTTCTCCGGCGCCGACGCCGACGATCCGGTGATCCGCGCGGCCGGCGCAGTGCAGTCCTGGCTCGCCGATCGGGTCGACGCGCTGGGTGTCTGGCCGCTACTGGCGGTGATCCTCGCACTGGCGTCTGTTTCAATTGTTTCAATACTGCGCCGACGCGGGTAGTATGAACCCATGCCCACCGCCGTTGCACCGATCGCCCGCCAGGTCGCCGAACGCGCCCGCGCCGATGCCGGGTTCGCCCAGGTGCTCGACGCCCTGCTGGAAGCCCCGACTGCGCCGCAGGGCACCTTGGAGCGCATCGCCGCCCACGCGCTGAACGACCAGCGCCGCGCCGCCCTCATCGACGACTTCGTCGCCGGGGCGCTGCCTACCCCGAAGGTCCAGGCGCTGCTGCGGCTGGGCACGCCGCAGGCCGTGCACCGGCTGCGCAGCCGCGGCAGGCTGATCGGCGCGGCCGTGGGCAACCAGACCTGGTTCCCGGCCTGGCAATTCGACGACGCCCGGATGCGCGCCGACCTGCCCGAGATCCTGGAGTTGCTGGGCCGGTTCACCACCGACGCGCTGGCCGCCGACCGGATCATGCGGCTCACCCATGACGAGCTGGGCGGCGTCTCGATCGCCGAGGCGCTGCGCCATCCCGACACCGCGGCGGCTGCCCGGCGGATGCTCACCGCGCTCGGTGCCTGAGCTTCCCGCCGGCTACCGGGCTCCGCTGCCCGAGACTCGGCCGACCGGGCTGCGCCGCCGGCGGATCACCGCCGGGACCCAGCTGTGGCGCCTGGACGCCGAGCATCCGGGCGCCTGGACGTGGGAGGGGTTCGCCGCACCGCGCTATCGCTTCGATCCGCCGTCCGGGGCTTTCCGCACCCGTTATGCCGCAACCGATCTGCTCGGGGCGTTCCGGGAGCGCTACCGGCTGACGGGGTTGATGATCCCGGCCGACCACGCCGGCCACCACCTGGTGCGGCTGACCGCGGCCCGGCATCTGCGGGTGCTCGACCTGCGTACCGAACGCAACCTGGACGCCCTCGGTGTCGACGACCAGATCAGCACCGGCCAGCACGACGCGGTGTGGGCCACCTGCCAGCAACTCGCCGATGCGGTGCGGCGCTGGTGGCCCGAGCCCGAGGAATGCCCGGACGCGATCGTCTACCGGTCGCGCACCACGCCGGAGACTTCGGTGAACTATGCCTTCTTCGCCGTCGAGGCGTTCGAGGTGCAGGCGTGGCCGCTGTCGCAGCGTCCGGATGTGACGGTGGATCTGGTGTTGCGGCATGGGTTTACGGTGGGGTATTGAGCGTTTCTCGCCCGCCCCGTTCGTCACTGCCACCACAGCCGTCTCCACGCCAGGAGATAGGGGTGTTGCCCGGCTTTCAGCGACAAGGCACGTTATGTCAGGTCCGGGCGGGCGCCGGTGCGGCGGTGCTTCGAGCGGGGTGCGGCGGGGCG
>NZ_LZJK01000156.1 GCF_001667945.1 Mycolicibacter sinensis | reverse complement strand
CCTGCTCCCCCGCGACCACCCGCCCCGCAGCGTCCGTCGAACCGGACGGTGCTGATCGGCGCGGGCGTGACCGGGCTGCTCGCGGTGGCGCTGCTGGTGATCTTGGTGCTGCGCGGCGTGGTCGGCGGCTCCGGACCGGTGCAACTCGACGTCGGCCGCGCCCAGGACGGTGTGCGCTCGGTGCTCACCGATCCGATCAACGGCTACGGGCGCGACGACGTGAGCGCCGTGCGCTGCAACAACGGGGTCAACCCGACGGTGCGCAAAGGAGGCACCTTCACCTGCGCGGTCACCGTCGACGGCGCCCAGCGCCAGGTGCTGGTGGAGTTCACCGACGACGCCGGGACGTATGCCGTCGACCGGCCGCGGTGATGGGCAAGACGTCCAGTGTGCGGTTTCATACGCCGACCCCGGCGGGTCGCGTACGAAACCGCACACTCGGCGCGATTTCACATGGCGGTGGCGGAGGGATTTGAACCCTCGGTGGGGGGTTACCCCACACACGCTTTCGAGGCGTGCTCCTTAGGCCGCTCGGACACGCCACCGCGGGACAGCCTACCCAACGACCGTGCCCTCAGCCCAATCGCTGGCGGGCGAAGAACTCCTCCAGTGGTGCAGCACACTCGGCGGCCAGCACCCCACCACGCACCTCGGGGCGGTGGTTGAGCCGGCGGTCGCGCACCACGTCCCACAGCGAGCCGACCGCCCCGGTCTTGGGCTCGAAGGCCCCGAACACCAGCCGCGCCACCCGGGCGGCCACCAGCGCGCCGGCGCACATGGTGCACGGCTCCAGGGTGACGGCCAACGTGGCGCCGGTCAGCCGCCAGCCGTCGCCGAGCACCGCGGCCGCATCGCGGAGCGCCAGCATCTCGGCGTGCGCGGTGGGGTCGGCGAGGGCTTCGCGGGCATTGGCGGCCGAGGCCAGCACGGTGCCGTCCGCGGCAACCACCACCGCCCCCACCGGAATATCGCGGGAGCCGGCCTGCCGGGCAGCCGCCAACGCCGCGCGGATCAGCTCCTCGTCGGTGGATAGGCCGGTCACCGCTTGCGTCGCGGCAGGGCCGCCGAGAGCTGCTCGTCGAACCCCATCTCGGCGGCGATCCGGTGCAGTTGCTCATCAACGGCCAGATCGGACTCGTCGAGAATGACGCCGAGCACCGCGGCGGGCAGCCCGATATCGGACAGCAGGCCCAGATCGCCCTCTTCGAACGGCTCGGAGTCCTCCAGGTCCTCGGCGTCGATGTCGGCGTCGAGCTCGTCGAGCACCTCGTCGGCGATGTCGTAGTCGAGTGCGGCCGTCGCATCCGAGAGCAGCAGCCGGGTGCCGGCCGGCCCCGGCCGGACGATCACGAAGAATTCGTCGTCGACGTTGAGCAGACCGAAAACCGCGCCGGCGCTGCGCAACTCACGCAGTTCCGTCTCGGCGATCGACAGACTGGTCAGTGCCGCGGCACGCATCGACGTGCAACGCCACTTGCCGTCTTCACGCACAACAGCCACCCCGAAGCCGTCCAGCGTGTCCGCCGGCCGGCCCTGTGCGGACGCGCCCTGTGCTCCCATGGCCGCCTACGGTAGTCGCCGTTCACGCCCTTGACCAGCGTGTGCCAACCTGGACAGGTGGTGGCAGGTGCAGGGAAAACTCCGGTGTGCGTCTTGGGGCTCGGCCTGATCGGCGGTTCGGTGCTGCGGGCCGCCGCAGC
>NZ_LZJK01000155.1 GCF_001667945.1 Mycolicibacter sinensis | reverse complement strand
ATCCGTCCAGCGAGGAGCCCCCACCGCCGCCGCCACCGTCCAGCGAGGAGCCACCGCCCCCACCGCCACCGGTTGAGACGTCTCCTGAACCATCCACTACGACACCGGAGGCCACCACGACCACCCAGGCCAAGCCGTTGCAGGTGACCTATTCGGTGACCGGCACCAAGGCACCGTTCGACCAGATCACGATCACCTACGTCGACGCCTCCGGGCAACGCCGGACGCAGCGCAACGCCTACATCCCGTGGTCGCTGACGCTGACACCGATCTCCCAGTCGGAGATCGGCTCGGTGGAGGCGTCCAGCATGCTGCGGCTGAGCAAGCTCAACTGCTCGATCACCAGCAGTGACGGCAGGGTGCTGTCGTCCAACAGCAACGACGCACCGGCGACGAGCTGCTGATGGCCGGCCGAAACATCGCAGACCGTTTCGTCCGCCCGGGGCAGTCCCCGGAGGTCACCGACCGGGTGCTGCTCGGCGCCTGTGCGGCGATCTGGCTGACGCTGTTGGGCATGAGCGTGGCGGCCATGGTCGCCCTGGTTGACCTCGGGCGGGGCTTTCATCAGCCGGCGAAGAATTCGCACACCGGCCTGCTCTACATCGTCATCGGCGTCTCCGCGCTGGTCATCCTGGCCGCCATTCCGGTGCTGCTGCGGGCCCGCTCATCCGGGCCCGCCCCCGGACCGGCCGGCTTCGCTCCCCGGGCCGGGGCGCCGGCGCGACCCGGGGCGCCGCTGCCGCAGCGCGGGTTCGACGCCCCGGGCCGGCGGTCGGCCACCGAACGCCCGGTGTTGCCCAACCAGGCCCAGGTGGACCGGGTGCTGCTGCGCGGCGTCACCGTGCTCGCCAGCGCCGTCGGCGGCGCCCTGACCATGGTCGCCGCCGCGACCTATCTGATGGCCGTCGGCAAGGACACCGGCTCGTGGGTCTGCTATGGGTTGGCTGGGGCGATCACCCTGGCCATGCCGGTGATCCCGTGGCTGTACCTGCGCCAGCTGGGTGAGGTGCTGGAACTGCCGTCCCGGTTCGGCTGACGGTTATACGCAGCGGCTGCGCGACCACTTCCAGGGACATCGCCGTCAGCCCGGCAGCGCGTGGGGCAGCCCGAACCAGGGGAGTACGTCGTTGTCGAAGCGGGTCAGCGCAGATATGCGATTCCCAGTGACCGACAGGACCAGCAGGCCCGCGCCGTGGCGGATGCCGTCGCCGCCGAAGCGGCCGTAGGCGCCGAACGCGAGTTGACCGTTGGCGCGGGTCGGCACCAGGTGGTATTCCCGGCCCGCCCCGAAGATGGTGGCGAAGAAACGCCCAACGACGTCGCGGCCGTGGTATTCGAGCGGAATCGGTGGCATGGAGAGGCGGACATCGTCGGTGAGCAGGGCGACCAGCGCCGCGACATCGCCGGACTGGTAGACACGGACGAACTTGGTCACGAGGGCCTGCTCGGCCGGCGAGTTGGGGGTGGACGGGACCGGGCCTTGGGCCCCGGCCGGCAGCCGGCTACGCAGGGCGGCCCGGGCGCGTTTGAGAGCGCTGGTGACCGCCTCCACGGTGCAGTCGAGCATCTCGGCCACCTCTGCGGCGGGGTATCCGAGTACCTCGCGCAGGATGAGCACGGCGCGTTGGCGGGCGGGCAGAACCTGCAATGCGGTCATGAAGGCCAGCGAGATGGCCTCAGTCTGCTCATAGCGGGCCTCCGGACCCGGGGGCGCGTTCATCGCGCCCTCAAGCAGGGCATCGGGATACGGCTCCAGCCACACGATTTCGCCGAGGGAGCTCGGTTCGGGCGGTTCAATGTGGGGCATGTCCCACTCCTTGGCCGAGCGCCTGCTCGCCGAGCGAAGCGTGCTCAGGCATTGGTTGGTCGCTATTCGGTACAGCCAGGTGCGGATGGAGGCCCGTCCTTCGAACCCGTCGAGACCTTGCCAGGCGGCCAGCAGCGTGTTCTGCAGGGCGTCCTCGGCGTCATGCAGCGATCCGAGCATCCGATAGCAGTGCACCTGCAGTTCTCGACGGTGCGGCTCCGTCAGCTCTCGGAACGCGTCGCCGTCTCCGGCCCGCGCCCTGGCCATCAGGTCGGCTGTTTCCATCACCACCTCCACCCTCGCGTCACGCTGCGGTTCCAGTATTGACGCTGGCGGGGCCCGAAACTGGGCGCATCGGGGGCGCCCAGTTTCGGGGCGTAGTTGCCTCTACCTCTTCGACAGCTGCACAACTTCGCCGAGGAGGACACATGACCATTACCGACAAGGCCGTGTTGGTGACCGGGGCCAACCGGGGAATCGGTCGGGCCCTGGTGCAGGAAGCGCTGCGCCGGGGCGCGACGCGAGTGTATGCGGCTGCACGCCGCCCCTCGCACCATCCCGACGCGCGCGTCACGGCGCTCACGTTCGACATCACCGACGGTGCGCAGATCGCAAGCGCCGCAGCGCACGTCGACTCGCTGGACGTTCTCGTCAACAACGCCGGCGTGGCCCTCTACGACGACTTGAGTGACCGTACGATGATCGAGAGGCATCTCGCCGTGAACCTGTTCGGCACCTACGCCGTGACCCGGGCGTTCCTGCCGGCGCTGACGCGCTCCCAGGGGGCCGTCGTCAACAACCTGTCGTTGAACGCGTTGGCCCCACTGCCGCTCATCCCGGCCTACTCGATCTCCAAGGCGGCGTCGTTCAACCTGACCCAATCGCTGCGGATCCTGTTGGCCGCTCAGCAGGTGCGCGTTCACGCGGTGCTGACCGGCCCCACCGACACCGACATGACCAACGGATTCGACGTCGTCAAGGCCGCACCCGAATCGGTGGCCCGCGCGATCTTCGACGGGGTGGAGCGGGGAGACGAGGACATCTTCCCGGACCCGCTGTCGCAGTCGCTCGCACCGACCTGGCACAGCGGGGCGGCCAAAACCCTCGAGCGCCAATACGCGGCGCTGCTCGACGCGGCGCCGGCTAGCTAGCCACCGGCGGAACGAACCGACCCGAAAAGGGAGTGACAGCAATGACTATCGTGAGCGGCCAGAGGGCCGTCGTCGTCGGGGCCAGCCGCGGATTGGGACGCGGGATCGCCTGCGCGTTCGCCGAAGCCGGTGCCCGGGTGGTCGCGGTGGCGCGAACCGCCCCGGCACTTGCCGAGCTGGCCGACAGCAACCCCAACATCGCCACCGAGGTCGCCGACGCGGCCGACGCCACCGTGGCCTGGAACCTGATCGACCGATACGAGCCGCCGGTGCTAGTGCTGGTCGCCGGCGCCAACCCGGTGATGCGTGCGCTGCAACACCAGACCTGGGAGACGTTCTCGGCCAACTGGCACACCGACGTCAAGATCGCGTTCAGCTGGCTGCGCGAAGCACTGCTCAAGCCGCTGCCACCCGGCAGCAGGGTGGTCGTGGTCAGCAGCGGAGCTGCCCTCAACGGATCCCCGGCCAGCGGAGGCTACGCCGGGGCCAAGGCCACCCAGCGGTTTATCGCCGACTATGCCCAGGACGAAGCCCGGCGCGCCGGCCTGGGCCTCACCATCACGACGGTGCTGCCCAGGATGACCCCGTTCGGCGACGTGGGCAGCCGCGGCGTGCGGGCCTACGCGGCGCGCACCGGCCAAACCGAAGAGCAATACCTGCAGCAACTCGGGAAGCTCTTGACGCCGCAGGTGGCCGGGTCCGCTCTCGTCGAACTGGTGCTTGCCGACCCTGCCAACACGGCGCCGGGGTATCTGCTCACCGGCGCCGGGCTGCAAGAACTGCCATGAAACGCGTTGCGCCACAACCACAAGAGCCGCTCGACGGCGAAGGGAGAACACCCATGTCGTGGCATCGGATCGGGCGGCCGCCATGACCGGCACGGTCGCGAACCTGACTGGCGGCGTGATCGTCGATTGAATGAGTTTGGTGGGCAATAGGATTCCCATGACATCGATCGGACGACCGCCCGACGTCACGGCCACAGCAATGTCGGCGACCAGCCCGCTTCGGCCCGCTCGTAACGCAGCCGCTGGTGCCGGCGATCACGATCGACCTGCCAGAATTCGACCGTGTCGGCGCGTACCGCATACGACACCCAGTCCGCAGGCACCAGAGCGGGGGACCGCTCGAGTTCCAAGCGGGCCTTTGCCAGCGCCTCACCGATCTCAGCTGGAGCGCAGTAGGGCTCACTCTGCCGCCCGGTCAGCGCCATCGTGCGGGCGCCTTCGGAGCGGGCCAGAAAATCGTCGGCGGTCACCTGTGGCGGGTCAGCCTGCGCGATGCCCTCGACCCGGATCTGCCGGCCCAGCGCGGGCCAGTAAAACGTCAGTGCCACAGCGGGATTGCGGGCTAGCTCGGCGCCTTTGCGGCTCACCGAGCTGACCGCGAAATGCCAACCGGCGGCGTCGACGTCCTTGAGGATCAGCACCCGCGCTGACGGCCGCGAACCCGCGACCGTGGACACGGTCATGGCGTGCGGTTCCGCAACACCGCTGTCGACGGCGTGCAACAGCCACCGGATGAACAGCTCTACCGGGTCATCGGGTGCCTGCGCCGGGTCGAACTGCGGGGCCGCACCAACCAAAACGGGCAGCCCGCGCAGGAGATTGCGCAGGCTGCCCGATTGTTCGGACCCGGTGGGCCTAGTGCTGCTGGCCGTTGCCGTTGCCGTCCTGACGCTCGGCCAGCGCGGTCAGCGCCCGCCGTTCGCTGGCATGCGCGGCCTCGTTGAGCGCGGCGTCCTCGGCCACCGGGTCGGCGGTCAGGAAGCTGCCCCGGCCGGGGGAGCCGGCCGAGCCGAGCTTGTTCATCTTCTTCGGCAGTGCCGCACCGGCGTATTCCAGCGGAATCGGGTGGCCGTGCTCGTCGACCGGTCCCAGCGGCTGGTGCAGCTCGATGTAGGCACCGTGCGGCAGCCGCTTGATGATGCCGGTCTCGATGCCGTGCTCGAGCACCTCACGGTCACTGCGCTGCAATCCGATGCACCACCGGTAGGTGGCGAAGAAGATGATCGGCGGCAGTACCACCATCCCGATGCGGCCGATCCAGGTCGTCGCATTCAGGGAGATGTGGAACTTCCAGGCGATGATGTCGTTCATCGCGGCCAGGGTCAGCACCATGTAGAAGCTGATCGCCATGGCGCCGATCGCGGTGCGGACCGGAGCGTCGCGGGGGCGCTGCAGCAGGTTGTGGTGGGCGTAGTCACCGGTGAACCGCTTCTCCAGGAACGGGTAGATCGTCAGCAGGACGAACACCAAACCCATGATCAGCGCGACCCCGACCGGGCCGGGCACGGTGTGGCCCAAGAAGTAGAACTCCCAGGCCGGCCACAGCCGGGCCAGCCCCTCGGTCCACATCATGTAGAAGTCCGGCTGGCTGCCCGCCGAGACCTGAGAAGGCCGGTAGGGGCCCAGGTTCCAGATCGCGTTGATCTGCAGCAGCCCGCCCATCAGGCCGAGGATGCCGGTGATCATCGCGAAGAACGCGCCGGACTTGATCGCGAAGACCGGCAGCACGCGCACCCCGACGACGTTGCTCTCGGTGCGTCCGGGCCCGGGGAACTGGGTGTGCTTCTGGAACCACACCAGCGCCAGGTGCACGCCGATCAGGGCCAGGATGATGCCCGGGATCAACAGGATGTGCAGCGCATAGAGCCGGGGGATCAAGATGGTGCCGGGGAAGTCGCCGCCGAACAGCGCCCAGTGCAGCCAGGTGCCGATGACCGGCATGCCCAGCGTGATCGACGACAGCGCCGCGCGCAGACCGATGCCCGACAGCAGGTCGTCGGGGAGCGAGTAGCCGAAGTAGCCCTCGAACATGGCCAGGATCAGCAGCAGCGAACCGATCACCCAGTTCGCCTCGCGCGGCCGGCGGAACGCGCCGGTGAAGAAGATACGGGCCAGGTGCACCATGATCGACGCGGCGAACATCAACGCCGCCCAGTGGTGCAGCTGCCGGACGAACAGGCCGCCGCGGACCTCGAAGGAGATGTCGAGCGCCGACTCGTAAGCCCGCGACATCTGCACGCCGTTGAGCGGCTGATAGACGCCGTGGTAGATGACCTCGGCCATCGACGGGTCGAAGAACAGCGTCAGGTAGACGCCGGACAGCAGCAAGATGATGAAGCTGTACAACGCGATCTCACCGAGCAGGAACGACCAGTGCGTCGGGAAGACCTTGTTGAACTGGCGGCGCAACGCGGCCGCCGGGTGGTAGCGGGTATCGATGTCGTCTGCTTGACGGGCGAGCAGGTCGCCGATTGCAGGGCTCATGAGGTGCGCTCCCAGAAGGCCGGTCCGACAGGTTCGACGAAGTCGCCGTTGGCGACCAGATGCCCGTTGCCGTCAACGGTGATCGGCAGCTGTGCCAGTGCGCGTGCCGCCGGGCCGAAGACCGGCTTGGCGAAGTGCAGTGCGTCGAACTGCGACTGGTGGCACGGGCACAGAATGCGGTAGGTCTGCTGCTCGAAAAGTGAAGAGGGACAACCCAGGTGCGAGCAGATCTTGGTGTAGGCGAAGAAGTCGCCGTAGTTGAAGCTCTCCTGTCCCGCTCGCTTGACCACCTTGGGCATGTCGTCGGGCCGGATGCGGATCAGCATCACCGGGTTGCGCACGCCCATCATGATCTCGTTGAGCTTCTCGCGGGACTCCTCGGTGGTGCCGTCGCCGTCGGACTCCCGCCACGGGAAGACGGTCTCCATGCCGCCGGCGTCGAGGTCCTCCGGGCGCATCTTGACGAACGGGGAGTTGGTGCTGTGGCCGGTCGCCCGGGCCAGGTAGATGGTCTCGCCGGGGTAGCGCGGGGTCCATCCCGAGGTCCACAGCACGGCCTTCTTGCCCTCGGCGGTCTCAACGACGGGCTTCCACGGGTTCTTGATGAGGCCACCGGCCCCGGCCACCAGGGTGCCCAGTCCGAATGCGCCGAAGCCGATGCCCAGCGAGGCGCCGAGCAGCTTGCGCCGCCCGATCGTCGAGCCCTCGAACGCGTCGGTCAGCTGGGCGGCCACCGTTTTACGGTCCAGCTCGGCAGAGCTGCCATCGTGGCGCTCCTGGATGGTGATCTCTTCGGGGATGAACTTCTTGACGAACATCACCGCACCGATGCCGATCAACAGCACCGAGAGCCCGAAGGTCAGCCCGTACAGCGGGGTGGCCAGCGAGTAGGCGAACCCGTCGGGGGACCCCACCGGCGCGTACTCCCACGGCCAGAACAGGAAGATCAGCAGCAGGGCGAGCCCGAAGCCGCCAGCGGCCAGAAACCAACCGGCGACGCTGCGCTCGGCCCGCTTCTCGGCCCGGGTGCCTTCGACCTGCCAGCGCGGCTCTTTGAAGATCGTCTCCACGCCGTCGAGGCGCCCGCCGAGCGCGAGCAGCTCGTCGGTGTTCATCGCGGCCAGCTGAGCCGCGTCGGGAACGCCTGTGTCCTTGCTGACCTCGGTCATGAACGCACCCCGATCCACAACGCCGCGCCGATGGCAGCGACCATTCCGATAATCCACATCACCATGCCCTCCGGCGCCGGGCCGAAACCGCCCAGCCCGTAGCCGCCCGGATCACGTTCCTCGGTAACGGATTTCACGTAGGCGATGATGTCCTTCTTCTCCTCCATGGAGATCTGCCGGTCGGAGAAGCGCGGCATGTTCTGCGGGCCGGACAGCATCGCGGTCAGGATCTGCTGCTCATTGGCCGGCTCCAGGTCGGGGGCGTACTTGCCCGAGGACAGCGCGCCGCCCCGGCCGGTGAAGTTGTGGCAGGACGCGCAGTTGAGCCGGAACAGGTCGCCGCCGCGGCCCAGGTCGTCGCCGCGCAGCGAAGCCTGCGCGATGCTGCCGTCGGCGTTGCGCACCACGGTGGGGCCGCCACCGTTGGCCTGCACGTAGGCGCCGAGGGCGTCGATCTGCTTGTCGTCGAACATCGGGTACTTGCGGGGCGCCTGCGCTTCGCCGCGAACCGCGGGCATGCGTCCGCTGGAGACCTGGAAGTACACGGCGGCCTCGCCGACACCGATCAGGCTCGGTCCGCGGCCCGGCTCACCCTGCAGGTTGGCGCCGTGGCAGCTGACACATGAGGTGTCGAACAGCTGCTTGCCGGTGCGCAGCAGCGCCGAAGCCGACTCGTCGGCGACCGCCACCTGCGGCGTCGGCGTCAGCAGTGCGGCCAGCCCGCCCGCCATGGCCAGCGCGACCAGCAGCAGCAGCCCTCCGGACAACCGACGCCGGAGCCGCCGCCGGGCGACGGCTTCGTTGTGGCGAGGTCGGGCCCACTTCTTCGGTGTCTTCAACCGGACACTCCTGTTCATCGGGCGGTTGCTCATCGGATGAAGTAGATCGTGGCGAACAGTGCGATCCAGACGATGTCGACGAAGTGCCAGTAGTAGGACACGACGATCGATGCGGTGGCCTGGGCCGGGGTGAACTTGCTCATCGTGGTGCGCACCATCAGGAAGATGAACGCGACCAACCCGCCGATGACGTGCAGACCGTGGAAGCCGGTGCACAGGTAGAACACGCTGCCGTAAGCGCTCGACGGGATGGTGGTGCCGTGCGTCACCAGGTGGTAGTACTCGTAGCCCTGCCCGATCACGAAGAACAGGCCCATCAGGAAGGTCACCAGGTACCACCGGCGCAGCCCGAACACGTCGCCGCGCTCGGCGGCGAACACGCCCATCTGGCAGGTGAACGACGAGGCGATCAGCACCAGGGTCACCGGGACGGCCTGCCACAGGTTCAGCTCAGTTGGCGGTGGCGGCCAGGCGCCTCCGGACTGGGCACGGGCCGTGAAATACATCGCGAACAGCCCGGCAAAGAACATCAACTCACTGGAAAGCCACACGATGGTGCCGACGCTGACCATGTTCGGACGGTTCAGCGAATGCACACGCGACGTAATGGCAGTACCCGAGGACCCCACAGCGCTCGTCACATCCGCAAGTATGACGCTACGTAGTTGTAGATCTCCACCCGGGGCTGACAATTCCTGCGAACTGCTGTTGGTTCTGCTGTTACCTGCTCGTTTCCGGGCGGCTTTGGTGGCGTGCGGGCCGCATGCGACGATCGGCGCGTGGTCGAGCCGGGTGGTGAAGCACAGCCGATAGCGCAGATAGCACAGTGGCGGCAGGTACTGGGCGCGCTGACGTCCGGCGCGGATCTGGCCCGGGGCCGGGCGGCCTGGGCGATGGAGCAGATCATGGGCGGCAGCGCCACCGCGGCGCAGATCGCGGCCTTCGGGGTGGCCATGCAGATGAAGGGCCCGACCGCCGCCGAGGTCGCCGAGCTCGCCGACGTCATGCTGGCCTACGGCCGCAAGGTTCCCACCGACGCGATCGGCACCGACACCGTGGACGTGGTTGGCACCGGCGGTGACGGCGCCAACACCGTGAACCTGTCCACGATGGCCGCGATCGTGGTGGCCGCCGCCGGTGTGCCGGTGGTCAAGCACGGCAACCGGTCGGCCGGTTCGCTGTCCGGCGGCGCCGACACCCTCGAGGCGCTGGGCGTGCGCATCGACCTGGGGCCTGACGCGGTGGCGCGCAGCGTCGCCGAGGTCGGCATCGGGTTCTGCTTTGCTCCCCAGTTCCAGCCGTCCTACCGCAATGCGTCGGTGGCGCGTCGCGAGATCGGCGTGCCCACCGTGTTCAACCTGCTGGGTCCGCTGACCAACCCGGCCCGGCCGCGGGCCGGCCTGATCGGCTGCGCCTTCGGCGAGCTGGCCGAGGTGATGGCCGGGGTGTTCGCGGCGCGGCGGTCCAGCGTGCTGGTGGTGCACGGCGACGACGGCCTGGACGAACTGACCACGACCACGACCAGCACCATCTGGCGGGTGCAGGCCGGCACTATCGACCGGCTGACGTTCGACCCCGCCGGGTTCGGGTTCGCCCGCGCCGAGGTGGACCAGCTGCTCGGCGGTGACGCCCAGGCCAACGCCGAAGAGGCCCGGTCGGTGCTGGCCGGAACCCCGGGCCCGGTGCGCGATGCGGTGGTGCTCAACGCCGCCGGGGCGCTGGTCGCCCATGCCGGGCTATCCAGCAGCGCTGAATGGCTGCCGGCCTGGGAGGACGGGCTGCAGCGCGCTGTCGCGGCGATAGACAGCGGCGCGGCCGAACAGCTGCTCGCTCGCTGGGTCCGCTTCGGCGCCCAGCTCTGAAGCCAGCCGCGCCGAGCGGGCCAGCGCCGCCCACGCGGTCCACGGCCCGGCCGAGCCCACTGGCGATGCCCACCCGGCGTTCTCGCCTTCGAGGGCCCCGACGCGCACGATGCGCACGCCCGGCGCCGCCAGCCAGCGCGCGATGAGCCTGGTCTCCTCGACCAGGGCACCGGCCAACGGCGCCGGCTCGGGCACCACCGCCTGGGCGCCCAGCGTGATCGCGTCGATGACCGGCATCGGTGGCACGCCCCGGGCGGCGCAGCCGGCCGCGGCCAGCCGGCCATGGCGGATTACCGCGACGTGCCAGCCGCCGGCGCCGTCCGGCGCGGCGGCCACCAGCTCCGGTAGCGCGGCCAGCGCGCGGGCGCGCTGGCTTCGCCACAGCGCATCGATCGCCGCGGCGGTGTGGTCGCGCAGCCGCGCGGCACTTTCGTAATGCCCGCGGTCGGCCAGCGCGGTTACCTGGCGCACCGCCGCGCGTAGCGCATGGTTGTCGGTGCCGGCGATCAACGCCGCCGCCCGCTGCACGTTCTCGGCGTACTGCGCGGCGGTCAACTCCGGCGCGGCCGGGCAGGGGCTGACCTCGGCCGGCGGGCAGGTGTGCCGGCTGGTTCGGCTCAAACGGGTTGCGCAGGTGCGGATTCCGGTGAACCGTGCCAGCAGGGCGGCGGTCTGGGCGGCATCGGCGCGGGAGCTAAACGGCCCGATCACCCGGTCGTGGCGGGGTGCCCGCATCACCGCGAGGCGGGGGAAGGCTTCCTGCGACAAGGCGATCCACCACCACCGCCGGGGAAACTTCGACCGCCGGTTGTACGGCGGGGCGTGCGCGGCCAGCAGCCGCAGTTCGCGCACCCCCGCCTCCAGCGGGTGGGCGCACTCGACATGATCGAGCCGGGTGGCCAGAGCCACCATCTCGGCGATGCGTCGCCGGCGATCGGAGCCGTTGAAGTACGCGCCGGCCCGGCGGCGCAGGTCGGTGGCGGTGCCGATGTAGAGCACCTCCTCGGACGGGCCGCGGAACAGGTAAACCCCCGGGCGGTGCGGAAGCCCGTCGGCGAGGGCCCGCTTGCGGCGCTGGGCCGGTGTGGCGTGTGACAGGTAGGCCCGCAGGTCGGCGAAGGTGTGGACCCGCTGGTTACCGACCCGCTCGATCAGAGCGTGCAGGACGTCGACGGTGGCGCGGGCATCGTCGAGGGCCCGGTGGGTGGGGGTGCTGCTGACCGCGAACAGCCGGGACAACTCGGCCAGTCGCACACTGGGTGCCTCTTCCCGGCTGAGCACCCGTCGTGCCAGCCGGACCGTGCACAGCACCGGCGGCCGCGGCCAGCCCAGCCCGCACCGCTGCGCGGCCGCCGTCAAGAAGCCGACGTCGAATCCGGCGTTGTGGGCGACCAGCACCGAACCGCGGTCGAACCCGGCGAATTCGAGGAAGGTCGGCAACACGGCCTCGATGGTGGGCGCGTCGTGCACCATCGCCGTGGTGATCCCGGTCAGCCGGACGATCTGGGGTGGGATGCCGCGCTGCGGGTTGATCAAGGTGGCGAACTCACCTTCGACCACGCCGCCTCGGACCTTGACCGCGCCGATCTCGGTGATGGCGTCTGCCGCGCCGTCGGCACCGGGGGAGGCGCGCGCACCGGTGGTCTCGAGGTCCACCACCACGAAGGTGGTGTCCCGCAACGCCGTGGCGGCCGGGGCGGCTTCGAGCTGGCCCGGCAACGAAAGAAGGCTCAGCTGCCCTGCATCAGCGCGGCGGGTCATGCGCAGCACCGTAGGCGGCGGCACCGACATCGCAGTGGCCGGCTTGTCGGTGCCCGGCGCTAACGTGCCGGCAACCGATCGAGAGGAATCACCATGGGAGAGATCTCCGACCAGCCGGGTCACCGCGACGCGCAGCGGGCCGATCCGGAGCCGGTGGTGATCGACTGTGATGACTGTGCGGTCCGCGGCCCCGCCTGCCGGGACTGTGTGGTCAGTGTGCTGTTGGGGGTGCCCGACGAGCTACTCGAAGACGAGCGGGCCGCCCTGGAGGTGCTCGCCGACGCCGGCATGGCGCCGCGGTTGCGGTTGGTGCCGATCCGTGGAGAACGCCGACCGGCGCGCCGGTCCGGGGTAGCCTGACCTCCGGCGCGCCGCTTTGGGGCTCGGACGGGCCCGGCTGTTAAAGTGGCAGCTCGCGATGGACAACGCCGTTGCCATTTCGTAACCTGTTCGAGACCTTACGTACTTTCGGCGGCGGCACGGCCACGTACCTCCCTTGGCAGTGTTAAGGATGCAATCTTGAAGCTCGAACGTATGCGGTGGAATCTGCGTGCTTTTAGGCGTCCTGTTCTCGGTGTTGCGGCTGGCCTCACGGTCGGCGTCACGGCCCTGACCGGCACATTCGTCGGCTGCGTGCATGCTGACCCGGCTGATGACGCGCTGGCGAAGCTCAGCGAGCTGTCCCGGCAGGCCGAGCAGACCACCGAGGCGATGCACACCGCGCAGCTCAACCTCGACCAGAAACTGGCCGAACAGCAGGCCGCCGACGCCGCACACGCCGCTGACCAGGCCGCGCTCGTCGCCGCCAAGGAGCAGCTGTCCACCTACCGCTCGGCGGTGAACCGGTTCGCCGCCACCACCTATATGGGTGGCCGGGTTGGCGGCATGGACGCGATCCTGACCGCCGAGTCGCCGCAGCAGCTGATCGACAAGCTCGCCGTCCAGCGGGTGGTCGCCAGGGATCTATCGGTGCAACTGGAGCGCTACCGCGCCGCCAGTGACCAGGCCGACCAGGCGGAACAGGCCTCGGCCAAGTCGGCCGAGGAGGCCCGGACAGCGGCCGAGCAGGCCGCTGCGGTGCGCGCCGAACTGCAGGCCAAGCAGAGCCGCCTGCAGCTGCAGATCTCGGTGGTCAAGTCGCAGTACTACGCGCTCACCCCCGAGCAGCGCACGGCGATGGCCGCACCCGGGCCGGTCCCGGAGGCCGCGCCGGGGGCACCCGGCCCCGAGGCGGCGCCGCCGGGTCTGCCGGCTCCCGGGTTCGACGCCCCGCCCCCGGGGGACCTGCCGCTGGGCGCACCCGGCGGCGGCGGAGGTGCCGCGGCAACCGCCGTGCAGGCAGCACTGACCCAGGTCGGCACGCCCTACGTCTGGGGTGGGGCCGGACCAGGCGGCTTCGACTGCTCGGGGCTGGTGATGTGGGCGTTCCACCAGGCCGGCATCAACCTGCCGCACTCCAGCCAGGCGCAGGCCAACGGCGGTCAGCCAGTGGCCCTGTCGGACCTGCAGCCCGGTGACGTGCTGACCTTCTACTCGGACGCCTCTCACTCCGGGATCTACGTCGGCGACGGCATGATGATCCACTCGTCCACCTACGGTCAGCCGGTCCGGGTGGTTCCGATGAACTCCTCCGGCCCGATCCACAACGCCCGCCGTTACTGAGCGCCGCCGCATCCGCCGGCTGCTGGCCGCAGTGCTGGCAGCCGAGTTGATCGCCGCCGCGGCGGTGTTGACCGTGGCGACGCCTCCGCCGGCCGATGCGCCGTTGATCGTGGGCGATCACCGTAGGGTCGTTGTGCAGAATCACGGTGGCCCGCGGGGCGCGGCACTGCTGGCCCGCATCGAGGCGAACATCGGCGAGGCCGTCGCGGCGGTCGAGGCGTTCTGGGGGACCGACTGGGCGCACCGCATCGAGGTGACCGCGACCGGCTCGGATCGGCAATTCGCCGCCCTGGCCGGCGGAGACGCCGGCGGGGTCGACGTCGAACAGTGGTCCGACGTGGCCGCGGTCGCGGTGGCCGACCGGGTCGATCCCGAGCGCCGGCAGGTCAGCGGCCAGCGGATCGTGTTCGCCCCTGGGGCAGCGGCGATGAGCACGCCGGCGCTGCGAATAGTGTTGTCCCACGAGCTTTTCCACTTCGCGGCTCGCGCCGATACCGCCATCGACGCGCCGCGCTGGCTCACCGAGGGCGTCGCCGATTTCGTCGCCCGCCCCGCCCCGGATTCGGCCGCTGCCCCGGTGGCCCCGGTGGCTTTGCCCGCGGACGCCGACCTGGACGTGCCGGGCCCGCGACGGGCGCAGGCTTACGACCGGGCGTGGGAGTTCGCGCGGTTCGTCGCCGACCGTTTCGGCACCGCCAAGCTGCGCGAGCTGTATCTGTCGGCTTGCGGCCCCGGTCATGTCGAGCCGGCCGTGGCCGTGCCGCTGGTGCTCGGGGTGGATCTGTCCGACCTGCTCGCCGGGTGGCGGCAGTGGCGGGGTTGACGCTGATTGCCCGGTTCCTCGTCGTGCCGCGGGCGGCCCGACCCGTCACCGCGCTAGCATCCCTGCAGTGAGCCGGGTCCTGCTGGTAACCAACGATTTTCCGCCGCGTCCCGGCGGCATCCAGTGCTATCTGGACGAGCTGGTGCGCCGCATCGCCGGCTCCGGACGCCACGACGTGACGGTGTATGCGCCGCAATGGAAGGGCGCCGACGCCTTCGACGAGGCGGCGACATCCGCGGACTACCGGGTGGTGCGCCATCCCGGCACGCTGATGTTGCCGGGCCGCGCCGTCGACACCCGGATGCGCGGTCTGATCGCCGAACAGGCCATCGACACCGTCTGGTTCGGCGCGGCCGCCCCGCTGGCGTTGCTGGCGCAGCGGGCCCGCGCCGCGGGCGCCAGCCGGGTATTGGCCAGCACCCACGGCCACGAGGTCGGCTGGTCGATGCTGCCGGTGGCCCGTTCGGTGCTGCGCCGGATCGGCGAGACCTGCGACACCGTTACCTTCGTCAGCCACTACACCCGTGGCCGGTTCGCCTCGGCGTTCGGGCCGGAGGCCGCGTTGGAACACCTGCCGCCCGGGGTGGACACCGACCGGTTCCGTCCCGATCCCGGCGCCCGCGCCGAACTGCGGGTCCGGCACGGGCTGGGCGGGCGGCCCACGGTGGTCTGTGTGTCGCGGCTGGTGCCACGGAAGGGCCAGGACATGCTGATCAGGGCGCTACCGGTGATTCGGCAGCGGGTAGACGGGGCCGCGCTGGTGATCGTCGGCGGCGGCCCCTACGCCGAGAAGCTGCGGAAGCTGGCTGCAGACTGCGGGGTGGCCGATGCCGTGACGTTCACCGGCGGCGTGCCGGCCGCCGAGTTGCCGGCCTACTACCTGCTCGGCGACGTCTTCGCGATGCCGTGCCGCACCCGCGGCGCCGGGCTCGACGTCGAGGGGCTGGGCATCGTGTTCCTGGAGGCCTCAGCGGCCGGTGTCCCGGTCGTCGCCGGTCGCTCCGGTGGCGCCCCGGAGACCGTGCTGGACAACCGGACCGGGCGGGTGGTCGACGGCCGGTCGGTCGCCGCAATCGCTGACGCCGTCAGCGGACTGCTCGCCGACCCGGACCGTGCTGCCGCGATGGGCGCCGCCGGACGCGACTGGGTGACCAGTCACTGGCGCTGGGACACGCTGGCCGGGCGGATGGCCGACCTGCTGCGGGCCTAAGCCGTGACACCCGGGCCGGCTCAGTCCTTGGCGTAGATCGCCTCGATCGCATCGGCGTACTTCTCGGCGACCACCTTGCGCTTGACCTTCAGCGTCGGCGTCAGCTCACCGGTGGCCTCGGTGAAGTCGACCGGCAGGATCGAGAACTTGCGGATGGACTCGGCGTGCGACACCGCCAGATTGGCCTGCTTGACCGCCGCGTCCACCTCGGCGATCAGGTCGGGGTCGGAGGCCAGATCCGCGGCGGTGGCGGCGCTGGCCTTGCTGTTGCGCTGCTTCCAGCCCTCGATGGCTTCCGGGTCGATGGTGATCAGCGCCCCGATGAACGGCCGCGCGTCACCGACGACCATCGCCTGGCTGATCAGCGGGTGGGCACGCAGCTGGTCCTCGAGCACCGCGGGAGCGACGTTCTTTCCGCCGGCGGTGACGATGATCTCCTTCTTGCGGCCGGTGATCTTCAGGTAGCCCTCGTCGTCGATGTCGGCCAGATCGCCGGTCCGGAACCAGCCGTCGGAGAACGCCTCGGCGGTGGCCTGCTCGTTGCGCCAGTAGCCGCTGAACACCACCCCACCGCGCACCAGCAACTCACCGTCGTCGGCGATGCGCATGCTGTTGCCCGGCACCAGTTTTCCGACGGTCCCGACCTTCATCCCGCCGACCGGGTTGACGGTGACGGCGGCGGTGGTCTCGGTCAGGCCGTAGCCCTCGTAGATGGACAGTCCGACACCGCGGTAGAAATGGCCCAGTCGTTCACCCAGCGGCGCACCGCCGGACACCGAGGCACGGCAGTCGCCGCCCAGCGCCGCACGCAGCTTGTGATAGACCAGCCGGTCGAACAGCGCGTGCTTGGCGCGCAACAGCAGCCCGGGCCCGCCGCGGTCGGTGGCCTCGCTCCAGTCCACCGCGGTCTGGGCGGCCATCTCGAAGATCCGGCCCTTGCCGTCGTTGGCGGCGTTCTGCGCCGCGGTGTTGTAGACCTTCTCGAACACCCGGGGCACCGACACCACCACGGTCGGCTTGAACACCGAGAACATCGGCACCAGATTCTTGATGTCACTGGTGAACCCGACCGTGACCCGGTTGGTGAAGGCCGCCAGGGTCAGGGCGCGGGCCAGCACATGGGCCAGCGGCAGGAAGATCAGCAGCCGCTGGCCGGGCCCCAGCAGGGTCGGCAGCGCGGCCTTGGTGCCGCGCACCTCGTAGATCAGGTTGGAGTGGGTGAGCTCGCAACCCTTGGGGCGCCCGGTGGTGCCCGAGGTGTAGATCAGGGTGGCCGGGTCGGTGGCCTTCAGCGCGTTGAGGCGCGCGGTGACCTGCGCCGGGTCGCCGCCGGCGCCGGCCTCGGCGAGTTCGTCGAGCGCCTTGGCACCCGACCCGTCGATGGTCAGCACCCGTCGCAGCGCTGGCAGCTCGCCGGCGAGTTCGTTGACCATCTGGGCGTGGGCGTCGGTTTCGGCGAACGCCAGCACCGCGCTGGAGTCCTCCATCACCCAGCGCACCTGCTCCGCCGACGACGTCTCATAGATCGGCACGGTCACCGCGCCGATCGACAGGATCGCGAAGTCCAGGATGGCCCACTCGTACCGGGTCGCCGAGAAGATCACCACCCGGTCCCCGGCCGCCACGCCGTGGGCGATCAGACCCAGTGCGGCCGAACGGATGTGTGCGGCCGCGGCGGCGCAGGTCACATCGGTCCACGCCCCGTCGACGAGGCGCTGGTAGATGACGTAGTCGGGATGGTCGCGTTCGTGTTCGAAGACGACCGCGGCGACGTTGTCGTGCTCCTCGACGGTGAACGGCGCGGGAACACTGAACTCACGCATGCGATGACCTCTCTTGGCAGCCAGCTGTCGGTGTGCCCAGCCTAGTCGGCGCCCGACGGCGGGTGTGACGGCGTTCACTGCCACGGCCGCGCAGAACGCGGCTGCGCACCCGGGGCGTTCCGCGCGCACGGCGGCATATGTGAAGCTGGGGCGATGAACAGTATCCAGGTTGCCGACGAGACGTTCATCGCCGCACCCGGCGCGCAGGTCGGCGCTGTGGTCGCCGACCGGTCGAGTTGGCGACGGTGGTGGCCGGACCTGCAGCTTCACGTGGTCGAGGACCGCGCCGAAAAGGGCGTCCGATGGACGGTGAGCGGACCGCTGACCGGCACCATGGAGATCTGGCTGGATCCGGTGCTCGACGGGGTGATGCTGCACTACTTCCTGCACGCTGAGCCCACCGGCGTGACCGGCCGCCAGCTGGCCCGGATGAACCTGCCGAAGTTGGTTCACCGGCGCCGGGTGGCCGGCAAGCGGATGGCCTTCGAGGTGAAAGCCCGCCTCGAGCGGTCCCGGCCGGTGGGCGTCGCGCCGACCGCCGTGAGCTGACCGGGCGGAACGGGCGGGCACGCGGTGCGGCGAGGTAGCGTCTCTGCCGAGGGCCGGTGGCAGGCGGGAACGAGTTAGGGAAGTAACCAGGTGGCGGACAAGACAGCTCAGACCATCTTCATCGCGGCAGATCCGGGCACGGTGATGAAGGTGATCGCCGACATCGGTGCCTACCCCGACTGGGTGTCGGAATACACCGAGGCCGAGGTGCTCGAAACCGACTCCGACGGGTACCCCAAGGTGGCCCGGCTGGTGCTGGACGCGGCGGTGCTCAAAGACACCATGGTGCTCGAGTACGACTGGGCGCCCGACCGTCGCTCGGTGCGCTGGTCCTTGGTCTCCAGTTCGCTGCTGAAAGCTCTGGAAGGCGAATACCGCTTGGCGCCCAAGGGATCTGGGACCGAGGTCGTTTACGAGCTGTCGGTGGATCTGATGATTCCGATGATCGGTCTGCTCAAACGCAAGGCGGAGCGGCGATTGACCGACACGGCGCTGAAGGACCTGAAGAAACGAGCCGAGGCTGAGTGAGGCCGCCTGAGGCAGGAACGCCCACAGTGCTCCCGGTGGCGCCGATCAGTCTGTTCGTCGGCAAAGGCGGCGTGGGCAAATCCACACTGGCCGCGGCGACTGCCGTCGCGGAAGCCCGCGCCGGCAACCGGGTGCTGTTGATCTCCACCGACCAGGCGCATTCGGTCGGTGACGTGCTCGGTGTGACGGTGGCGCCCAGTGGTGGCCGTGATCTGGTTTCGGTGGGGCTCGACGACGCCGGTCCCGGCCGGCTTGACGTGCTGGCCTTGGACACCCTGGCGTTGCTCGAGGCGCACTGGGCTGAAGTCGTCGTGGTGCTGTCCGAGCGATTCCCCGAGTCGGATCTGGGAGATCTTGCCCCCGAAGAGCTTTCGGCGCTTCCCGGCGTCCAGGAGGTGCTCGGCCTGCACGAGGTCGGCGAACTGGCCGGCAGCGGCCGGTGGGACCGGGTCGTCGTCGACTGCGCGTCCACCGCCGACGCCATGCGGATGCTGACGCTGCCCGCCACGGTGGCGCTGTATGCGGAGCGGTCCTGGCCGAGGCACCGCAGACTCAGTGCGGCCGAGGACAGGTCGGCCGCATTGGTCGAGCTGATCGAGCGAGTCAATGGTGCCGCCGAGCGGCTTGCCGCGCTGCTGACCGACGAGGCGCTGGTCGGGGCGCACCTGGTGCTGACCGCTGAGCGCGTGGTGGCCGCCGAAGCCGTACGGACCCTGGGGACGCTGGCCCTGACAGGCGTGCGCGTCGATGAGCTGATCGTGAATCAGATTTTGTTGCAAGATGATTCGTACGTCTACACCAATCTGCCCGCCCATCCGGCGTTCGACTGGTACGCCGAGCGGATCCGCGAACAGCACGGCGTCCTCGACGAGTTGGATCGCGCCATCGGCGACGTGGCGATGGTGCTGGTACCCCACCTGGCGGGGGAACCGATCGGACCCAAAGCGCTGGCCGAACTCCTCGAGAGCAGCCGACGCCGCGACGGGTCGGCGCCGCCGGGACCCCTACGCCCGGTTGTCGACCGGGAGTCGGGTTCCGGACTGGGGGCGGTGTACCGATTGCGGCTAGAGTTGCCCCAGGTCGACTCCGGTTCGCTCAGCCTGGGGCGGTCCGGTGACGACTTGATCATCGGTGCCGGCGGCACCAGACGCCGAGTTCGGCTGGCGTCGGTGCTGCGGCGATGCACGGTTTTGGACGCAACGTTGCGGGGCAGCGAGTTGACGGTGCGTTTCCGGCCGGACCCCCAGGTGTGGCCGGTGAGCAGGGACGAGGAGGCGCGACGTTGAGCGCTGGCGCGCACCCCGATCTGGGTGAATTGGGACCCGAGTTGCGCAAGCTTGCCCAGGCGATTCTGGACCGTCTCGACCCGGCGGTGCGGGCGGCGGCGCTCTTGGCGGCGTCCGGTGACGGTCCGGGCAAGTGTCAGCAGGTGTGGTGCCCGGTGTGTGCGCTGGCGGCGTTGGTGACCGGCGAAGAACACCCGTTGCTCACCGTCATCGCCGATCACAGTGTCGCGTTGTTCGAGGTGATCCGGGCGGTGGTCGGTGAGACCGGTGAGCCGCCGAGCCCGCCCGGCGGCCCGCCCCCCGGCGGCGACGGGGGTGCACCGACGCGGTCCGGCTACCAGCACATCCCGGTCACCGTCGAGCACTGAGCCCTGAAAACCAAGCAACCTAAGGAATTCCGGGGAATCGTCCGTGTGACGAATCACCGTGTGGCCGTAGCCACGCATGGTCGGTAAAGTTGGCGCGAACACGGCCGATGTTCGTGGTTGGAAGGGAGGGGCCATGTGGTATTGGCTGTTCAAGTACGTACTACTAGGCCCCTTGCTGGCCTTGATCGGCCGTCCCAAAGTCGAGGGATTGGAGAACATCCCCGATGAGGGTGCGGTGATCCTGGCCAGTAATCACCTGGCCGTCATGGACAGCTTCTACCTGCCGCTGGTGGTGCGCCGCCGGATCACCTTCCTGGCCAAGTCCGAATATTTCACCGGCACCGGGATCAAGGGCTGGTTCACCCGCTGGTTCTACACCGCGGTCGGGCAGGTGCCCATCGACCGCACCAACGCCGACGCCGCGCAGGCGGCGCTGACCACCGCCGAACGGATCCTCAACGAGGGCAAGCTGCTGGGCATCTACCCCGAGGGCACCCGTTCCCCCGACGGCAGGTTGTACAAAGGCAAGACCGGCCTGGCCCGGCTCGCGCTGCACACCGGCGTCCCGGTGATTCCGGTCGCCATGATCGGAACCAACGTGGTCAACCCGCCGGGCACCAAGATGCTCCGGTTCGGCCGGGTCACGGTCCGTTTCGGCAAGCCGATGGACTTCTCCCGCTTCGACGGGATGGCCGACAACCGCTTCATCGAGCGGGCCGTGACCGACGAGGTGATCTACGAACTGATGGGCCTGTCCGGTCAGGAGTACGTCGACATCTACGCGGCCAGTCTGAAAAACGGTGCCCCGCAACAAGATGGGGCAACGGCTCAGCCGGTCGCCCGGTTTCCGGAAACCGCCGCCGGCTGATCCGGGGCCGCCGGGCGGCCACGACCCAGCGACGCACCGGCGGTGACGATCACCGCCAGCGCCCACCACACATACGATGTCCCGGCCAATTGACGCCACCACGCCGCGCCGGCCTCATGATGCTCGGGCAACAACTCGATCGGACTGCGCAGCATCAGCGCCACCCCCAGTGCGCTGAGCACGCCCAGCGCGATCGCCCGGTGCCGGTAGGCCAGCACCCCGGTGACCACCACCGTCGGCAGCATCCACACCCAGTGGTGTGACCACGACACCGGGGACACCACCAGCCCGAACAGCGCCACGCAGACCAGCGCGCACGTCGGCGCCCCGGCAGCGCCCCAGTTCAGCACCCGGCGGGCCGCCCACACGGTCAGCGCCAGGACCAGCAGGCAACCCACCAGCCACAGCGCAGAGCGCTGATGTTCGCCCAGCGGCAGCCGGGCCAGCGCGCCGGCCAGGTTCTGGTTGGTGTTCAGCGTCGCCCCGCCGATCCGGTCGGTGTTGCGGACCGTGTGCGTCCAGTACTGCCAGGAGTCGCTCCAGGCCAGCGCGAAACCCACCAGGGTCGCCGCCAGAAACGACGCCACCGTGGTCACCGCGGCACGGCCGTCGCGGCGCAGCAGGAAATACAGCAGGAACACTGCCGGGGTCAGCTTCAGCGCCACCGCCACCCCGAGCAGCGCGCCGCGCGGCCAGGCGGTGCGCCGCGGCACACAGTCGGCCAGCACCAGCGTCATCAGCACCGCGTTGACCTGGCCGAAGTCGAAGTTGGCCCAGATCGGTTCGGCGTCGAGCCAGATGGCCGCCGCGACGATCGCCGCGGCCACCACGCCCCGGCGCCACCACAGGGGACCGCTCCCGCGACCGACGCCGACGCCCAGGCCGCTGAGCACGATGGTGATGGACACCACCAGCAGCAGGGTCGACAGCAGCGTCAGCGCGGCGGTGCCCGCACCCAGCGACACCCAGGTGAGCGGGGCGAACAACACGGCGGCGATCGGGGGATAGGTGAACGGCAGCACCGTGCCGTCGATCTGGGTGGCAAACCAGTCGTCGCCGTAGAGCGGCTGCCCGTCGCGCCAGGCTTGTGCGGCCATCCGGTAGACGTCGACGTCGATGTGATAGGGCGTGCTGCCCAGCGCCCGCCACGTCGTGTAGCCCAGGGCTCCGATCGCCAGCAGGGCGAAGATCCACCAAACGGCGGCGCCCCCGTGCCGACGGCCCGGGTCGGGCGGCCGCGATGTACTCATGTCGCAGCACAGCCTATCGGGTACCCACGCCATACCGACGGTGGTCCGGGCGCGGTGTGCCACGACGGCGTACGTTTCATTAGGTGCTCGAATGGTTCCGCCACGACATCGTCGATCGGGGCAGGCTGCCGCTGCTGTGCTGCCTGCTCGCGTTCCTGGTGACGTTTCTGGTGACCCGCTCGGTGGTCCGCTACATCCGCAGCACCGCTGGGCGCGTCGACGCGCCGCGGTGGTGGCAGCCGCGCAACGTGCACATCGGTTCCAAGCACATCCACCACGTGGTGTTCGGGGTGGTGTTGGTGATGGTCGCCGGGGTGACATTGGTGGCGGCGGGACCGCACGGGCACGAACCGGCGTTCAGCCTGTCGGCGATCGCCTTCGGGATCGGCGCGGCGCTGGTGCTCGACGAGTACGCGCTGATCCTGCACCTATCCGACGTGTACTGGGAGGAGGACGGGCGCGCCTCGGTGGACGCGGTATTCGCCGCTGCCGCGGTGACCGGCCTGCTGGTGCTGGGCTTTCACCCCTTGACGTTTCTGCTGTCGGCGTGGCATGACACGTCCTCGCTGCTGATCCGCACCGGGGTGTTCGCCGGGTTGGTGATGGCGCTGCCGCTGGGTGTGGTGGTGCTGTTGAAGGGCAAGGTCTGGACCGGGCTGATCGGGATGTTCTTCTTCCCGCTGCTGGTGATCGGTGCAATCCGGCTGTCCCGGCCGCATGCGCCGTGGGCCCGCTGGCGCTACCTGGGCAGCCGGGAGCGGATGCGGCGCGCGCTGGAGCGGGAACGGCGGCTGCGACGCCCGGTGGTGCAGGCCAAGCTCTGGCTCCAAGACGCCATCGCGGGCCGGCCCCAGCTGCCCGACGAGCGGGTCGTCGACGCCGAACTGGACCGCGAGGTGCGGGCCGCCTCGGCGCCGACCGAGCCGATCTGGATCGGACGGCCCAGAGTGCCTACCGGGCCAGCCCCCCAACGTCCGGTGCCCAACCGTGCGGTCGCGGACGCCTCGGCGCCCACCAGGCCATTCTCGGTTCCCCCGCTGCCGAGACCCGGCGGTCCGTGGCGGTGAGGTACTTCTACGACACCGAGTTCATCGAGGACGGCCGCACCATCGAGCTGATCTCAATCGGCGTAGTCGCCGAGGACGGTCGCGAGTACTACGCGGTGTCCACCGAGTTCGATCCCGCCCGGGCCGGGCAATGGGTCCGCACCCACGTGCTGCCCAAGCTGCCCTCCCCGGCGTCCCAGGCCTGGCGTTCGCGCAGCCGGATCCGCGCCGACCTCGAGGAATTCCTGGGGGTCGAACGCGGCGAGCCGATCGAATTGTGGGCCTGGGTGGCCGCCTATGACCACGTGGTGCTCTGCCAGCTGTGGGGCACCATGCCCGACCTTCCGGCGCCGATCCCGCGGTTCACCCATGAGCTGCGTCAACTGTGGGAGGACCGGGGCCGGCCCCGCCTGCCCCCGCGGTCGGCGGGCAGCCACGACGCGCTGGTGGATGCCCGTGACCAGTTGCGTCGCTTCCAGGTGATCACCGCAGACGAACTGGCCTGATCAGGGCAGGTCGGCGCCCGGCTACCATGGTCGGGTGAACTGGACCGTTGACGTACCGATCGACCAGCTGCCGGCGCTGCCGCCGCTGCCCACGGACCTGCGTGAGCGTCTCGACGCCGCGCTGGCCCGGCCGGCCGTTCAGCAGCCGAGCTGGCCCGCTGACCAGGCCAAGGCGATGCGAACGGTGCTGGAGAGCGTCCCGCCGATCACGGTGGCCTCCGAGATCGTGCGGCTGAAGGAGCTGCTGGCCCAGGTCGCCCGCGGGGAGGCCTTCCTGCTGCAAGGCGGCGACTGCGCCGAGACCTTCACCGACAACACCGAGCCGCACATCAAGGGCAACATCCGCACCCTGCTGCAGATGGCGGTGGTGCTGACCTACGGCGCGTCCATGCCGGTGGTCAAGGTCGCCCGCATCGCCGGCCAGTACGCCAAGCCCCGCTCGGCCGACATCGATGCCCTCGGCTTGAAGTCCTACCGCGGTGACATGGTCAACGGGCTGGCTCCGGATGCCGCGGTGCGCGAGCACGACCCGTCCCGGCTGGTGCGGGCCTACGCCAACGCCAGCGCGGCGATGAACCTGGTGCGCGCGCTGACGTCGTCGGGTCTGGCGTCGCTGGAACTGGTGCACGACTGGAACCGGGAGTTCGTGCGCACCTCGCCGGCGGGCGCCCGCTACGAGGCGCTGGCCGGGGAGATCGACCGCGGCCTGAAGTTCATGAACGCCTGCGGCGTGGCCGACCGGGAACTGCAGACCGCCGAGATCTACGCCAGCCACGAGGCGCTGGTGCTCGACTACGAGCGCGCCATGCTGCGGATGGCCGACATCGAGGGCGAACCACGGCTCTACGACCTGTCGGCGCACTTCGTCTGGATCGGGGAGCGGACCCGGCAGCTCGACGGCGCTCACGTCGGCTTGGCCGAGCTGATCGCCAACCCGATCGGCATCAAGCTCGGGCCGACGACCTCGCCGGAGCTGGCGGTCGAATACGTCGAGCGGCTCGACCCGAACAATGTGCCCGGCCGGCTAACGCTGGTCAGCCGGATGGGTAATAACAAGGTGCGCGACCTGCTGCCCGGCATCATCGAGAAGGTGCAGGCCACCGGCCACCAGGTGATCTGGCAGTGCGACCCGATGCACGGCAACACCCACGAGGCCTCCACCGGCCACAAGACCCGGCACTTCGACCGGATCGTCGACGAGGTGCAGGGGTTCTTCGAGGTGCATCATGCGCTGGGCACGCATCCCGGCGGGATCCACCTGGAGTTCACCGGGGAGGACGTCACCGAGTGTCTCGGTGGGGCCCAGGACATTTCGGACGCGGACCTGGGCGGTCGCTACGAGACGGCGTGCGACCCGCGACTCAACACCCAGCAGAGCCTGGAGTTGTCGTTCCTGGTCGCCGAGATGCTGCGCGGCTGACGTTTCTGCGCGCGCGGCGAGGGGCTACAGCAGCGCGCCAACGTTGTTGCCCAGCGTCCACCCGACCGCGGCCACCAATCCGGTGAGCGCGAACACCACCGCCAGCCAGATCAGCACCATCCGGCGCGCATGCTGGCGCTCCAGCACGAACCGGCTCAACTCGATTCCGGCGAATTGCCCTGTCACCAACTGATATTGCGTATCGGTGTCGGCCGCCGGGTGCTGCGGTTCGCGGGCCATGTGCAGCGTCGCGCGCTGGGGCGACGCCGCGACGTGCTGAGCGGAGTTGCGTGGGGCCGGCACCCGAAACGCCGGCAGCTCCAACCGTTCGGCGATCGCCGCCACGTCGCGGGCCATCTCGAAGCCGTCGGCGTAGCGGTCGGCCGGGTCCAGCGCGGTGGCCCGGGCCACCAGGTCATCGAATTCCCTTGGCACACCGTCGATGGCGGAGCTGGGCGGTGGGACGTCGCGGTCCAGCCGCTGGTAGGCCACCGTCAACGCCGAGTCGCCGGAGAACGGGGTGCGGCCGGTCAGCAGCTCGTAGGTGAGCACGCCGACCCCGTACACGTCGCTGGCCGGCCCGGCGTTTCCGTCACGGACCTGTTCGGGTGACAGGTAGGCCGCGGTGCCCAGGATCACGTTGGTCGAGGTGATTCCGGCCGCGGCGATGGCCCGCACCAGCCCGAAGTCGACCACCTTCACCTCGCTGTCGTCGGAGATCAAGATGTTCTCCGGTTTGACGTCGCGGTGCACCAGGCCGGCGCGGTGCGCGATGCCCAGCGCCCCCAGTACCGGGCGGAGCACCGCGACCACGGCGTGGGGGGGCATCGGGCCGCGCTCGTTGAGCAGTTCCCGCAGGGTCCCGCCCTCGACGAGCTCCATCACCAGAAACGGCTGTCCGGGATCGAGCGGTGTGCCGAACCCCTGGTCGTAGACCGCCACCAGCCCCGGGTCCTTCAGGCGGGCGACCGCCCGCGCCTCGAGCTGGAACCGGGTCAAAAACTGCTGATCGCCGGCGTAGCGCAGGTCCATCACCTTGCACGCGACCGGGCGGTCCAGGCGCTCATCGAGACCCCGGTACACCGTGGAGGTGCCACCGGTGGCGATGCGGGTCCCGACCCGGTACCGCCCGTCCAACAGGGCGCCTTCGAGTGCGTCCGGCCCCCACGTGGAAGTCACCTGGTCATGGTATGTGGGTGGGCGCCCGCTGCGGCGGTTCCAAGGCGTGTCGAACGAGCGGTTGTGCATCCGCATTCGCCCGGGCGCGCCGCGATGACCGTCAGCGGTCCCCGGACCGGGAGGCCGGGCCGCCAAAGCCCGCCGACGAGACGGCGCTGACCAACAGCTGCGAGGTGGTGAAAACCACCCCGGATGATGCGGGAGCCGACATTCACAGCGCAGCCGCGGCCTGAACCGACGGACGCCCGCGAAGGGCGGTCTCCAACACTCAACCGAGTTGTTCGGCACGCTTTAGACTTCGTGGCGTGAGCAGTATCCCGGCCGCCGACGACGTCCTAGAGCCCGACGAACCGACCTTCGACCTGCCCCGGGTCGCCGAAATGCTCGGGGTGCCGGTCACCAAGGTGCATCAGTATCTGCGCGACAACCATCTGGTCGCGGTGCGGCGCGACGGTGTGCTGCTGGTCCCGCAGGTGTTCTTCACCTCCGAGGGGGACGTCGTCAAGAGCCTGCCGGGGCTGCTGGCGGTGCTGCACGACGGGGGCTACCAGCAGACCGACATCGTGCGCTGGTTGTTCACCCCGGACTCGTCGCTGTCGTTGACCCGCGACGGCGTCAAGGAGTCGGTGCCAAACGCCCGCCCGATCGACGCGCTGCACGCCCACCAGGCGCGTGAGGTGATGCGCCGGGCGCAGGCCATGGCGTATTGACCTCAGCCGGCTCGCTGTCCCGCCTGGCCGCGCGGTGCCTCGTCGGCCTTCGACAGCCGGTACCAGGCGAACAGCGCGCAGCCCGAGGCGCCGATCACGTGCAGCCACGAGTACATGCCGTGTGAGCCGTCCGGTTTGAAGATGACCATGATCCAGGTCGAGGCCGCGGCGATCGCGGCGATCGCCGTGGGGGAGCGCACCAGGGTGGCCGCCACCGCCAACGGCCAGGTGTAGTACCAGGGCAATGCGGCCGGCACGAATAGCACCACGATGAGCATGGCCCAGGCAATCCCGGCCACCGCCGTGCGATCGTCGCGACGGGACCGCCACCACAGCGCCGGCAGCACCACCGCGATCACCACGATGCCGGTGATCCGGGTGATGTGCAGCACCGCGTAGAAGTTCACCGGGGCGAACAGTCCGCCGACGGCGTGGATCAGGTTGGCGGCCGCGGTCGGGACGGTGAGCCAGTTGATGATCTTGACGTTGCCGGCCAGCAGAGCGGTCAGCCAGCCCAGACCCACACCGGCCAAGCTGGACAGCACCGCGAAGACCCCCACCACGATCAGGGCGGCGATGCCTGCCGCGATGAGGAACGCCGTCGCCGCGGGGTAGCGGCGGTGTTCGTGTCGCGGTTCCAGCTTCGGCTCTCCTTCGTCGAGCCTCGCTGAACCGCGGTGTTCGTGTCGCGATTCCAGCTTCGGCTCTCCTTCGTCGAGCCTCGCTGAACCGCGGTGTTCGTGTCGCGGTTCCAGCTTCGGCTCTCCTTCGTCGAGCCTTGCTGAACCGCGGTGTTCGTGCCGCAGCCGGCGCATCCAGACCCAGACCAGAAACGGCAAGGCGATGACGGCGGTGGCCTTGACCGCTGCGGCCAGCGCCACCAGGGTGATCCCAGCCAGGTGGCGGCCGTCGAGGGTCAAGGCGATCCCGGCGATCATCAGACCCACCATCAGCATCTCGTTGTGCACGCCACCCATCAGGTGGATGATCACCAGCGGGTTGAGCACCGCCAGGTACAGCGCCGCCGGGGCGGTACCCCCGACCCGGCAGGCCACCCGCGGCGCGGCCCAGATCAACAGCGCCAGCCCGGGCAGCATGCACAACCGCAACACCATGGTGCCGACCACCACGTTGTCGCCCACCAAGATGGTCACCAGCTTCGCGATCAGGATGAACGCCGGACCGTAGGGCGCCGTCGTTGCCGACCAGATCGGGCTGACGTCATCGAGCAGCGGGTTGGGGTTCTCCACCGGGCCGACCACATAGGGGTCGAAACCGTCGCGCAGCAGCGCGCCCTGGGCGAGGTAGGAGTAGGTGTCGCGGCTGAACACCGGAACCGACAACAGCAACGGCGCCAGCCAGAAACCGGTGGTGGCGATCAAGGTGTATGTGGTTACGGTGCCGTTGATCACCCGTCGGCCCAGACCGAACCACGCCAGCAGCATCACCGCCACCCCGGTCCACAGCAGCACCGACGACAGCACCAGGCCGTGGCCGAAGCGCAGCCAGGACAGGTGCACCGATTCCAGCACCGGGTCCTGGATCCGGGTGCTACCGGCCCCCAGGCCGCCCAAGGTGATCAGCAGGGCACCCAGACAGCCGCGCCACGCCGCGCCGGCCTGCTCGCTGGTGGCGAAGCGGCGCAGCCGCGAGCCGGCTCCGGCGGGAGCGGTGGACACGGTTGGGGCCGGTGGGGTGGTGGGCGTGGGCATCGGCGCTCCGGGTCCTCAGGCGGACCGGTCGGCGACCAGGCGGGCCAGGTCGGTCAGTCCGGCTTTGGCAACCTCGTCGATCGGCGCGGCCGCCAGGGCAGCCATGGCGCGACGGGTCAGCACATCGATGCGGTCCTCGACGGCGGCCAGCGCGCCCACCGCCTCGATCACCTCGCACAGCTCGCGGACCTGCGCGTCGGTCAACGCGGTGCCCAGCGACGTGCGTAACCGCCTGGCCGCCAACGGATCCGATTTGTCGGCCAGTTCCACCGCCTCGGCCACCAGCACGGTGCGTTTGCCCGAACGCAGGTCGTCGCCGGACGGTTTGCCGGTCACCGCCGGATCCCCGAACACACCCAGCACGTCGTCGCGCAGCTGGAACGCCACCCCGAGGTCGGTGCCCAGTTCGTGGAACAGGGCGTGGATGTCGGGCCGGTCGGCCGCGGCCGCGAGGCCCAGTTGCAGCGGCCGCACCACCGTGTAGGAGGCGGTCTTGTAGGTGTTGACCGCCATCGCCGACGCGATCGACTCGACACCGCTGGCCTCGGACACGATGTCGAGGTACTGCCCGCCGAGCACCTCGGTGCGGATGTCTGACCAGACCCGCCGCACCCGGCGCTGCGCACCGGCGGGCAGGTCGGTACCGGCGACGATATCGTCGGCCCAGACCAGCGCCAGGTCACCGAGCAGGATGGCGGCCGAAATCCCGAATTGTTCGGGGACGCCCCGCCATCCGCGACGGCGGTGCAGCTCCGCGAACTTATGGTGGGTGGTCGGGCTGCCGCGGCGGGTCGCCGACGCGTCGATCACGTCGTCGTGCACCAGCGCGCACGCGTGCAGCAGTTCCAGCGCCGAGAACAGCAGCAGCTCGTCGGCGACGGCGTCGCGGCCGGTGATGGCGCGCCAGCCCCAGTAGGCGAACGCCGGACGCAGCCGCTTGCCGCCGCTGAGCACGAACTCTTCCAGGCCGGTGATCAGGGCCTGGTAGTCATCGCCCATGTAGGCGGTGTCGGTACGGCGGGTGCGCAGGTAGGAGCGCAACTGCTCGGTTACCGCGCCGGCCAATTCGACGGCCGACGGTGCGGTTGCTGCTGTGGCCTTGAAGCTCAGCGCGGCGCCCCTTTCTCACTCGGCCCGGACCGGGACTCCCGGCGTGCATCCAGCGTAGAGTGTGCCATCACGCCCGGGGGGACTCAGCCAGGCGGCGCTGACGTGAGGCCGATAGGCTCAAGCATCTTGCGGCCGTGTCGGCCGCCGTGCCGCTCGTGCCTTCTCCGCGGAGGGCCGGCGATGCCGCCGCGGCCCGTTGACCGCCTTCGATGAGGAGCAACCTCGTGACCTTGAACACCGTCGCACTCGAGCTTGTCCCACCGAACCTGGACTCCGGCGACCAGCAGCCCCGGGACAAGGCCTGCGAGGAGGCCGGCAAGGTGCTGCGGTTCGCGGCCGAATCCGGTCTTGAAGGCCGGATCCGGCACATCCTGATGCCCGGCATGATCGCCGAGGAGGACGACCGCCCGGTCGAGATGAAGCCCAAGCTCGACGTGCTGGACTTCTGGACCGCGATCAAGCCGGAGCTGCCGGGCATGGCCGGGCTGTGCACTCAGGTCACCGCGTTCTCCGACGAACCGGCGCTGCGCCGTCGGCTCGACGATCTGACCTCGGCCGGCATCGAAGGTGTCGTCTTCGTCGGCGTGCCCCGCACCATGGCCGACGGGGAGGGCTCCGGGGTGGCGCCCACCGACGCGCTGGCGACATTCCGCGATGAGGTGCCCAACCGCGGCGTCATCCTGATCCCGACCCGCGCCGACGAGATCAGCCGGTTCAGCTTCAAGTGCGACCGCGGTGCGACGTTCGGGCTGACCCAACTGCTGTACTCCGATGCGATCGTGCCGTTTTTGACCGAGTTCGCCCGGCACAGCGACGCCCGCCCGGAGATCTTGCTGTCCTTCGGTTTCGTGCCGACGGTCGAGAACCGGGTCGGGTTGATCAACTGGCTGATCCAGGACCCCGGCAACGCGGCGGTGGCGGCCGAGCAGGCGTTCGTCAAGACCCTGTCGGGCAGCGAACCCGAGCAGCGGCGCAAGCTGATGCTCGACCTGTACAAGCGGGTGGTCGACGGGGTCGCCGACCTCGGCTTTCCGCTGAGCATTCACCTGGAGGCGACGTACGGGGTCTCCGCGGCCGCGTTCACGACGTTCGCGCAGATGCTCGACTACTGGTCGCCGGCGGCGTCCTGAGTCGACGCGAATCGCGGTGAGCGGTCCCGGCCCTGCCAGGCGATCAGCGCCACCGCGGCGGCCACACCGAACGTCGACAACACCAGCCACATGGCGGCGCGCGCGAACGATCGGGTGCTGGGATCGGTGTAGCGCGCCTGCGCGGTCATGGTGCTCACCACGCCCGGCTTGAGCCGCCACTGCACCGTGTCCAGGCCGACGCGTTCGCCGTTGGTGGAGGTCACCTCGCCGGGGAACGCCACGCTCAATTCGACGTCGGCCTCCGGGTCGCTGAGCGAGGTGAGATCCACCCGGCCCTCCAGGATCACCAGATTGCCGGCGCGGCGCAGCGCCAGATTCACCCCGGCCGCGTCGCGATTCATCTCGGCCAGCTGGGGCAGTTCGGCGAAGGTCAGGTCGGAGAACACCGCCTGCGAGCCGAGGTAGCCGTCCCGGTTATAGCCGGAGATCGCGATCTTCTGGGCGAACGGCAGGTCGGCGTTGAGCTTGGGGCCGGTGTCGTTGTCGTTGCGGGGCTTGGCCGCCGCGATGATCTGCCCGGAGACCAGGTCGTCGGGAGAGACGGTGATGGTCGCCTTGATGCGCACGCACCCCACCGTGAGCGGCGCGGTGATCAGCAACAGCCCGACCAGGGCCAGCAGTCGGCGGTATGCGGTGGACCGGGGCGAACGCCGAACATGCACGGAGGTCATCGTGCCAGACCGGCCGGGTGCTGCGCTGACGACTGCTCCAACGGCAGGGGCCGACCCAGGATGGCGAACGGCCGGGGGTCGCCGGCGAAGTGGTGACCACGGATGACGTCGGTGAATCCCAGCCGCCGGTACAACCGCCAGGCGCGGTTGCCTTCGCCGCTGATCTCCGGGGTGGACAGCAGCACATTGGCCTCGGCGCGCCTGGCGAGCAGCCGCCGCGCCAGCGCCTCGCCCAGGCCGCTGCCCTGCGAGTGCGGCATCACGTGCAACTCGGTCAGCTCGAAGTAGCTGGTCATCAGGCGCGAGATGGCGTGGCGCGGCAGCCCGCGGCGCTGCAGGCCCAGCACCACCTGCTGCTGCCACCACTGGTCGGGTGCTCCGCAGTAGCCGTAGGCGATGCCCAGTAGCTCAGCGCTGGAACCACCGTCTTCGCCGTTCAGGGCGGCCACGCCCTGCCAGCCGCGGCGGCGGGTGTGATCCAGCCACATCGCGGCACGTTGGTTCTCGGTGCCCGGCGGGTAGCCCATCGCGGTGACGTACACCCGCAGCGCCTCGCCGAGGCGATCCGCCATATCGTGCGGCGACAGGTCGATGAGCAATGTCGCCAACGTGCAGGTTCCTCTCCCGGTCGGTAGTGCGGCGCGCCGGATCCATTATCCGGAGGACGTCGGCGGTTGTGGTTCGGCCTCGCCGGACCGCGGCTACAATCAGCTGAGGAAGCCTGTGGTACACCGCAGGTCGACCTCGTATTATCAGTATTAGTTGCCCGCACAGTCCGTAGCCAGCCGTGGGCAGTGATGTGAGCGGCCGTCGGCAAGGAGGGACGAATGCCACTCTCCGATCATGAACAGCGCATGCTCGATGAGATCGAGAGCGCCCTCTACGCCGAGGACCCGAAGTTCGCCTCCAGCGTTCGCGGTGGTGCTCTGCGTACCCCGACCACCCGGCGGCGGCTACAGGGCATGGCACTGTTCTTGGTCGGGCTGGTGATGCTGGTCTCGGGGATCCCGTTCTACGCGACCGTCAACCCCGGTTTCCTGATCCTGAGCGTGCTGGGCTTCGTGGTCATGTTCGGTGGGGTGGTCTTCGCGATCACCGGCAACCACGCCACGGCCGGCCGCGATGGCGCGGCCAAGGCGGGCGGAAGCCAGCAGCGTCGGGTCAAGGGCAGCAGCGGCACCTTCGCCAGCCGCATGGAGGACCGCTTCCGCCGCCGCTTCGAGCCGTAACACGCAACGTCTGACGGAACAGGGCAGCCGATTGGCTGCCCTTTTTTCGTGGCCGCGTCGTCCCGGCCTCTGATACCGGTGCCACCCGGTCGGCGATCGGCCCCACTTCGCCCCACTTCGATTTTTCACGGCTGACCAGCACGTTTATCGGCACGGCCGAGCGCTGCTGCTGCCGCCGTGCCGGAAAATCGCTAGCCGGGTGGGGAAAGGAGGCGAAGATGAGGCTTTAGATGGTGCGGAGTGGGGGATTGTGGGGTATTGTGGGCATACGTTGACGACGTGAGCGGGAGGTAGCCGATGTTTCTCGGCACCTATACGCCCAAGCTCGACGACAAGGGGCGGCTCACACTGCCCGCGAAGTTTCGCGACGCGCTGGCAGGAGGGTTGATGGTCACCAAGAGCCAAGACCACAGCCTGGCCGTGTATCCGCGGGCGGAGTTCGAGCAGCTGGCCCGCCGTGCGGCCAAGGCCTCGCGCAGAAACCCGGAGGCGCGGGCGTTTCTGCGCAACCTGGCCGCCGCCACCGATGAGCAGCATCCCGACGGTCAGGGCCGAATCACCTTGTCACCGGACCACCGGCGCTACGCCAACCTGTCCAAGGACTGCGTGGTCATCGGCTCGGTCGACTACCTCGAGATCTGGGACGCGCAGGCCTGGAGCGACTACCAGCAGACCCATGAAGAGAACTTCTCCGCGGCCAGCGATGAAGCACTCAGCGACATCATCTGAGGCGCACGCCCGTGCCTCGTGGCCTCTGTCCGAACCGACCCTGACGTACTTCCCCAACGTCAGGTTCGCGCTGTCGGGCAGGGACCTCGAGGCAGGGGCTTGCGAGCAGACGCGACGGGGAGGTGTTGCAGTGGCCGACCAGGGCGCCTTCGGGCATGTGCCGGTACTGCTGGAACGCTGCGTGGAACTGCTGGCCCCGGCCCTGACCCGGCAGTCCCCCGACGGTGGGGGCGCCACCCTCGTCGATGCGACGCTGGGGGCCGGCGGGCACACCGAACGCTTTCTGAGTGAGTTCCCCGGTCTACGGGTCATCGGACTGGACCGGGACACCACCGCGCTCGACATCGCCGGCGCCCGGTTGGCCCGCTTCTCCGATCGCCTGAGCATGGTGCGCACCCGCTACGACGGGATCAGCGCCGCACTGACCGAAGTAGGCTTGGCCGCAACAGCATCCGTCGACGCGGTGCTGTTCGATCTCGGCGTTTCGTCGATGCAGCTGGACCGGGCCGAGCGCGGCTTCTCCTACGCCCAGGACGCCCCCTTGGACATGCGGATGGACCCGGACGCCGAGCTGACGGCTGCGGACATCGTCAACACCTACGACGCGGCAGCACTAACCGACATCCTGCGCCGCTTCGGGGAAGAACGCTTCGCATCCCGGATCGCCGCGCACATCGTCCGCCGCCGGTCGCAGACCCCGTTCACATCGACGGGGGAGCTGACCGCCCTGCTCTACGAGGCGATCCCGGCGCCGGCCCGGCGTACCGGGGGGCATCCGGCCAAGCGAACGTTTCAGGCGCTGCGCATCGCGGTCAACGGCGAGCTGGACTCGCTGCGCGATGCCCTTCCGGCGGCGCTGGACGCCCTGGCGGTGGGCGGGCGCATCGCGGTGATGTCCTACCAGTCGCTGGAGGACCGCATCGTCAAGCAGCTGTTCGCCGCGGTGACCACGTCGCGGACCCCGGTCGACCTGCCGGTCGAGTTGCCCGGCGACAAGCCGCGTTTCACCGCCTTGACGCGCGGCGCCGAACGCGCCCAACCGGACGAGGTCGAGCGCAACCCGCGCGCCGGATCGGTCCGGTTGCGCGCCGTGCAGCGGGTTGCGGACGGGCCGATCGCGGCATCGAGGGGGAACTGATGGCGACCAAGCGCAAACCTGCGGTACGGCACGGCGACCGCCGCCGCAACCCCGACGGCGCAACCCGAACCGGGCCGCGCCGCTCAAACGAGGCACCGCCGTCGCGGCGTACGCGTCGGCAGCACGCGACCGCGTCTGCACCGGGGCGTGAATCGCGGCCGCGCTCGGGGCCGCAGAACGCGGCATCGACTCGGCCGGAGCCGCGCCCCGACGCAAGGCCGGTACCACCGAAGAACACCAAGCAGGCCAAGGCGCGGGCCAAGGCACGAAAGGCCAAGGCGCCCAAGGTCGTGCGCGTCCCCCTGCGGGAACGCCTGATTACCCGGCTGGCCTCGATCGACCTGCGCCCGCGCACGCTGGCAGCCAAGGTTCCGTTCGTGGTGTTGATCATCGGCTCGCTCGGCATCGGGTTGGGCATCACGCTGTGGCTGTCGACGGATGCCGCCGAGCGCTCCTATCAGCTGGGCAACATCCGGGAACGCAACCGGGTGCTGATGCAGCAGAAGGAGGCGCTCGAGCGTGACGTGCTGACCGCCGAGTCCGCACCGGCACTGGCCGAGGCGGCTCGCGAGCTGGGCATGATCCCGACCCGCGACACCGCGCACCTGGTTCAGGACCCCGCCGGCAACTGGGTGGTGGTCGGGGTCCCCAAGCCGGCCGAAGGTGTGCCGCCGCCCCCGCTGAACACCAAACTGCCCGACGATGCGCCCGTGACGCCGCCGGCCGAGGTTCCGGTCCGGGTGCCGCCCGCGGCGCCGAAGCTGGACAACCGGCATCTGCCCGCCCCGGCGGTGCCCGCCCCTGCTGCACCCGGTATGCCCCTGATCATTCCGGGCCTGCCGGGGATGCCCGGCCTGCCCGGCGCGCCGCTGTCTGGGCCGCCTCCGGGGCCGGTGTTCGACATCCCGCCCGTCGCGCTGCCGCCGCAGCCCGCGCTGCCACCGGGCGCCGTGCTGCCACCGGCGACCGTGCCACCCGCCGAGGCCGCGCCGCCGCAGCCCGCAGTGCCGCCGCAGCCCGTGCTGCCGCCGGAGGTGCTGCTGCCCCCGGCGGTCCCCGGAGCCGCGCGATGAGACGGCCGGCGCGGGGGACCGGACCGGCGCGCCGCGCCGACGGCTCCGTCAAGATCAAGGCCCGCAAATCCGGCCGGACGACCGCCTCCGCCAAGCAGGCCGCGCCGGCCAAGGGCGGTAAGCCACCCAAAGTGGCTCAGCCGGCCGGACATTCGGCCCGCGAGCGTCGCACCCGCCCCGCCACCGACCTGGGTCTGCGCAGCGCGTCGTTCGTCTTTCGGCACCGCACCGGCAACGCCGTCATCTTCCTGGTGCTGGCACTTGCTGCGGCGCAGCTGTTCTATCTGCAGGTTCCACGGGCGTCGGGGCTGCGCGCCGAAGCCGCCGGGCAGCTCAAGGTCACCGACGTCGAACAAGCCATGCGCGGCGACATCATCGACCGCACTGGCGACAAGCTGGCATTCACCATCGAAGCGCGGGCCTTGACCTTCCAGCCGATCAAGGTCGGCAAGCAACTCGAAGAAGCCAAGAAGAAGAATCCTGCCGCTCCCGATCCGCAGCGTCGGCTGCAGGAGATCGCCAAGGAGATCGCCGGGCGGCTCGGCAACAAGCCGGATGCGGCGACGCTGCTGAAGAAGATGCGCAGCAACGAGACCTTCGTCTATCTCGCCCGCGCCGTCGAGCCGGCGCTGGCCGAGGCGATCACCGACAAGTGCCCGGAAGTGGGCAGTGAACGCCAGGACCTACGGCAGTATCCCGGCGGATCGTTGGCGGCCAACATCATTGGCGGCATCGACTGGGACGGCCACGGCCTGTTGGGCCTCGAGGACTCGATGGACGCCGTGTTGGCCGGCACGGATGGTTCGATCACCTACGACCGCGGCTCCGACGGCGTGGTGATCCCGGGCAGCTACCGCAACCGCCACCGGGCCGTCAACGGCTCGACGATCCAGCTCACCATCGACGACGACATCCAGTTCTACGTCCAGCAGCAGGTGCAGCAGGCCAAGAACGTCTCCGGGGCGCGCACCGTGACCGCGGTGGTGCTCGATGCCAAGAGCGGCGAGGTATTGGCGATGGCCGGCGACAACACCTTCGACCCGTCCCAGGACATCGGGCGTCAGGAGGACCGGCAGCTCGGCAATCCGGCGGTGTCGTCGCCGTTCGAGCCCGGCTCGGTCAACAAGATCATCACCGCCGCATCGGTCATCGAGTACGGGCTGAGCACCCCCGATGAGGTGTTGCAGGTCCCCGGATCGATCAACATCGCCGACGTCACGGTCGGCGACGCGTGGGAGCACGGCGTCACGCCCTACACCACCACCGGGATCTTCGGTAAATCCTCCAACGTCGGCACCCTGATGCTGGCCCAGCGGGTGGGTCCGGAGCGCTGGTTCGAGATGCTGGAGAAGTTCGGGCTGGGGCAGCGCACCGGCGTGGCACTGCCCGGCGAGAGCGCGGGACTGGTCCCGCCGGTCGATCAGTGGTCAGGCAGCTCGTTCGCGAACCTGCCGATCGGCCAAGGCCTTTCGATGACGCTGCTGCAAATGGCCGGCATGTACCAGGCCATCGCCAATGACGGGCTGCGGATCCCGCCACGGATCATCAAGGCGACCATCGCCCCCGACGGCAGCCGCACCGAGGAACCCCGGCCTGACGGCGTGCGGGTCGTTTCCGAGCAGACCGCGGCAACCGTGCGCAACATGCTGCGTTCGGTGACCCAGCGCGACCCGACCGGCATCCAACAGGGCACCGGATGGCAGGCCGCGGTGGACGGCTACCAGATCTCCGGGAAGACCGGAACCGCCCAGCAGATCAACCCCGCGTGCGGCTGCTACTACGACGACGTCTACTGGATCACGTTCGCCGGGATAGCGCCCGCCGACAACCCGCGCTACGTGATCGGCTTGATGTTGGACAACCCGCACCGCGCCGCGGACGGATCACCGGGCACCTCAGGCGCGCCGCTGTTCCACAACATCGCCGCCTGGCTGTTGCAGCGCCACAACGTCCCGTTGTCGCCCGACCCCGGAGCGCCACTGGTTCTGCAGGCGATGTAGCAGCTGCCACCGCCCGCCTGGGTAGTCTCAGGTCCGGTTCTGACGACCTGGCCGGAGCGGATGGAGGTGATCGCGGTGTCTGCCGCATTGCGCCCGGACGTCGGCGCAGGAACGCCGCTGCCGGCGCTGGCTGCCCGGATCGCGGCGGTGACGGCCACCGGCGGGGTGGTGCCGGAGCTGGCGATCACCGGGCTGACCCTGCGCGCCCAGGACGTCCAGCCGGGCGACCTGTTCGCGGCGCTGCCCGGGGCGACGACGCACGGTGCGCGATTCGTGGCCGAGGCGGTTGCCCGCGGCGCGGCAGCGGTGCTCTCCGACGGGGCCGGGGCCGCCGAGATCGCGGAGAATGCAACCGCACCCGACACGCCGGTGCTGGTTCACCCGTCGCCGCGGGCCGTGCTCGGCGAGCTGGCGGCAGAGGTCTACCGGCACCCCTGCGAGCGGCTCACGGTCATCGGGGTCACCGGGACCTCGGGCAAGACCACCACCACCTATCTGGTCGAGGCCGGACTGCGGGCCGCCGGCCGTACCGCCGGACTGATCGGCACCGTGGGCGTCCGCATCGACGGCGTCGACCTGCCCAGCGCGCTGACCACCCCAGAGGCCCCGGCACTGCAGGCGCTGCTGGCGGTGATGGCCCAGCGCGGGGTGGACACCGTGGTGATGGAGGTGTCCAGCCACGCGCTGGCGCTGGGGCGGGTCGACGGGACCCGCTTCGCGGTGGGCGCGTTCACCAACTTGTCCCGGGACCACCTGGACTTCCACCCGAGCATGGCCGACTACTTCGAGGCCAAGGCGCGGCTGTTCGATCCGGCCTCAGCCCTGCGGGCCGCCCGCGCGGTGGTCTGTGTGGACGACGAGGCCGGCGCGGCGATGGCGGCGCGGGCCACGGCACCGATCACCGTCAGCGCGACCGGCCGGCCGGCTGACTGGGCAGTCGACCAGGTCAGTGCCGGCCCGCGCGGCCGGGAGTTCACGGCGGTCGATCCCGCCGGGGTCCGCCATCCGGTCGGCATCGGGCTGCCTGGCGACTACAACGTCGCCAACTGCCTGGTGGCGCTGGCCATCCTCGACACGGTCGGGGTGTCGCCGGAGCAGGCGGCACCCGGCCTGCGTGACGCCCGGGTGCCGGGCCGGATGGAGCCGGTCGACCGCGGCCAGGGTTTCCTGGCGCTGGTCGACTACGCCCACAAGCCGGGCGCACTACAAGCGGTGTTGCAGACCCTGCGCGAGGATCTGCGCGACACGGCCGGGCGGCTGGCCGTGGTTTTCGGCGCCGGCGGCGACCGTGACCCCGGCAAGCGCGGCCCGATGGGCCGGATCGCCGCGGAAACGGCCGACCTCGTCGTCGTCACCGACGACAACCCGCGCGGCGAGGACCCGGCCGACATCCGGCGGGCCATCCTGGCCGGTACCGCCGACGGCGCCGCCGAGGTGGTCGAGATCGGTGACCGGCGGGCCGCGATCGAGTACGCGGTGGGTTGGGCGCGGCCCGGCGACGTGGTGCTCGTCGCGGGCAAAGGCCACGAAACCGGGCAGACCGCCGGCGGGTGCACCCAGCCCTTCGATGACCGCGTCGAACTCGCCCAGGCGCTGGAAGCCCGAGAGCAGCACCGATGATCGCGCTGACCCTTACGCAGATCGCCGAGATCGTCGGCGGCCGCCTGGCCGACATCTCGGCGGAGCAGGCCGCCCGCACCACCGTCACCGGCACGGTCGAGTTCGATTCGCGCCGCATCACGGCGGGCTCGTTGTTTCTGGCGCTGCCCGGGGCGCGGTCGGACGGCCACGACCATGCGGCGTCGGCGGTGGCCGCCGGAGCGGTGGCGGTGCTGGCGGCCCGCCCGGTCGGGGTGCCGGCCATCGTTGTAGAACCGGTCGCATCCGATAGTCGTTCCGGTGCACTCGAACACGACGACGCCGCCGGATCCGGCGCCGCGGTGCTGGCGGCGCTGGCCAAACTGGCCGCCGCGGTGGCGGAGACCCTGGTGGCAAACGGGCTCACGATCGTCGGCATCACCGGCTCGTCGGGCAAGACCTCCACCAAGGACCTGATCGCCGCGGTGCTGGCGCCGCTGGGGGAGGTGGTGGCGCCGCCGGGATCGTTCAACAACGAGCTGGGCCACCCCTGGACGGTGCTGCGCGCCGACGAGAACACCGATTTTTTGGTGCTGGAACTGTCGGCACGGCATCGCGGCAACATCGCGGCGCTGGCCGCGATCGCCCCGCCGCAGGTGGCGGTGGTGCTCAACGTCGGGACGGCGCATCTGGGCGAGTTCGGCTCCCGTGAGGCGATCGCCGAGACCAAAGCCGAGCTGGCCCAAGCGGTCCCGGAATCCGGGGTGGTGATCCTCAACGTCGACGACGCGGCGGTGGCCGCGATGGCCGCCAAGACCGCCGCCCGGGTGGTGCGGGTCAGCCGCGCGGCGCCCACCGACGTGTGGGCCGGGCCGGTGGCGCTCGACGCGCTGGCCCGCCCGCGTTTCACCCTGCACGCCGGCCGGGTCGAGACCGAGCTGCAGCTCGGGGTGTCCGGGGACCATCAGGTCGGCAACGCACTGTGCGCGGCCGCGGTCGCACTGGAATGCGGCGCGACGCCGCAGCAGGTGGCCGCCGCCCTGGCCGGCGCCGGACCGGTCTCGCAGCACCGGATGCACGTCACCACCCGCGCCGACGGGGTGACGGTGATCGACGACGCCTACAACGCCAACCCGGATTCGATGCGAGCGGCGTTGCAGGCGCTGGCCTGGATCGCCCGCGGCGAGGAACCGGGGACGAAGCGCCGCAGCTGGGCGGTGCTCGGGGAGATGGCAGAGCTGGGCGAGGACGCGATATCCGAGCATGACCGCATCGGGCGGCTCGCGGTGCGCTTAGATGTCTCTCGTCTTGTTGTCGTCGGAGTAGGGAGATCGATGGGCGCGATGCACCACGGCGCGGTCATGGAGGGATCCTGGGGCGCCCAAGGTGACAGGGGGGCCAGTACGGTTCCCGACGCCGATGCCGCCCTCGCCCTGTTACGCGCCGAACTGCGCCCCGGTGACGTGGTGTTGGTCAAGGCCTCCAACTCCGCCGGGCTGACCGCGCTGGCCGATGCCCTGACCAGCGACGATGCGGGAGATCGCTGATGATCATGATCCTCGTCGCCGCCGGCGTCGCGCTGCTGGTCGCGATCCTGCTGACCCCCGTGCTGATCCGGGTCTTCACCAAGCAGGGGTTCGGGCAGGAGATCCGCGAGGACGGGCCGGCCAGCCACCACAGCAAGCGCGGCACCCCGTCGATGGGCGGCGTGGCCATCGTGACCGGCATCTGGGCGGGCTATCTGACCGCACAGCTGGCCGGCCTGGTGTTCTACGGCACCGGGCCGACGGCCTCCGGGCTGCTGGTGCTGGGGTTGGCCACCGCGCTGGGCGTGGTCGGCTTCGTCGACGACCTGATCAAGATCCGCCGGGCGCGCAACCTCGGCCTGAACAAGACCGCCAAGACCGTCGGGCAGGTCACCGCGGCCACCTTGTTCGGTCTGCTGGTGCTCGGGTTCCGCAACAGCTCCGGCCTGACCCCGGGCAGCCCCCAGCTGTCCTACGTGCGTGAGATCGCCACCGTCACGCTGCCAGCGGCGGTGTTCGTGCTCTTCGTCGTCCTGGTGGTCAGCGCCTGGTCGAACGCGGTCAACTTCACCGACGGCCTCGACGGGCTGGCCGCCGGGTCCATGGCGATGGTCAGCGCCGCCTACGTGTTGATCACCGTGATGCAGCACCGCAACGCCTGCGCCAGCGCGCCCGGACTGGGCTGCTACAACGTCCGCGATCCGCTGGATTTGGCGCTGATCGCCGCCGCGACCGCCGGTGCCTGCATCGGCTTTCTGTGGTGGAACGCCGCCCCGGCCAAGATCTTCATGGGCGACACCGGGTCGCTGGCGCTGGGCGGGGTGATCGCCGGACTGTCGATCACCACCCGCACCGAGATCCTCGCGGTGGTGCTCGGCGGCCTCTTCGTCGCCGAGATCACCTCGGTCGTGGTGCAGATCCTGGCGTTTCGCAGCACCGGCCGCCGGGTGTTCCGGATGGCGCCGTTCCACCATCACTTCGAGTTGGCCGGCTGGGCCGAGACCACGGTGATCATCCGGTTCTGGCTGCTGACGGCCATCGCCTGCGGCTTGGGCGTCTCCATGTTCTACGGCGAGTGGTTCACCGCGGTCGGCGGTTGACATGCTGAGTGTGCTGGAGCCCGGTGCCCGGGTGCTCGTCGCCGGCGCCGGGGTGACCGGCCGGGCGGTGCTGGGGGCGTTGGCGCCCCTGGGACTGCAGCTGACGCTCTGCGACGACGACCCGGCCGCGCTGGCCCGGTACACCGGGGTCGCCACGCTGAGCCCGGCTGCGGTGGCGCCACAGATCGCCGACTACGCCCTGGTGGTCACCAGCCCCGGATTTCCGCCGGGCACCCCGGTGCTGGCCGCCGCCGCCGCGGCCGGTGTACCGATCTGGGGCGACGTCGAGTTGGCCTGGCGGCTGGATGCGGCCGGCCGGTACGGACCACCGCGGCGCTGGCTGGTGGTGACCGGCACCAACGGCAAGACCACCACCACGTCGATGCTGCACGCAATGCTGACCTCAGCGGGCCGACGCGCTCAGTTGTGCGGCAACATCGGCAGTCCCGTGCTGGACGTGCTGGGAGAGCCGGCCGGCGGTTCAGCGAGGCTCGACGGAGGAGAGCGGAAGCTGGGACCGCCGCATGAATCCGAACTGTTGGCCGTCGAGCTGTCCAGTTTCCAGTTGCACTGGGCCCCGTCGCTGCGCCCGGAGGCCGGCGCGGTGCTCAACATCGCCGAAGACCACCTGGACTGGCACGGCAGCATGGCCGCCTACACCGCCGCCAAGGCGCGTGCGCTGGCCGGCCGGGTGGCGGTGGTCGGCTTGGACGACGCCCGCGCCGCCGCGCTGTTGGATACGGCCCCCGCCGCGGTGAAGGTGGGCTTTCGGCTCGGTGAGCCCGCGGCCGGCGAGCTCGGGGTCGTCGACGGCATGCTGGTCGATCGCGCCTTCGGCCCATCCGGTGAAGGCCTGGCGTTGGCGCCGGTGTCGTCCATACCGGTGCCCGGACCGGTTGGGACGCTGGACGCGCTGGCCGCGGCCGCACTGGCCCGCAGCGTGGACGTGCCCCCGGAGGCGATCGCCGACGCGCTGGCGTCGTTCCAGGTCGGCCGGCACCGCGCCGAACTGGTCGTCGTCGCCAACGGCATCCGGTACGTCGACGACTCCAAGGCGACCAATCCGCACGCGGCCGAAGCCTCGGTGCTGGCCTATCCGCGGGTCGTCTGGGTGGCCGGCGGGCTGCTCAAGGGCGCCTCGGTCGACGCGACCGTCGCCAGGATCGCCGGCCACCTGGCCGGGGCGGTGCTGATCGGCCGGGATCGCGGCGAGGTTGCCAAGGCGTTATCGCGACACGCACCGGATGTCCCCGTCGTCCACGTTGTGACAGGCGAGGATATTGATATGGGTGATGCTGCCGTGTCTCCAGTTACTCGTGTTGCACATGTAGCTGAAGGGTCTGATGAGTCGCTGAGTTCCCGGGTGATGACGGCGGTGGTGGCCGCCGCCCGTGAGCTCGCGCGGCCCGGCGACACGGTGCTGTTGGCGCCGGCGGGGGCGTCCTTCGACCAGTTCTCCGGCTACGCCGCCCGGGGCGATGCGTTTGCCGCCGCCGCGCGATCCGCGGCAGGCTCGGTGTGATCGGCGTGCTCGGGGTGCTGGGCCGGCTGCGGCGGCGCGAGGCTGCCGCCGAAGCCGCCGATCCCGCCCAAGACACGGCTGCTGACAAGCCGGTCAAGAGCGAACCGCGCACCCGGTTCGGCGCCTGGCTGGGCCGCCCCATGACCTCGTTTCATCTGATCATCGCCATCGCCGCGCTGCTGACGACCCTCGGGCTGATCATGGTGCTGTCCGCCTCCGGGGTGGAGTCCTACGGTGTGGACGGCTCGGCCTGGCGGATCTTCGCCAAGCAGGTGCTGTGGACGGTGATCGGACTGTTCGGCTGCTACGTGGCGCTGCGGATGCCGGTACGGTTCATGCGCCGCACGGCTTTTGCCGGCTACGCGTTCACCATTGTGTTGCTGGTGCTGGTGCTGATCCCGGGCATCGGCACCTTGTCCAACGGGTCTCGGGGCTGGTTCGTCATCTACGGCTTCTCCATGCAGCCCTCCGAGCTCGCCAAGATCGCGTTCGCAATCTGGGGCGCCCATCTGCTGGCGGCCCGGCGCATGGAGCGCGCGACGCTGGGCGAGATGCTGGTGCCCCTGGTGCCCGCCGCCGGTGTCGCCCTGGTGCTGATCGTCATCCAGCCCGACCTGGGCCAGACGGTTTCGCTGGGCATCATCCTGCTGGCGCTGCTGTGGTACGCCGGCCTGCCGCTGCGGGTGTTCACCACCTCCCTGGCGGCCATCGTCGCCGCCGCCGCGATCATGGCGGTGACCGAGGGCTACCGCTCGGACCGGGTGCGGTCCTGGCTGGATCCCGACGCCGACATCCAAGGCGCCGGGTACCAGGCCCGGCAGGCCAAGTTCGCGCTGGCCAACGGTGGGATCTTCGGCGACGGCCTGGGTCAGGGCACCGCCAAATGGAACTATCTGCCCAACGCACACAACGACTTCATCTTCGCCATCATCGGTGAGGAGCTCGGCTTCATCGGCGGGTTCGGGTTGCTGGCCCTGTTCGGCTTATTCGCCTACACCGGCATGCGCATCGCGAAGCGCTCCGCCGACCCGTTCCTGCGGCTGCTGACCGCCACCACCACGATGTGGGTGATCGGCCAGTCGTTCATCAACGTCGGCTACGTGATCGGGCTGCTGCCGGTCACCGGAATCCAGCTACCGCTGATATCTGCGGGTGGGACTTCCACGGCCACAACGTTGTTCATGATCGGCATCATGGCCAACGCGGCCCGGCACGAACCGGAGGCGGTGGCGGCGCTGCGTGCCGGCGCCGACGACCGGATGAACCGGATCCTGCGGCTGCCGCTGCCGGAGCCCTACACACCGACCCGCATCGAGGCGCTGCGCGACCGGCTGCGGTCCCGGCCGCAACCGGCCGCCCGGCCGCGCGGCAGCGGCCGGGCCAGGCAGGCCCCCAAGCGGGCGGCGAGCCGGGGCGCGGGCCGCGCAGGGCAAAATGGAGGCGGCCGACGCCGCCCGGCGGCGTCGGACGAGCGGCGTCCGACCCGCGGGCGCGCACGCGCATTGGAAGGTCAGCGTTAGGGCAGTGAACGACTCGGTCAGCAAGCCCGACCGCGGTGCGCCGATCTCGGTGGTCCTGGCCGGTGGCGGCACCGCCGGCCACGTCGAACCCGCGATGGCCGTCGCCGACGCGCTGAGCGCCTTGGACGCGCGCGTCCGGATCACCGCCCTGGGTACCGCCCGCGGCCTGGAGACCCGACTGGTGCCGGCGCGCGGTTATGACCTGGAGCTGATTACCCCGGTGCCGTTGCCCCGCAAGGTCAACGCCGATTTGGCCCGGTTGCCGCTGCGGGTGGCACGGGCCGTCCGGGAGACCCGGGCGGTGCTGCGCACCACCGCCGCCGACGTGGTGATCGGCTTCGGCGGCTATGTGGCGCTGCCGGCGTACCTGGCCGCGCGCGGTATCGGCAACGGCCGGGTCCCGGTGGTGATCCACGAGGCCAACGCCCGTGCCGGGTTGGCCAACCGGGTCGGGGCCCGCGGCGCAGCGCGGGTGCTTTCGGCCGTGGCCGATTGCGGGCTGGCGCACCCGGAGGTGGTCGGGGTGCCGGTCCGCGCCGCGATCACCACGTTGGACCGGGCGGCGCTGCGGGCGGCGGCCCGCGCCCACTTCGGCTTCGCCGACGACGCCCGGGTGCTGCTGGTCTTCGGCGGCTCGCAGGGCGCCCGCTCGATCAACCAGGCCGTGGCCGGGGCCGCCAAACACCTTGCCGCGGCAGGGATCTCGGTGCTGCATGCGCACGGGCCGAAGAACACCCTGGAGCTGCCGGAGCCCGGCCCGGGTGATCCGCCCTATGTCGCGGTGCCCTACCTGGACCGGATGGACCTGGCGTATGCGGCCGCCGACCTGGCGATCTGCCGGTCCGGGGCGATGACGGTCGCCGAAGTGTCGGCGGTCGGTCTGCCCGCGGTGTATGTGCCGTTGCCGATCGGCAACGGCGAACAGCGGCTCAACGCGCTACCGGTGGTCAACGCCGGCGGTGGGGTGCTCGTCGACGACGCGGCGCTCACACCGGATTTCGTGGCCGGCACGGTCGTCGGACTGCTCACCGACGCCGGGCGGCTGGCCGCGATGACCAGCGCCGCCGCCCTGGCCGGACATCCCGAGGCGGCGCGGCGAGTGGCCGAGGTGGCTCTCGACGTCGCTACCGCCCGGCGCTCTCGGAGCCGGCATGGACGCTGAGCAACTGCCGCCGGAGCTGCGTCGGGTGCACATGGTCGGCATCGGGGGAGCGGGCATGTCCGGCATCGCCCGCATCCTGCTGGATCGTGGCGGCCTGGTGTCGGGATCGGACGCCAAGGAGTCCCGCGGAACCCACGCGCTGCGGGCCCGCGGCGCGCAGGTCCGGATCGGGCACGACGCCTCGGCCCTGGACCTGCTGCCGGGCGGCGTCACCACGGTGGTCACCACGCACGCGGCGATCCCCAAGACCAACCCCGAACTCGTCGAGGCCCGCCGCCGCGGCATCCCGGTGGTGCTGCGGCCCGCGGTGCTGGCCAAGCTGATGGCCGGGCGCACCACCTTGATGGTCACCGGCACCCACGGCAAGACCACCACCACCTCGATGCTGGTGGTGGCGCTGCAGCACTGCGGACTCGATCCGTCGTTCGCGGTCGGGGGCGAATTAGGTTCTGCCGGTGCCGAAGCCGGCACCAACGCCCACCATGGCAGCGGTCCGCTGTTCGTCGCCGAAGCCGACGAGAGCGACGGCTCACTGCTGGAGTACACCCCGAACGTGGCGGTGGTCACCAACATCGAAGCCGATCACCTCGACTTCTTCGGCAGCGCCGAGGCTTACACCCAGGTGTTCGACTCGTTTGTGGAGCGCATCACCCCGGGCGGGGCGGTAGTGGTCTGTGTCGACGATCCCGGCGCCGCCGAGCTAGCCGACCGTACTGCCGCACAAGGTATCCGGGTGCTGCGCTACGGCACGGAAGCACCCGGGCAGCAGGAGCTGGCCGGGTCATTGCTGAGTTGGGAGCAGCAGGGCACCGGCGCCGTCGCGGAGATCGCGCTGGCCGGATCGACCCACCGGGCGGCGATGCGCCTGGCGGTGCCGGGCCGGCACATGGCGCTCAATGCGCTGGGTGCACTGCTGGCGGCGATCGAGGTCGGGGCACCGCTGGACGCGGTGCTCGACGGCCTGGCGGGGTTCGACGGAGTGCGGCGCAGGTTCGAGTTGGTGGGTTCGGCCGGTACCGGCGATTCGGTGCGGGTCTTCGACGACTACGCGCACCATCCCACCGAGATCGCCGCGACGCTGACCGCGGTGCGCACCTTGCTGGCCGAACGCGGCACGGGGCGCAGCCTGGTGGTGTTTCAGCCTCATCTGTACTCGCGCACAAAGGCGTTCGCCGCCGAGTTCGGTCGCGCACTGGACGGCGCCGACGAGGTCTTCGTACTCGACGTCTACGGTGCGCGCGAGCAGCCGTTGCCCGGTGTGAGCGGGGCAAGCGTCGCCGAGTACGTGAGTGTTCCGGTGCATTACCTGCCGGACTTCGCCGCGGTTCCCGAAGCGGTGGCAGCGGCCGCCGGTCCCGGCGACGTGATCGTCACCATGGGCGCCGGCGACGTGACTGTGCTGGGCCCAGAGATCGTCACCGCGCTGCGGGCGCGGGCCGCCCGGACCTTTCCCGGCCGCCCGGGCGTGCTGTGAGCGTGCCACCCGAAATCCCGGATGTCCCACCGCAGGACCCGGCGGAGGAGACGCCCCAGGACACCCAGGCAGTTGACGTCGAGGACACCGAGGCCACCGAAACGGCCGAGAAGCCGGCCGAGGTCGAGGGCCCGCGCCGGCGCGCCCGGCGGGAACGGGCCGAGCGGCGCGCCGCGCAGGCCCGCGCCGAGGCGATCGAGCAAGCCCGCCGGGAGGCCAAGCGGCGGCTGCGAACAGGCTCGTCCGAGCCGGCCAAAGGTGTTCCGCGGGGCACCGTTCGGGGCCTGAAAATGGCGTTGGCCACCTTTCTCGCGCTGGTTGTGATCATCGGGCTCGGGCTCGTCTTGTACTTCACGCCGGTGATGTCGGTGCGCGAGATCGAGGTGACCGGGATCGCGGCGGTCTCCCGCGACGAGGTGCTCGATGTCGCGAAAGTCCAGCTCGGCACCCCGCTGCTGCAGGTCGACACCGGCGGTGTCGCCGAGCGGGTCGCCGCGATCCGGAGGGTGGCCAGCGCCCGGGTGCAGCGGCAGTATCCGTCGGCGCTGGGCATCTCGGTGGTGGAGCGGGTCCCCGTGGTATTCAAGGACTTTCCGGACGGCCCACACCTGTTCGACAAGGACGGCGTCGACTTCGCGACGGCCCCGCCCCCGGCGATGCTGCCGATCTTCGACGTCGACAACCCCGGCCCGACGGATCCGGCCAGCCGGGCCGCGCTGCAGGTGATGACCGCGCTGGCCCCGGAGGTCGCCGCCCAGGTCAGCCGGGTGGCCGCCCCGTCGGTCGCCTCGATCACCCTGACGCTGGCCGACGGCCGGGTGGTGATCTGGGGCAATACCGACCGCACCACGGAGAAGGCCCAGAAGCTGGCGGCGTTGCTCACCCAGCCCGGACACACCTACGACGTGTCGAGTCCGGACCTGCCCACGGTGCGTTAACCCGCGGCCGCACGTCGCCGAGCGGGAATCGGCCGCCACGGCACGCGCGGATCCCGACGGGAATACCGCGCCAGTCAAGAAAATTCGCCCGGCGTGTCTCGGCGCGTCGGCGCCGGTGACAGCCGCGGCGGCCCTACTGTGGCGGTTGCGTGGAACAACTTGACATAACTCTAAGCCTTTGGTTGAGGTTGAGGGTTTGCCCCAGGTCAGTCAACAAGGCAGTTCCGGGAGTTCCGCAGACAGGCCCCAGAGAGGAATCCAATCCCACCAGGGAGGAAGACGAACGATGACCCCACCGCACAACTATCTGGCCGTCATCAAAGTCGTGGGTATCGGTGGTGGTGGCGTCAACGCCGTCAACCGGATGATCGAGCAGGGCCTCAAAGGCGTCGAGTTCATCGCGATCAACACCGACGCCCAGGCACTGTTGATGAGCGACGCCGACGTCAAGCTCGACGTCGGCCGGGACTCCACCCGCGGCCTCGGCGCCGGCGCCGACCCCGAAGTGGGCCGCCGGGCCGCCGAAGACGCCAAGGACGAGATTGAGGAGCTGCTGCGCGGTGCCGACATGGTGTTTGTCACCGCCGGGGAGGGCGGCGGCACCGGCACCGGCGGAGCGCCGGTGGTCGCCAGCATCGCGCGCAAGCTCGGGGCGCTGACCGTCGGCGTGGTCACCCGGCCGTTCTCCTTCGAGGGCAAGCGGCGCGGGATGCAGGCCGAGAACGGCATCACCACGCTGCGTGAGAGCTGCGACACCCTGATCGTGATCCCCAACGACCGGTTGCTGCAGATGGGCGACGCCCAGGTCTCGCTGATGGACGCCTTCCGCAGCGCCGACGAGGTGCTGCTCAACGGCGTGCAGGGCATCACCGACCTGATCACCACCCCCGGCCTGATCAACGTCGACTTCGCCGACGTCAAGGGCATCATGAGCGGTGCGGGCACCGCCCTGATGGGCATCGGGTCGGCCCGCGGCGACGGCCGGGCGCTCAAGGCCGCCGAGGTCGCGATCAACTCGCCACTGCTGGAAGCGTCGATGGAGGGCGCCCAGGGCGTGCTGATGTCGGTCGCCGGCGGCAGCGACCTGGGCCTGTTCGAGATCAACGAGGCGGCCTCGCTGGTGCAGGACGCCGCGCACCCCGAGGCCAACATCATCTTCGGCACCGTGATCGACGACTCGCTCGGCGATGAGGTCCGGGTGACGGTGATCGCGGCGGGCTTCGACTCGGCCGGTTCGGGTCGCAAGCCGGTGACCGGCACCACCGGTCAGGCCCGGCACGCGGTGGCCCCCGGGCAGGCCGGCAAGGTGACCTCGTCGCTGTTCGACCCGGTCGATGCGGTCAGCGTGCCCGCCCCCACCAACGGGGCGACGGTCAGCGTCGGCGGCCGCAACGGTGATGACGGCTGCGACGACGACGACGTCGACGTGCCGCCGTTCATGCGGCATTAGTTCGGCCGCATGGCTTTTCGGGTCCGGCGGGTGACGACCACCCGGGCCGGTGGCGTCTCGGCAGCTCCGTTCGACAGTTTCAACCTGGGCGACCACGTGGGCGACGATCCCGCGGCCGTGGCGACCAACCGCGCACGGTTGGCGAAGGCGACCGGCCTGGGCGCTGATCGCCTGGTGTGGATGAACCAAGTGCATGGCGATCACGTGGAGCTCATCGACGGACCACGCGACACCCCGGTCGAGGCGACCGACGCGCTGATCACCGCCGTCCCCGGGCTGGCGATGGTGGTGGTGACCGCCGACTGCGTCCCGGTGCTGATGGCCGATGCCCGCGCGGGGGTGGTCGCCGCGGTGCACGCCGGCCGAGTCGGCGCGCAACACGGGGTGGTGGTTCGTGCGTTGGAGGGCATGCTGGCTGCGGGCGCGCAGGTCGGCGACATTTCGGTGCTGCTGGGCCCAGCGGTCAGCGGGCCGCACTATGAGGTGCCCGCCGCGATGGCCGACGAAGTCGAGGCGGCGTTGCCCGGTAGTCGCACACTCACCTCGGCCGGGACGCCCGGGCTGGATCTGCGAGCCGGAATCGCCCGGCAATTAAAGGAAAGGGGTGTCGCAGCGATCGACATCGACCCGCGCTGCACGGCGGCGGATCCGCAGCTGTTCAGCCACCGCCGTGACGGGCGCACCGGCCGGCTGGCCTCGCTGGTGTGGCTGGAATGAAACCGGTTGCGCCTGTCCGCGTGTCGTTGCGGGGCGTGCGCGGTCTGGGCCGTTACCGTCACCGTTATTAGTCACTTCAGTCACACCTTCATCACAGTCATCAGAGAAGGGTCTAGGGATGAGCACACTCCACAAGGTCAAGGCCTACTTCGGGATGGCTCCTATGGATGACTACGACGACGACTACTACGACGACGGCGATGACCGGGCCGCGTCGCGCGACTACTCACCCCGGGCGGAGCGGTTCTCCGAGGACGTCTTCGACCGCGTCGCGGGCCGCTCCGACGGCCGCTACGACGACCGCTTCGCCGACCGCGACTACGACGAGGCGCCCGGGGGTTACCGGGTCGGCTACGACGACGACCCGCGGTACCGGAGCCGCGAGTTCGACCGGCCCCGCGACTTCGAACGCTCGCGCTTCGCCTCGCTGCGCGGTTCCACCCGCGGCGCCCTGGCGATGGAACCGCGCCGGATGGCGATGATGTTCGACGAGAGCAGCCCGCTGTCGAAGATCACCACGTTGCGCCCCAAGGACTACAGCGAGGCCCGCACCATCGGCGAGCGGTTCCGCGACGGCACCCCGGTCATCATGGATCTGGTGTCGATGGACAACGCCGACGCCAAGCGGCTGGTCGACTTCGCGGCGGGTCTTGCCTTCGCCCTGCGCGGCTCGTTCGACAAGGTCGCGACCAAGGTGTTTCTGCTGTCGCCGGCCGACGTCGACGTGTCGCCGGAGGAGCGCCGCCGCATCGCCGAGACCGGCTTCTACGCCTATCGGTAGGCTGGCACGACAGTCGGGCCGGTCAGCGCGATGCTGATGCGGGCACACCCTCGTCAGTAAGGTCGCATTCCGTTGGCGCTGTTCTTCACGATTCTCGGTATCGCGCTGTTCGTGTTCTGGCTGCTGCTCATCGCTCGGATCGTCATCGAGTTCATCCGCTCGTTCAGCCGGGACTGGCACCCACGCGGGGCCACGGTGGTGATCCTGGAGCTGATCATGAGTATCACCGATCCACCGGTGAAGCTGCTGCGCCGCCTGATCCCGCAGTTGACCATCGGCGCGGTGCGCATCGACCTGTCGATCATGGTGCTGCTGCTGATCGCGTTCGTCGGGATGGAACTGGCGCTGCAGCACGCCGCGTGAGGGCCCGGGCTCAGACCCGGGTCAACCGCAGCCGCCACGCCTCCGGGCCGCGCTCCTCGTAGCCGACCGCCAGCCGGCCGCCGCTGCGCTCGGCGAGCTGGTGCAGCAGCGGAATCGGATCGTGCGGCGCCACCAGCAGCATCGAGCCGCCGATCGGGACCGCGTCGAAGGCCCCGAACACCGTCGCGTGCCGGATCGCGTGCGGAATCTCGCGCACGTCGAGCTCGGGCATCTCCTCGTCCTGTTCGCCGCAGCCGCAGCCGCCATGGCCGCCGTGGCCACCATGACCGTCGCCGGCCGCGCCGGACTGGGCGGCCTGGGCCGGCTCGGCGGGGATCGCCGGCAGCTGGGCGGCCAGATCGGCCAGCGAGACACCGCTGGCCTCGGCGAGCGCGGGCATCAGCAGGTCGGCGATCTTGCCCAGCAGCGCCTCCAACAGCACCCGCAGCGCCTCGACGTGCGCGGCGATCTGCACCCGGTCGATGTCGCGGGAGATGCGCGCCGCCGCCTGCTCGATCAGCTGGGTCTCGCCGAGCAGGCCCTCGATCAGCAACCGCGACCGCTCGACCCCGGCCGACGCCGGGTAGATGATCTCCACCGCGGCCCGCAGCTGCGGGCGCACCCCCTGCTCGATGAAGGCCTGGACCGCGCGGTGGGCGTCGTCGAAGCCCGGGCCGGCCGTACCCACCGCGGCGAACACCGCCGCCCCCAGCGCGGCTTGGCGGCCGAGCAGCTCGGCATAGCGGGATCGCACCTCATCGACCGCCGCCGAATCCGCTGCGCTGGTCGCCACGACCACGTCGTTGGTTGTCATCCTGGGGTTCCTTCCGTTTGGTCCCGATCGGCCCTGCGTCGGGGGCGGGCCACCGGCCATCAATATTTACGGGCCGACATTGTGAATAATACGGTCCCGGGTGGCGGGCCGGTACCCCGCGGGGCGGTGCCGGCAGCGGGGACCCGGGGTCACCGACGGCGTTTGGGACACAGCGAAATACGCGGCGCTCACCGGCCGGGGTCTGACACTTTGCTGCCCGCGGCCGGACCGGCGCCACCGCCGGGGCCGGCCCCGGTCACGGCAGCCCTTGCTAGCCGCGCGACGACCCGGCGAGCATGGGTGGCCGGCCTCACCGGTGGTGTTTGCCGAAGCGTGATTTCTGTGGCAGCAATTTGAAATTCACTCTTAATATCATTCTCATTGCCGAGCCCAGCGTCTGATGTGACAGGATGGACGGCAGTTACAACACGGCTAGCGTATTCCCGGTCGACCTACACTTGCCCGATCGGTGCTACCTACCTGACCAAGGGGGCAGACGATGCCACTAACACCGGCAGACGTGCACAACGTCGCGTTCAGCAAACCGCCGATCGGGAAGCGCGGCTACAACGAGGACGAGGTCGACGCCTTTCTCGACCTGGTGGAGACCGAGCTGACGCGGCTCATCGAGGAGAACGCCGACCTGCGTCAGCGGGTCAGCGAGCTCGACCAGGACCTGGCCGCGGCCCGCGCCGGTGGGGGCCAGCAGGTCACCACCTCGATCCCGGTCTACGAGCCTTCCCCCGAGCCGGCCGCGCCGGCGCCACAGCCGGCCGCGCCCGAGCCGGCCACCGAAGACCAGGCACTCAAGGCGGCACGGGTGCTGAGCCTGGCCCAGGACACCGCCGACCGGCTGACCGGCACCGCCCGCGCCGAATCCGAGAAGCTGATGGCGGATGCCCGCGCCAACGCCGACCAGATCCTCAGCGAGGCCCGGCAGACCGCGGAGACGACGGTCGCCGAGGCCCGGCAGCGGGCCGACGCCATGCTCGCCGATGCGCAGACCCGCTCCGAGACGCAGCTGCGTCAGGCCCAGGAGAAGGCCGACGCCCTGCAGGCCGACGCCGAGCGCAAGCACTCCGAGATCATGGGCACCATCAACCAGCAGCGCACCGTGCTGGAAGGCCGCTTGGAGCAGCTGCGTACCTTCGAGCGCGAATACCGCACCCGGCTCAAGACCTACCTGGAATCCCAGCTCGAGGAGTTGGGTCAACGCGGCTCAGCGGCACCGGTGGACACCAGCGCCGCCAGTGACGGCGGCGGGTTCAACCATTTCAACCGCGGCACCAACTGACGGTGGCAGTCGGGCCGTCACGCGGTGGGTGCAAGTAGTCTGCTCGTGGGGCGGGAGGTGAATCGATGCTGATCATCGCGCTGGTATTGGCGGCAATTGGACTTGCTGCACTGGTATTCGCTGTGGTCACCAGCAACGCGCTGGTGGCCTGGGTGTGTATCGGGGCGAGCCTGCTGGGCGTGCTGTTGCTGATCGTGGACGCGTTGCGTGAGCGTCGCCGCAACAGCCCGGCGGCCGCGCCCGAGGCGGTCTCGGACGCGGCTGAGGCCCCGGCGGACCCGGAGGCCTTCACCGACGCCGACGCCGACGACGACGCCGAAGACGGTACGCCCGAGGTGGCGGAAACCGTTGACTCCGACGCCCTCGAGGACTACGACGGCGTGGCGGTCGAGGACAACACCGACGACCCCGTGACGCATCCGGCCGACTAACCGGCAATGGTGGTCGGCGTGGCCAGCAGGTCGCGGACCTCGTCATCGCTGACCTGACGAAAGTCGACGTAGGTCTGACCGACGGCGTCGAATGCGGCGGGGATCGTCGCGCACACGACGTCGTCGGCCTCCTGGGCGATCTTGCGGCAGGCCGAGAGTGGGCTGACCGGTACCGCGACCACGGTCCTCGCCGGTTCGGCTGACTGCACCGCCCGCACCGCCGCCAGCACGCTCGCGCCGGTCGCGATGCCGTCGTCGACCAGGATGACGACCCGGCCGCGCGGATCGGCGGCCGGCCGGTCACCGCGGTAGGCGATTTCCCGCCGCCGCAGTTCGGCCGACTCGCGGTCGACCGCCGACTGCAGCACTTCGCTGCTGATACCGAGGTCGGCGACCACCTGATCGTTGACCACCACCAGCCCGCCGCTGGCCAACGCGCCCATCGCCAGTTCCGGCCACTGCGGAACGCCCAGCTTGCGCACCAGGAACACATCCAGCGGCGCCTGCAGGGCGGCGGCCACCTCCCAGGCGACCGGCACCCCGCCGCGGGCCAGACCCAGCACCAACAGAGACTCGGTGCCGCGATAATCGGCCAGCCGCTCGGCCAGAACCCGGCCGGCGTCGTGGCGATCGCGGAAGGTGCGAGGCGCCGACGTCTGGTTCGAGCCGCCTGGTCGAGTCATCTCCCCATCGAGCCTACGACTCGACGGCTGTAGTCACACGGTGTCCGAGGGGGGTGTGTGAGTTCACGACATAGGTGACAGATGAGTCGCGACATAGGTGACACCTGCGGGGGTGGTTGATGAGTCGCGTCATAGGTGACAGTCGTGGTTCATGTCCAAAGCCCGTGTGGTCGTCCTGGAAGTCGTCAGCGGGAACCTGTCGGTGTCCGCCGCAGCCGAGGCCTACAACGTCTCCCGTCAACACATCTACCGCCTGTTGGCCCGCTACCGCACCGGCGGCCTCGACGCGCTCGAACCGCGCTCCCGACGCCCCGCCAGCAACCCCCGCAGGATTTCCGATGAGGTCATCGCCGCCATCGTGCACTTGCGTGAACGCCTAGTCGCCGAAGGTCTTGACGCTGGTCCGGTGACCCTGCAGGCCCACCTCGCCCGGCAAGGGCTACCGATCCCTTCTACCTCCACAATCCGGCGCATCCTGCATCACCACGGCCTGATCACCCCACAACCACGCAAACGCCCCCGCAGCTCCTATCACCGCTTCGCCGCCGAACAGCGCAGGCGAATGCTGGCAATCCGACTTCACCCATTGGACCCTGGCCGACGGCACCGACACCGAAATCCTCAACTGGCTCGACGACCACTCCCGCTACCTACTGTCGTGCACCGCCCACCACCGAGTCAGCGGACCCGACGTCGTCGCCACCTTCACCACCACCACCGACGAATTCGGGCTACCGGCCACCACATTGACCGACAACGGCTCGGTCTACACCTCACGATTCACCGGCGGACACAACGACTTCGAACGCCTACTAGCCGCCCTGGGCATCACTCAGAAAAACGGCCACCCCGGCCACCCCCAAACCCAAGGCAAAATCGAACGCTTCCACCAAACCCTCAAACGCTGGCTAAGCGCACGACCCCACCCAAAAACCGTCGCCGAGCTCCAAGACCTCCTCGATGACTTCCGCACCGTCTACAACACCCAACGCGCCCACCGCGCCCATCCCGGCCACATCACCCCACAACAGGCCTACCTCGCCCGACCCAAAGCCACCCCCACCGCACAACCCCAAGCCGCCATCCGGCTACGCACCGACACCGTCGACCAATTCGGCAAACTCACCCTGCGCCACGCCAGCCGCCTACACCACCTCGGCATCGGACGCGCCCACGCCGGCACCCCCGTGCTCATCCTGATCGCCGCCACCACCGTCACCGTCATCAGCAAAACCGGCCACCACCAACTCGCCAGCCACCACATCGACCCCGACCACAACTACTGGCCCAACAAACAGAAAAACCCCGGCAAAAGCCGGGGCAATCTGTAACCGATGACGCGACTCAGGTGTCACCGATGACGCGACTCATCACAATGGTGTCCGAGGGGGGAGTTGGCCATCTGCGACACGGGTTGGGATCTTTCAGCTGGGCCGTTGACCAGGGTCTCACGGCTGGCGAAGCGATTCTCTGGTACCTGGTGTGGTGACCTCGGATGGTTCGGCCAGGTGCCGACGTGATGATGCCAGGCCCTGTTCATTCCTTACCGACCAGTATGCGGGGAGGTCGGCGCCGACCCACGCCATGCGACGACCGTTCGTTTGGGTGCTATCGCGGGAGGCCGACTAAAGAGACCGGTGAGTCGGGACACGCGGCCGAGGCAATCACCACGCAATTCGCGCACCGATCTAGGGTTGGCGGTATTCGGGTACGGCCTGTGAGGGGACGGCAGATGGCAGGTGGCGAGAATCTGTTCTTGACGGGCGAACCGATGAGCCTTGAGTGGCGGATGATGGTTGCGCTTTCGGCTACGCAACTTTTCACCGCCGGCAAGCCGACTGAGTTTGCGATAAACATTCTCACCGGAACAAAGTTTGAAAGTATCGCCGCGAAACCACATCGCACGCTTATGGATCTTGTCTTGTACCTCGAGGCGAGGGGTATCACGAATATCCGCTCGCATATCAAGGAGGTCGCCCACATCGTCGAGGATATGGAGCGGCGCGGCATTCTTTACGACTGGGGGTTGGTTGAGGCTGCAGCGGGACCGGTGGGTCACGCCTATTTAACTTGGAATTATGGCCGCGCACCAATGGGTGGTGACCTTTGGATGGCGCGCTTATTTGGCGCGGAACTGATTGTGCCCAGCTTTGGCGGGCTCACTATTCCAATTCCGGGTGTCAGTCGCGCTACTGGCGAACCGGATATCGGGAGCGGTTTGGTCGTTGACGGAACCCACATCATCACCAATGCCCATGTCATCGAGGGCATGGACATAGACCCCGAGCTTCCGCGCCCCAAAGTGATTCCGCCCGGTCGCATTTCGTGGGCCAACCGCTCACCGCTGCGTGTGGTTGGCGCGAAGTCGCACCCCACGATAGATGTGGGAGTGATCGAGGTAGCGCATACGGCAGAACGGATAAGTTTGAATGCAGATCTACTACTGGCAGGCAAATCTGAACCCGATCGCCTTGAGACACTGTCCGACTTGGAGTTTCGCGATGCGGAGTGGTCTGACGAGATGTACATCTTCGGATATCCACCGATACCTATGGCAGATAGTGAGGCTGTTCCGCTGGTCGTTCAGCGCGGCGAGGTGGTGAATCCAAATATTCTCGATCGCCGGGCAAATCCTTTCTTTCTATTTTCTGCAATCGCACGGCCTGGTAATAGCGGGGGGCCAGTCGTTTCCCATGATGGCTATATCCTAGGTCTTGTGTCACAGCTAACTACGTTTAAGGGCAATGAGATAGAAGCTCCGTTCTACGGAGGAGTACCGGCTAGCCAGGTTGAATTAGCTGTGAGAGATTTGGGCTACGGCGGGCTTGTAAAGCTTGCAGGCGATAATTCGTGACATCATAGCCACTATTAGAGATAGCTTGATCCGTGGAAGAGAGCAGCCAGTGAGAGATTCGGCCGTCGAGTGACTTCACCTGCCATCGGACTTGTCAGCTGAACATGGTAGTGCTCTCAGCTCGTCGGCTTTGGAGTCGGGCGCGGCCCGTTGCTTTAAGCAACAATCCATCGACCTTTGGCGGTGGTCAGGATCTGCAAGTCGTCGGGGACCGCGATGGTGTCTGCGAAGACGACGAATTCGGTGCCCATGTGGTTCACCTGGGCTGTGTGTTTGATGTCGAACTCTGCGCATCTGAACTTGACGTAGAGTTCGTCGGTCACACGGTCATCGGCATCGTAGGTCAGGAACCACTTCAACTTGGAGTGCCGCAGCTTGGTTGCGAGGTCGTGATGATCCTCGGCACTGAGTCGGTCGAGGTAGAGGTCGTCCCCTTGGCCGAGGTACGGAGGGTCAACGTAGACGAGCATGTCGCGTCGATGCGGGGACAATCCGGCAAGGAAGTCTCGGGCGTCAAGTTCGGTCAGTTCGACACGGCGCCGGTATGACCCGATGTAGGCGATTCTCTGGGTGAGATTCTCCCGGTTGAAGCGAGCGTCGATCTTCCACTGACCCGTCTGTTCTAGACCACCGATGGGTCGAGCGTTCAATATGCCAGATCGATTGCACCGGTTGAGAAAGAATGTCGCAAATCCCAGTTCCAGATCACCGTGGCGCTTTGGGTGGTCATAGATCTCACGGGCGAGATACCAGGTTTCTAGACTCACATCGGTGTCCTCGATGCGTTTGATCAGCCGTTTGGTTTGGTTGAACACGCATCGCCAAAACGCCGCTATTCCAGGGTTGAGGTCGTTGATGTGAATGACATCGACATGCTCACCGACAAGGAGTGTTAGTGCACTTCCTGCCCCGCCGGCGAACGGTTCTGCGTAGCGGCGTGGACGTGGATTCTGCGATGCGAGCAGTTCGGCGGCGAACGGGGCGATGCGAGCTTTGCCGCCGGGATACCGGAGCGGACTGATGTACCTCATAAAGGCAATGACATTGCTAGGCAACATATCCGGCGACTATCCACGTGCCTATGATATCGCGTTAACGCCGAGGTGGCCACCGCTCTCACAGCGCTGAGTCCAGGTCCTCCAAGAGCGGCCGGTAGTGCTGACTCAGCGCCCGAACATCCGCCGGTCCTCCTCTCTGGGTGAAGCTGTGCACGTAGGCGTTCATCATGTCGACGCCCAGTCCGTTGGTGGCGTTGTCCTTCTGGCTATCCATCCAGGCGGCAGCGAGCCGAGGCCCGCGATTCTGTGAGTGTTCGATCTGTGGGTCAAGGTGCTTCAGAACAGCCTTCAACTTGTTCCGTAGCGTCGGGCGGCCAGGCACCGTCAGGCTGAGCTTATCGATTGCCTCGGTGACACAGAGTTCGACGATAACTCGCACCATGACGCCAGCGACTAGCGTCGTTTCATCGATGCCTAAGCGCTGCGCCTGAATGAGGGTGTCGGAAGTACGGAGTTGAAACTTTGTTAGGCGCAAGCCCTGGAAGATGCGTTGTTCGGATCTTGGTCGCTGACGACGCCCCGTTGGGGCTGGCGGAGGCGATGGCGGTGGCATTGGCTGTGAACCCCCACCACCTGTCGCAGGTGGAGTGCTTGCTCCCGGTGTTTGTTGACCAGTGGCTGGCGGCGTCGGGCTGGAGGAATTCGGTGAAGTGGCCGAGCCGCCAGGCACTTTCAGGTGCGCGATGCTGGCTATGTAGTTACTGACGAGCTCCTGATTGTTGATGTCGCGAGCAGTCATGCCCTCGGAAACATCGAAGATAATTCTTCGGAAGGCTGCGTGCACCGCCTGCTCCGGCCCGACCACGCGGATTGCACCACTAGCGCGCTCGATCGTGTAACCGAATGCTTCTTGCATTTGCTTGGGCAGAATGAGGCGTCCGAGGGTCGTCACACGGCGCCGCACCCGCGCTCCTGCTGTGTTGTACCCTCCGCGAAAGATCGTCGTGAGGTGCCCGAGCAGTTGGGTATCGCTGGGGTACGCATTCACCATAAGATCGCGGAGCTGCATTGCGAGTCCCGTTTGGGATCCTGGCGTGGGGTTGAAGCGCTCGGACATATCGGTCGTCCAGGGGCTCAGGCCGCGGCCCTCGTTCTCCCCGGTATGCCGCAGTTCGATCCACCGCCTTGCCGATTCGCGGTTCTCGAAGAGCGAGCAAGCAACTTCATCAGGCCCGGCCCCGTTTGCGGAAATGATGGCCTCGACGCGCCGGCGGATCCGCTGATCGTCAATGAGGTCTGGGGATCTGAGCATCTTCAGCGCCGCTACCCGACGGTTACCCTCCACCACGATGTAGAGGCCGTCTTCGAGGATCACCCCGGGAAGCTCGAACGGACTGAGGGTTCCGGACTCGGCGATGTCACGCGCCATGTTGATCTGCTTTGTGGCATCAAGTTCGATCAGGGCGTTGACCGATTCCCGCGTGGTCTCGCCGCCCTCTTCCAGTCGTGGATTCTCGTCGTCCAGGACTAGGTCGGCCCACGACAGTTCGACCGGGCGGACGTGTCCGAGTTTGGCGACCTGCGGCGCCGACTCAGCCGACATACTGCTCCCGCCGCGCATGCCCCAAGATCCAGTGCATGGACAACGAGTGTAGCCAGCGTATTCTCCGGATTGTCGGCGATCCGCGGGCGAGCGATGCCCTTGACGATGTCTTGAATCCGTACCGGCTAGCCTGCCGACGCTTCAGCTGTCAACCATTGCGGCCGGCTGGTCTCGGGTGGATGGTGTTCCCCATGATCCTGGCGGGGTTATCCCGTCATCCGCCGAGCGCAACCAGCAATGCCATCGCGGTCCCGTTGGCTACGGCCGACGGAACGCCGGCGAGATCCCTCGAAAGCTTGCGTCCAATCTTTCGAGACGGCGTCCTTTGCAGGAGGGAGAACGCTGGTCAAATTTCGCTCCACAATGAACGGTGCTGTTAGCCGCGTCCGAGGGTCACCTCTGCCTATGCTCGGCTCCAACATGGCCGCTCAGTCGCTCACCCCAACGAGTGGGCGAGTATCGGCCATGGATACCTGTTTGTTCGCTGACGGAAGGTGTACATCGACGTGAGCCGCAACCTGTGGTGTCAGACCCCGCTCGGGGGTAGCTGATGTCCAAGACGCAACTCAAGAAATTGTTGATCGAGCGTTTTCGGGCACTCCGCGGCGTCGACGTCGAACTTGGAGATCATATCACCGTCGTATGCGGCAAGAACGGCACATCAAAATCCTCCATCCTTGGAATCGCTGCGCAAATCTTTAGCTTTGAGAAGGACTACGTCTCAGATACTTCGCTTTCATTCCAGCAAATAGCGGGGGGTGCGTTCAAGTCACAATACAGCGAACACTTCCGAATGTCTGAGACGTTCGACGTGCCAGGATCCATGACCGTCAACATCGAACTGCATGACGGTTACACCAATAAAGCAGCTACGGCCAAGCTGGAACTCATGCGGAGGCAGAACAAGCCGCGCCCAGTGGTCCGGAACAACAGCACCGTATCGGGGAAAGGTAACACCAGCAGGAACTTCACGCATCCCGTCATATTCTTGAGCCTGAAGCGATTGTTTCCCATCGCGGCCCGCGAGTATAACGTGGACAGTTTCGATTATCTCAATCTGCACAAGCAAGATTTTCTCAAACTCACCAACGAGATTCTCAATAAAAATTCTGCCCATGCCACTGGAACAGACGGAACCATCAGCTCGGCAGTGGCGCATGGCACCGACTACGATCACGAATCCGTCTCGGCTGGCGAAGACAATGCGGGTCAAATCGCGTTAGCGTTGATGTCTTTTCGTAAGTTGAAGGGAGAGTACCCCGACTATAAGGGCGGCTTGCTGTTGATCGACGAGGCTGATGCCGGTCTATTTCCGACGGCGCAGATCAACCTGTGGAAGGTTCTCGCACGCGAATGCGCTGAACTCGACCTCCAGGTCATTATGACTTCACATTCTCCGGTTTTGATTGAACACGCCCACGAGCACAGTCAGAAATTCAGGCGGAAATTTAAGACAATCTACCTTAGTGACACGTACGGCGACGTCCAGGTTATGGAAGACTGGTCGTGGGTGCAGATCAGCGCCGATATCGCCACGAAAACTATCAAGGTCGAACGGGGATTGTCGCTGCCCAGCCTGCGTGTTTACTTCGAAGACAGGGAGGCCGCAGACTTCTTCGAAGCTCTCGTTTACAGGCAGCCGATCAAGAAATTTACAGTTCCGCTACCAGAGATTACCTTAGGCTGTTCTAACTACCTCCAGTTGATCAAGAAGAAGATACCGGAATTCTCGCAGAACAGCATCGTATGTCTTGACGGGGACCAACCCCCGACGTCTTGGAAAACCGTGGTGTTGCTGCCCGGCGACTTGCCTCCGGATCAGCTGATTTTCCAGCATCTTTACAACCTTGCTGCCGATGATCCTTTTTGGAGGAATGAACGACAGTTCACGCGTGTCGTTTTCACCAATGAAGCGCGCGACGTGATCAATGAGTTCGAAATTACAGGCAATGCCGTTGACATAAAAGAACGAGTGGAAGCCTACGTGGGCGCTAAGAAGCCCCGAGAGGTATTCAAGAAGTTCTACAAGGGCGAACAATTTCAGCAGCTCATCTCTGCTACGACAAAGCAATACAACCCGTGGAAGCATTGGACTCAGGCTAATCCCGCAGCGACCAATGCTTTCCTTTTAAAGCTGAGGAATGCAATGCATGGCGTTATGCGGAACGCCTACAGCATTGACGAAGCAAAGTTGCATGCACTTGAAGTGAAACCGAGAAGATCCGGCTAGTGGCCCGTCCTTACCGAGAGGCGACCCGTGCCGTCTAGTAGACATCGATCCTGCCCCACTCATGCAGATGTTCCACTATCCATCCGGCCATCTCGTCGGCGGCGAGCGATGGATACTTCTTCATGATCGCGTCGATGGTGGACACCGGATCTTCGACTAGGTACTGGTAGCAGATGACTAGGCGGAGCGCGGATTGCAAGTGACCGGCCTCCACGCAGATCCGGATGGCTCCCGGCAGCTTCTGGCACAGGTCCGGGTCGACCACCATGATCGACCAAAGGCTTTGGCCGATTCCCCCTCGCTGCCAGTCCACACCGCCCTCATCCAAAGTCTCCACCGCGTGAACCAGCGTTGCCAGTTCTTCCGAAGATCAACGAAGGGTCGCGAGTACCTCATCCTCGATGAGTGGGGTGATCCAGTTCTGCCTCGTCCAGAAGATGTCGGGGTGCGGGGTGACGTGCGCCAGGACAGTGATGCCGTCGAGCAGGCTCCGTCCCGCCATAGACGGGAGGAGTCGCCGTAGGAGGATCAGGGGCCGCGGGTCGCGACGTCCCAGCGTCCAGCAGTTGAAGATCCCACGTCGACGAGCCTCGTCGTCGGATTCGACCAGAAGCAGATAGGCCGATTCTGGGGTTGCAGCGAGGTAGGTCTCGACACTTCACCCAAAAACGCGTCAAACGTCGTGTCGTCGAGCACGTTGCTAACGACTACTTCTGTCACCTCGTCGGACTGCGGCGTAGCACCGTAGCCGCCGTCATCGATCTGCACCTCGCTGCGTGCAAGCTGCGAGAGGTTGATCCACCTGATCGCTGCCGTGGCGGGATCATGCACCATGCCGATGATGGGGACGGTCGATGAGCGCCAGTAGTGCCAGTCCGTGGGCGTCGCAGGGATGATCCACCGGCCGTTCCGGTAGAAGGACTTGCCCCCTTTGACTTGCACACCAATGATCCCGCCGGTGATCTCGGACCCACGAGTCACATCGACGTTGAGGTCGCGTCCGTAGTCGCTTCTACCGTCGACTTCGTCGACGACTTGATCGTGGCGCTCCAGGAGCGTGCGGACGGCGTTGATTGCGCCTCTTTCGGAGCGATGGCCCACTCGCAGATGCTTCCGCGCAGGCTCCATCATGTTCACTACGCCAGACTAGGACGCGGCCATGCTGGGCGGTCTGAACCGCCCGGGGTCTGAGGCCAGCGGTCAGAAGTCGCCAGACGCCGAACGGAAGCTCTGCGATCGCCTTGTCGTGCATCTCGGGGGTCAGCGTCCGATGGCTTGCTCGCAAGCTGACCCATACGACGAGCTGGACGATGTTGTCGAGCCGTGGGCCCGGCGGATAGTGCGGTTTCGGCGGGAGCTCACCGCCTCGAGTGCCCCCGCGGTCCAGATCGCTGAACCGGTCAATGGCCACCGCGAAGACGGATCAGTCAGACGGCAAGCCATCTGACCGTCCACCACCGAGACTCAACCCCAGAGTCACATTGACCAGCGGCGGGGTCGTTCCTGGGACAAAGTTGATGCGTGAGCACCTCTTTGATCGAGCCCGGCACTGAGCAGATCTACCGCCTAAGTGAGTTCGCCCCGTCGGAGCGGGTCCGGGTTGTTGCGGTTGATCAGCGCAAGAAGACGCCCCGCTACGAGGTTGAGTTCCTCGATGGCGAGAAGGCCGGCACCGTCGAAAACGTACCTGCCGGGCGTCTGCACGGCCCCTGGTCAAAGGTTGAGAGCTACGACGAGCACATGGCGCACTGGCAGCGTTTCCTCGACGAGGAGCCACTGGATAGCACCGAAGACGGGGCGGTCGAGCACGTGTTCCTAGAGCTTGTCCGGGACTCGATCGGCGAACTTGACTGGCGTTATTCGCGATGGACCGCCATCGTCAAGGATCGTGCAGCTCTGGCAGCGCTGATCGGCGTCACGGTCGATGAGGTCCTTGATCAACTCGATTACTTTGAGGACGGTGGTGCTGTGTTCGTGTCGCCGGAGGGCACGATGCGGCTGGCCGCGGCGATCGCCCACGCCAACCCGATGCCGATCCTCGATTGGGTGATCAACGACGAGAAGAAGTATCGAGAACTCTGCAAACGCGGCAGGTCAGCCACTGCCCGTGACCGCTACAGTTACTCCACCTCGCCGGAGCAGGAGTACGACAGCTACCTGCGATATGGTCGTCCGCTGCATGAATTGCTGCGCGCCTGGTGCGGTCACCGAGCCGTCACATTGCAGGAGCGCGTCGATGCCGCCGAAGCCGAGGTAAGACGATTGGACGAGTTGCTTGCGCGCATGATCGATCAGCTCAAAGGGCAGGAACATTCGTACGTCGCGGAAATCATTGAGCAGGAGCATGTCGAGGGCCGCATTACTCCGGCAACGGTTCGCCCGGTCGTGGAACGTCCGCTCAAACCCTCGGAGATTCCGGTGATCCATGTGCCGGTTCGGAGTCGACGATGGTGGTGATCAGGGCCGCCAGATGCCGTGTTTGCCCATGAATGGTTGCAGGTCGTTCATGCCAGGTGATGGCGGGGTTGGCCGGCCGCGGGTGGACGTGATCGGGTCCAGTTTGGCGGCGTGTTCACGAATCTCGTTGGCCCAGTCCAGGAGTCGCGTGCGGTCGGGTTCGTCCAGGCGAGCAGCCCGCTCGCTGACCGCGGTGGCGTAGTCGCGCAGTTCTTCGGCTTTCCGCCAGTCGCGGGCCTCCCGGAGCATGGCGTCGCGGAGGAACTTGTCTCCGAAAGCGATGACTGCGGCCGCCCGGGCTTCGTCCCACGCTTGCCTTCGCAGAACGAGTTGACGTTCGGCTTCGATCTGTCGACGTTCTTCGGCTTCGCGAGCGGCGACCTTGCGGTCCAGTCGAAACAGGATCTCTTCGATAATGCGTGGGAGGTCGTCTTCGAGCTGGTGACCGTCGGAGTCGCGCCAGGTAGCCGACCAGAACGCGGCTGTTTTGTCGTCGCCGAGTTGGATTTCTAAGTCCTCGGAGGGCCGCTCGTCGAAATCAGGAAACAGGTAGCCGCGCCGAGCCCGGGCCAGCTCTCGCTCCGTCGGTTCGTGGGGCACCTTGTCGATGCCCTGATTGAAGTGCAGGCTGACCTGGTCGGGCGGGTGAGTCCCCTGGGGTGGTGGGGTTTCGGGGGTCGGGGCAGACGGTGCTGGACTTGGTATCGGGCGTGTCGCTGA
>NZ_LZJK01000154.1 GCF_001667945.1 Mycolicibacter sinensis | reverse complement strand
TGTCATTCCCGAACTTGCCGACGCGCTGAGCCTCACTGTCCAGCGTCCGCTGCCGCAGCGATGCCGCAGTCGCGCTCGTCAACGTGCCGCCCAGGTGGCGCGGGTCCGCCGTCATAACCGCGCCCGGCGTGCCGCCAATGAGCGCTACGCGGCTCGGCGACGCGAGATCGAGGACCGCAAGTGGCGAAACCGGATGCGTGACACGCTGTTTTTGCTTAAAGGTACGAAGAGCGCGAGTCCCTTCTGCGGCTGGATCAACGACCCCCACGAACCCGAAGAGCTGCCGCCGGATTGGCAGCCGCCGCCACCGTCACCGCCGCTGCCCGACGATCCGCCCTTCTAGAGGATCCGGTACACCGGGTCGGCGCAGTCCACTCCCTCAGCGGAGAGCACCCGCTTGAGAACCTTGAACGTCTCGGTGCGCGGCAGCTCGTCGGCTACCCGGACGTACGACGGCCACTGCTTGGGGCCCAGATCGGGCTGCTCGGACAGGAATGCCCGAAACTCCGCAAGATCGAACGACGTCCCGTCGGCCAGCACCAGTGCGGCCATCACCTGATCGCCCACCGCCGGATCCGGGATCGGATACACCGCCACCTGAGCGACCGCGTTGTGCCGCAGTAGGATCCGCTCGATTGGCGCGGTGCCGAGATTCTCGCCGTCCACCCGCATCCAATCCCCGAGGCGGCCGGCGAAATATGCGTAGCCGGCTTCGTCGCGGTAGGCCAGATCACCCGAGTGGTAGATCCCGCCGGCCATCCGTGCAGCCTCGGCGTCGGGGTCGCGGTAGTAGCCCCGGAACTGTCCGCGCCCGCTCAGATTCACCAGCTCGCCCACCACGCCGGGCGGGCACTCCTGGCCGGTCTCGACGTCGACGATCGCATTCCCGTCGATCAGTGGCCCCAGCGCTCCGGGCGGGGTGTCCGGCGTGCGACCGATCGCCACCCCGCCCTCGGTGGAACCGAACGCGTCGATGACAGTACAGCCGAACCGGTCCGCGAACCGTTCCAGGTCCCGCGGCGCGCCCTCGTTGCCGTAGAGCAGCCGAAGCGGGTTGTCGGCGTCATCGGCCTGTGGCGGCGTGGCCAGTACATACGACAGCGGCTTGCCGACGTAATTGGCGTAGGTGGCGCCGAAGCGGCGCACATCGGGAATGAACCCGGATGCGGAGAACTTGCGCCGTAACGCGATCGACGCACCCGCGGCCACCGCCACCGACCAACCCGCCATCACCGCGTTGGAGTGGAACAGGGGCATCGACAGGTAGCAGACATCGGAGGGGCCCAGCCCGAACCGCTGCGAGAGCATCACCCCGGGGAAGGCCGCCTTCCACTGCGTGCAGCGCACCGCTTTCGGGTCGCCACTGGTGCCCGAGGTGAAGATCAGCATGAACAGGTCGTCGGGATCGGCGTCGCGGAACGCCACCGGTGCGCCGTCGTAGGATGCCAATTCCGAAGCCCACGAGGACGACTCGACATCAATCGCACCCGGAACGACGGCGCCGGTGCTGTTGTCGGTCAGGACGAATTGGCAGTCGGCGTGGGCCACATCGCGCTCCAGAGCCGCCCCCCGACGGGTGGGGTTCAACCCCACCGGGACCAGCCCGGTCAGCGCCGCCGCCACCAGCACTGTGGAGAAGAACGGGGTATTGCCCAGCAGCACACCGACGTGCGGGGGCTGGGACGGGTCGAGCCGTGCCCGAAGCGCCGCGCCCAACCGGGCCCCTGCGGCGATGTGGTCGCGCCAGCTGGTAAACGAGTCCTCGAAATGCACGCCGCGGTCATCGACCTCGGCCAGCGGCGCCAGCAGGCCGGTGACGTTGGCGGTAGCGTCGGGTAACACCGGTGTCGACATGGGGCCAGATTAGGGTAGGCGCTCAGCGCAGCTTGATGGTGCCGCCGTCGACCATCAGGGTCTGTCCGGTCATGTAGCGGGCGTCGTCGCTGGCCAGGAACACAGCGACGCGGCCGATGTCGGCCTCCGGGTCGCCGAACCGGTGCATCGGGGTGCCGGCCAGCAGCCGGTCCTCAATACCGGGGTTGGCCGCAAGGTAGGCCTGCACCCCTTCGGTGAGTGCCAGCGGGGAGATGACGTTGACGTTGATGCCGTCGCCCGCCCACTCATTGGCCGCCACCCGGCTGATCGCCCGGATCGCCTCCTTGGCTGCGGCGTAGGACGCCTGATTGGGTTGGCCCTCGATGCCGGCACCCGATGCGAAGTTGATCACCGAGCCGGCGGCGGTCTTCAGCTGCTCATGACAGGCCTGCATCAGCCACAAGGTGGGGTAGAAGCCGGTGGAGAACGACAGGTCGAACATCTCCTGGGTGCTCGCCAACAGCGGTGCCTGCCGTGAGGCATGCGCGTTGTTCACCAGCACGCTCAACGAGCCGAACCGGTCCAGTGCGGCGTCACGGATGGCCTCGGCGCTGGCCTGCTGGGCGATGTCGGCGCTGAAATAGGCTATCGCCGAGCCGAGTTCGGATTCCAGCGCATGCCCGGCCTCGTCATTGATATCGACCACCAGCACCCGGGCGCCCTCCTTGACGAACGCGCGGGTGATCCCCCGGCCTATGCCGCCTGCACCGCCGGTGACGATGGCGACCTTGCCACCCAACCTCATCGGGTTCCTCCGTTCAGGCCGGCCAATGGCCAACATCGTCGCCTGTGCGGTGGTTTCGCGGGCGGGCCATCTCGGTGGTTGGGATATCCCGCCGCCACCATGGTCCGGCATGCTCCAATGGTCGGCGTGAGCGAACTGGAAAACATCGAGGCAATCAAGCAGGTCAAATACCGCTACCTGCGGGCGTTGGACACCAAGCACTGGGATGACTTCGCTGCCACGCTGGCCGAGGATGTCACCGCCGACTACGGCAAGTCGATGGGCACCGAGCATAAGTTCACCGACCGCGACTCGCTGGTGGACTTCATGCGGTCCTCGCTGCCGGCCAATGTCATCAGCGAGCACCGGGTCAGCCACCCGGAGATCACGCTGACCGGGCCGGACACCGCATCGGGCATCTGGTACCTGCAGGACCGGGTGATCATGCCCGACTATGACCTGATGCTGATCGGCGCCGCCTTCTACCACGATCGGTACCGCCGCACCGCCGACGGCTGGAAGATCAGCGACACCGGCTATCAGCGCACGTATGACGCCACCATGCCGCTGTCGGGCCTTGCCGGTTTCAAGGTGACGCCCGGTGAGGCGCTGCACTGCTAGGTTCGAGGAATGTCCAGGCCCGTCGGCGCTGAGGGTCAAGAACTGGCTCCGCCCTCGATGGTGCAGCGGGTGACGGCGATTCTCGACGCGTTCGAGCAGCGACCGACGGCCCGGCTGAACCTGGATCAGGTCGCTGCCCGCACCGGATTGCCGAGGTCGACAACCCACCGCATCCTGCGGCAGCTGGTCGGGCTGCAGTGGCTCCAATACCGCGACGCCCACTACCGTTTGGGCCCGCGGGCGTTGGGCCTTGGTGGCCAAGATGGGCTGCACGGCGAGATCCGCAAGGCGGCCGCGGAGCATCTGCATCAACTCCATCTGCGTACCGGACTGGTGGTGCACCTGGCGGCGCTGGAGGGCTCCGACGAGGTCTATCTGGACAAGATCGGCGGTCATTTTGCGGCGATCCTTCCGTCGAAGGTCGGCACCCGGCAGCCGGCCTACCTGACCACCGGTGGGCGAGCGATGCTCGCGTGGCTGCCGCCCGAGGAGGTCGACGCCCGATTCGGGGGGCTGTTACCGCGTTCCGGCGGCGGCACACCCTGGGATCTGACCGCCCTGCATATCGAACTGGCTCACATCCGGCTGGCGCACGGCATCTCGATCGACCGCGGCGCCCGCGCCCGGTTGCTCTTCGGGTCAGAACTGCCCAGTGTGGCCGTCGCCGTCCACGGTGCCGACGGGCCGGTCGCGGCGATCTGCCTGGCGGGTGCGGCGAACTCGGTGCCGATCGAACGGGTAGCGCCGCTGGTCGCCGAAGCGGCCGCCCAGACATCACAGGCGTTGCGTTAGCAGCCCATCTCGCTGACCGGTATCGCCGATTGACCGCCTGTTTTCGCGCGCCCCAAACTTGCGGCCATGGCGATCAACCCGACCCTCGACCCGTTCACACCGGCGGCTCTGGGACCCGTTCAGCTGCGGAATCGGATCATCAAAGCCGCCACATCGGAAGGCCGCTCGCCGAAAGGCTTGGTCACCGACGAACTCATCGAGTTCCACCGCCGCTACGTCGACGGCGGAGTGGGCATGACGACGCTGGCCTACTGCTGTGTCGCGCCGGAAGGTGCCAGCGCCCCGGGGCAGATCCTGATGGGACGCAAGGCGATACCGGGCCTGAAGAAGTTCACCGACACCATGCACGAAGGTGGCGCGGCGGTCTCCGCGCAGTTGGGCCACGCCGGTGTGGTGGCCTCCAAGAAGATCACCGGCAGAACCCCGATGGCGCCGAGCCGGTTCTTCAACCCGTCGAGCCTCCAATACTGCCGCGAGATCACCGCCGCTGAGATCGCCCGAGTCGTCGACCAGTTCGCGGAAGCGGCCGACGTCGCCGTCGAATCCGGCTTCGACGCGGTCGAACTGCATTTCGGTCACCTGTACCTGCCCAGCTCGTTCCTGAGTTCGAAGCTCAACCGGCGCAAGGACTCCTACGGCGGCAGCATCGACGACCGCAGTCGGTTCGTGCGAGAGATCGCCCGTCGGGTCCGGGAAACCGTCGGCGAGAAGATCGCGGTGATCGCCAAGATCAGCATGGACGACGGCATCCCCGGCGGCATCTGGCTTGCCGAATCGCTGCGGACCGCCCAATTGCTGGACGAGGATGCGAATCTCGACGCGATCGAACTCACCCAGGGCTCATCGGTGTCCCGGCAGATGTATCTGTTCCGCGGTGACGTTCCGGTTGACGAGTTCGCCGCGTTGATGCCGCAGCCGCTGAAAGCCGGGGTTCGGGCGTTCGGCAGGAAGATGCTGGGCGAATACCCCTACGAAGATCTCTACATGCTCGAATCGGCCCGCCAGTTCGTGCCTTTGATGAAGAACACCAAACTGATCCTGTTGGGCGGCATCACCAACCACGATCATCTGGTCACCGGCCTGCGGGAGGGTTTCGACTTCGTCGCGATGGCCCGCGCGCTGCTGCGCGAACCCGACTTGGTTCGCCGCATGATGGATGACCCGTCGGTGCCAAGCCGGTGTAGCCACTGCAACAAGTGCATGGTGACGGTGTTCGGACGGACGCATTGCGTCCTCGACCCCAGCCAGCGGTATTCAGCAGCCAAGGGAGCGTGAGAGCCCGGACCGTTTCGGCTCGACGGCAAGGCCGCTGTGATCACCGGAGCCGGCCGCTCAGGCCGGACCGCTCAGACCGGGGTCTCGGCCAGCTCGCGGCCGATCGCCAGCAGCTGGCCGGTGGCCCCGCCGAGCGCGAACTCGGTCTGCTTGGCGGCCAGGAAGTACCGGTGGATCGGGTGGTCGATGTCGATGCCGACCCCGCCGTGGACGTGAACGATGCTGTGCGCCACTCGATGCCCGGCCTCGGCCGCCCAGAACGCGGCCGTTGCCACCTCGCTGGTCGCCGGCAGCCCTTCACCGACGCGCCAAGCGGCCTGGGTCAGGGTGAGCCGCAGGCCCTTGACGTCGATGTAGCCGTCGGCCAGCCGCTGGGAGACGGCCTGGAAGCTGCCGATCGGCTTGTCGAACTGTTCGCGCTCGCGGGCGTATTCGGCGGTCAGGGCCAGGCCACGCTCCAGCACCCCCAACTGGTAGGCGCTGTGCCCCAGCGCCGCCAGGTTGCGCAGGTGGTCGAGCACCTCGACCCCGCCGACGCGCCGGCCCGCCTCCAGCTCCGTCCCGGACAGCTCGAGGTGTCCGACGCTGCCCAGGCCGGTGGTCGCCAGCGGGGTCACCGTCACGCCGGGATCGGCGGCAGCCACCAGGAAAACTTCGGTACCGGAATCGGTTTCGGCCGGCACCAGGAACGCGTCGGCCACCGGGGCGAACGAGACCTGGGTGCGAGTCCCGGTGAGCCGGAAGCCTGCGTCGGTCGTCGCGGCGCGCACCGGGCCTTCGCCCATGTCCCCGTCGAGTGCGGCGGTGAGGATCTTCTCGCCGGCCACGGCCGGTGCTCCCCAGGCCTGCTGCAACCCGGCAGAGCCGAATTTGGCCAACGTCTCCGCGCCCAGCACCACCGACTCCAGGTAGGGCACCGCGGCCAGTTGGCGGCCCAGCGCGGTCAGGATCGCCGCCTGCTCCAGGACGCCGAACCCGCCGCCGCCGAGTGACTCGCTCGCGGCACTGGACACCACGTCGGCGTCGACGAGCTTGCGCCACAGCCCGGTGTCGAAGCGCTGCTCCAACCCGTCCAGCTCGCGCTGGTGCTCCGGGGTGCAGACCGCATCCACGATGGTGCCGACCAGACCCGAAAGGTCCTGTGCTGCTTCGGTTGTGTTGAAATCCATAACGAGTCCTTTACCGGTTGCGGGGCAAGCCCAGGGCCACCATGCCGATGATGTCGCGCTGCACCTCGTTGGTGCCGCCGCCGAACGTCAGAATCAAGCACGCCCGGTGCATCCGTTCCACCCGGCCGCGCAGCAGCGCGCCGGGGGAGTCCTGGCGCAGCGTGGCGGCGGTGCCGAGCACCTCCATCAGCAACCGGTAGGCCTCGGTGGCCAGCTCGGTGCCGAACACCTTTGCCGCCGAGGCGTCCGCCGGTGACGGAGCAGCGTCGGACGATGACGCCAGCTCCCAGTTGATGAGCTTGAGCACCTCGGCCTTGGCGAGCACCCGAGCCAGGTTCAGCTGTACCCACTGCGAGTCGATGATCCGGTTGCCGTGCGCGTCTTTGGTGTTCTGTGCCCACTCGCGGACCTCGTCGAGCGCAACGAAGATCGGCTGCGCCGACACCAGTGCGACCCGTTCGTGGTTGAGCTGGTTGGTCACCAGCTTCCAGCCCGCATGCTCCTCGCCGACCAGATTGGTCACCGGCACCCGGACGTCCTGGTAATAGGTGGCGCTGGTGTCCGGGCCGGCCATGGTGTGCACCGGCGTCCAGGAGAAACCCTCGGCGGTGGTGGGAACGATCAGCATCGAGATCCCACGATGCTTCTTGGCCTCCGGGTTCGTCCGGGCCGCCAGCCACACGTAGTCGGCGTAGGCGATCAGCGACGTCCACATCTTCTGGCCGTTGATCACGTACTCGTCGCCGTCGCGGACCGCGGTGGTGCGCAGCGAGGCGAGGTCGGTGCCGGCGCCCGGCTCGGAGTACCCGATCGCGAAGTGCAGCTCGCCGGCGGCGATCTTGGGCAGGAAGAACTTCTTCTGCTCCTCGGTGCCGAACGCCATGATCGTCGGGGCGACGCTGTTGATCGTCAGGAACGGCACCGGGGCACCGGCGATCGCGGCCTCGTCGGTGAAGATCAACTGATCCATCGCCGAGCGTGCCTGGCCGCCATACTCTTTGGGCCAGCTCAGCGTGAGCCAGCCGTCGTGACCCATCTGGGCGACGGTGTCGCGGTAGACGTTGCCAGTGCCGTATTCGCCCTGGGTCGAACTCAGTGCCTCACGACGCTCCGGGGTCATCAGCGTGGTGAAGTAGGACCGCAGTTCGCGACGCAGCTCTTCTTGGGCGGGCGTGTAACTGATCTGCATCGGGTGCGTCCTTCGCTGGTGATCGGTGTCACGATAGGATTCTGTTCGACAGCCCGTTGTAACACGTTCTAGTCTCGGGGTTCAACAAGGGGCCGAAGTCCTCCGGGGCCCCCTAGCGCGGTGTGCGGGGGAGCTGTTGGATCCTATGGTGACAGTAGCGGACAATGACGGTCAGGAGATGTCATGCGAGTTGAGGTGGATCTGGATCGTTGCGAGGGCAACGCGATTTGCGTCGGAATCGACCCCGACCTCTTCGATCTGAACGATGACGAGCAGGCCGTCGTCAAGATGGCACCGATCCCGGCCGACCGCGAGGCCCACGCCATGCAGGCCATCGCCGAGTGCCCGCGGGCCGCACTGCGCCGGGTCGAGGACTAACCTCCCAGCGACGACAACTAGAGGTATTCATAACCGCCGGCGTCCGCGGGGCGCCGGCGCTTAACCAGGAGCGGCGTAGATGACTGCGAACGACAACGTGACCGATCTGTCCGGAAAGGTCGCCGTGGTGACCGGCGCGGCCGCCGGGTTGGGCCGGGCCGAGGCGATCGGACTGGCCCGCTCCGGGGCGACGGTGGTCGTCAACGACATCGCGCCGGCGCTGGACTCCTCCGACGTGATCGACCAGATCGCCGCCGCCGGCGGCAAGGGCGTCGCGGTGCCCGGTGACATCAGCCAACGCTCCACCGCCGATGAGCTGGTGACCACCGCCGATGGCCTGGGCGGGCTGAGCATCGTCGTCAACAACGCCGGCATCACCCGGGACCGGATGCTGTTCAACATGTCCGACGACGACTTCGATGCCGTGATCGCGGTGCATCTGCGCGGACACTTCCTGCTGACCCGTAACGCGGCCGCCTACTGGCGGCAGAAGGCCAAGGAGGCTGAGGGGACCGGCGGGACTGTTTATGGCCGCATCGTCAACACCTCTTCGGAGGCCGGCCTGATGGGTCCGGTCGGGCAGGCCAACTACGGCGCGGCCAAGGCGGGGATCACGGCCCTGACGTTGTCGGCGAGCCGCGCGCTGAGCCGCTATGGCGTCACCGCCAACGCGATCTGCCCGCGAGCCCGTACCGCGATGACCGCCGAGGTGTTCGGTGAAGCCCCGGAAGTCGGCGCCGGCGAAGTCGATCCTTTGTCGCCCGAGCACGTGGTGACCCTGGTCCGGTTCCTGGCGTCCCCGGCGTCGGCGTCGGTCAACGGCCAGGTTTTCGTGGTCTACGGACCCGAGGTCACGCTGATGGCGGCGCCGACGGTGGAACGGAAGTTCAGCGCCGACGGGCAGGCCTGGGACCCGGCGGTGCTGTCGGACACGCTGGCGAACTACTTCTCCGGCCGGGACCCGCGGCGGACGTTCTCCGCCTCGGAGCTCATGGACGCCGATTAGAACGCGTTTCAGCGAGGCGTGGATCACAATCGCGCTGACCAGGACAAATAGGCAGTCTAGCTAGTAGAAACGTGTCCTTTGACACTGCGAACTTGTTCTAGTTAATATGATCCGGCTCACGCGAGGCGGCGTCGTAATCGCGCGAACGACGCCGGTCTCCCGCCGTATCCGGATACAGTTTTGCGACCACCGGCAGCCCGGATGCCCCGACCGGAAGGACGAGCCTTGATCGAACAGCTCACGGTTCCGGCCCGGGCCGTGGGCGGATTCGTCGAGATGTCTATTGAGACATTCCGGGGTATGTTCCGCCGGCCGTTCCAGTACCGCGAGTTCCTCGACCAGACCTGGATGATCGCCCGCGTCTCGCTGGTGCCGACCCTGCTGGTCGCCATCCCGTTCACCGTGCTGGTGGCGTTCACCCTCAACATCCTGCTGCGTGAGATCGGTGCGGCCGACCTCTCCGGCGCCGGGACGGCGTTCGGGACCATCACCCAGCTGGGGCCCGTGGTGACCGTGCTGGTGGTGGCCGGTGCCGGTGCCACCGCCATCTGTGCCGACCTGGGGGCGCGCACCATCCGCGAAGAGATCGACGCCATGCGAGTGCTCGGCATCGACCCGATCCAGCGGCTGGTGGTGCCGCGCGCGCTGGCGTCGACGTTCGTCGCGCTGCTGCTCAACGGCCTGGTGTGTGCGATCGGCCTGGTCGGTGGCTACGTGTTCTCCGTCTTCCTGCAAGGCGTGAACCCGGGCGCGTTCATCAACGGGCTGACCGTGCTGACCGGGCTGGGCGAGCTGGTGATGGCCGAGATCAAGGCGCTGCTGTTCGGTACGGCCGCCGGACTGATCGGGTGCTATCGCGGACTGACCGCCAAGGGCGGTCCGCAAGGAGTCGGCAACGCGGTCAACGAGACCGTCGTCTACGCCTTCATCTGTCTGTTCGTCATCAACGTCGTCATGACCGCGATCAGCGTGCGGGTGCTGGTCAAATGAGCGCGCGAGTGCTCCGGCGAGCGAGGAACGAGCGAGCGGGAGTCGAGCCATGAGCTACGACGCCACGCTCCGGTTCAAGCGGATGTTCCGCTGGGTGCCCAAGGCCGTCGACAATTTCGGTGAGCAGGCGCTGTTCTACGGCGACTCGATCCGCTACGTCCCCAACGCGGTGACCAAGTACCGCAAGGAGACGGTCCGGCTGATCGCCGAGATCACCATGGGCACCGGAGCGCTGGCGATCATCGGCGGCACCGTCGGGGTGGCCACCTTCTTGACCCTGGCCTCCGGCGGCGTGATCGCGGTGCAGGGCTTCTCCTCGCTGGGCAACATCGGCATCGAGGCGCTGACGGGCTTCCTCTCGGCGTTCCTCAACGTGCGGATCGTGGCGCCGGTGGTCGCCGGGATCGCACTGGCCGCCACCATCGGCGCCGGCACCACCGCGCAGCTCGGCGCCATGCGGGTCGCCGAGGAGATCGACGCCGTCGAATCGATGGCGGTGCATGCGGTGTCGTATCTGGTGTCCACCCGGCTGGTGGCCGGCCTGATCGCGATCATCCCGCTGTACTCACTGTCGGTGCTGGCGGCGTTCTTTGCGGCCCGGTCCACCACGGTGTTCATCAACTCGCAGTCGCCCGGTCTCTACGACCACTACTTCGACACCTTCCTCATCCCGACCGATTTGCTGTGGTCCTTTCTGCAGGCGATCATCATGTCGATCGCGGTGATGCTGGTGCACACCAACTACGGCTTCAACGCCGCCGGGGGGCCGGTCGGCGTGGGCATCGCGGTGGGTCAGGCGGTGCGGACCTCCCTGGTGGTGGTGGTGGTCATCACCTTGTTCGTTTCACTTGCCGTCTACGGCGGGTCCGGTAACTTCAACCTCTCGGGATAGCAAGGGAATGCAGGTGAACACGGGATCGAGTCGTACCCAGGTGCGGATTGCCGCGGCAATCCTCGGTGCGATCCTGCTTGCCGCCACCGCGTTCACCTACCTTTCCTATACCTCTGTCTTCACCTCCACCGACAAGGTCACCGTCACCTCGCCGCGCGCCGGGCTGGTGATGGAGCAGGACGCCAAGGTCAAGTACCGCGGCATCCAGGTCGGCAAGGTCAAGGCGATCAAATACCAAGGCGAACAGGCCAAACTCGTCTTGGCCATGGACAGCTCGGCGATGTCCCACATCCCGTCGAACGCCGCTGTGCACATCGCCAGCAACACCATCTTCGGCGCCAAGTCGGTGGAGTTCGTGCCGCCGCCGGTGCCGTCGGGAAGCGGGTTGCGCAACGGCGCCAACGTGCAGGCGTCCGACGTGCAGCTCGAGGTCAACACGCTGTTCCAGAAGCTCACCGACGTGCTCGACAAGATCGACCCGGTGCAGCTCAACGGGACCATCAGTGCGCTGGCCGAAGGGCTGCGGGGCAACGGCGACAACCTGGGCGGGTTATTGTCCGGGCTCAACGGCTACCTGGACAAGTTCAATCCCAAACTGCCGCAACTGCAGACGGGCTTCGCCAAGACCGCGGTCGTCGGCAACATCTACGGCGACGCCGCGCCCGACCTGGCGGCGACCTTCGACAACGTCCCGACCGTCAGTAAGACCCTGGTCGACCAGCGCGACAACCTGAACAAGGCGCTGCTGGCGACAACCGGCCTGGCCAACAACGGCTACGACACCTTCGCGCCGGCCGCTGATGACTTCATCGCCGGTATCCAGCGGTTCCGGGCATTGTCCAGCTTGCTGGCCGAGTACTCGCCGGAGTTCGGCTGCCTTTTCAAGGGGATCAAGGGGGCGTTGGAGAAGTTCGGTCCGTCGCTGGGCGGTACCAAGCCGGCGCTGTACGTGCACTCCAACTTCATCCCGGGCGCACCGGCCTACACCTATCCGGAGAGTCTGCCGGTGGCCAATGCAAGCGGTGGGCCGAACTGTCGCGGTCTGCCGGATATCCCGAGCAAGCAGTACGGCGGTTCCTGGTTCCGGTCACCGTTCCTGGTGACCGACAACGCCTACATCCCGTTCCAGCCGAACACCGAGGTGCAGTTCGACGCACCGTCCACCGCGCAGTTCCTCTTCAACGGCGCCTTCGCGGAACGGGACGAATACTGATGAACACCCGGAGCACCCTGATCAAAGTCGCCATCTTCACCGCGGCGATGCTGCTGGTGTCGGCAGGCCTGGTGGTGGTGTTCGGCGAGTTCCGGTTCGCCTCCAACCACACCTACCACGCCGACTTCGCCAGCGCCTCCCGGCTCAAGGGCGGGGAGGACGTGCGGATCGCCGGCATCCCGGTCGGCACGGTGAAACGCGTGGAGCTGACGCCGAACAACAGCGTCAACGTCACCTTCGACGTGGACAAGCGCTACCAGCTCTACGACTCGACCCGCGCGCTGATCCGGTACGAGAACCTGGTCGGTGACCGCTACCTGGAGATCGCGTCGGGCGCCGGCGACCTGCGCAAGCTGCCGCCCGGTGGCACCATCAGCCGGGAACACACCCAGCCGGCACTGGATCTCGACGCGCTGCTGGGCGGCATGCGCCCGGTGCTCAAGGGACTCGACGGCACCAAGATCAACGAGATCAGCAACGCGATCATCGAGCTGCTGCAAGGTCAAGGCGGCGCACTGTCGCAGATGCTGGCCAGCACCAGCTCGTTCACCACCACGCTGGCCTCCCGTGACCAGCTGATCGGCGACGTGATCAACAACCTCAACACGGTGCTGGCGACCGTCGATGAGAAGAGCGAGCAGTTCGACGCCACCGTCGACCGATTGCAGCAGCTCATCACCGGACTGGCTCAGGGCAAGGACGCGATCGCCGGCGCAATCGGTCCGCTGGCCACCGTCGAGACCGATCTCACCGACACGCTGCGCCGCACCCGGCGGCCGCTGCAAGGCGTGATCGAGAACGCCCGGCCGCTGGCCACGGTGCTCGACAAGCGCAAGGACGAACTCAACGCGGTGATCGACCCGCTGGAAGAGAACTACCTGCGGCTCAACGCGCTGGGCGCCTACGGCTCGTTCTTCAACATCAACTACTGCACGGTCTCGATGAAGCTCAACGGGCCTGCCGGTAGCGACATCATCCTGCCGATGGGTGGCCAGACCGATACCAGCAAGGGGAGGTGCTCTCCTGTCAAGAGTTGACCGCGTAAACCCGGTTCGCACCGGAACATTGGGCATCGCGCTGGTCGCATGCCTGGTTTTCGTGTCGTTCGGCTACACCAGCTTGCCGTTCTGGCCGCAGGGCAAGACGTATCACGGTTACTTCGCTGACGCCGGCGGCATCATGTCCGGCAACGACGTGACGGTGTCGGGTATCCGGGTGGGCAAAGTGACCAAGGTGGCGTTGGCCGGGGCCAGCGCGAAGGTGAGTTTCACCGTCGACCGCAAAGTTCGGGTCGGCGACCAGTCGCTGGCAGCGATCCGCACCGATACCGTGCTGGGCGAGAAGGCCCTGTCGATCACTCCTGGTGGGGCCGGCTCGGTCACCGAGATCCCGTTGGAACGTACTCGCGCGCCCTACACGCTCAACAACGCGCTGCAGGACCTCGGCGGCAACGTCCGCGACCTGGACAAGCCGCGTTTCGAAGAGGCGCTTGCGGTGCTGACGGAGTCGATGCGCGAGGCGACCCCGCAGCTGCGCGGGGCGCTGGACGGGGTGGCGGCGCTGTCACGCAGCATCAACCGCCGCGATGAAGCGCTGGGTCAGTTGCTCACCCACGCCAAGTCGGTCACCGGTGTGCTCAACCAGCGTGCCGCCCAGGTCAACCGCTTGGTGCTCGACGGCAACCAATTGTTCGCCGCGCTAGACGAACGCCGCCAGGCGCTGGGCGCGCTGATCGGCGGCATTGAAGATGTCTCCCAACAGCTTTCCGGCTTCGTTGCCGACAATCAGACGCAGATCGGGCCGACCCTGAAGAAGCTCAACCTGGTACTCGACAACATGATCGAGCGCAAAGACCGCATCGCCGGGGCCCTGGACCGGCTGCCCGGCTATGCGACCACGCTCGGCGAGGTGGTCGCCTCGGGCCCCGGCTTCCAGATCAACCTCTACGGGATGCCGCCGCCCACCATGTCGGAGGTGATACTTGACCTGTACTTCCAACCGGGCAAGCTTCCGGACAGCCTGGCCGACTACCTGCGCGGAATGATCACCGACCGCACCTTCATCAAGCCGAAGTCACCATGACGCGTCCCACGTTACGAATCCTGCTCACCGGGGCGCTGGCCGCGCTACTGGCCGCCGGCGTATACCTGGTGCTGCCCGCGCAGCGCGGCTACCGGATCACGGGTTACTTCGCCTCGGCGGTGGGCCTGTATCCCGGTGATGACGTCCGGGTGGTCGGCGTACCGGTCGGCCGGATCGAGTCCATCGAACCGGGCCCGGAGAACGTCAAGATCACCATGACGGTGAACAGGGACGTCCCGTTGCCGGCCGACGTGCGCGCGGTGCTCATGGCGCCGAACATCGTCTCGGCGAGGGTGATTCAGCTGGCTCCGGCCTACACCGGCGGTGAGAAACTGGCCGACGGGGCGGTGCTGGACGAAAACCGCACCGCGGTGCCGGTGGAGTGGGACGAGGTCAAGCAGGAGCTGACCCAGCTCAGCGCGCAACTGGCACCCGAGCAGGGCAAGCTCAACGGTGCGCTGAGCGCCTTCGTCAACCAGGCCGCCGATACCTTCGACGGCAAGGGCGACTCCTTCCGCAGCGCCCTGCGCGAGTTGTCGGCGACCGCCGGCCGGCTGGGAGACTCACGTACCGACTTGTTCGGCACCGTGAAGAACCTGCAGGTACTGGTCGACGCGCTGTCGGGAAGCAACGAACAAATCGTGCAGTTCACCGACCACGTCGCGGCGGTCTCGGCGGTGCTGGCCGACAGCTCGGCCGACCTGGACGTCACGCTGGGCACGCTGAACCAGGCGCTGCGCGACGTGCGGGGCTTCCTGCACGACAACAACGACGCGTTGATCAGCCAGGTCAACAAGCTGTCGGAGTTCGCCAAGGTGCTCAGCGATCAGAGTGAGAACTTCGAGCAGGTGCTGCACATCACCCCGCACGGGTTGACCAACTTCTACAACATCTACAACCCGGCGCAGGGCACGTTGAGTGGTCTGCTGTCGCTGCCCGACCTTGCCAACCCGGTGCAATTCATCTGCGGTGGCATCTTCGATATCGGCTCAGTGCCGGACAACTTCAAGCGGGCGGAGATCTGCAAGGAACGGATGGGGCCGGTCATGCGGCGCTGGGCGATGAACTTCGTGCCGTTCCTGTTCCACCCGATCAACTCGATCACTGCCTACAAGGGCCAGATCATCTACGACACCCCGGCAACCGAGGCCAAGGCGCAGACTCCGGTGCCGTACCTGAAGTGGATGCCGGCGCCGGGTGTCACCCCGCCGAGCACCGACGACGTCGCCGCACTGTTCCTGCCGCCGCCGGCGCCGGGGCAGTTGGGCCAGGCGCCCGGGCCGACCGGCCCGCAGCAACCCGGGGCCGGCGCACCGCGGGAGGGCGGATGAGCGTGAAGTCTCTAGCCGGCGCCGTCAGGCGGGCCGGGCGGCGCAGCGCGGCTCTGGGCGCTGGGGCGCTGGTGTTGTCCGGATGCCAGTTCGGTGGGTTGAACTCGCTGAACATGCCGGGCACTGCGGGCCACGGGCGGGGGTCCTACAACATCACGGTGCAGCTGCCGGATGTGACCACATTGCCGCAGAACTCGCCGGTGATGGTCCACGACGTCACCGTGGGCAGCGTCTCAGGCCTACAGGCGGTGCAACAGCCCGACGGCAGCTTCTACGCGGCGGTCAAGCTGTCACTGGACGGCAACGTGGTGCTTCCGGCTAACGCGGTGGCGAAGGTCGCGCAGACCTCACTGTTGGGCTCCCAACACATCGAGTTGTCCGAACCGTACGACGAGCCCCCCGTCGGCAAACTGGCGCCCGGCGACCAGATTCCGCTCAGCCGGACCGGACGCTACCCCAGCACCGAAGAGGTGCTGTCGTCACTGGGGGTGGTGGTCAACCAGGGCAATCTTGGTGCGCTGCAAGACATCACCGAGGAGGCGTACGCGGCGGTCGCCGGCCGGGCCGGCACCCTCGCCGGGCTGATACCGCGGCTGGCCGAGCTCACCGCATCGCTGGACCGCCAGGCCCACGACATCATCGCCGCCGCCGAGGGCCTGAACCGGATCGGGGTGACCCTGGCCCGCAGCTCCCCCAGCCTGGGGCGGGCACTGGAGACCATGCCGGCCGCGCTTCAGGTGCTCAACGACAACCGCTCCAGCATCATCGACGCGTTCGGTGCGCTGGGTCGCCTGGCCGACGTCGGGTCGCGGATCATGACCGAAACAAAAGAGGACTTCGCCGCCGACATCAAGGACCTCTACCCGGTCGTCAAGGCCTTCGCCGACAACGCCAACGAGTTGGTGACCGCCTTCCCGTTCATCCCGACGTTCCCGTTCCCGTCGATGTACCTGCGCAACGCGGTCCGCGGGGACTTCCTCAACGTCTACGTCACCTTCGACTTCACGCTGCGCCGGCTCGGCGAGTCGGTGTTCACCACCGGCGCCTTCGACCCGAACATGCCGCACATGCACGACATCCTGAACCCACCGGACTTCCTGATCGGTGAGATGGCCAACCTGTCCGGGCAGGCGGCCGACCCGTTCAAGATCCCGCCCGGCACGGCTCCGAACTATGGAGACTGACCAATGCTGACTCGTCTGGTTCGAATCCAACTCGGGATCTTCGCCGTGGTCACCGTGCTGGCCGTCGGTGCGATCTCGATCCTGTACCTGCACGCGCCGAGCCGGATGGGGATCGGGACCTACCAGGTGACCGCCGATTTCATCGGCGGCGGTGGAATCTACAAGAGCGCCAACGTCACCTACCGGGGGGTGACGGTGGGCCGGGTGGAAGACGTCCGTCTCACCGACCACGGCGTCGACGCGCAGATGCGGCTCAACAGCGGCACCAAGGTCCCGGGCAATGTCACCGCCACCGTCAAGAGTATGTCCGCCATCGGTGAGCAGTACATCGATCTGGTTCCCCCCGCAGGCGCCCCGGCTGCCGGGACGCTGCACAACGGCGCACGAATCGGCCAGGACCGCACCGCGATCGGCCAGGACATCGCCGGACTGCTCGATCAGGCCCAGACGCTGGTCAACAGCGTCGCCAACAGTCGGCTGCGGGATCTGCTGCGCAACGCGTTTCAGGGATTCAACGGTTCGGGGCAGGAGCTGGCCCGGATGATCGCGTCATCGCGGCAGCTGGTCGACGAGGCCAACGCCAACTTCGACGCGATCTACAGCCTGCTCGACCAGTTCGAGCCGTTCCTGGACGCCCAGATCCGCAGCGGTGAGGACATCAAGACGCTCACCAAGTCACTCGCGGCGGTCACCACCGAGGTGCGTAACGCCGACCCGCAGCTGCGTGAAGTACTGCAGACGCTGCCTTCGGTCACCGACGCAGCGAACACCACGTTCAGTGGAATTCAGGCGTCGTTCCCGACGCTGGCGGCCAGCATCGCCAACTTCGGTCGGGTCGGGGTCATCTATCGCAACTCGATCGAACATGCACTGGTGGTCTTCCCCGCCCTGATGGCCGCCCTGCTCACCGTCGCCGGTGGGGTGCCGATGGAAGAGGGCGTCAAGCTCGATTTCAAGATCGACATGCACGACCCGCCACCGTGCACGGTCGGGTTCGTGCCGTTCACCGAGATGCGCACGCCAGCCGACGAGACGGTGCGTGAGCTGCCGAAGGGCCTGTACTGCAAAGCGGCTCAGAACGATCCGACTGCGGTCCGGGGTGCGCGCAACTACCCCTGCATGGAATACCCGGGCAAGCGGGCGCCTACCATTCAGCTCTGCCGGGACCCCAAGGGCTTCATTCCGATCGGCAGCAACGCCTGGCGTGGCCCGCCGGTGCCCTACGACACCCCGATCACCGACCCGCGGATGCGCCAGCCGATGAACAAGTTCCCCTACATCCCGCCGGAATCGGATTACGACCCCGGCCCGCCCGTGGTGGCGCTGCCCCCGGGGGTACCCGCCGGCCCGGGTCCGGCACCCAATCCGCCGTACCCGCTGCCGTACCCGCCGAATGAGCTCGGTCCGAATCCGCCGGCACCGTGGCCGTACTACGCCCCGCCGGACCAGAACATGCCGACCAGCCCGGGCGGTAACGGCGGCCTGCCCGCCTACGGCCGCGACCCGGCTCCCGGCCCGGCACCCGGTCCGATGCCGGCCGAGGCGCCGGCCCAGGCCAACGGGGTCGCCTACAGCAGCTACGACCAGCGCACCGGCAGGTTCGTGGACCCGGCCGGCGGCACCGGGGTGTTCGTCTCCGGCTCGGATAAATGGCTGCCGGCGGAGAACTGGGCGGACTTGATGCTCGAGCCGAGGCAGACGTGAGCGGTCCGGACGACACCCGGACCCGTCGTCGGGCCTCGCGGGCGGCCGGCGCGGCCGGTGACGCCGCCGAGGCCGCAGCGGTGCGGGTGCCGGTTCCCAGCCCGGCGGCGGTGCGGGCGGCCCGGCCGGTCGGCCCACCGCCGCGGCGTCGGGCCAACGCGCGGCAGACCGCCCTCGTCGCCGGTGTCGCCGCCCTGGTGGCGAGCACGGTGCTGGGCGGGCTGGTCGCCGTCCTGCTGGTGCAGCACCGGCACGCCGCCGCAGCCGACAGCCGGGACCAGCGCTTCGTCGACACCGCGGTGCAGACCGTGCTCAACATGTACACCTACACACCTGACACCATCAACGACCAGGTGGACCGTTTCGTGGCCGGCACCAGCGGCCCGCTGCGCGACACCATGGCGGCCAACGCCGACAACCTCAAGGCGCTGCTGCGCGAGACCAAGCACAGCTCCGAGGCGGTGGTCAACGCCGCCGCCCTGGAGGGCGTGGACGACGTTGCCGGCAACGCCTCGGTCCTGGTGGCGATGCGCGCGACCGCGACCGACAGCGAGGGCGTCAACAAGCCGTCGCAGCCGTACGCGCTACGGATCATCGTCCATGAGGACGACGCCGGGAACATGACGGCCTACGACCTCAAATGGCCGGACGGTAGCACCCGATGAGCAAGCGTTGGTGGGTGCTGGCCGCCCTGGTGGCAATTCTCGGAGTGTTCGTGGGGCTGGGGGCCACCGCGGGAACGCTGTATTGGAGCCGGGTCGAGACGCGCGGCGAACAGCTGGCCAGCGCTGAGCTGGTCAAGCTGTCGATCGATGAGATCCCCAAGGTGCTCGGCTACGAGTACAAGACCGTGGAACGCAGCCTGACCGAGACCTACCCGATGTTCACCGGCGAGTACCGGCGCGAGTTCGAGGCCCGGGCCGTCAACGAGATCATCCCGCAGGCCCGGGAGAAGCAACTGGTCAACCAGGTCGACGTCGTCGGCGTCGGTACCCTGGCGGCCCGCCGCACCACCGGTTCGGTGCTGGTCTTCATCAACCGCACCGTGACGGGCAAGTCCAAAGAGAAGCTCTACGAGGGCAGTCGGTTGCGGGTCGACTTCCGCAAGGTCGACCGCAAGTGGCTGATCAGCAACATCGCACCGATCTAGCTGAGAGGATGAGCGGCATGAGGAGACTCGTTCGCGGCCTGATCGCGTGCGTTGTCGCGATGGCGGCGAGCGGCGGGCTGGCTGCCGAGGCCGGCGCCGACGACGACGCGGCGCCGGAAGGCACGCTGGAGGGCATCTACACCTACAACGGCGCCGGTATCACGGCGACGTGGAAGATCTATCCGCTGTGCGTCCCGACGGTGGGTGACGGGCGGGTGCCGCTGCACCTGGCGGTCGGCTGCAAGCTGCAGGTGGAAAGCGACGGCCCTCCGGGACAGGCCGGGGCCTACCGGTTGTCCAACGGCCTGTGGAGCTACCACACGCCGCTGCTGGCCGGTAAGAAATGCCCGGATGGTAAAACCGCCGCCAGCGAGGAGATGTACCAGTTCGACACGTCCCTGCGCGGCACCTACACCCAGTCGCACGCCGCCGTCTGCGGCGAGCAGCCCGGGCTGGACAAGCATCCGTTCACGCTGACGTTCGTCTCACCGCTGCCGAACCCGGTGGTGCACTACCCGCTGACCTGTCAGGACAACCCGATCCACCTGTGCAGCTGAGTCACCCGGACTCAGCGAGCGCGTCGAGGAAGGACCGTGCCCAGCGGTCCACGTCGTGGGCCAGCACCTGGCGGCGCAGGGCGCGCATGCGCCGGCGGCCCTCTTCGGCGGTTTGGTTGACCGCCGCCTCGATGACGTCCTTGACGCCTTCGAGATCGTGCGGGTTGACCAGGTAGGCCTGCCGCAATTCGGCTGCCGCCCCGGTGAATTCACTCAACACCAGGGCGCCGCCCAGGTCGCTGCGGCATGCCACGTACTCCTTGGCGACCAGGTTCATCCCGTCGCGCAGCGGAGTCACCAGCATGACGTCGCTGGCCACGAAGAACGCGATCAGTTCGTCGCGGGGGACCGGTCGGTGCAGGTAGTGCACCACCGGGTGGCCGACCTCGCTGTACTCGCCGTTGATGTGGCCGACCTGGCGCTCGATGTCGTCACGCAGGATCTGGTAGCTCTCCACCCGTTCCCGGCTGGGCGTCGCCAGCTGCACCAGCACCGTGTCGTCCCGCTTGGCGCGGCCTTCGGCGAGCAGCTCGTGGAACGCCTTGAGTCGCACGTCGATGCCCTTGGTGTAGTCCAGGCGATCCACCCCGAGCAGGATCTTGCGCGGGTGGCCCAGTTCGGCCCGGATCTCCTTGGCCCGTCGCCGGATTCCCCGCTCGCGTGCCTTGCGGTCGAGTTCGCCGGAGTCGATCGAGATCGGAAAGGCGCCGACTCGCACGGTGCGGTCGGCCAGACTCACCTGGCCGAACCGGCTGCGCACCCCGACCGCGCCCCGCGAGGTGGCTGCGCCGGTCAGATTGCGTGCCAGGAAGAGGAAATTCTGGGCACCACCGGCCAGATGGAATCCGACCAGGTCGGCGCCGAGCAGGCCGTCGACGATCTCCTTGCGCCAGGGCAGCTGCATGAACAGCTCCACCGGCGGGAACGGGATGTGCAGAAAGAAGCCGATGGTCAGGTCGGGGCGCAGGGTCCGCAGCATCTTCGGCACCAGCTGCAGCTGATAGTCCTGGACCCACACGGTGGCTCCCGGGGCGGCAGCCCGCGATGTCGCCTCGGCGAACCGGCGGTTGACGTCGACATAGCGCTCCCACCACTGCCGGTGGTAGATCGGTTTGACGATCACATCGTGATACAGCGGCCACAAGGTGGCGTTGGAGAAGCCCTCGTAATAGTCGGCGATGTCGGTGGCGCTGAGCGCGACCGGATACAGCCGCAGGTCTTCGATATCGATCGGCGCATCGGGCACGTCCGGGCTGCCCGGCCAGCCCACCCAGGCGCCGCGCCGCTTACGCAGCAGCGGCTCCAGGGCGGTGACCAGTCCGCCCGGGCTGCGTTTCCAGGCCGTTGTTCCGTCGGGGGACACCTCGATGTCGATGGGCAGCCGGTTGGCCACCACGACGAAATCGGATTCTCCGGCCGACGCAGCCAGACCCCCCGACCCCGGCATTTACGCCCCGTGCTTCTCGGTATTCGCCGGACCGATCCCGAGCATGGACAAAAACACCCGGCATTCGTCGGCGTCCTCGGCGTAGGCGGCCACGACTCGCCGGGCCTGACGTGCGGTGCTGTCGGCCAGCGGCTCCACGTCCTCGATGTCGGCGTGTTCGGATTTAGCAGGCATGAGTCGACTCTAGCGAAGTGCGCCGTAACCTGTGAGGCGGACGACAACCAGGGCGGAGGCTGCATGAGCGATCTCGTCGACTATGAAACCCTCGACGACGGGCGCATCGCCCGGATCTGGCTGAACCGCCCGGAGACCCACAACGCGCAGAGTCGCACCCTGCTGGTGCAGCTCGACGACGCGTTCGCCCGTGCCGAAGCCGACGACACCGTGCGGGTGGTGATCCTGGCGGCGCGCGGTGCGAACTTCTCCGCCGGCCACGACCTCGGCTCAGAGGGCGCCCTGGCCGAGCGGCGGCCCGGCCCGGATCAGCACCCGAGCTTCCGCAGCCACGGCGGCACCCGGGAACCGGTCGTCGAGAAGACCTACCTGCAGGAGTGGCACTACTACTTCTCGAACACCTGCCGCTGGCGGGACCTGCGCAAGATCACCATCGCGCAGGTGCAGGGCAACGCCATCTCCGCGGGATTGATGCTGATCTGGGCGTGCGACCTGATCGTTGCCGCCGACAACGCCCGGTTCTCCGACGTGGTCGGGGTGCGCCTCGGCATGCCCGGCGTCGAATACTACGCCCATCCTTGGGAATTCGGCCCGCGCAAGGCCAAGGAGCTGCTGCTGACCGGGGATTCCCTGGACGCCGACGAGGCCTACCGGCTGGGCATGGTGTCCAAGGTGTTCGGCGTCGACGAGCTGGCCGACAAGACTCTGGAATTCGCCCGCCGCATCGCGCAGCTGCCGACGATGGCCGCTTTGTTGATCAAGGACTCGGTGAACGCCGCCGCCGACGCGATGGGTTTCACCGAGGCGCTGAAACACGGGTTCCATATTCATCAGCTGGGCCACGCGCATTGGTCGGCGCACAACGACAACAAGTTCCCGGTGGCGCTGCCGCCGGAGGTGCCGGACTGGCGCACCGCCAAGGCCACCGACCTGGCTCGCCGCGATCAGCCGTAGCGGGCGGCGTCGACCACGTGCTTGGATAGGTAGAACACGTTCCAGTTTTGATCTGAGGGGTCGGTGTGCAGCTCTCGTTCGAAGACCGTAGCTACCTGGTCACCGGAGGCGGCAGCGGCATCGGCAAGGCGGTCGCAGCCAGCCTGGCCGCCGCCGGCGCCGACGTTCTGATCCTCGGCCGCGGGGCAGACCGGCTGGCCGCGGTGGCCGCCGAGATCGGGGCACGGCACTTCCCGGCCGACGTCACCGATGAGGAAAGCGTGATCGCCGCCGTCGAGGCCGCCGAGGGTCGGCACGGCCGACTGCACGGCGTGGTGCACTGCGCCGGTGGTTCGCAGACCATCGGACCGATCACCCAGATCGACTCGGCGGCGTGGCGGCGCACCGTCGACCTCAACATCAACGGTTCGATGTATGTGCTCAAGCACGCCGGCCGGGCCCTGGTGCGCGGTGGCGGCGGCTCGTTCGTCGGGATCTCCTCGATCGCGGCCAGCAACACCCACCGTTGGTTCGGCGCCTACGGCCCGACCAAATCGGCGCTGGATCACCTGATGCAACTGGCCGCCGACGAGCTGGGGGCGTCCTGGGTGCGGGTCAACAGCATCCGCCCGGGCCTGACCCGCACCGAGCTGGTCGCCCCGATCCTGGACTCGCCGGAACTCTCCGAGGACTACCGCGTCTGTACCCCGCTGCCCCGGCCCGGGGAGGTCGAGGACGTCGCCAACCTGGCGCTGTTCTTGCTCAGTGACGCGGCGGGCTACATCACCGGCCAGGTCATCAACGTCGACGGCGGGCAGATGCTGCGCCGCGGTCCGGACTTCACCGCAATGCTGGAGCCGGCGTTCGGCGCGGACGGCTTGCGCGGCGTCGTCGCGGAGTAGCCGTGGGCGTCTATGCGGTCACCGGGGCGGCCTCCGGTATGGGCCGACAGGCGGCGGAGAAGCTGCAGGCGGCCGGCCACACCGTGATCGGGGTGGACCTGCGCGTCGCCGATGTCGTCGCTGATCTGTCCGGACCGCACGGTCGGGCGGCGGCGGCCGAGCGGGTGCTGACCTTGGCCGGGGGCCGGTTGGACGGTGCCGTGCTGGCGGCCGGCGTCGGACCCACCCCGCGGGCGACGCCGCTGATCCTGCAGGTCAATTTCTTCGGGGTGGTCGACCTGCTGCAGGCGTGGCGCCCGGCGCTGGCGGCCGCTGAGCGCGCCAAAGTCGTGGTGATCGCCAGTAATTCGACCACCACGGTGCCGGCGGTGCCGCGGTTGGCGGTGCGGGCCCTGCTCGCCGGGGATGCGGCCAAGGCGCTGCGCTGGCTGCGCCCGTTCGGGCCGGGTGCGCCGTCGTTGGCGTACGCGGCTTCCAAGATCGCGGTGTCGCGCTGGGTGCGCCGGCGGGCGGTCGAGCCGTCCTGGGCGGGCGAGGGTATCCGGCTCAACGCCCTGGCGCCGGGCGCGATCATGACGCCGCTGCTGGAGAAACAGCTTGCCACCCCGGGCCAGGACAAGGCCGTGCGCAGCTTCCCGGTGCCGGTAGGGGGTTTCGGCGACCCCGGCCAACTGGCCGACTGGATGCTGTTCATGCTCTCCGACGCCGCCGACTTCCTCTGCGGCAGCGTGATCTTCGTCGACGGCGGTTCGGACGCCTACTTCCGCGCCGACGACTGGCCGACCGCCGTGCCGGTGCGGCAGGTGGGGCGCTATCTGATGCGGATGAGGTCGTTCTCCAGGACGTCGAAGCCCTTGTAGCCGGCGGCCGCCACCTCGGCGATGATGCGGCCGTAGGTGCCGAAGCCGCCGACGAACGGCATGAACACGCGCGGACGCCCGGCGATATTGGCCCCCAAATACCACGAATTGGCCTGCGGCATCAGGGTCTCCGCTGCGCGCCGGGTGCATTCGGCGCCCCACTCGGCGGCCGCGTCACTGCGCGCCTCCAAGGCGGCCGCGCCGTGCGCGTCGAGGTATCCGATCGCGTCGGCGACCCAGTCGACGTGCAGCTCGGAGTGCAGCACCATGTTGGCGAGCACCGAGGGACTGCCCGGCCCGGTCATGTTGAACAGGTTCGGGAATCCCGGGATGCTCAACCCCAGGTAGGTGACCGGCCCGCCGGCCCAGGTCTCGTTGAGCGTCGCGCCGCCGCGGCCGACGATGTCGATCTTGGCGACCGACCCGGTCATGGCGTCGAATCCGGTCGCCAGGACCAGGACGTCCAGGTCATGGTGCGCCGCGGTGGTGCAGATGCCGCGCGCATCGATCCGCTCGATCGGGGTGGCGCGCAGGTCCACCAGCTGTACGTGGTCGCGGTTGAACGTCGCGAAGTAGTTGTCGTCGGTGCAGATCCGCTTCGCTCCGATCGGATGGTCACGCGGGATCAGCAGCTGCGCGGTAGCCGGATCGTCGACTATCGCGCGGATCTTCTTCTCCCAGAACCTCCGGGCGGTGTCGTTGGCCGCGAGGGTGACCAGTTGATCCGGGAAGGTCTTGGAGAACAGCACCCCGCCCAGTTGCCACCGTCGTTCGTAGGCGGCCTCCCGCTCGTCGTCGGACACCTCCAGCGCCGAGCAGGGGTGCGGCTCGTGCGGCGAGCCGCCACCACTGGCCATCGAGCGACGGCGGCGTTCGGCATATCCCGCCTTGTGTTTGCGCCGGGTCGCCTCGTCCAGTGGCGCGTTGCCGGCCGGGATGCTGTAGTTGGCGGTGCGCTGGAATACCGTCAGGTGTGCCGCCTCGTTGGCGATCGGCGGGATCACCTGAATGCCCGAGGAGCCGGTGCCGATCACGCCGACCCGCTTGCCGGTGAAGTCCACACCGCGGTGCGGCCAGTGCGCCGTGTGATACGTCTCGCCGGCGAAGGACGCCAACCCCTCGATCGCCGGGACATTGGCATTGGACAGCGGACCGACCGCGAGCACGCAGAACCGTGCGGTCACCACCTCGCCGGCGTCGGTGCGGACTTGCCAGCTCAAGGTGGCCTCGTCGAGGACCAGGCCCGTCACCCGCGTCCCGAACGAGATGTCGCGGCGCAGGTCGAAGCGATCGGCGACATGGTTGAGGTAGCGCAGGATCTCCGGCTGGGTGGCGTACTTCTCGCTCCAGTCCCAGTCCTGCTGCAGCTGGGCGTCGAAGGAGTAGGAGTAGTCGACGCTTTCGACGTCGCAGCGCGCGCCCGGATAGCGGTTCCAGTACCAGACGCCGCCGACCCCGTCGGCCGCCTCGAACACCCGCACGGTCAGCCCGTCGCCGCGCAGGCGGTGCAGCGCGTAGAGGCCGGCGAAACCCGCCCCGATCACCACCACATCCACATCGGTCTCCATGACGCGCGACGCTACGAGCAGCCGGTCGCGCCCACCCAGCGATTGTCCCGCTGTGTGAGACTCCCGGTGACGTGCGGGTCGCCCGAGTCGATGCTGTGGCCATGCTCACCGAAACCGCCCGCTTGGCCGGCAAAGTCATCCTGATCACCGGCGGTGCCCGCGGCCTGGGCGCCGCGTTCGCCCGTCATCTCGTCGCCGGCGGCGGGCGGGTGGTGATCGGCGACATCCTCGACGATGAGGGCGCCCGCCTGGCCGCCGAGATCGGCGACTCCGCGCGCTACGTGCACCTCGACGTCACCGAGCCGGCCGGTTGGGCGGCCGCGGTGCAGGTCGCGCTCACCGAATTCGGCGGGCTGACCGGGCTGGTCAACAACGCCGGGGTGGCGACCGGGCAGTTCATCGAGCACGAACCCGTCGAGCACTTCCGCAGCGTGCTGGAGATCAACCTGGTCGGGGTGTTCAACGGAATTCAGGCCGTGATCGCGCCCATGCGGGAGGCCGGCGGCGGCTCGATCGTCAACATCTCGTCGGCCGCCGGATTGATGGGCCTGGCGTTGACCGCCGGCTACGGAGCGTCCAAGTGGGGCGTGCGGGGGCTGACCAAGATCGCGGCCGTCGAACTGGCCGGGGAGAAGGTCCGGGTCAACTCCGTGCATCCGGGCATGACTTACACCCCGATGACCGCCGAGATCGGTATCGAGCCCGGAGACGGCGGCTTCCCGAATACCCCGATGGGCCGGGTCGGCGTGCCCGAGGAGATCGCCGGGGCCGTCAGTTTCCTGTTGTCCGACGACGCCGCCTACGTCACCGGCGCGGAGATCGCCGTCGACGGCGGCTGGACCACCGGGCCGACCGTGAAATACGTACTGGGGCAGTGACGGCGCGGGAATAATCACCCGGTATGGAGGCGACGTCGATGGTGGCGCGGGTGGCGCTGATCATCAACCAGTTCGACGAACCCGGCAAGCGACTGCGGCTCGACCAGGTGGTGGCCCGCACCGGGCTGCCGCGCTCCTCGGTGCACCGGATCCTGACCCAACTGGACTCGGCCGGCCTGGTGCAGCACCGGCCCGACGGTTACGGCATGGCCGCCTCGCCGCTGCCCGTCGCGCAGATCGTCGACCACGCCGAACTGCGCGGAGTGGCCTCGACAACCCTGGCGCGGCTGCACTCCGACACCCGGCTGGTGGTGCACCTGGGGGTGCTCCTCGGCGGTGACGTCGTCTACCTCGACAAGGTCGCCGGGGACGGCGGTGCGCTGGTGCCGACCCGGGTGGCCGGCCGCACCCCCGCGCATGCCAGCGCGTTGGGGAAGGCGCTGCTGGCGCGGCTGCCCGCCGAGGAGGTGGATGCGCTCGTCGGCGACGTCCTGCCGAAGCGCACCCGGGCCACCATCGGTGATCGCGCCACCCTGCACCGGGAGCTGGCCCGGATCCGCAGCCGGCACGGGCTGGCCTACGACACCGAGGAACTGGCGGTCGGATTGTCGAGTGTGGCCGCCCCCATCGGGGGCCGCGACGGCCAGATCGCCGGGCTGTCCCTGACCGGCGCGGTCCCGATGCACCGGCTGCAACGCACCGCGCCGTTCGTGATGCGCGCCGCGGGCCGGATCTCCCACGACCTCAGCGGCTTCATGCCGGCCGATGGAGCTGAGCGGGACGCCGAGACCGACAGCATGCTGTCCCGGGTGCTGCGCACCATCTCCGCCGACGCGTGGGTCTGAGCCGTTACAGGATCAAGTCATCGACCGGCAGCCCGAACGCGAACTGTCCCACCGCCGTCAGTACCCGCTCCACGTCGTTGGCGGCGTGCAATCGCGCCGTCTGCATGTCGCGCCAGACGCGCTCCAGCCGGGGGTGCGCGCCGGCGCCGGCTTGCTCGACACACAACCCGACCGCCTGCATCGCCCGCTCGAAGGCCAGCACCTGATCGCGGCGGGCCCGCAACATCAGCTCGGCGTCGGGCACGGCGCCGGTTCGGGCGCACGCGCTGAGGTCGGCCAGGTTACGGCTGATCTGCAGTGCCGAGACCTCCAGTCCCGCCGCCGCCATGGCGACGGCGCTCAGCGGATCGGCCGGCCGGGCGCGGTCCAGGATCCCGTGCGCCGCGCCGAGCAGTGGGGCGGTGCCGGCGTGGGTGTAGAGCGTGGGTTGCGGCAGGCGGTACAGCGGGGGCAGGGCGGCCCGCTGCGCATCACTGACCCAGCCGAAACAGCGATAGGCGGGCACCGGAGCGCCGGACACCACGACGTCGTCCGCTCCGATCCCACGCAGCCCCAGGCCATTCCAGGTCGCCTCGACGGCGTAGTGCTCGCGGGGCACCAGCGCCACGGTGAAGTCTTCAGCGGCGCCATCGGCCCCCACCACCAACGCCCCGGCGATCAGCCACGAGGCGTGCTGCACCCCGGCGCAGCGGCTCCACCGCCCCGACAGGCGGAAACCGTCACCGGCGCGTTCGAGCCGACCGGTCGGGGCATAGGCCGAGCAGATCAGCGCACCGGGGTCGCCACCCCAGACATCGTGCTGGGCGGCAATGTCGAACAGGGCCAGGTGCCAGGCGTTGACGCCCAGCGCCGCGGCCAGCCACCCGGTCGAGGTGCACGCCGACGAGATCTCTCGCACCACCGCCAGATAGCTCCCGGGGTCGGACTGCCGGCCGCCGAAGTCCGCTGGCTGCAACAGTGCGAAGACGCCCGCCTCCCGCAGGCTCGCAACGGTATCCGGTGCCACCGCCGCGTTGCGGTCGACGGTGTCGGCGGCCGCGGCAATAGCCGGCAACAACGGCCGAATCGCCGCCAACACACGCATGCTCACCGCCCTTTCGTGTCGCCGATAGCATTCATTGTGGCGCTGGGCCGGAGTCCGCGAGGAGATATCGATGGGTGCCTGGCAGATGTTGCAGCCCAGGCGATTCGGCGGCGAGGCGTTGCCCGCCGACGAGTTCGTCTCTGCGGTGGCCGCCTTGGCCGCCCGCGACGGGTCCTCGGGTTGGCGTTGCGCGATGGCCAACGCTGCCGCCCACCGGGCGGGCGCACTGCCTGATCACGCCGGCGCCGTCATCTGGGGTGCCGATCCGGGCGCCCGGGTCGCGGTGGGCCTTGGCCCGGGTGGCCGGCTGGTGGACGGCCGGCGGTTGAGCGGGCACTGGTCTGAGGTCACCGGCGCCGACGTCGCCGACTGGCTGTTGCTGGCCGCTGACGGCGACCGTCTGGTGCTGGTGGCACGCGCCGACGTGGCGGTGTCGCCTCGCACCGCACCGACCGGACTGCCCGATGCCGGAATCGCCGACGTGCAGGTCGTTGAGCTGCCGGTTGATGCCGAGCGGGTCTTTGCGGCGCGGGACGACGGCGCCGCGGTGGTCGGCGGCGCCGCCGCGGCGGCCGCGGTGGCCGGCGCCGCCGACGGGCTGTGGCAAGCGCACGTCGCCCAGGTCCGCCAGCGGTTGGCCGCCTCCTACGGCAGCGCGGAAGTCGGGGATCTGACGGTGTCGACCCGGCAGGTCGCGCTGGCCGCGTCCGACATCGACGCCGCGACCCTGCAGATCCGGGCGTCGTTGTCGCAGCACCCGCGGTCAGCGGCGCGGGCTCAGCGCCAGGCCGCTGCCCGGGCGCGCGCCGCCGCCGACCGCGTGCTGAGCAGTAGCCGCGGCCACGCGCTGGACGCCTCAGACCCGGTCGCGAGCTTGTGGCGCGACGTTCACACCGGGTGCCGGCTCACATGTGAGTTGCTCGACGCCCTCGACTGACGCTGCCAGCTCGGCGAGGGCAACCGGCAGTTGATCGGCGATCTCCCATGCGTCGGCCACGTGGTCACCGCAGGCCAGCACCCCGATCGTCAGCTTGCCCTCGTAGCTCCAGCCGGTGAAGTTCAGCCCCATCGGGAACACCAGCGGACCCGACGAGATCAACCGTTCGACCGGTGCGCCCTCGAAGCAAAGCTGTTGGGGCCCGCGCATATTCGAGGCGATCAGACTGAATGTCGGCCGGTGCGTGGTGCGTTCGCCGATCAGCGGCAGGGCGCGGGAGTAGAACCAGAACAGCGGCCAGTACTCCATCCAGTCGTGCTGCAGCCACAGGTCGCGTTCGGCCTGCACCTCCCGGGCGGTGCGGGTCGCCGCCGCGATGGCCGCCAGCCGGTCGACCGGATCGGCCACGTCGGTGGCCAGCGCCACGTTCCACCGTGCCACCTTGTTGCCCCAGGGATCGCCGTCGGGCGGGCGCATCGACACCGGCACCACCGCGGTCAGCGACTCGTCGGCCAGCTCCCCGTGCCGGTCCAGGTAGGCGCGCAGCGCACCGCTGCAGACCGCGAGGAACACGTCGTTGACCGTCACGCCGAAAGCCCGGGCGACCCGTTTGATGGTGTCCATATCGCAGCCGCGGAAGGCGAAGCGGCGCTGGGCTGTCAGCGGCGCGTTGAAGCGGGCACCGGGTGCGGCGAACGCTTCGGCGTAGCCCGGTTTGCCGGCCTTGCGGCGGCGCAGGATGGTGCGGGTGACCGCCCCGGTGCGGGCGATCAGCCGCGGTAGGCCGATCAACGCGGCGAGCTGGTGGCGGGCCACCATCGGCAGCCAGCGCCACAGCGCCGGCCGGCGCTCGTCGCGCGGCGGTGTGGAGGGGGGATTTCCATTGCTGCACAGCGCTTCCAGGATGCGCAGTGAGGCGGTGCCGTCGGCGACGGCGTGGTGAATCTTCCAGATCAGCGCGATCCGGCCGTCGGCCAGCCCGTCGACGTAGCACAACTGCCAAGCTGGGCGACCACGGTCGAGCCGGTCGTGGAAGATCGCCTCGATTGCCGCCGCGAGTTCGGGATCGCCGCCGGGCGCGGCCAGGGTGATCCGCCGCAGGTGGCGGTCGACGTCGACGTGGGGCCGGGCGATCCACCAAGGCCGGCCGAACCGCAGCCGCGGCGCCAGCAACTGCCACTGCAGCGGTTCGACCCGGGCGACCAGGTCCGGGACCAGCGCCTTGACGGCCTCGAAGGTCAGCGGCCGCGGGCCGCGGATCGGGTCGAGCACCAGCACCTTGATGGTGTGTTGCGGTTGGGCGGCGTTCTCCCACGCCAGAAAGCTGTTGTCCTCGCCGGTCAAACGCCGCATTGGCCCTCCGCTCACCGATCAGATGTGGCCTGGTTCACTTGTAGGCCGTTGCTGTGCGCGGGCCGACACGTTGTCTCGGCCAGTGAGACTTCGGGATTTGCCGTGGCGGTTGCCGCTCTACCTTGCGCTGCGTGACCGAAATCGCCTCGATGCAGTCCGAGCTCGCCGACCGGATGAGCGCGGCCTTCGCGTCCGTCGCGGCCGGGGTCGGCAACGCGGTCCAGGTGCGGGCCAGTCTGAAAGCCACCCGGCGGCCGGCCAGACCCGTCCCGGTCGGTTGGGTCGACGAGTGCCACATTCCCGGGCCCGCCGGCCCGCTTCCGGTGCGCATCTACTTCCCGCTCGACCCGGGCCCGTCCCGCGATCAACTGCCGGTGCTGGTCTACTTCCACGGCGGCGGCTTCGTGCTGTGCGACCTGGATTCGCACGACTCCTGCTGCCGCCGGCTGGCCAACGGTGCCGGGGCGATCGTGGTGTCGGTCGATTACCGGCTGGCGCCCGAGTCGCCGTTTCCCGCCGCGATCGAAGACGCCTGGGCGGCCACCCAGTGGGTGGCCGGCCAGCTGGCCGAACTGGGCGGTGATCCGTCGCGGCTGGTGGTCGCCGGCGACAGCGCCGGGGGCAACCTCGCTGCCGTGGTGGCGATGCTGGCCCGGGATCGTGGCGGCCCGCCGATCGCATTCCAGCTGCTGATCTATCCCGTCGTTGATCAGCGCCGTAAGCAGGCGTCGGCGTCCCGTGGCCGGCGCGGCCCGAGCGGGACGCTCACCGCGGCCCACATGCAGTGGTTCACCGAGCAGTACCTCGGCCGTGACGGCGACCGCAGCAACCCGCTGGCCTCCCCGATCCTGGGCGAACTCGCCGGTCTGCCACCGGCTCACGTCGTCACCGGCTCGCTGGACCCGCTCTGCGAGGAGGGGGAGGAGTATGCGCGGCGCCTGCAATCCGCGGGCGTCCCGGCCAGCGTGCAGCGCTACCAGCATGGCTTCCACGGCTTCTTCAACCTGGCGGATCATCTGCCGTTGGCCGCCCGGGCCAGCGACGACGTCTGCGCGGTGCTCCGCGCGGCCCTACCGGAAGGATCGGCATGCAACTGAGGAACGCTCGGGTCCTGGTCACCGGTGCCAGCCGCGGTCTCGGCAAGAGCATCGCCGAGGTGGCGGCCGCGCGTGGCGCCGCCGTGGCGCTGGTGGCGCGCGATGCTGCGGCGTTGGAGATCCTGGCCAAGGAGATTGAGGGCAAGGCCTACCCGACCGACCTGTGCGACCCGGCGGCCGTGGAGGCGCTGATCGACCGGGTCGAGGCCGACGGTCCGGTGGATGTGCTGATCAACAACGCCGGCATCGACCGGGTCGGTCGGTTCCCGGAGGCCAGCGCCCAGCAGGTGCGCGACCTACTGCAGGTCAACCTCGCCGCCCCGATGGAGCTGTGTCGGCAGTTGATGCCGCGCATGGTGGCCCGCGGCCGCGGCCATATCGTCAACGTCTCGTCGTTCGGGGCGATCTCGACCGGGCCCGGCGTCACCTTGTACGGCGCCTCGAAGGCCGGGCTGAGTCATTTCACCGCCGGCATCCGATCCGAGCTGCGTGGCAAGCCGGTGAACACCACGCTGGTGCAGCTCGGTGAGGTCAAGACCGACATGATCGACCAGATCCGGGCGTTCGGGCCGGCGCGGCGCACCATCGAGCGGGCGGAGAAGCTGCGCATGACCGCGCCCGCGATGGAGCCCGACGTCGTCGCCACCGCGATCGCGGACGCAATCGACCGCAACCGCCGACATGTCATCCTGCCGCGCAGCATCACGCTGATGGCCAAGTTCACCGAGTTCCCGCGCCGGGTCTCGGAGATCATGCTGACCGGCATCGACCAGGACGGGGACTAGGCACGATGGCGCTGACCGACCTGACCGGCAAGGTCGCCGTCATCACCGGGGCGGCCCGCGGCCAGGGGGCGGCGGAGGCCCGGCTGTTCACCGCGCTGGGCGCTCAGGTGGTGCTGACCGACGTGCTGGCCGACGAGGGGGCCGCTGTTGCCGCCGAGATCGGGGCCCGTTTCGTGCCTCATGACGTCGGCGACGAGGCCGGCTGGGCGGCCGTCGTCGACACCGCGGTCAGCGCGTTCGGGCGCCTGGACGTGCTGGTCAACAATGCCGCGATCTGCCGGTCGATTCCGCTGGTCGAACAGTCCGCCGACGACTTCGAGACGATGCTGCGGGTCAACCTGATCGGCGCGTTCCTCGGCATCAAAGCCGTGGTGGAGCCGATGCGCGCCGCGGGCGGCGGCTCGGTGATCAACGTGTCGTCGCAGGCCGGGTTGCAGGGCCTGTCCGGCTACAGCGCCTACGGGGCATCGAAGTGGGGGCTGCGCGGCTTGACCAAGGTCGCCGCGATCGAACTCGGGCCGTACGCGATCCGGGTCAATTCGGTGCATCCCGGACTGATCGACACCCCGATGGTGGCGCACCTGGGCGTCCAGCACGGCCCGGGCGGTCATCCCGGAGCGCCGCTGGCCCGGATCGGCCTGCCATCTGAAGTCGCCGACGTCGTCGCGTTCCTGGCCTCGGACGCGTCGGCGTACGTCACCGGGGCCGAACTGGCCGTCGACGGCGGGGCCAGCGCGGGCAGGGTCCCGACCCCGACACCGTGACCGGCGTCGTCCGGCGTTAGCCTGTCTAAGAGTTTCGGGACCTTGTGAGGAGACATCATGCCGGCAGAGCTGAGCCACGACGAGACCCTGCGTGAGGTCACCACCGAGCAGGGGGTGCTGCGCTACCACGAGGCCGGTGACGGCCCGACGCTGCTGCTGCTGCACGGGTCCGGGCCGGGCGTGACCGGGTGGCGCAACTACCGCGGCGTGCTGCCGGCCTTCGCCGAGCACTTCCGCTGCCTGGTGCTGGAGTTCCCCGGGTTCGGCGTCAGCGACGACTTCGGCGGGCACCCGATGGTCAGCGCATTCGGCGCGGTGCCGGCGTTCGTCGACGCGCTCGGCTTGGAGCAGGTGAGCATCGTCGGCAACTCGATGGGCGGCGGCGTCGGCGTCAACTACGCGACCGCCAACCCCGACAAGGTGCGCAAGCTGGTGACGATCGGTGGCATCGGCACCAATCTGCTGACGCCGGGTCCCACCGAGGGTGTCCGGCTGCTGCAGGACTTCACCGACAACCCGAGCCGCGAATCGCTGGTGCGCTGGCTGGAGTCGATGGTCTACGACCCGGCCGTGGTGACCGAGGAGCTCATCGAGGAGCGCTGGGCGCTGGCCACCGACCCGGAGACGCTGGCCAGTGCCCGACGGATGTACGGCAAGAAGGCCTACACCGCGATGATGCAGATGATGGCCGCGTCCAAGGGGCCGATGCCGTGGGCGATGCTGCACCGGGTGCAGTGCCCGACCCTGGTCACCTGGGGCCGCGACGACCGGGTCAGCCCGCTGGACATGGCGCTGATCCCGATGCGCACCATGCCCAATGCGGAGTTTCATGTGTTCCCCAACTGCGGGCACTGGGCCATGATCGAGGCCAAGGACGCCTTCGAGTCGGTGGTGCTGGACTTCCTGCGCCGCTGACGGCGTCTACTTGCCCTCGCGGGAGCGGGCGGCCCGCCGGCACCACCCCGTCGTACAATCGCCATGGCTCATCGAGCCAGCCCCGGCCGCGTTAGCTCAGTTGGTAGAGCGTCGCTCTTGTAAAGCGGATGTCGAGAGTTCGAGTCTCTCACGCGGCTCCATGCCTGGCCCGTCACTCGACGTCGGCGGGATCGGACTCGATCACCCGCTGGGAGCGCACCGGCCGCGACGAGGAGCGCCGGCCGGACCGGCGGGGCAGCAGCGGGATCCGCTCGGCGATATTGCTCAGCGGGTTGACCACCAACGTCAGCGCGATAACGGCCTCTTGCAGCGTCTCGATGGCCGGCTCCAGCGCCTCCATCCCCGGTGCCAGCCGGCTCAACGTGTCGGCGACGTTCGCGAGTTGCTCCAGCGGGCCGTTGCGCGCGGTGAGCTTGTCGACCAGCCCGCCCTCGGCCAGCAGCCGGTCGGCCAGGCCGTCCTCGGAGAGCAGGCGCTCGATCAACCCGTCCTCATCGGTCAGTTGATCCACCAGCCCGCCCGGCTGCAGCGCTCGCTGCAATCCGCCGCCCTCGGCGGTGAGCCGGTCGAGCACGCCGCCCGGCCCGGTCAGCTGGTCGACCAGCCCGCCCGGGCTCAGCAGCCGGTCCACCGGGCCGCCCGGCGCCAGCGCGCGCCCCAGCGGGGCGTCGTCGTCCATCAGCTTGGCCAGCCGATTGGCCCGGGCGATGGTGTCCTCCAGGCCCAGCATCTGCGCCATCGAGTTGGCCGGCCCCTGGGTGGGGGATTCCCCGAGCGTCTGGCGGGCCAGCCCGAGGGCGGCCGTGGCGACCCCGAGCCCGGCGTCGGCGATCGACAGACCGATCCGCGCCGGAGCGGTCGATACGGCGATCAGCTGTTTGGCCAGGCTCATCCGGCCAGTGTAGGGGCGATCCGGGACCGATATCAGGTAGTTTGATTGACAACAAACACACAGCTGATATCCAGTTCATTTTCACCCGACCACGAGGGAATTGACCCTATGGGAGCAACAGCTGCGCATGACGCTGCGCCGGAGGCCCGTGTCCTGGTCGTCGATGACGAGACGAACATCGTCGAGTTGCTGTCGGTCAGCCTCAAATTCCAGGGATTCGAGGTCTACACCGCCTCCAGCGGGCCGGCGGCGTTGGACCGTGCGCGCGAGGTGCGACCGGATGCGGTGATCCTGGACGTGATGATGCCCGGGATGGACGGGTTCGGGGTGCTGCGCCGGCTGCGCGCCGACGGCATCGACGCCCCGGCGTTGTTCTTGACCGCGCGCGACTCGCTGCAGGACAAGATCACCGGCCTCACTCTCGGCGGCGACGACTACGTGACCAAGCCGTTCAGCCTGGAGGAGGTGGTGGCCCGGCTGCGGGTCATCCTGCGCCGGGCCGGCAAGGGTGCCGGGGAGCCGCGCAACTCCCGGCTGACCTTCGCCGACATCGAACTCGACGAGGACACCCACGAGGTGTGGAAGGCCGGCCAGCCGGTATCGCTGTCGCCGACCGAGTTCACCTTGCTGCGCTATTTCGTGATCAACGCCGGCACCGTGTTGAGCAAGCCCAAGATCCTCGACCACGTCTGGCGCTACGACTTCGGTGGCGACGTCAACGTGGTGGAGTCCTACGTGTCCTATCTGCGCCGCAAGATCGATACCGGCGAGAAGCGCCTGCTGCACACGCTGCGCGGGGTGGGCTATGTGCTGCGCGAGCCGCGGTGACCGACGCTCTTCGGTCAGGGGCAAGGTAGTGGTCCCCCGCGGCGTCCTGCCACTCCGGGTCAGTCTGGTCGCCGCCACCTTGGCCATGGTGGCCATCGGCTTGCTGGCGCAGGGGTATGCCGTCACCACCATCCTGCGGCACCGGCTGATCAGCCGGATCGACGCGACGCTCATCGACGCCGCGCACGGCTGGGCGCTGGAACAACGTGGCCGGGCGCCATTGCAGGAGGACGAGGACCCGAATCCCGGCCGGCCGCCGACAAGCTTCTATGTCCGCGACGTCGACCCGGATGGCAGCATCTGGACGGTCGTCAACGACCAGAACGCCGAGCCGCTGTTGCCGCCGGACAACGACGTGGGATCGGTGCCGGTGACGATCGGGTCGGTCGACGGCTCGGGGGTGCAGTGGCGGGCGCTGTCGGTGCACGGTGAGAACGGCAGGCTGATCACGGTCGCCCGGGACTTGTCCGATCCGCGGGCCACGCTGCGCTACCTGGCCTGGTCGCGGGTGGCGATCGGCATGGGGGTGCTGCTGGTGCTCGGTGCCGCCGGCTATGTGGTGGTCAACCGCAGCCTGCGTCCGCTGGCCGAGGTCGAGCGGACCGCCGCGGCGATCGCCGCCGGCCAGTTGGATCGCCGGGTGCCCGAGCGTGATCCGCGTACCGAGGTCGGGCGGCTCTCGCTGGCGCTCAACGGCATGCTGGCGCAGATTCAGCAGGCGGTGGCGTCCTCGGCGGCCTCGGCGGACAACGCGCGGGTCTCCGAGGAGAGGATGCGGCGGTTCATCACCGATGCCAGCCACGAGCTACGCACACCGCTGACCACGATCCGTGGCTTCGCCGAGTTGTACCGCCAGGGCGCGGCCCGCGACGTCGAGTTGCTGATGTCGCGGATCGAAAGCGAAGCCAGTCGGATGGGCCTGCTCGTCGAGGATCTGCTGCTGCTGGCCCGGATGGACGCCCAGCGGCCGCTGGAACGCACCTGGGTCGACCTGCTGGTGCTGGCCACCGACGCGGTGCACGATGCGCGGGCCATCGCGCCGAATCGGACCATCGAACTGGAGGTCTTCGACGGCCCGGGCACCCCGGAGGTGCTCGGTGACGAAGCCCGGCTGCGTCAGGTGCTGAGCAATCTGGTGTCCAACGCGCTGCAGCACACCCCGGAGGACGCCGCCATCACGGTGCGGGTCGGCACCGAGGGCGACGACGCGATCCTCGAGGTCGTCGACCAGGGGCCCGGGATGAGCGAACAGGACGTGCAGCGGGCCTTCGAGCGGTTCTTCCGCACCGACTCGTCGCGGGCGCGGGCCAGCGGCGGCACCGGGCTGGGGCTCTCGATCGTCGACTCGCTGACCCGGGCGCATGGCGGCACCGTCACGGTGAGTTCCCCGCCCGGTCAGGGCTGCACGTTCCGGGTCGCGGTGCCGCGACTCGCCGACACGTCGGCCGAAAGAGCCGAGATTCCCGCCGAGATCCGCTGAGCCTCAGGACAGTTCGGCGAGCGCAGCCCTGATCTTGGCTTGCGCCTCGTCCAGGGATTCCGGTGTGGGATTGCGGTCCACGCCGGCGAAGCCGAAGTCGGCCAGGCTCCGGGTCGGGAAGACGTGGACGTGCAGGTGGGGCACCTCCAGACCGGCGATGATCAGGCCGGCACGCTCGGTGTCGAACGCCCGGCACACCGCCTTGCCGATGCGCTGCGCCACGGCCATCACCTGGGCGAAGACGGCGCCGTCGACGTCCTGCCACTGGTCGATCTCGGCGCGGGGCACCACCAGCGTGTGGCCTTGGGTCATCGGCTCGATGGTCAGGAAACCGACGACGTCGTCATCCTCGTAGACGAACCGGCCCGGCAGTTCCCGGTTGATGATCTTGGTGAAGACGGTGCTCATGAGCTTCAGCATATGCGTCGAGTCGCGGATTTAGCGGCCGCTGCTGCGTATTATCGACAACGAGCTGGTGCCCCCGGTCCGGGCTCGCCACGCCACCGGTAGAGGAGATGAGATGTCAGCTGTCACAACATTTCTCGGCAGCCCCGAGGCGGTCGGCACCTGGAACCTGGATGCCGGGGAGTCCAGTATCCGGTTCGAGAACGGCACGATGTGGGGTGCGCTGAAGGTGCGTGGCGCTTTCACCGATTTTTCGGGCAGCGGCGAGATCAAGGACGCCAAGACGGTATCCGGGCGTGTCGACATCAAGGCCGCCTCGATCAACACCGGCCTGGGCACCCGCGACCATGACCTGCGCCGGTCGAACTTCTTCGACACCGACCGCTTCCCCGACATCACCGTCGTGGTCACCAGCGGGGAGCCGGCCGGTGGTGACGCCGCCCGCCTGGACGCCGAACTGACCGTCAAGGGCATCACCGGACCGTTACCGCTCAAGGTCGACATCACCCCGCTCGGTAACGGGGCGGTGCGGCTGACCACCGAGACGACCGTGACCCGCAAGCAGTTCGCCGTGGAGGGCAACTTCTTGGGCATGGTCGGCAACCGAACCAGGCTGCGGGCCAGCCTGGTGTTCCGGAAGGCCTAACCCGGCGTTGACTCTGCGCTGAGGGCGGGCGCTTCTCGCGCTTCTCCGCCCTCAACGCAGAGTCAATCGGAATTACCGATCGTCGTCGGTGTAGCGGATGATGCCGCGAATGTTCTTGCCGTCCAGCATGTCCTGGTAGCCGTCGTTGATCTGCTCCAGCTTGTACTGGCGGGTCACCATGTCGTCGAGATTGAGCTTGCCGGCCTTGTACATCGACAACAGCTGCGGGATGTCGTACTGCGGATTGCCGCCGCCGAAGATGGTGCCCTGCAGGTTCTTTTGCAGCAGGGTCAGCATCGACAGGTTGAGCGTGACCTGGTTGTCGAGCATGCTGCCCATGGCGGTCAGCACGCAGGTGCCGCCCTTGGCGGTCAGGATCATGTAGTTGTCGATGTCGGCGCCGTGCACCTCGCCGACGGTGACGATCACCTTCTTGGCCATCAGCCCGGCGGTGACCTCCATCATCCCGCCCATCGCGGCCATGATGTCCGGATACACATGGGTGGCACCGAACTTCAGTGCCTGATCACGCTTCCAGTCCACCGGGTCGATGACGAAGACGTTGCGGGCGCCGGCATTGACCGCACCTTGCAGGGTCGACATGCCGACCCCCCCGACGCCGACGATCGCGACGTCCTCGCCGGGTCGGATATCAGCGGTGCGCACCGCCGAGCCGTAGCCGGTGGTGACGCCGCAGCCCACCAGGCAGGCCACCTCGAACGGGATCGACGGGTCGATCTTCACCACCGACGTCTTGTGCACCACCATCCACGGCGAGAACGTGCCCAGCAGTGTCATCGGGTAGACGCCCTGGCCGCGGGCGGTGATCCGGAAGGTGCCGTCGCTGACCGCCACGCCGTTGAGCAGCCCGGCGCCCAGGTCGCACAGGTTACGCATCCCGGCCTGACAGGTCGGACACCGGCCACAGGACGGGATGAAGGACAGCACGACGTGGTCGCCGGGCGCGATGTCCTCGACGCCGGGACCGACTTCGGTGACGATGCCGGCGCCTTCGTGGCCGCCCAGGACGGGGAAGCCGGCCATCGGGATGCCGCCGGTCATCAGGTGGTGGTCGGAGTGGCACATGCCGGCCGCCTCCAGCTGGATCTTGACCTCGTCTTTCTGGGGGTCGCCGATCTCGATCTCCTCGACCGACCACGGCTTGTTGAACTCCCAGAGCAACGCACCCTTTGTCTTCACCTAAGAACCTGCTTTCATCTTTCGATATCCGGCTAGAGAACGGCCCCGGGCCTGGCTCGGGACGTCGGGCAGCCCACTCGTGGCAGCCTATAGCCGACCACCACCTCGCGGGAAGGTTCTGTTCGAATCGCGCGCATCGCCGCCGTCAGCCGTGGTAGGAGACCTGCAGTTCTTTGACACCGTTGATCCAGCCGGAGCGGAGTCGTTGCGGCTCGGCCAGTTTGGCAATATCGGGCAGCTGGGTGGCGATCTCGTCGAACATCAACCGGATCTCCATGCGGGCCAGGTTGGCGCCGATGCAGTAGTGCGTGCCCTGCCCGCCGAACGCCAGATGCGGATTGGGGTCGCGCCGGATGTCGAAGTCGAACGGCCGGTCGAAGACCTCTTCGTCGTAGTTGGCCGAGCTGTAGAACAGGCCGACCCGCTGTCCCCGCGCGATGGCCACGCCGCCGACCTCGGTGTCGACCTTCGCGGTGCGCTGGAAGCAGTGCACCGGGGTGGCCCACCGGACGATCTCGTCGACGGCGGTCTCCGGGCGTTCGCGCTTGTAGAGCTCCCACTGGTCCGGGTTCTCCGCGAACGCGTTGATGCCGTGGGTGATGGCGTTGCGGGTGGTCTCGTTGCCCGCCACCGCCAACAGGATCACGAAGAACGCGAACTCGGTCTCGCCGAGGGATTCGCCGTCGATGTCGGCCTGCACCAAGCGCGTGACGATGTCGTCAGCCGGACAGCGCCGCCGCTCCTCGGCCATGGTGTAGGCGTAGCCCATCAACTCGGCGTTGGCCATCGCCGGATCGGAGTCGAAATCCGGGTCGTCGGTGTTCATGATCGAGTTGGTCCATGCAAACAGCTTCTCCCGGTCGGCCTCGGGAACCCCGATCAAGTCGGCGATCGCCAACAGCGGCAGCTTCATCGCGATGTCGTCGACGAAGTTGCCGCTGTCCTTCTCGGCGGCGGCGGCAACGATGTCGCGGGCCGAACGCGCGAGCTTGTCCTCCAGCGCGCCGACCGATCGCGGGGTGAACAACCGTGACACCAGCTTGCGCAGCCGGGTGTGCTCGGGTGGGTCATGGTTGATCAGCAGCGCCTTGGTCAGCTCCAGCTGGTCGGCGGTGATGCCGTCGGGCAGCCGCATCACCGCGCCCTTGGCGTTGGTCGACCACACCTCATTGTCGCGCGAGATCTCTTTGATGTGTTGGTGTTTGCTGACGACCCAGTAGCCGCCGTCATCGAAGATGTTGCTGTGCGCGGGTTGTTCGTTCCACCAGACCGGCGCGGTCTTACGCAGTTGGGCGAACTCGGCGATCGGCATGCCGTGCAGCAGGACATCCGGGTCGGTGAAGTCGAAACCCGGGCCGAACGGACAGCCTGATTGCGTTGATGTCAAGACGAACACCTCTGATTGTCGCGGGGCGCCGAGCCGGCGCCGGGCATACACATCATGTCCATGTGTATGACCTAGTGTCAACCGGTCTTGTGCGGAACGTCGGTGACCAGACCGCCGTCCATGACGAACTCCGAGCCGGTGGCGTAGGAGGATTCGTCGCTGGCCAGAAACACCACGAAGGTGGAGACCTCCTCGGATTCGCCGGGTCGGCCGAGCGGGATCGTGACCATGTCTTCGGGCAGGTGCTCGGTCATCGGGGTGCGGATGAACCCGGGATGCAGTGAATTGACCCGAATGTTGTGACGCGCCAGTTCAAGTGCGGCGGATTTGGACAGCCCGCGCACCGCCCACTTCGACGCCACGTAGGGGTGCACCATCGGTGCCCCGCGCAGGCCCTCGATCGAGGATACGTTGATGATGGATCCGCCGCCCGCCGCGATCATCGAGTCGATCACCGCGCGCATGCCCAGAAAGGTGCCGTTGAGGTTGACGTCGATCACGTTGTGCCACTGGTCCAGATCGAACTTGCGCAGCGACCCCAACGCGACGGTCCCGGCATTATTGACCAATACGTTCAGCTTGCCGAACCCGCTGACCGCGGCCGCCACGGCGGCGGCCCACTGCTCGGGGTCGCGGACGTCGAGGTGTACGTAGGCCGCGGCGTCGCCGAGTTCGCCGGCCAGCGCGGCGCCCTCGTCATCGAGTACGTCGCCGATGACCACTTTGGCGCCTTCGTCGACCAGCATCCGGGCGTGGGACGCGCCCATCCCGCGCGCGCCGCCACTGATCAGAACGACTTTTCCGTCCACACGTCCCATAGTTGTGCTCAGCCTTTCGGTGATTCGGTGGTTAGCTGCACGCCACGGGCGGCCAGCGGTAGATCAAGTGTGGTGACGATGCCGGCCGGCGCCGCGACTACGGCGGGCACGGCGTTGACGACCCGGCCCACCCCGGCGGCGATCGCCGCGTAGTTGTGGTCGCCGTGGCGGCTGGTCGGGCGGATGTCGACCGCATACGACGGCTCGCCGGTGATCTCCACCCGATAGCAGCCACCCGGTTGGGAAGGCTGCGCCCAGTCCGGCCGCAGGTCGCTGCGCAGCCGGGTGACGTGCTCCACCACGATCAGCGGGTGCCCGTCGACGATGCCGCGGATCTCGAATTTGAGTGCGGCGACGCCGCCCTTGGGGATATGCCCGGCGGCGATGTCGAATGCCTCCGGCGCCGGCTCCCGCTCGCACGAGTCGGTGATGGCATCCAGGGTGACGCCCAACCCGGTGGCGAGTTCGCGGATCGCGGCGCCCCACGCGATGCTCAAGATGCCGGGCTGGAGCAGCATCGGGACGTCGTCGAGTGAACTCCCGAAGCCCATCACGTCGAACATGACCTCGGCGCCGTCGTAGGTCGCGTAGTCGGCGATCTCCAGGCAGCGGATCTGCTCCACGCGCTGGCACGTGCTGGCGAACGCCAAGGGCACCAGGTCATTGATGAAGCCGGGATCTACCCCGTTGACGTAGACACTCGAATTGCCTTGCCGGGCGGCGTCTTCGACGGGGCCGATGAACTTGTCCGGGATGACGCCCCAGGGATACTGCAGGACACCGGGAGCCGTCCCGATGACGTTGACCCCGGCGGCGAGCAGCCGGCAGACGTCCCGCAGCGCACCGGGCAGCCGGGTATCACCCATGGCGCAGTAGACCGCGGCGTCGGGTTTGGCGGCGATGATCGCATCGAAGTCGTCGGTGGCGGCGATTCCGGTGTGCACCTCGAGGCCGGCCAGGTCACCGGCGTCTCGGCCCACCTTGGCGGCCGTTGAGACCCACACCCCGGTGAGCTCGTAGGCGGGATTGCTGATCAGGCTCCGCAGGGCGATGCGCCCCGCATTACCGGTGCCGATCAGAGCGACGCGTATGGCCACGTGTTCTCCTGGGTGTCCGCGGTGGGCTACCAGAGCGGAACGGGCGACTGGCCCAGCGGGTAGTAGCCGGGAATCTTCTCGCCGGCCATACTGCGTTCGATGCGCTTCTGCATGCCCGCCGACAGCTTGCCCGCCTTGATCAGTTCCATGTAGAGCGCTGAGACGTGGCCGAAGTCGAAGAAGTCGCGCTGCCAGTTGAACTTGCCGTTGCCGGCGTAACGGAACCAGCTGCCGCCGATCCCGTAGATCTCGCGCACGTCGTCGGCTGCTTCACCTATTTTGGCGACCTGCTTCCAGAAGCCGACCACCTCGCCCTGCCGGTCGTCGATGATCACCTTCTGGTAGGGGTAGGTCCAGCCGTGCAGTCCGTCCATCTCCTGGCCCAGGGCGATGTCGCGGATCTCGTCGATGCCGACGCACATGACGTCTTCCTTGGGGCCGATGTTCCAGCCGTAGGTCGCGTCATCGGTGTAGAAGGCGGCCAGATTGCGCCAGTCGCCGGCCTTTTCGGCTTCGCGGTTGGCCTGCAACCAGCGTTCGACGACATCTTCGAGTTCTTCGCGGGGGAACGACGGCATCTCTCAATCCTTCTTCTCGTGAATGGACAACGCTCTGGTGGGGCAGGCCCGTACGGCCTCTTCGACCTGGCGGCGGTCGTCATCCGGCGGTTCGCCGTTGAGGATCTCGACCTTGCCGCGTTTGGGCACCCGGAAATAGTCGGGTGCCTCCAGCTCGCACATCGCGTGGCCCTGGCACAGATCCAAGTCGACTTTGACGTGAAATGTCATGGGCACCGGCCTCCTTATGCGCTACGGCGGCGGTAGCGCACCTTGGCCGGCCGGGCCAGCTGCACCACCATCTTGGAATGGTCGTTGCGGTAGGTCTCCGGTGGCTGCGACATCTCGAAGTCATACTCGCGCAGCAGAACCGAGAAGATCGCCTTGATCTGCATGGTGGCGAACGCCGCGCCCACACAACGGTGCCGGCCGGCCCCGAACGGAATCCAGGTCCAGCGGTGGATGACGTCTTCCTCACGCGGCTCGTTGTAGCGTTCCGGCACGAACTCGTTCGGCTCCGGGAACGATTCCGGGATCCGGTTGGAGACCGCCGGTGAGGCCGCCACCATGTCGCCGGAGTGGATCGGGTAGCCGCAGACCTCGAACTCGCCTTTGGCCATGCGCATCAGGATGATCAGCGGCGGGTGCAGTCGCAGAGTCTCCTTGAGCACGTTCTCCAGATTCGGAATCTGGCGCAGGGCATGGAAACTCACCTCACCGCCGTCGGCGTAGAGCTCGTCGAGCTCCTTTTGCACCGCGGCGAGGGCGTCGGGGTGGCGCAGCATCTCGATCAGTGTCCACGCCGAGGTTCCGGAGCTGGTGTGGTGCCCGGCGAACATGATCGAGATGATGATCCCGGTGATCTCATCGGCGGAGAACCGCGGGTTGCCGTCCTCGTCGGGGATCGAGACCATGACATCGATCATGTCGCGGCGCTTCTTGTCGGTCTCCGGATTGGCGATCCGGCCGTTCATGATGCCCTGCACCAGTTCGACCAGCTTGACGCGGGCCTCGTCACGGCGCCGGAAGCTCTCGATCGGCAGGTACGGGTCGACGTAGCACAGCGGGTCGGTACCGCGTTCGAGTTCGTAGTACAGCTCGGCGAACCGGTGGTCGAGTTCCTCGCGGAACTTTCGCCCGATCAGGCAGGCCGTCGAGGTGTAGATGGTCAGCTCGGCGAAGAACTCCAGTAAGTCGATCTCGCCTTCGTCGCCCCAGTCGGCGATCATCTGGCGCACTTCGTGCTCGATGGTGCTGGCGTGGCTCTTCATGTGGTCGCCGCGAAGGGCGGTGTTGTGCAGCATCTCCGCGCGCCGTTCCGGTGGCGCGTCGAATACCACGCCGTTGCCGAAGATCGGCGTCATGAACGGGTAGGCGGCGGCCTGGTCGAGTTCGTCGTCGGTGGATCGAAAGAAGAACTCGTTGGCTTCGGCGCCGGTGAGCAGCACCACTTTGCGGCCGGCCAGATCGAACCAGCCGACATCTCCGCATTCGTCGCGGACCCGCTGCATCAAGCCGATCGGGTCGGTGCGGAACTCTTCGAGGTGGCCGTGCTCGGCTTCACCACCGGAGACCCGCGGAACCTTAGTCGTGACGGTCATGATTTCGGCATTCCTTCCTCGCCCAATTGCAGGTGCTGGCGGTCGGAGGCGGTGTCGTGCAGCGGGGCCTCCGGCTGCACCTCCATGTCGACGATGTGTGCGCCGCGAGGAGTTTCGGCGACGAACGCGATGGCGCGAGCCAGGTCTTGTGGCCGAAGAAAGTAGCTGTGCCGAGCCTGTCCCCACTTGGCCCAGTCCTCCAGCATCGGCCCCACCTGCTCGGCCGACAGCTTCCAGCCCATCTCGGTCAGAGTCGGACCGGGGTGCACGATTGAAGCCCGAACCCCGGTGCCCTCCAACTCCATCCGCATGTTGTTCACCATGGCAACCAGCGCGGATTTGGCAGCGCCGTAGGCGCCCATGTGTGGGCGCTGCTGCAGTGCGACATCGGAGCCGACGAAGATCACGTCGCCGCGGCGGCGGGCCACCATGTCGGGCACCACTGCGGTGGCGAGCCGGTTGGCGCCGATCAGGTGAACCTGGATCTGGTCGTTGAACGCCTCGGTGCTCATCTCGTGGATACGGCCCGGGAACATGTCGCCGGCGCCCGAGACCAGCAGCTCGATCTCACCGAGAGCCTCGATACTCTGCGCCACAAACGATTTGACGGAATCGGCGTCGGTGACATCCAGCGGGAACGCAACCGCTTCACCGCCGTCGTCGCGGATCTTGGCGACCAGATCGGCGAGTTTGTCGGTGCGTCGGGCACCGAGCGCCACCGGGAATCCGCGGCTCGCCAGCTCTTCCGCGGTGGCCGCACCGATACCGGAAGACGCGCCGGCGACGATGGCGGGCCGGCGGGCCGGAGGTGGATCGAAACGTGGCATTTACGCCTCCTTGATGGTGATCGGGAGGTCGGCGAAGCCCCGCACGTTGGAGGAATGCACCCGCACGGCGTTGGCCTCATCGACCTGGTAGTCACTGATCCGGTTGAGCAGTTCCTCGAGCGCCACCCGGGCCTCCATCCGGGCCAGGTGCGCTCCGAGGCAGAAGTGGGCGCCGCTGCCGAAACTGAGCAGCTTGGAGCCGATGTCGCGGCCGATCCGGAATTCGTCGGGGTCGTCGAAGACCCGTTCGTCGCGGTTTCCGGAGCCGGGCAACAGCAGTACCACCGAATCAGCGGGGATGGTGGTGCCGTGCAGGGTGTAATCCTGCGCGGCGGTGCGTGCCAGGATCTGGCTGGGCGTGTCATAGCGCAGCGTCTCCTCCACCCACAGCGGGATCCGGGAGCGGTCGGCGAACACCAAAGCCAGCTGGTCGCGGTTGCGGTGGCCCCAGTAGACCGAGCTGCCCAGCAGCTTGGTGGTGGTCTCGTTGCCGGCGATCACCATCAGGAACAGGAACGCCAGGATCTCCTGGTCGCCCAAGCGGTCCCCGTCGACCTCGGTCTCCAGCAGCGCCGAGGTCAGATTGTCGGCCGGGTTCTTCTTGAAGTCGGCGATCATCTCGGTGTAGTAGGTCATCAGATCCACCGACGCCTGAATCGCCGACGGCGGGACGTCGGTCACCCCGTCCTCGCGGTGCAGCACCCCATCGGCGAGTTCCCGGATCCGCGCCCGGTCGGCCTCGGGAACCCCCATCAGCTCGGAGATGACGTCCATCGGCAGCTTGCCGGCGAAATCGTTGATGAAGTCGAACGAACAGGTGCCGTCGGAGCCGGGCTGGATCGCGGCGTCGAGATGCTGACGCGCCAGCCGCACCACCTGCGGTTCGAGCTCGCGGATCCGGCGCGGGGTGAAGCCCTTGGACACCAGGGTGCGAAGCCGCAGATGCTGCGGATCGTCCATCGCCAGAAACGACATCACCAGCTGGGCATGTGGGCCGCGGGAGACCGGGTCCAGTGAGACACCGTCGCGGTTGGACAGCGCCTCGCTGTTGCGGAACCCGTGCAGCACATCGGTGTGCCGCGAGATCGCCCAGAAGTTCAGCTCTTCGTTGTGATACACCGGGGCTTCGTCGCGTAGCCGCCGGTAGTACGGGAACGGGTCCTCATGGAAGTCGTAGTCGTAGGGGTTGAGGACCGGCGGCGCGGTCTGAAGACTCATCGCGATGCTCCTGCTTCGAGGATCAGGCTGACCACGTAGGCCAGCCGATCGGTGATCTGGTGGTAGGTGACGGCGCCGCTGCCGGCATTGACCAGGGCGCCGAAGAACGTCATCTCCAAAGCCGAGACGGTCCGCGGATCTGCGCCCGGGCCGATCGCCGAGGTGATGCGACGGTGGATCTCCGCGCCGATCCGGTCGCGCACCGTGCGGACCGCTGGGTCGCCGCTGCCGCTGAGCAGCGCCGCCGTGCAGGCCGCGGCGACCTCGGGCTCGTCGGCGACCACCAGCGCCAGGTGCCGCAGCGCCTGGTTGACCCGACTCGGCATCGGCTCGTTGACGTCGGTGAAGTAGGGCACCTGACGGACCAGATCCAGGTAGACCTCGGCGATCAGGTGGTTCTTCGACGAGAAGTAGGTGTAGGCGGTTGCCGGAGCGACCTTGGCCCGTGCGGCGACCGCGCGGACGGTCAAGTCCGCATATGACTTCTCCCGCAACATCTCGACGCCGGCGGTCAGCACTTTGCGGAAGGTCTCCTCCTGGCGACGATTGCGGGGCGCGCCGTTCATCGATGTGACGGCTGCCACCGATTCACTGGACACCTGTCCAACGTAACTGAAGGTGGTTTGGTTAGGCAAGTCCGCTGGGGGAGAACGGTTTCTCGCCTTCCGGGTTGCGGTCCCGGCAAGTCTGCGGTTAGGGTTCCACCCAGCGATAACGGACAAGTGTCCAATTTGGCCGGGGCACCAAGCGTGGGAGTGACTGATGGCGCTGATTGACGGCACGAGCCGACTGCTCATCGACGGAAAGCTGACCTCCGGCGGGGCCGGCGGCTTCGCCACGGTCAACCCGGCCACCGAGGAGGTGCTCGGCGAGGCGGCCAACGCGGACGCCGCCGACATGGACCGCGCCATCGACGCGGCACGGCGGGCTTTCGACGACACCGACTGGTCGACCAACACCGAGCTGCGGGTGCGCTGCATACGCCAGCTGCGTGACGTGCTGCGCGAGCACGTCGAAGAGCTCCGGGAGCTGACCATCGCCGAGGTCGGTGCCCCGCGGATGCTCACCGCCGGCGCGCAGCTCGAAGGCCCGATCGCTGACCTCGGGTTCGCCGCGGACACCGCCGAAAGCTACGAATGGACCCAGGATCTCGGCCATGCCACCCCGCTGGGCATTCCCACCCGGCGCTCGGTGGTGCGCGAGGCGGTCGGCGTCGTCGGCGCCATCACCCCGTGGAACTTCCCGCACCAGATCAACCTGGCCAAGCTCGGCCCGGCGCTGGCCGCCGGCAACACGATAGTGCTCAAGCCCGCACCGGATACCCCGTGGGTCGCCGCGGTGCTCGGAGACTTGATCGCCGAGCACACCGACATCCCGCCCGGCGTGGTCAACATCGTCACCTCCACCGACCACACCCTGGGTGCGATGCTCGCAGGAGACCCTCGGGTGGACATGGTCTCGTTCACCGGGTCAACGGCCACCGGCCGCAGCGTGATGGCGGATGCGGCCGCGACCATCAAGAAGGTCTTCTTGGAGCTGGGCGGCAAATCCGCCTTCGTGGTGCTCGACGATGCCGATCTGGCCGGGGCCTGCTCGGTGGCCGGGTTCTCGGTCTGCCTGCACGCCGGGCAGGGCTGCGCGATCACCACCCGGCTGGTGGTGCCGCGGGCCCGCTACGACGAGGCGGTCGCCATCGCCGCCGGCACCATGGGCTCGATCAAGCCGGGTGATCCCACCAAGCCCGGAACGGTCTGCGGCCCGGTCATCTCGGCGCGCCAGCGTGACCGGGTGCAAAGCTACCTGGATCTGGCGCTGGCCGAGGGCGGTGAATTCGCCTGCGGTGGTGGGCGCCCGGCCGACCAGCCCGCCGGCTTCTTCATCGAACCCACCGTGATCGCCGGGCTGACCAACGACGCTCGGGTGGCCCGCGAAGAGATCTTCGGCCCGGTGCTCACCGTGATCGCCCACGACGGCGACGACGACGCGGTGCGCATCGCCAACGACTCGCCCTACGGGTTGTCGGCAACGGTCTACGGTGCAGACGCCGACCGGGCCGCCCGGGTAGCGGCCCGGCTTCGTGCCGGCACCGTCAACGTCAACGGCGGGGTCTGGTACTCCGCGGACATGCCGTTCGGCGGATACAAGCAGTCCGGCAACGGCCGGGAGATGGGTGTGGCCGGGTTCGAGGAGTACCTGGAAATCAAAGCCATTGCGACAGCGGCGAACTGACGAGCAACAAGGGAGATGCAGCAGATGGGGCAATTCGACGACAAGGTGGCCATCGTCACCGGTTCCGGTGGCGGGATCGGCCAGGCATATGCCCAGGCGTTGGCCGCGCAGGGGGCCGCGGTGGTGGTCGCCGACATCAATACTGACGGTGCGCAGAGCGTGGCCAAGCAGATCGTCGCCGACGGCGGCAAGGCGATCGCGGTGCGCGTCGACGTCTCCGATCCCGAGTCGGCGCAGGCCATGGCGGATGCCGCGGTGGCCGAGTTCGGCGGGATCGACTATCTGGTCAACAACGCCGCGATCTTCGGCGGCATGAAGCTCGACGGTCTGCTGACCGTGCCGTGGGACTACTACGAGAAGTTCATGCGGGTGAATCTGGACGGCGCGCTGATCTGTACCCGCGCGGTCTACGAGCACATGACCAAGCGCGGTGGCGGTGCCATCGTCAACCAGTCCTCCACCGCCGCATGGGTCTACTCGAATTTCTACGGGCTGGCCAAGGTGGGCATCAACGGCTTGACCCAGCAGCTCTCCCGCGAACTGGGCTGGCGCAACATCCGGATCAACGCGATCGCGCCCGGCCCGATCGACACCGAGGCCAACCGGACCACCACCCCGCAGGCCATCGTCAAGCAGATGGTGCAGCAGCTGCCGCTGGCCCGGATGGGCACGCCCGAAGACCTGGTTCCGATGTGCCTGTTCCTGCTGTCGGATTCGGCATCGTGGATCACCGGGCAGATCTTCAATGTCGACGGCGGACAGATCATCCGGTCATGAACACAACTGATGCGCAACCCCGCCTCGGCTACATCGGGCTGGGGAACATGGGCGCACCGATGGCCAAGCGTCTTCTCGATTGGCCCGGCGGCGTAACGGTATTCGACCTGAGGGCCGAGGCGATGACGCCGCTCGCCGAGGCCGGGGCTGGCGCCGCCCACAGCGTCGCCGACGTCGGGGCGAGCGCCGACATCATCAGCGTCACGGTGCTCGACGACGCCCAGGTCCGCGAGGTGGTCGCCGAACTGGCGGCTCATGCCAAACCCGGCACCGTCATCGCGATCCACTCCACGATCGCCGACACCACGGCCGCCGAGCTGGCCGAGCAGCTCAAGCCGCAGGGTCTCCACGTCATCGACGCACCGGTCAGCGGTGGCGCCGGAGCCGCCGACCAGGGCCAGTTGGCCACCATGGTCGGGGCCGAGCGCAGCGTCTACGAACAGGTCAAGCCGGCGTTCAAGTGCTGGGCGTCGCTGGTCATCCACGCCGGTGAGCCCGGTGCCGGTACCCGAATGAAGCTGGCGCGCAACATGTTGACCTTCACCGGCTACGCCGCGGCCGGAGAGGCCATGAAACTGGCCGAAGCAGCCGGGCTGGATCTGCAGGCGCTGGGCCGCGTGGTGCGGCACACCGATGCGCTCACCGGCGGGCCGGGGGCGATCATGCTGCTCGACTCGACGGCACCCCTGGCCGAAGACCACTTCCTGCGCGACGCGTTCACCCACACCCGCGGGCTCGGGGAGAAAGACCTCAGCCTGGCACTGGGGCTGGGGCGGGCCACCGGCGTGGACCTTCCGCTTGCCCAGGTGGCGCTGGCCGAACTCGCCGCCGGCCTGGGCGTGCCGCATACCGACGACTAGGAGAGATCTGATGGACGAACTGCGCCGCACCGGCCTGGCCAAGATGAACGAGGTCTACGCCTGGGAGATGCCGGACATGCCCGGCGACTACTTCGCGCTCACCGCCGACCACCTGTTCGGCCGGATCTGGACCCGACCCGGACTCTCCATGCGCGACAAGCGATTGATGACCTTGTCGGTGGTGACCGCCCTCGGACTCAAAGACCTGGCCGAGATCCAGGTCAATGCCGCGCTGCACAACTCCGAACTGACCGAGGACGAGCTGCGCGAGCTGCCGATCTTTTTGACCCACTACGTCGGCTTCCCGCTCGGTTCGGTGCTCAACGGCGTGGTCGAACAGGTGATCGCCAAGCGCCGCAAGGCGGCCGCCGCGGGCAAGCCCGAAGACAAGAAGGCCAACGTCGACGCCGCGCTCGGCAAACACGGCACCGCGTGAGAGGCACCAGAGCAGCATGACACTGGAGATCACCACCGCCGGGCGAGTGCGGACCTTGACGCTGGCCCGGCCCGATGCGCTCAACGCCTTCAACGAGGCGCTCTACGACGCCACCACCGAGGCGCTGCTGCAAGCAGCCGCGGATCCCGAGGTGGCGGTCGTGGTGCTCACCGGCACCGGGCGGGCCTTCAGCGCCGGCACCGACCTCAAGGAGATGCAGGCGCGCGTCACCGCAACGGATTTCACCCCGGGCCGACACGGCTTCCTGGGGCTGATCGACGCGCTCGCCGCGTTCCCCAAACCGTTGATCTGTGCGGTCAACGGACTCGGCATCGGGATCGGCGCCACGATTCTCGGATACGCCGACTTGGCATTCATGTCCGCGACCGCGCGGCTGATGTGCCCGTTCACCAGCCTCGGTGTCGCGCCCGAGGCGGCGTCGTCGTATCTGCTGCCGCAATTGGTGGGTCGCCAGAACGCCGCATGGCTGCTGATGTCCTCGGAGTGGATCACCGCCCAGCAGGCCCTCGAGATGGGACTGGTCTGGAAGGTCTGCGAGCCTGAAGACCTGATGCCGCAGGCGCTGCGGCACGCCGAGATCCTCGCGGCGCGCCCGCTGGCCAGCCTGATGGCGGTCAAACAGGCCATCACCGCACCGACGCTTCCCGACGTGGCGGCCGCCCGCGAGCGGGAGAACGCCTTCTTCGCCGAGCTCATGGGCGCCGGCGCCAACGCCGAAGCGCTGGCGGCCTTCACCTCGACGCCGTGACCGACGAAACCTTGCTCGCCGCAAGGGGAGCCGTCGTGGTCGGGGGCAGTCGGGGCATCGGCCGGGCTGTCGCCGAAGCTCTGGCGGCGTGCGGCGCCGGAGTGGTGGTCAACGGGCGGGACCCGGCTGCGGTGGACAGCGCCGTCGAGGCGATCACCGGCTCGGGCGGACGAGCCATCGGCGTGGCCGGCGCCGCCGGCGACGAGGCGACCGCCGCGGCGCTCATGGCGGCCTGCCGCGACGAGTACGGCAGCGTCGACGTTCTCATCAATTGCGCCGGGGTCGCCGAACCCCCCGGCTCCTCGATCCTGTCGATATCCGGCGCGGAATTCTCCGAACTGCTCGACGCTCACCTCGGCACGGTCTTCCACACCTGCCGGGCCGCCGCCCCGATCATGGCTGAGCAGCGACGCGGGTCGATCGTCAACAGCGGTTCGGCTGCCTTCCTGGGCGACTACGGCGGCACCGGATACCCGGCCGGCAAAGGGGCGATCAACGCGTTGACGCTGGCGATCGCGGCCGAGCTCGCCGAGTACGGCGTACGAGCCAACGTCATCTGCCCCGGTGCGAAGACCCGACTGTCGACCGGCGCCGACTACGAACAACACATCCGCGACCTGCACGCCCGGGGCCTGCTGGACGAGTTCACCATGGCCGCGTCGCTGGACCCGGCGCCGGCCGGCTATGTGGCCCCGCTGTATGCCTACCTGGCCAGTGACCTGGCAGCCGGCGTGACCGGATCGGTGTTCCTGGCCTCCGGGGGCTTCGTCGGCCGATTCGACCGTCCCGTTCCCGCGGTGCTGGGCTACCGCGATCACCACGGCTCTTCGCCGTGGTCCATCACCGACCTGCACGCCATGGTGGCGGGTAAGCGGAAAGACCAGTAGCCGACACATATCAAACGATATGACGGACGACACGGCCGAGGTGCGAGACATAGGCCCTGCGGCGGGACTGACCCAGGACGAGTTAGCGCTGCGCTCCGGCGTCGCGCAACCCAACATCGCAGCGTACACCCGCAATATCGCCCACCGGTACGAGCAAATCGACTACGAGATCATCTGGAACGCGCTGGTGCACCGGCTACCTGCCGAAGCCGACCAGGTCCGCCGCATCCTCGACGGTGATGCGCCTGAACTAGGCTCCGTGGTCAGCGGCGAAGATGACGAGTGAGGAGCGGAGCCTGTGCGCGTTCTGGTGATCGGTTCCGGTGCGCGCGAGCACGCCTTGCTGCGGGCCCTTCGCAATGATCCGAAGGTCGACCACCTGGTGATCGCCCCCGGCAACGCCGGCACCGCGGCGGTGGCCGAGCAGCGTGACGTCGACATCACCTCCGGTCCGGCGGTCACCGCCCTGGCCCGCGAGGTCGAGGCCGACCTGGTGGTGATCGGGCCGGAAGTGCCGCTGGTGCTGGGCGTCGCCGACGCGGTACGTGCCGCCGGCATCGCCTGTTTCGGGCCGTCGAAAGACGCCGCCCGCATCGAAGGCTCCAAGGCGTTCGCCAAGGACGTGATGGCCGCAGCGGGCGTGCGCACTGCCCGCTCGGAGATCGTCGACAACCCCGCCGACCTGGATGCCGCGCTGAGCCGGTTCGGCCCGGACGCCGGCGAGGCGGCCTGGGTGGTCAAGGACGACGGGCTGGCCGCCGGCAAGGGCGTGGTGGTGACTCCCGATCGGGCTGCGGCACGCGCCCACGCTGCCGGGCTGCTCGATGCCGGGCACCCGGTGCTGCTGGAATCATTTCTCGATGGGCCCGAACTCTCGCTGTTCTGCGTTGTCGACGGCGAGACCGTGGTGCCGTTGTTGCCGGCACAGGACTTCAAACGCGTCGGCGACGGCGACAGCGGCCCCAACACCGGCGGTATGGGGGCCTATGCCCCGCTGCCGTGGCTGTCCCGGGAGGCCGCGGCGGGCATCGTCGCCGACATCGTCAAGCCGGTCGCGGCCGAACTGGTGCGCCGGGGCAGCCGGTTCGCCGGGCTGCTGTACGCCGGTCTGGCGATGACGTCGACCGGGCCGGCGGTGGTGGAATTCAACTGTCGCTTCGGCGACCCGGAGACCCAGGCGGTGCTGGCCCTGTTGGAGTCGCCGCTGGGGCAGTTGCTGTACGCCGCGGCCACCGGCGGACTCGGTGAATTCGGTGCGCTGCGCTGGCGAGACGGCGCGGCGGTCACCGTCGTGCTGGCCGCCGAGAACTATCCGGGCCGGCCTCGGGTCGGCGACGTGATCGTGGGCGCCGACGGCGACGACGTGTTGCACGCCGGGACCACCCACCGCGACGACGGGGCGGTGGTGTCCTCCGGCGGCCGGGTGCTGTCGGTGGTGGGCACCGGCGACGACCTGGCCGCGGCTCGCGCGGCCGCCTACCGGACGCTCGGCTCGATTCGCTTGCCAGGAAGCCACTTCCGCACCGATATCGGATTGGCCGCCGCCGAAGGCAAGATTCGGATCTAACCGGCCACACCGACCCCGGCCGTGACGGCCACGCCGACGGTAGGATTGCTCAGTATGTCTGACGAAAGCCAGCCGGACTCCGTGGAGTCGGCCCCCCAGGAAACCTCGACCGACCACGCGGAAGTTGCGAAAAGCCCGGCGGGCAAAGCGAAAAGACCATCGGACAAGGCGCCGGTGAGATCGGGCTGGCGGCCGTTGGCGACGGCGGCGGCGGTGGCGCTGGTCGCCGGGGCCCTCGGCGGTGCGGCGGTGGCCACCTGGTGGCACCCGGGAACCGGAACGTCGGCCAAGTCCGGCCAGCATGCCCACGAGGCGACAAAGGACGTGTGCGCCGCAGCAGTCCTCGCGCGTCAGGCGGTGGCCAACAATATGCACCTGAAGAACCCGGACCCCCAGAACCCGGTTGCCCAACTCGCGGTGGCCGCCAACGCGCGGTTGTCGCTGACTGCGGGTGCCGCATACCTGCGGGGCCGGCTGGAAGCCAACCCGGCCGCTCCGCACGAGGTCGTGAACGCTGCCCGCGCGATGGCCAGCGAACTTGAGCACCTGAACCTCAGTTACCTTGTCGGGCAACCTAATTCGGATCGGGAGCAGCTGGGGCGCGATCTCGACGCGCGGATCGCGGAACTGGGCAAGCTCTGCCAGTAACCGCCCCGGGCGTCCCGGTCAGAACCAGGTGCCCGGGTCGAAGAGGTCGAAGCTGGCCGCGGCGGCGCCGGCGACGTCGATGCCCGACACCGCATCGCCCGCGTCAAGCGGTGCGACGGCATCGAACATGCTGAACATGCTCGACAGGTCGATGTTGCCGAACGGCGTGATCAACGTGTCGGTGATGCTCGCTGCGCCCGTGCCGTCGGCGTTCGGGATGGCCTCGTAGACGTTGGTGAAGCCCCAGAGGTCGGTGACGCTGTAGACCGTGCCCAGCGTCGGCAGGTCGGCAAGCTGCGCGTCGCTCAGACCGGAGGCGGCGTCGACCGAGGTGACGGTGAACTGAGTGGTCTCGATCCCAAGAATGTTCGACATGTTCTCGCCGAAACTGACCGTGCCCAGGGCGGCACCGCTGTCGTCGTACACCGAGATGCCGTCCTGGGTAGGCAGGAATGCCCCCAGTGCGTTGACGCCGGCAATCTGCAGCAGCGGTGCGATACCGAACAGCGGATAGCTGGCATCGGTGCTGAACCCGTCGGCGCCCGGGTCGAAGGTGGTGCCGCCGATGGTGAACGCGTTGTCGCTCAGGGCGGCGCTGTCAGACGTCGCGGCGAGTGCCCCCAGCGGCGCAGCCGGATCCAGCGGTGCGGTCGCGTCAAAGGTCGTCGGAATATTGAGGTTGCCGAACGGGGTGACCAAGGTGTCGGTGATGGTGGCCGGCGCGCCGTCGGTTCCCGGGGCGGCTTCGTAGACGTTGGCGAAGCCACCGCCGAGGTCGGTGACGCTGTAGACCGTCCCGACGGTGGGCAGGTCGGCAAGGCTGATGTTGTTGAGCACGCTGGCGATTTCATCGTTGGTGATGCCGCTGCCGGCGAGGTTGAGGTCGCTGGGCAGAAGAGAGACGAGAACGTCATTGCTGGTGATCTCGCCGGTGCCGTAGTGCAGGACCGCGCTGTTGGCGGCTAAGGCATTCGCCAGGTCTTCTGCGGTGAAATCGGCACCGCTGAAGTCGAGGTTGGCGGCCAGGGCGCTTTCGAGTGCGGAGCTGGCCGGGGCGATGGCGCCGACGGTGAACTGTGTGCTGTCGATCCCCAGCACGTCGGAGTACCAGAGAAAGCTGTGGATGGTGCCGGCGTCGGCGCCGTTGGCGTACACCGTGAATTCCTGATCCGCTTGGGTACCTTCCAGGCCGCCACCGGAGATATTGATGGCGCTGGCTTGCAAACTCAGCAGCGGCGCAAAGCTGGACAAGGACAGCCGTGTCGGGAGGTCGATGCCGTCGCCGCCCGGGTCGAAGGTGGTGCCGCCGATGGTGAACGCGTTGTCGCTGAGCCCGCTGACGCCCGACGTGTTGCCGAGGGCCTCCAGGGGGGCGCCCGGGTCCAGCGGTGCGATGGCGTCATAGGGGGTCGGTAGGTCGAAGTTGCCGAACGGAGTCACGAACGTGTTGGTGATGCTGGACGCGGCCGTGCCGTCGGCGTTGGGCACGGCCACGTAGACGTTCGCGAATCCGCCGCCGAAGTTGGTGATGCTGTACACCGTGCCGTCGGTGGGCAGCTCGGCGGCTTGAGCGGCGGTCAGGCCGTCGGCCGCAGTGCTGCTGGTGACGGTGAACTGCGCGGTGACGATGCCCAGGAGATTCTGAACGTTGGTCGAGGTCAGCAAGGTGCCGAGCGTTTCACCGCTGCTGTCCTCGATGGTGAACTGCTGCGACCCGAGGCTGAAGAGACCCAGCAGGCTGTCGCTGCCGAGCGAGAGCAGCGGGGCGTTGGCGAACATCGGGGTGAGGGCTTCATACCCGTCGGTCTGCGTGCCGGTCAGCGCGTCGATCGCCACCGGGTCGGTGAAGCTGATATCGCCGATGGTGAAGCCGGCGTTGGATCCGCTGTCAGCGACCGCGACCGCCGCGTGCAGAAACGCTGCGGTCAGCAGCCCGCCACCGGCTGTGGCGGCAACGGCGGCCGCTTGGACACGTCGATTCATCGACACATACCTTTCAATCTGTTAGCGGGGACCGAACGTCAGAACCAGCTGCTCGGGTCGAAGAGGTCGAAACTGCCTGCGGCCGTTGACATTGCCTCGTCGAGACCGGTGAAGGCGTCGCCCGGGTCGAGCGGGTTGGCTGCGTTGAACATGTCGAACAGCGAACTCAGGTCGACGTTGCCGAACGGGGTGACCAGGGTGTCGGTGATGGTGCCGTCTTCGCCGGGGGTGGCGATGTAGATGTTCTGCCAACCGCCGCCGAAGTTGAGGACGTCGTAGACCGTTCCCTTCGCCGGCAGCAACGCGTCCTCCACACCGCCTGCGGCCGTGATGCTTTGGACGGTGAACTCGGTGTTGGCAAACCCCACCAGATTCGAGACGTTCACGCTGGCCCTGATGGTTCCGAGGTCGGCGTCGTCGGTCCCGCCGTAGATGGTGAAGTCTTGCGGCGCAAAGTTGATCGGCGTGGAGTCACCGAGACCGACGGTGGCGCCGCCGAGGCTCAGCAGCGGCGCGGCGCCGAGCAGCGCCGGGATGACGTGGAAGCCCTCGGTCATGGTGTCACCCGACCCGGTGAACGGGTCGAAGACGTAGCCTCCCAGGCTGAAGGCGTCGTCGCCCAGGCTGCTGTCGGCCACATGCAGGCCGGTGAAGGCGTCGCCCGGGTCGAGCGGGTTGGCGGCGTTGAAGCCGCCGAACAGCGAACTCAGGTCGATGTTGCCGAACGGGGTCACCAGGGTGTCGTGAACGGTGCCGTGCGTGACGGTGCCGTCTTCGGCGACGACGTCCGGGGTGGCGGTGTAGACGTTGGCCCAGCCGTTGCCGAGGTTGAACGCGTCGTAGACCGATCCCAGCACCGGCAGCTTTTCGGCGTCCACCCCGTCGGCCGCGGTGACACCCTGGACGATGAACTGCGTGTTGGTCATGCCCAACAGGTTCGTCACGTCCACCGCCGTCTTGACGCTGCCGAGCTCGGTGGCCTCCGATCCGGTGCCGCTGTAGACCTCGAAGTCTTGGGGAGCGAAGGCTTGCGGCTGGGCCTCGGGGAACGACGTACTGAGGGTCAATTGGCCGCCGCCGAGGTTCAACAGCGGCGGGATGCTGGCGAGGGAGTCCACCGGGGTGAAACCGTCGGTCACGGTGCCGTCGGTCCCGGTGCTGAACGGGTTGAAGGTGAAGCCGCCGATAGTGAAGGCGTCGTCGCCGATGCTGCTGTCGCCGGCCTGCAGCGCGGCGAAGGCGTCGCCGGGCTGCAGCGGGTTGGCGGCGTTCATGCCGGCGAACAGCGCGCTCAGATCGGTGTTGCCGAACGGGGTCACCAGCGTGTCGGTGACGGTTCCGTGCTCGCCGGGGGTCGCGACGTAGACGTTGTAGAAGCCGCCGCCCAGGTTGAGCACGTCGTAGACCGTTCCCTCCACCGGTAGCTGCGAGGCGTCGACGCCGTCGGCGGCGGTGCTGCTCAGCACGGTGAACGCGGTGTTGTGCAGGCCAAGCAGGGTCGAGACGGTCTCGTTGGTGTCGACGGTGCCGAGCGACGTGGTTCCGTTGTAGAGATCGAAGCTCTGCGGGGCGAGGTTCAGGATGCCGAGAGCCTTGCCGCCACCGAGCCCCAGCAGCGGCGGAGCCAGGTTGAGTGGTCCCACCAGGTCGAAGCCCTCGGTCTGGGTGCCGGTGCTGTCGGTGGTGAAGGGGTCGAAGGTGGTGCCGTCGATGGTGAAGGCGTCCGCACCGGGCGCGGCGGTAGCGACTGCGGCTTGCAGGAATGCTGCAGTCAGGAGTCCGCCACCCGCGGTGGCGGCAACAGCGACCGCCTGCATCCGTCGATTCGTCATCACAGTCTTCCAATCTGTTCGTGCCGGGCCCAGAAACAGGTGAGTTACTTATGAGTACGCTTGCGAATTTACGCCGAGTGTTCTTCGTCACACAAGGGATTTGCCACCAGTAAACCGGCCAAATGACTCCAAAAGACCGGAAAATGCGGCGGAATTGCGGACTGATTGGCGAATTCACGGGACGGTTCGACTGGATTACGGAACCCCGACAGGCGTTCTTGACTCCGTAACCTGAGAAATGCCCAATTCAGGTGGACTCGGGGCTCAGGCCGCCAGGAGTGGGGCGATCCAGGTCAACTCGGCCGGAAGTTGGGCACTCCAGAACGACCCATCGTGGCCGCCGGGGGAGAACCCGCCTGCCGGAGGATGGGGCAGCTGATCGATGAAGGCCTGGGTCGCCGACGAGAACGGATCAGAGGTTCCACAGTCCACCCGGATCGGGATCGACGCGTGAGCCGGCATCCCGAAGACCGAGTTAGCTGCGAAGTCCGTCGCGCCGTCGAACGCCCCGGGTGCGGTGGCGCCGGGCGACAGCCACAGTGCCGGGCTTACTGCGCAGATCGCCGCCGTCCGGCGTGCACCGAGGCGGCCCCCGAGCAGCAGTGCGCCATATCCGCCCATCGACCAGCCGATGAACGCTACCCGGGACGTGTCCAGGCCCTGGTCGGCCAGCAGCGGCAGCAACTCGTCGGTCACCATCGCGCCGGAGTCCTCCCCGGTGGCGCGCCGGTGCCAGTAGCTGCCGCCGCCGTCGACGGCCACCACCGCGAACGGCGGCAGCCCGGCCGCGACCGCCTCGGCCAGTCCCTGCTCCACGCCGCCGGCCATCACCGTCGCGGCGTCGCTGCCTTTGCCGTGCAACGCGATCAGCGGACGCAGTGGCTCGGTCTGTCCCGGTGGACGGGCGATCGCCCAGTTGGTGGTGATGCCGCCGCGCGCCGCAGACGGGAATGAGCCGGTTGTCATCGTTGGAAGCGCCGGGGTGGCCCGCGCGGGCCGAGCGCTGAGCAGCTCGCCCGCTCCCCAGGAAGAGAAAGCCCCCACCGCCGCCCCGAGGCGCAGCGCCGCCCGTCGGCTCAACTCCGGCATGGCGGTCATCATGCCAGCGGGGGCCGTTTGTGCGAAAAGGCGGAAACCCATGATGCGGCGATAGCTGTGCTGGCAGCATCTCTAGGCGTGATGACAGCGGTCACGCCCAAGGGGGAGCGCCGGCGGTATGCGCTGATCAGCGCGGCCGCCGAGCTCTTACGTGAGGGCGGGTTCGAGGCGGTGCGGCACCGCGCGGTGGCGCAGCGCGCAGGTCTCCCCTTGGCGTCGACTACCTACTACTTCTCCTCCCTGGACGACCTGATCGCCAGTGCGGTCGAACATATCGGGATGTTGGAGGTCGCCCAGTTGCGCGCCCGCATCGCCGGGCTGTCGCGGCGGCGGCGTAGCGCCGAGACCACCGCTGACATGCTGGTGGATCTGTTGGTGGGGTCGCAAGAGAACCCGGGCAACGGCCCGCAACTCACCGAGCAGCTCATCTCCCGGTATGAGCGGTCCATCATCTGCGCCCGGCAGCCCGCCCTGCGCGAAATCCAGCGCCGCATCCTGCACCAGCGGTCCGACGCCGTCACCGAAGCCGTCGAACGTTCCGGGCGGGTCGCCCGGGTGGAGATGGCATACGCCCTGGTCTGCCTCGTCGACGGGGCGGTGATGGCGGCCCTGGTCGATGATCGCCAGGGCCCGCGGACCGTTGCCCGCGCGGCGGTCATCGATGTCATCGACCTGCTCGCGCCGTTGGACCAACGCGCCGTGTCAGCCTGAGAAGCTCACACGGTATGCTGCGGCGACCCCTTTGTCGCCAGTTTGCTACTGGCGGGTAACCGAGGGTGTCAACACGCCTAGAAACGCCTACGAGAAGCGAATGCGGAGAGCTACGGCATGAATATCGGTGTCCTATCCGAGGCGCAGCCCGGGGAGACGCGTGTGTCGGCGACGCCGGCGACGGTCGCGCAGTTGACCAAGCTCGGTTACGACGTGGTGGTCGATGCCGGCGCCGGTGAGGCGTCGTCGTTCACCGACCAAGCGTATGTCGACGCCGGCGCGACCATCGGCGACGCCCGCGCCGCTGACATCGTCTTCGGGGTCAACGCACCCTCGACCGAGCAGCTGGACGGGATGAAGCCGGGCGCGACGCTGATCAGCCTGCTGGCGCCGGCGCTCAACCCGGACCGGGTGGAGGATCTGGCCCGCCGGCCGATCACGGCGCTGTCGATGGACGCGGTGCCCCGGATTTCGCGGGCGCAGTCACTGGACGTGCTGAGCTCGATGGCCAACATCGCCGGCTACCGCGCCGTGGTGGAGGCCGCCCATGTCTTCGGCCGCTTCTTCACCGGTCAGGTGACCGCCGCCGGCAAGGTGCCGCCGGCCAAGGTGCTGGTGGTCGGTGCCGGGGTGGCCGGGCTGGCCGCGATCGGTGCGGCCGGCAGCCTGGGGGCGATCGTGCGCGCCACCGACCCGCGTCCGGAGGTGGCCGACCAGGTCAAATCGCTCGGCGGGGAATACCTGTCGATCGAGGACCCCGAGGCGGAGGTCTCGGCGACCGGCTACGCCAAGGAGATGGGCGACGACTACAAGGCTCGGGAAGCGGAGCTCTATTCCGAGCAGTGCAAAGACGTCGACATCATCATCACCACCGCGCTCATTCCGGGTAAGCCCGCGCCGCGGATCATCACTGCCGAGATGGTGGCGTCGATGAAGCCGGGCAGCGTGATCGTGGACATGGCCGCGGCCAACGGCGGCAACGTCGAGGGCACGGTCGCCGACCAGGCGATCGTCACCGACAACGGGGTGACGATCATCGGCTACACCGATCTCGCCGGGCGGCTGCCCGCGCAGGCCTCGCAGCTCTACGGCACCAACCTGGTCAACCTGATGAAGTTGATGACGCCGGGCAAGGACGGCCAGCTGGTGCTCGACTTCGACGACGTGGTGCAGCGGTCGATGACTGTGGTGCGCGACGGTGAATCGACGTGGCCGCCCCCGCCGGTGCAGGTCTCGGCCGCGCCGGCCAAGGCCGCCGAGGTCCCGGTGGCCGCGCCGGCGTCGAAGGCGCCGATGTCGCCCGCGCGCCGGCTGGGATTGGTGGTCTCGGCGGCGGCGGTGTTGTTCGCGCTGGTGGCATTGGCGCCCGCGGCGTTGCAGGTGCACCTGACGGTGTTCGCGCTGGCGATTGTGATCGGCTACTACGTGATCGGGCATGTGCACCACGCGCTGCACACGCCGCTGATGTCGGTGACCAATGCCATCTCGGGAATCATCGTGGTCGGTGCGCTGCTGCAGATCGGCCACGACGACCCGGCGATCACGGCGCTGGCGGCCGCGGCGATCCTGCTGGCCAGCATCAACATCTTCGGTGGTTTCGCGGTGACCCGCCGCATGCTGGCCATGTTCTCCCGCAGCTAGAGCCTGCCCAAGACGCCTGAAAAGTTGGAGTAGACCCCGCTTATGTTCTCTGTTGACACCGCCGCCTCGGCGGCATACATCGTCGCGGCGCTGTTGTTCATCCTGGCGCTGGCCGGGCTGAGCAAGCACGAAACATCCAAGGCCGGCAACAGTTTCGGCATCGTTGGCATGGCGGTGGCGCTGGCAGCGACGATTGCCTTGGCCGTGCATCACGGCATCGGGACGGTCGGGCTGGCATTGTTGATCGGGGCCACCGTGGTGGGCGCGGCGATCGGGCTGTGGCGGGCGAAGGTGGTCGAGATGACCGGCATGCCCGAGCTGATCGCACTGCTGCACTCCTTCGTCGGTCTGGCCGCCGTGCTGGTCGGCTGGAACGGCTACCTGCACGTCGAGAACCGCCCGTGTGGTTCGGCGGCCCGGGAACTGGCCGCCTCGGGGATGTTCGGCATCCACTCCGCCGAGGTGTTCATCGGGGTGTTCATCGGTGCGGTCACCTTCACCGGTTCGATCGTGGCCAACCTCAAGCTGTCGGCGCGGATGAAGTCCAACCCGCTGATGCTGCCCGGCAAGAACTTCCTCAACGTCGGCGCCGTGGTGGCGTTCGTCGCGCTGACGGTGTGGTTCGTGTACTCACCGCAGCTGTGGCTGCTGATCGTGGTCACCGTGCTGGCGCTGGCGCTGGGCTGGCACCTGGTGGCCTCCATCGGCGGCGGCGACATGCCGGTGGTGGTCTCGATGCTCAACAGCTACTCCGGTTGGGCCGCGGCGGCGTCGGGCTTCCTGCTCTCCAACGACCTGCTGATCATCACCGGCGCGCTGGTCGGCTCCTCGGGTGCCTACCTGTCCTACATCATGTGCAAGGCGATGAACCGGTCGTTCATCTCGGTGATCGCCGGCGGGTTCGGGATCGAGGCCGGCCCCTCGGACGACAAGGACTACGGCGAGCACCGCGAGATCACCGCCGAAGGGGTCGCCGAGCTGCTGGCCGGCGCCGACTCGGTGATCATCACCCCGGGCTACGGGATGGCCGTCGCGCAGGCCCAGTACGGTGTCGCCGAACTCACCCGCAAACTGCGCGAGCGCGGCATCAACGTGCGCTTCGGCATCCACCCGGTCGCCGGCCGGTTGCCCGGCCACATGAATGTGCTGCTGGCCGAGGCCAAGGTGCCCTACGACATCGTGCTGGAGATGGACGAGATCAACGATGACTTCGACGACACGTCCGTCGTCCTGGTGATCGGCGCCAACGACACCGTCAACCCCGCTGCCGCCGAAGACCCGTCCAGCCCGATCGCGGGTATGCCGGTGCTGACCGTCTGGGAAGCCGACAACGTGATCGTCTTCAAGCGCTCCATGGCATCCGGCTACGCCGGCGTGCAGAACCCGCTGTTCTTCCGGCAGAACTCGGCCATGTTGTTCGGCGACGCCAAGGACCGGGTCGAGGACATCCTGCACGCGCTCTAGGCTGATTGCCCGTGAGCATCCCCAACGTCCTGGCGACTCGCTACGCCAGCACCGCGATGACCGACATCTGGTCGCCCGAAGCCAAGATCGTCGCCGAACGCCGGCTGTGGCTGGCGGTGCTGCGCGCCCAGGCCGAACTGGGTGTGCCCGTGCCCGCACAGGCGATCGCCGACTACGAAGCCGTCCTCGAAGACGTCGACCTGGCGTCGATCGCCGCGCGTGAGCGGGTCACCCGCCACGACGTGAAGGCCCGCATCGAGGAGTTCAATGCGCTGGCCGGCCACGAGCACGTGCACAAGGGGATGACCAGCCGCGACCTGACCGAGAACGTCGAACAGCTGCAGATCCGCCAGTCGCTGCAGCTGGTGCACGACCACGGGGTGGCGGTGGCGGCCCGCCTGGCCCGGCACGCGGTGGCCTACCGCGAGCTGGTGATGGCCGGACGCAGCCACAACGTCGCCGCGCAGGCCACCACGCTGGGCAAGCGGTTCGCCTCGGCCGCCGAGGAAACGCTGCTGGCGCTGAGCAGGGTGCGCGAACTGATCGACCGCTACCCGCTGCGCGGCATCAAGGGGCCGATGGGCACCGCTCAGGACATGCTGGACCTGTTCGACGGCGACACCGCCAAACTGGCCGAGCTGGAACGGCGGGTCGCCGAATTTCTGGGCTTCTCAAATGTTTTCACCAGCGTCGGTCAGGTCTACCCCCGCTCGCTGGACCACGACGTCGTCTCCGCCCTGGTGCAACTCGGCGCCGGCCCGTCCTCGCTGGCCCACACCATCCGCTTGATGGCCGGACACGAACTGGTCACCGAAGGCTTCGCACCCGGCCAGGTGGGCTCCTCGGCGATGCCGCACAAGATGAACACCCGCAGCTGCGAACGGGTCAACGGCCTGCAGGTGGTGCTGCGCGGCTACGCGTCGATGGCCGCCGAGCTGGCCGGTGCCCAGTGGAACGAGGGCGACGTGTTCTGCTCGGTGGTGCGCCGCGTCGCGCTGCCGGATGCGTTCTTCGCCCTCGACGGACAGACCGAGACGTTTCTGACCGTGCTCGACGAGTTCGGCGCCTACCCGGCGGTGATCACCCGCGAACTGGACCGCTACCTGCCGTTTTTGGCCACCACCAAGGTGCTGATCGCCGCGGTGCGTGCCGGCATGGGCCGCGAAGCCGCCCACGAGGTGATCAAGGAACATGCGGTCGCCGTCGCCCTGGCGATGCGCGAACGCGGCGCCGAACCCGACCTGCTGGACCGGCTGGCCGCCGACGAGCGGCTGCCGCTGGACCGGGCCGCGCTGGAGGCCGCCATCGCCGACCGGCAGGCGTTCACCGGCGCGGCCGCCGACCAGGTCGACCAGGTCGCGGCCGCGGTGAGCGAACTGGCCGAGCGGTATCCCGAGGCGGCCGCCTACACCCCGGGCGCGATTCTCTAACCGGCGATGAGCGTCCAGCAGCTCGCGACGATCGACTTCACCGATCTGGACAACTTCGCGAGCGGCTTCCCGCACGAGCTGTTCGCGCTGCACCGCCAATTCGCGCCGGTGTACTGGCACGAGCCCACCGCGCACACCCCAGACGCCCAGGGCTTCTGGTCGGTGGCCAGCCACGCCCAAACCCTCGAAGTCCTGCGCGATAACCAGACCTACTCCTCGGTGACCGGCGGTTCCAGACCATTCGGCGGCACGGTGCTGCAAGACCTGCCGATCGCCGGCCGGCTGCTCAACATGATGGACGACCCCGGGCACGCCGAGGTCCGCCGGCTGGTCAGCTCGGGTCTGACGCCGCGGATGATCCGCCGCGTGGAAGAGGATCTGCGGTGTCGTGCGCGGCTGCTGCTGGACGCGGTTGAGCCGGGCGTGCCGTTCGACTTCCTGGTCGAGGTCGCCGCCGAGCTGCCGATGCAGATGATCTGCATCCTGCTCGGTGTGCCCGAAGCCGACCGGCACTGGTTGTTCGAGGCGATCGAGCCCAGCTTCGACTTCCGCGGTTCGCGCGCGGCCGTGGTTCCCCGACTGTCGAGCTCGGACGCCGACAACCCGGTCTACACCTACGGCCGAGAACTCATCGCGGCCAAACGGGCCGCGCCGAGCGAGGACATGCTGTCGGTGGTGGCCAACTCTGCTGACCCGCAGCTCACCGACCTGGAGGTGTATCTGTTCTTCCAGCTGCTGTTCAGCGCCGGCGCGGAGACCACCCGCAACGCCCTCGCCGGCGGCCTGCTGGCGCTGGCTCAGCACCCCGACCAATGGCATGCGCTGCGTGGCGATTTCGGTCTGCTGCCCACCGCCATCGAGGAGATCATCCGCTGGACCTCACCGTCCCCGTCGAAGCGGCGCACGGCCACCCGGCGGGCGGTGCTGGGCGGCAAGATCATCCAAGCCGGCCAGAAGGTACTGGTGTGGGAGGGCTCGGCGAATCGCGATCCGGCCGTCTTCGACCGGGCCGATGAGTTCGATGTGACCCGAAAACCCAATCCCCACATCGGGTTCGGTCATGGATCGCATTTCTGCCTGGGGGCGCATCTGGCCCGCCTGGAGATGCGGGTGCTCTACGAGGAGCTGCTGAGCCGGTTCGGCGAGGTGGCGGTGGTGGCACCGGTGGAATGGACCCGGAGCAACCGGCACACCGGCATGCGCCACATGATGGTGGAACTGCGGCCGTGACCAGGTTGCCGGCACCGGACGCGTTCGCGGTCGTGATGGCCACCGGCATACTCTCGATCGCCGCGCGTGACCACCACTATCGTTGGCTCTCGGACACTTTGGGGGTGCTGGCCACCGTCGTGCTGGTGGTCCTCACGCCGGCCGCCGTGCGCGCCGCCCCGCGCTGGGATCTTCGCGACCCCGACGTGACGCTGCGGCTGTTCACCTTCGTGGCCGCGTGCGCCGTCCTGGATTCCCGGCTGGTCGCCCACCCGGTGGTGGCGCGCGGGCTGGGCGTAGTGGCGCTGACGGCATGGCTGGCGCTGGCCATCCTGACCGGCCGCAACATGGTTGCACGCGGGCTGGTCCCGTTGCGCGGCCATGCCCACGGGGCCTGGGAGTTGGCCAGCGTCGGGACGTCGGGGCTGGCTATCGTCGCCGCGCAGGTCGCCCGGCACACCGGTGATCGCGGGTGGGCGCCTGCGGCGGTGGCGGCGTGGTTGCTGGCGATCGCGATCTACGCCGTGATGGCCTGGCTGATCTTGTGGCGCACCGCCGTCGAACGCCAGGACCGCGAGGGGTTCGCGCCCGACGACTGGATCCTGATGGGGGCGTTGGCGATCGCCACCCTGGCCGGCGACACCATCCACGCGGTGACAGCGGATTGGCTGGGCGGGCCGGTGCGTGCGGTCACGATCGTGACGTGGGTGGCAGCCAGCGGATGGATTCCGCCGCTGATCTACTTCGTGCTGCACCGGGTCAACCGGCGTCCGGCGGTGCTGCAACTCACCGGCGCGTGGTGGGCTCTGGTCTTCCCGTTGGGGATGTACTCGGTGGCCACCGGCGCGATGTCCGCCGAACTCCGGATGCCTGCGCTGAACACGGTGGCGCTGGTGTTCTTCTGGAATGCGTTGACGGCCTGGGTGATCGTGGTGGTCGCCGGGCTGCTGCGGTTCCGGCGCGAACTCTCCCGCGCGGCTATCGCGCAGGGGCGCGCCGGGCCAGGCCCGCCGAGCGCAACTCGAGGGCGGCCAGACCGCCGATCACGGCCGGGTCGGCGTGCCGCCACGCCCCGACCGGATCGGGACTGACCGCGGTGAGGTTACCCAGCGGCCGGTTGGTCAGCGCCCGCAACGCCAACAGCTGTTCACCGGCCGGGGTCGCGGCCAGTGTCAGCACCGCCCGCTTGCGCAGAAAGAACCGCAGCCGCAAGGTCAGCCAGGGCATCGCCACCGCCAGGATCGGCGGTGCGGCGACCGCGATCGCCAGTAGGTAGGCCAGCCAGCCGGCGGTGGTGTCCAGGCTGTGGCCGGCACCGGCGATGTCGACCGCCGCTTCCCCGGCAGCCGTGAGTGGCTTGCTCACCGCATCGCCCACCAGCGGTATGCGATCGGCGCTGTGCCCGGCCGAGGCCAGGCTCTCGGCCACCCCGTTGGCGCCCCGCTCGAACTGCCGCCCGACTCCGGCGATGGCGGCCACCGCCCCGTGCACCGCGAGGGCCACCAGCACCCACAGGAAGGTCCATGCCGCGACGACGGCGTCGCTGAACAGTTGGGCCAACAGGCGGCCGGGGGTAGTGGCGTAGGGCAGCAACCGGGAAGTCATGTCGTTGATCCCAGCACACGACCAGCGGTTAGGCTGGCCAGATGTCGCGTCCCGCGCTCTCCGATTACCAGCACCTGGCCAGCGGCAAAGTCCGCGAACTGTATCGGATCGACGACAAGCACCTGTTGTTCGTCGCCACCGACCGGATCTCGGCGTTCGACTACATCCTGGACAGCCAGATCCCGGACAAGGGCCGCATCCTGACCGCGATGAGCGTCTTCTTCTTCGACCTGGTCGATGCGCCCAACCACCTGGCCGGCCCCCCCGATGACCCGCGTATCCCCGAGGAGGTGCTGGGCCGGGCGCTGGTGGTGCGCCAGCTGCAGATGATGCCGATCGAGTGCGTGGCGCGCGGCTACCTGACCGGCTCGGGCCTGCTGGACTACCAGCGCAGCGGCTCGGTATGCGGCATCCCGCTGCCGCCGGGCCTGGTGGAGGCCAGCAAGTTCGCCAACCCGCTGTTCACCCCGGCCACCAAGGCCGAGATCGGCGAACACGACGAGAACATCTCGTTCGCGCAGGTGATCGAGCTGGTCGGACCGGTACGGGCCGGCCAGCTGCGCGACCGCACCATGCAGACCTATGTGCAGGCGGCCGACCACGCCCTGAGGAAGGGAATCATCATCGCCGACACCAAGTTCGAGTTCGGCCTCGACGAACACGACAATCTGGTGCTGGCCGATGAGGTGTTCACCCCCGACTCGTCGCGGTACTGGCCGGCCGACCACTATCAGGCCGGGGTCGTGCAGGAGAGCTTCGACAAGCAGTTCGTGCGCAACTGGCTTACCGGCCCGGAATCCGGCTGGGATCGGGCCGGTAGCCAACCGCCCCCGCCGCTGCCGGACGACGTCATCGATGCCACCCGTGCCCGTTATGTCGAGGCCTATGAACGAATCTCCGGTCTGTCCTTCGATGACTGGGTCGGCCCCGGGGCATGACCGACGTCACGCAGACGCTGCCGGATCCCCCTTCGGCCAAGCGGGTGGAAACCACCCGTGCCCACCATGGGGATGTCTTCGTCGACCCCTATGAATGGCTGCGTGACAAGTCCGACCCGGCGGTGCTCGCTCACCTAGAAGCCGAGAACGCTTACACCGACGCGGCGACAGCGCACCTGGAACCGTTGCGGCAGAGCATCTTCGGCGAGATCAAGGCCCGCACCAAGGAGACCGACCTGTCGGTGCCCGCCCGCCGTGGCGACTGGTGGTACTACGGGCGCACCTTCGAGGGAAAGCAGTACGGCGTCCAATGCCGCTGTCCCGTCCGGTCTCCCGACGACTGGGACCCGCCCCTGCTCGATGAGGCCACCGAGATCCCCGGCGAGCAAGTGCTGCTGGATCAGAACGCCGAGGCGCAGGGCCATGACTTCTTCGCGCTCGGCGCCGCCAGCGTCAGCCCGGACGGCAACATCTTGGCCTACTCCGTCGACGTCGTCGGTGACGAGCGGTACACGCTGCGGTTCTCCGACCTGCGCACCGGTGAGCTGTTGCCCGACGAGATCACCGGAATCGGCGCCGGAGTCACCTGGGCGACCGATAACCGCACGGTCTACTACGTCACCGTCGACGCGGCCTGGCGCCCGGACACCGTGTGGCGCTACCGGATCGGCGCCGGCCAACCCGCCGAGCAGGTCTACCACGAGACCGACGAACGGTTCTGGCTGTCGGTGGGGCGTACCCGCAGCGACGCCTATGTGCTGATCGCGGCGGGATCGTCGATCACCTCCGAGGTCCGCTACGCCGACGCGGCCGACCCGCAGGCGCCGTTCACCGTGGTGCTGCCCCGCCGCGAAGGCGTTGAGTACTCGGTGGAGCACGCCATCCTCGACGGCCGGGACCGGTTTCTCATCCTGCACAACGATGGTGCGATCAACTTCACCCTGGCGCAGGCCCCGGTGGACGACCCGTCTGCGCAGCAGATTCTGATCGCCGGACGTGATGATGTGCGGCTCGATTCGGTGGACGCCTTCGCGCACCACCTCGTCGTCGGCTACCGAGCCGAGGGGCTGCCGCGCCTTCAGCTGTGGCCGATCGGCAGCGACGGCGAGTACCTGCCGCCGCAGGAGATCACCTTCGATACCGAACTGGCTTCGTCGGGCCTGGGGGCCAACCCGAACTGGGATGGCCCGAAACTCCGGGTCGGCACCACCTCGTTCATCACCCCGGTGCGGATCTATGACATCGACTTCGCGACCGGCGAACGCACCTTGCTGCGGGAGCAGCCGGTGCTCGGCGAATACCGCCGAGAAGACTACGTCGAGTACCGGGACTGGGCCTATGCCGAGGATGGCACCCGAGTCCCGGTGTCGGTCGTGCACCGGGCCGGTATTGAATTGCCTGCTCCCGCACTGCTTTACGGCTACGGTGCCTATGAGATGTGCGAGGACCCGCAGTTCTCGATCGCCCGACTGTCCCTGCTGGACCGGGGCATGGTGTTCGCCGTCGCGCATGTCCGCGGCGGCGGCGAGCTGGGCCGGCCGTGGTACGAGCACGGCAAGCTGCTGGAGAAGAAGAACAGCTTCACCGACTTCGTGGCGGCGGGCCGGCATCTGATCGGGGCTGGCGTCTGCAAGCCGGCGCATCTGGTGGCGATGGGCGGCAGCGCCGGGGGGCTGTTAGTCGGCGCGGCTACCAACGTGGCACCGGAACTGTTCGCCGGCGTGGTGGCCCAAGTTCCGTTCGTCGATCCGCTGACCACCATCCTGGACCCGTCGCTGCCGTTGACCGTCACCGAGTGGGACGAGTGGGGAAACCCGTTGGACGACAAAGACGTCTACTTCTACATGAAGTCCTACTCGCCCTATGAGAACATCACCGCCCGGGACTACCCGCCGATCCTGGCGATGACGTCGCTGCACGACACTCGGGTGTATTACGTCGAGCCGGCGAAGTGGGTTGCGGCGCTGCGGCAAACCAAGACCGACGCCAATCCGGTGCTGCTCAAGACGCAGATGAACGCCGGCCACGGCGGCATCTCCGGGCGCTACGAACGCTGGAAGGAGATCGCGTTCCAATACGCCTGGCTGCTGGCGACGGCCGGCTGCGGGTAACCTCGCGGCCATGAGCCTCGCTGATATCCCCCTGACCACCCTCGACGGGCGCCCCACCTCGCTGGCGGATTACGCCGGCCGCGCGGTGCTGGTCGTCAACGTCGCCTCCAAATGCGGGCTCACCCCGCAGTACAGCGCCCTGGAGAAGCTGGCCCGCGACTACGCCGACCGCGGGCTGACGGTGCTCGGCGTGCCCTGCAACCAGTTCATGGGCCAAGAGCCCGGCACGCCCGAGGAGATCCAGACCTTCTGCTCCACCACCTACGGGGTGACCTTTCCGCTGCTGGCCAAGACCGACGTCAACGGCGATGACCGCCACCCGCTGTACGCGGAGCTGACCAAGACCGCTGACGCCGACGGTTCCGCCGGTGACGTGCAATGGAACTTCGAGAAGTTTCTGCTCGCCCCCTCCGGCGTGGTGGTCAACCGGTTCCGGCCCACCACGGTGCCGGACGCGCCCGAGGTGATCGCCGCCATCGAGGCCGTACTGCCGAACTGATGCGCACCCGCTCGGAGCGCTTCCCGAGTGTTAGGGCGTTGGCGCTGGCCTATAGGTTCCGCGAGAGCCTGTTCCTCCTGCCGCTGCTGATCGTGTTCGGCGGCATGCTGCTGGCCATTCTCTGCCGTGCGGCCGACCATCGTATCGGCCCGTCGCCCCGCTTTCTGCTGAAGATGGACAGCGGAGTGGCCACCACGTTGCTGTCCACGATCGCCGGCGCAACGATCACCACCGCCGGGGTCATCTTCTCGCTGACCATCGTGAGCCTGCAGCTGGCGAGTTCGCAGCTCTCGCCGCGGGTGATGCGCTGGTTCATCCGCGACCGGCTCAGTCAAGTGGTGATCGGCCTGCTGGTCGCGACATTCGTCTACTGCGTGCTGAGCCTGCCGGATCTGGACGGTTCTTCGCCGCTGCCCGCTCCGCCGGTGACGGTGACCATCGCCGTCGTGCTGACGATCGTCACCGTGATCACCATCATCGCCCACGTCGACCACCTGGCCCATCGGCTCGAGGTCGGTCAGGTGGTGCGCGAGATCGCCGCGGAGGGCTCGATGGTGATCGACACCGTGGTGGCCGCCGCGGCCGACGAGCAGCCGGCCCCCGACACCGACATGGAGGCTCCGCCGGAGGCGCTGCGGCTGACCTCGCCCGGCAACGGCTGGATCAGCCGGGTCGACACCCAGCGGCTGTTGGCCGCCATTCCACCGAACACCACGATCCGGTTGGACACCCGCGTCGGCGCCTACATCCACCTCGGCCAGCCGCTGGTCACGATCTGGCCGCCGCCGGCTCACCCGGACCGGGTGCGCCAGAAGCTGACCCGCGCGATCGCCGTCAGCGACAGCCGCACCATGCAGGAGGACATCGACTTCGCGTTCCGGCAGCTCGTCGACATCGGCCTGCGCGCGCTGAGCTCGGCGATCAACGACCCGACCACCGCGGTGGAGGCCACCCTGCGCGTCGGCAGCCTGCTGCGCCGACTGCTGGTCGTGCCGTTGCCGTTGGTGGCGGTGGCCGGTTCGGAGGGGCGGGTACTGCTGCGGCCGTGGGGTCTTAACGCCAAGGAGTACATCGCCCACGGCTTCGATCAGCTCCGTCAGGTCGCACCGTCTCAGCCCCTGGTCGCGGCGACAATCCTGCGGGTGCTGCGGATGCTGGTCGTCCACGTCGAAGAACAGGGCCGCACCGAACACATTCCGGCACTGCGGGAGCAGGCCGACCTGCTGCTGGAATCCCTTGCCAAGGCGCCGGACCTGCATGCCCGCGACCTGGCGCGACTGCAGGCGATCGCCAACAGCACCGACCCGGCCAACCACAGCCGTCGCCGGATGACCCCGTAGGGCTAGCTGACGTCTTCCTCTATGTCACCGCCCGGACACCTGCACCGGCCACACTGGTGAGGTGACCGGAGAGCTGATCGTCTCCGTCTCGGGGATCGGCGAACGCACCCGCGCCGACACCGAGGCGTTCTGCGCGCAGCTGGACGCCCGCGGGGTACCGGTATCGCTGCTGGTGGCGCCGCGGTTGGGGGCCGACTATCGGCTGGACCGCGACCCGCGTACCGTCGACTGGCTGGTGCGCCGGCGGGTCGAGGGGGCCGCCATCGTCCTGCACGGGTTTGACGAGGCCGCCACCAAAAAGCGCCGCGGCGAGTTCGCCACCTTGGGCGCCCACGAGGCCAACCTGCGGCTGCTCGGCGCGGACCGCGTGCTCGAGCACCTGGGGTTGCGCACCCGGCTGTTCGCCGCGCCCGGCTGGACCGTGTCAGCAGGAACAGTGCAGGCGTTGCCGCGCAACGGGTTCCGCCTGCTCGCCGGGCTGCATACGGTGACGGATCTGGTGTTGGACCGCACCGTGCGGGCCCGGGTCATCGGCGTGGGGGCCGGGTTTTTGACCACGCCCTGGTGGTGCCGGATGGTGGTGGCGACCAGTGAACGCATCGCACGCCGCGGCGGCGTGGTGCGGCTGTCGGTGGGCGCTCGTCAGCTGAGCGAACCGGCCGTCGTGGCGGCCATGCTGGATGCGGTCGATGCGGCGCTGGGACACGGCTGCCGGCCGGAGCGCTACCGGTGGCCGGTCGCGGTCGATGTGGCCTCCGGGCTGAGTGCCTGAGTCGTTACCCTGGAACGCCATGAGCGGTAAGGCGGACGCCGACGCGATCATCGTCGGGGCGGGTCTGGCCGGCCTGGTGGCGGCCTGCGAACTGGTGGAACGCGGCCAGCGGGTGCTGATACTCGACCAGGAGAACAGCGCGAACCTGGGCGGTCAGGCGTTCTGGTCCTTCGGGGGCCTGTTCTTCGTCGACAGCCCCGAACAGCGGCGGCTCGGCGTCCGCGACAGCCATGAACTGGCACTGCAGGATTGGTTGGGTACCGCGGGCTTCGACCGTGCGTGCGACCACTGGCCGCGCCAATGGGCGCACGCCTACGTCGACTTCGCCGCCGGTGAGAAGCGCAGCTGGCTGACCGCGCGCGGGCTGAAGGTCTTCCCGTTGGTCGGTTGGGCCGAGCGCGGCGGATACGGGGCGATCGGGCACGGCAATTCGGTGCCTAGGTTCCACATCACCTGGGGGACCGGGCCCGCCCTGGTCGAGATCTTCGCGGGCCGGCTGCGGGGCCGGTCGCGAGTCCGCTTCGCCCACCGGCACCGGGTCGACGAACTGATCGTCGAAGAGGGCCGGGTGACCGGCGTGCGGGGCAGCGTCCTGGAACCGTCGTCCGCGCCACGCGGTGTGGCGTCGTCGCGAACCATCGTGGGGGAGTTCGAGTTCCGTGCTTCCGCCGTGCTGGTGACCAGTGGCGGCATTGGCGGCAACCTCGACCTGGTGCGCCAGAACTGGCCGGAGCGGATGGGCCGCGTCCCCGCCCAGCTTCTGGCCGGCGTGCCCGCCCACGTCGACGGCCGGATGATCGGCATAACCGAGGCGGCCGGCGGGCGGGTGATCAACCGGGACCGGATGTGGCACTACACCGAGGGCATCACCAACTACGACCCGATCTGGCCGGGCCACGGTATCCGGATCATTCCCGGCCCGTCGCCGCTGTGGCTGGACGCGACCGGCGCCCGGCTGCCCGGGCCGCTGTATCCCGGCTTCGACACCCTGGGCACCTTGGAGCACATCGCCCGCTCCGGGCAGGACTACACCTGGTTCGTGTTGAACCGCAGGATCATCGAGAAGGAATTCGCGCTGTCGGGTCAGGAGCAGAACCCGGACCTGACCGGACGTAGCCTGCGTCAGCTGGTCGCGTCCCGGGTACGGTCGGGGCCGCCGCCACCGGTGCAGGCGTTCGTCGACCGCGGGGTGGACTTCGTCCATGCCGATTCGCTGCGCGATCTGGTCTTGCGCATGAACGATCTGCCCGACGTGGTTCCGTTGGACTACGCGACGGTGGCCGCCCAGGTCACCGCCCGCGACCGCGAGGTGGCCAATCGGTTCAGCAAGGACGGTCAGGTCACCGCGATCCGTGGTGCGCGTGCCTACTTGGGTGACCGGCTGGGCCGGGTGGTGGCCCCACACCGGTTGACCGATCCGGCCGCCGGGCCGCTGATCGCGGTCAAGCTGCACATCCTGACCCGGAAAACGTTGGGCGGCTTGGAGACCGATTTGGACTCGCGGGTGCTGGGCGGCGACGGCAAGCCGATCGACGGGCTGTATGCGGCCGGCGAGGTGGCCGGCTTCGGCGGTGGCGGGGTGCACGGCTACCGGGCGCTGGAGGGCACCTTCCTGGGTGGGTGCATCTTCTCCGGGCGGGCCGCCGGCCGGGGCGCCGCCGCCGATATCGCTTAGCGTGGGCCCGCGCCAGCCGCACCCCCGCCGAGCGTGAAGGTAACTTCACGCTCGACGCCTCAGCGTGAAGCTAACTTCACGTTCGGCGGTAGGAAGGCACCTAGAAGGCGACGGCGCTCTCGGCGGGCAGTACCTGAAAGTCGGTGCGCCCCATCTCGGCCAGCCGGCCGTGGTAGATACCGCGGGCGTCGGCGGCGATGATGCCCTGGTGGATCGGCACCGCGGCGCGCGGCGCCACGGCGCGCAGGTAGTCCACCGCCTCGGAGATCTTCATCCAGGGCGCCGCGGCCGGGGCGGCCAGGACATCCACCGGCTCGTCCGGCACGAACAGCGCATCGCCGGGGTGCATCAACCGGGCCGGGTGCCCGGCGTCGCCGACGAGATAGGAGATGTTGTCGATCATCGGGATCTCCGGATGGATCACCGCGTGCTGGCCGCCGACCCCGCGCACCCGCAGTGAGCCGAGGTCGAAGGAGTCCCCGGCGTGCACAGCTCGCCACGGCGGTCCCAGCTGGGCGGCGGTCTGCGGGTCGGCGTAGAGCGCCGCGTCCGGATTGGCGTCGAGCAGGGCCGGCAGCCGCTCCACATCGACGTGGTCGGGGTGCTGATGGGTGATCAGGATGGCCGACAACCCGGTGATGCCCTCGAAGCCGTGCGAGAAGTTGCCGGGGTCGAACAGCACCGTGGTGTCGACGAAATCGGCGAGCAGGCAGGAGTGGCCGAAGTGGGTCAGTCGCATGCCTTCGATTGTGCGCTCCGGCGCCGCGGACGGGCATCGGTATTGTTGACGCGACCGATTCCCCGTCGACAGTAGGAGCGCGCGTGGCCCGGGTGGTTGTGCACGTGATGCCCAAAGCCGAGATTCTCGACCCGCAGGGGCAGGCGATTGTCGGGGCGCTTTCCCGGCTCGGGCACACCGGCGTGTCGGACGTGCGGCAGGGCAAGCGCTTCGAACTCGAGGTCGACGATTCGGTCGACGACGCCGCGCTGGCCGAGATCGCCGAGACACTGCTGGCCAACACGGTGATCGAGGATTGGACCGTCAGCCGGGAGACGCCGTGAGCGCCCGGGTCGGTGTGATCACCTTCCCCGGCACCCTCGACGACGTCGACGCGGTGCGCGCCGTCCGGTTCGTCGGTGCCGAACCGGTCAACCTGTGGCACGCCGACGCCGACCTGAAGGGGGTCGACGCGGTCGTCGTCCCCGGCGGTTTCTCCTACGGCGACTACCTGCGCGCCGGCGCGATCGCCCGATTCGCCCCGGTGATGGGGGAGGTCATCGCGGCGGCCGGCCGCGGTCTGCCGGTGCTGGGCATCTGCAATGGTTTCCAGGTGTTGTGCGAGGCCGGACTGTTGCCCGGCGCGCTGACCCGCAACGCCGGTCTGCACTTCGTCTGCCGCGACGTCTGGCTGCGGGTGGCTTCCAACACCACGGCCTGGACGTCCCGGTTCGAGGCCGACGCCGACCTGCTGGTGCCGCTGAAGTCCGGCGAGGGTCGCTATGTGGCCTCCCGGCAGGTGCTCGACGAGCTGGAGGGCGAGGGCCGGGTGGTGTTCCGCTACCTGGACAACGTCAACGGCTCGCTGCGTGACATCGCCGGGGTGAGCTCGCCCAACGGCCGGGTCGTGGGCCTGATGCCGCACCCCGAACACGCCATCGAAGCCCTGACGGGTCCCAGCGACGACGGGCTGGGGCTGTTCTACTCCGCGCTGGACGCGGTGCTGGCGGCGTAGCCGCAGCGTCAATCAGGCATTTTCTGGGCTTTTGCTGTGGCGGCAGTCGGCCTGACCGCGCACAACCTGATCGAGTCTGCCACATTGCCAAGAATTCGCTCAGTCATCTCAGGCTTTGATAATGTCCCACGTCGCGGAGATTCGGCGACGGGCGGGAGGGCACATGGCCGGCGGGAAACACAGCGCGAAGCGGCGCCGCTCGGTCGGTGGCGCGGCCGTGGCGGCGTTGCTGGCCGTGACGAGCACGCCCACCGCCCGCGCGGACGCGTTCGACCTCGACTGGTTCGCAGAACTGTTCAGCCCGGCGCCCGCGCCGACCGCCGGCGCCGAGCCGGACTGGGCTGAGCTCGGTATCGCGGCGGCGTCCTACCCGCCGGACCTCGCGGGGTTCTATGCCCAGTGGGTCTACACGCCACTGCACGAGGCCGTCGAGTCGTGGATCAACAGCCCCTTCGGTCTCGTCGCTGCCGGCTTCATCAACACCATGGCCGGCCAATTTCTGATCGGCGACGGTGCCGACGGCAACGCCCTGCACCCGGACGGCTTCAACGGCGGGCTGTGGCTCGGTGACGGCGGCGACGGCTACGACAGCCTGCTGCCGGGGGTGGCCGGCGGCAACGGCGGCAACGCCGGCCTCTTCGGTGACGGCGGGGCGGGCGGTCACGGCTACGACAGCCTGCTGACCGGCGTCAACGGCACCGCCGGGGGCAACGGCGGCGCCGGCGGATCGGTCATGGGCAACGGCGGTGACGGCGGCGCCGGCGGCAACGGCTACGACAACATCGTGCTCGGCCGGCCGGCAACCGACGGCGGCAACGGTGGTGCCGGGGGCGCGGGTGCGGGCTGGCTGTTCGGCAACGGCGGCGCAGGCGGCGCCGGGGGCCGCGGCGGCCATGGCTTCAACGGCTTGGCCGCGCTCGGTGAGCACGGCACGGCGGGCGGTCACGGTGGAAACGGCGGGGCCGGCGGGGCCACCACGTCGTGGTTCAGCGACGGCGGCGCCGGTGGTGCCGGCGGGGCGGGCGGTGCCGGCGGCCACGGCGGCTCCGGGGTGCTCGGTGGCGGCGCGATCGGTGCCGGCGGTAACGGCGGCGAAGGCGGCAACGGAGGTGCCGGCGGCAAGGGCGGCGCGGCGGTGCTCGGTGTGGTCGGCGCCGGCGGGTTCGGCGGCGCGGCCGGCGACGGCGGCAACGGCGGTGACGGCTCTTCCGGCATCTCATCGGTGCAAGCCGATGGAGGTCGCGGCGGTTCCGGCGGTAACGCGGGGTCGGCCGGGGCCGGCGGCCTGGACGGCAACGGCGCTCACCAGGCCGGGTCCGGCGGTGCCACCGCCTCCGGCGGCAACGGCGGCAAGGGTGGAGACGGGTTCGACACGCTGACCGCTGTGGGCCATGCCGGAAATGGGGGGCGCGGCGGCGACGGCGGCACCGGCGGCACCGATGGCAACGGCGGCGCCGGAGGCGCGGGCGGCGCCGGCGGAGACGGCTCCAACGGTCTGACTGTCGGCGTCGGCGGGGCTGACGGCGGTAACGGCGGTGCCGGGGGTGCGGGCGGCGCCGGCGGTAGCCATTCCGGCAACGGCGGCGTGGGCGGCGCCGGCGGAAACGGCGGTCGTGGCGGTGCCGGGCATGAGGGCGCCGGGGGCATCCCCAACGCCGGAGTGGGTGGGGACGGCGGCGGTGGTGGCCATGGCGGCACCGGCGGTGCCGGAGGTGCGGGCGGCGCCGCCCACTGC
>NZ_LZJK01000153.1 GCF_001667945.1 Mycolicibacter sinensis | reverse complement strand
CGGTCAACTCCGCGAGTTCCTCGAATAGCACGTCAAGGCGCTGGGCGGGGCCCAACGTCTTGGTGCCGGATGGTGCGATCGAGGACATGGCTTCATCATCGCAGTAGGGTCCGACAGTTGGCTTTCGCGCGAGTCCGCGGGCGTGTGAGCCGGCGACAACAACGCCGAGTCGATATCGCCGGCGATACCGACGCATGTGACCGCGGCGTCCGGCGAGCTATCCCGGCGACAACCCCAAACGGTCCGCCGTGCCCTGCCGCATCCGCGCGAAACGACCACCGCAGCCCAGCACCCGCAACGCGGCCTCCGCGGTGGCCCACGGGTACTCCGGCGGACAGGCGCCGTCATCGGAGCGGCGGTTGATCACCGCCTCCACCAACCGGAACGCAAAGTCGTCGGCCTCGGCTGGTCCGTTGTGCTCGGCGATCACCACCCGCGACAGCTCCCGGTAGTAATCCCGTAACTGGCCCCGGCGCCGGCGGAACGCGGCGAAGCGCTCGACCCGAAGCTCCGGAAGCAGATACAGGGTGCCCAGATTCCAGCTGCCACCACATAGTTGGGTGGCGTCGGCGACGACGAGCGTGTGCAGCCGGGGCGCCCCGGGTCCGCCTTCGGCCAGCAGCTCGGCGGCCAGTGCGACCGAGGTGTCCACGGTGCCGGCCAGCAGCGCGTCGAGGATGTCGTCTTTCGCGGCGAAGTGGTGATACAGCGAGGCCTGCTGGATGCCGACACTCTCGGCGATGCGCCGGGTTGAGGTGGCGGCATAGCCGATGGTGGTGAACAACTCTGCTGCCGCATCAAGAATCTCATCGCGCGCGCTGTTGCCCGGCCGGCGAGACGCCACCAGCCGCGGACGTCCTCGTCGGTCGGTCTGCACGCCTTACTGCCTATCACGCGGCGGCCTTCGCGCCCTAAAAACTATCGATCGATAGAAAATGTGTTACCGTCCTGGCATGGACGAAGTACGCACCGACTCCACCCGCGGGGCCCGCTCGCACGCCCGCGCCCAGGCGCACCGGGCCCAGATGCGCATCCCGGTGGCCCCCGATGACGTCGACTCGTCGTCTTTGGTCTGGGCCGAGTCCATCCCGGCCAACGGCTACGCCACCAAGGTGCTGGCTCGGGGCAGCCGGATCCGGTTAATCGACGTCGACGGCGGCGCCTGCGCGCATCTGCTGCTGTATCGCGCTGAGGCGCCCTGGGAACGGCTCAACGTCGCCGACACCATGAAGGTGCCCTGGCAGGCCTACCTCGGCGCCGGCCATCCGCTGCTCTCGGACCAGGGCCGGGTACTGGCCACCGTCGTCGCCGACTCCTCGGGCCATCACGACATGCTCTGCGGGCCCGACGCCACCGGCCGCCAGCTGTTGCTGCTGGGTGCGATCAAACACGGCCTGGACATCCGTGACGTGGCCCCATCGGTGTCGCTGTTCCGCGGTGTCCGCGTCGAACCGGGTAGCGGGGCACTGGAATTCACCGGATCCGCGGGTGCCGGGGCAGCGGTCGACCTGCTGATCCACCTTCCGGTGTTGCTGGTGGTGGTCAACGCCGCGCACCCGTTGGATCCCGACCCGCCCGCGACCGCGCTGGACGTACTCGGCTGGAAAGCCGGCGAGCAGTTGGTGACACCGGCCAACCAGGACCCGGAGTATCTGCGCGCTCGGGAGAACACCGAGGCGGCGTGGGCCGCGGGAGCGGGGGAGCGGCGGTCATGACCACCCAGTTACCGGCCGTCTCCGACGAGGTGGTGCCGGCCCGGGCGCCCTGGTCGGCGGTGGTGCGCGCCGGGGATCAGCTGCAGATCATCGACCTGCACGGCAACCAGGCGGTGGACTGTCTGCTCTATGACGCCGCCGATCACACCCGGCGCTACAGCGCGCAAGCCACCGTCGCCGCCCAGCGCAACATCTTCGTGGGCACCGGTTCGGTGCTGCGCGCCGCTGACGGGACGGCGCTGATGACCGTCGTCGCCGACGATGTCGGGAACCACGACACCATCGCCGGGGCCTGCTCGCAGGAGTCCAACACGCTGCGCTACGGGCATCACACCGCCCACCAGCACGCCTGCGTGGAGAATTTCCTCGCCGAGGGCGCACGCTGGGGCTTAGGCAAGCGTGACATCGTCTCCAACATCAACTGGTTCATGAACGTGCCCGTCGAGGCCGATGGCACCCTGGGCATCGTCGACGGCATCTCGGCTCCGGGTAAGAGCGTGACGTTGCGTGCGGAGACCGACACCCTGGTGCTGGTGTCGAACTGTCCGCAGATCAACAACCCGTGCAACGGTTTTGACCCGACGCCGGTGCGCATGGTGATCAGGCGGAGATGATCGGCATCGAGGTGGTCCGGCCCGGGCTGTTCACGACGGTGCAGGACTGGCCCGGCCGGGTGGGCTATTGGCACGTCGGGGTTCCACCGTCCGGGCCGATGGACGACGTGTCGTTTCGGGTCGGCAACCAGGTGCTGGGAAACCCCGAGGGGGCGGCCGGCCTGGAATGCACCAAGGTGGGTCCCAGTCTGCAGTTCTCGAGCCCCGCCTGGGTCTGCGTGACCGGTGCCCCGGTGCCGGTCACCCTGGACGGCGCCCCGGTTCCGCAGTGGCAGTCGGTGCAGGTGCCCGCCGGCGGCGTAGTTGAGATCGGCACGATCGCCGGACCCGGTATGCGCTGCTATGTGCTTGTCGAGGGAGGACTCGTCGAGCCGGAATTCCTCGGCAGCGCAGCCACCTTCACCCAAGGCGTGTTCGGCGGGCATCACGGTCGCGCACTGCAAGAAGGCGACCAGCTTCGGGCCGCCGGCCGTAACGGTGCAGCGCCGGCACTGCACCGTGCGCCCGGGCAGAGTCAGCCCAGCATCGGCCGGCATTGGGAACTCGCGGTGACCGAAGGCCCGCACGCCGCACGAGAATTCCTGACCCGCGCCGACATGACCACCCTGACCACCACCGACTACACGGTGCACTTCAACTCCGACCGCACCGGTGTGCGGCTGGCCGGACCGAAGCCGCACTGGGCCCGCCCCGACGGCGGGGAGGCCGGCCTGCACCCGTCGAACATCCACGACACCGCCTACACCGTTGGGGCACTGGACTTCACCGGTGATACCCCGATCCTGCTGGGGCCCGACGGCCCCAGCCTGGGCGGCTTCGTCTGCCCGGTGACGGTAGTGCGCGGCGACCGATGGAAACTCGGCCAACTCGCGCCCGGTGACACCGTGCGGCTGGTGCCCGTCCGCGCGGACCACGCCCCGCCGGTGTCGTCGCTGGGCGCGCGCCGACGGGCGGCGCTGCCCGTTGTGCACTCCCGCTCCGGCGACGGTGACGACGGGGTATTGCAGCATCACACCGGACACGACGGGACCGCTGTCACGCTGCGGCGCGCCGGTGACGGCGGAATCCTGCTCGAATACGGCCCTATGACACTGGATCTGGCGCTGCGGGCACGCGTGCAGGTGCTCTACGACCAACTGCGGCAGCGTGAACTGCCCGGGATGCAGGAACTGACGCCCGGGGTGCGTTCACTGCAGGTCCAGTTCGACACCGAGCAGGTGTCGTGCGACGAGGTGGTCGCGGAGCTGGTGGGCATCGACGAAGCGCTGCAGGCCTGCGGTGAACTCGTCGTGCCGAGCCGGTCGGTGCGCTTGCCGCTGAGCTGGGATGACCCCGCCACCCACGAGGCGATCCGCCGTTACACCTACGGCGTGCGGCCCGATGCGCCATGGTGTCCGTCGAACATCGAATTCATCAGGCGCATCAATGGACTGACCGACATCTCGCAGGTCTACGACATCGTCTTCGACGCGCAGTACCTGGTGCTCGGGCTGGGCGATATCTACCTCGGCGCACCGGTGGCCACCCCGCTGGACCCGCGCCAGCGGCTGGTCACCACCAAGTACAACCCGGCCCGCACCTGGACCCCGGAGAACGCTGTCGGGATCGGCGGAGCCTACCTGTGCATCTACGGCATCGAGGGCCCCGGTGGCTACCAATTCGTCGGACGCACCACCCAGGTGTGGAACCACCGGCACGCCACCGCCGGCCTGTTCGATCCCGAAACACCGTGGCTGCTGCGCTACTTCGACCGCATCAGCTTCTACCCGGTACAGGCCGAAGAGCTACTCGAGATGCGTGCCGACATGGCGGCCGGCCGTGGCCGGGTATCGATCAGCGACGGCGAGTTCTCGTTGCCCGACTACCGCCGCTTCCTGACCGACAACGCCGAGACGATCGCCGAGTTCCGTCGCCAACAAACCGAGGCGTTCAGCGCGGAGCGCAACGCGTGGCACCGGGCCGGTGAAATCGGCGCCGCAGCAGCGGTTTAGAGCACCACCGTTTCATTGCCCACCCGGATCACCCGGTCCTGGCAGTGCCACTGCACCGCCCGTGACAGCACCGCCCGTTCCACGTCGGCGCCCAATCGCACCAAATCGCCCACACTGTGCGTGTGGTCCACCCGCACCACGTCCTGTTCGATGATCGGCCCCTCGTCGAGGACCTCGGTGACGTAATGCGCAGTCGCGCCGATCAGCTTGACGCCGCGTTCCCGGGCCCGCTGATAGGGGGCCGCGCCGATGAACGCCGGCAGGAAGGAGTGGTGGATGTTGATCAGCGGGCAGCCAAGCGCCTCGATGAACTCACCGGTGATGATCTGCATGTACCGGGCTAGCACGACCAAGTCCACGTTGCCGCACAGCAACTGCAGCTGACGCTGCTCGGCCTCGGCACGGATGTCGCGGTTGGCGGGGATGTGAAAGAACGGCACCCCGAACGGGCGCACCTGCTCGGCCAGATCCGGGTGGTTGGAGATCACCATCGCCACCGTCATCTCCAGCTCGCCGCGGCGGTTGCGCCACAGCAGATCCAGCAGGCAGTGGTCGGCTTTGGAGGCCATGATCGCCACCCGTTTCGGTTTGGCGGCCTCGGCGAACCGGTAGTCCATCGCGAACCGCTCGGCTACCGTGGCGCCGAACCGCCGGCGAAGGTCATCGATGGCGGCGGGCAGGCCGGGCAGGTGAAAGATCGCCCGCTGCACGAACGTCCCGCCCTCGGGCGCGGTCGAGTGCTGATCCAGCGAGATGATGTTGGCGCCGGCATCGGCCAGGAAGGCGCTGACCGCGGCGATGATGCCGTGGCTGTCGGGACAGCGCAGCAGCAATCGGCCGATGTCGGTCGCGGAACCGCTGGAACCTCGAGACTCCCCGGAACCGTTTGTCATGGCCGCCTTTCGCTGGTCCGGATTCAACGGGACAGGCTACCGGTGAGGCGGCCCAAAATCCGACACACCGAGTCGCTAACGCAGTCACATACGTAACAGAGGGCACACTAGTAACAACGACTATGCCTGGAGGGTGCTGCCGTGTACCGAGTGTTCGAAGCCCTTGACGAACTGGGCTCCATTGTTGAAGAAGCCCGTGGCGTGCCGATGACGGCCGGCTGCGTGGTGCCCCGCGGCGACGTCCTGGAATTGATCGACGACATTCGGGATGCGATCCCCGGCGAACTCGACGACGCCCAGGATGTGCTCGACGCCCGTGACTCGGTGCTCAACGAGGCCAAGGAACACGCGGACTCGATGGTCAGCTCCGCCACCGCCGAAGCCGAATCGCTGGTCAGCCACGCCCGGGCCGAGGCCGACCGGCTGCTGGCCGACGCCAAGGGTCAGGCCGACCGGATGGTGGCAGAGGCGCGCGGGCACAGTGAGCGGATGCTCGGCGAGGCCCGCGAGGAAGCGGCCCGGCTCAGCGCCACAGCCAAGCGCGAGTTCGAGACCGCCACCAGCCGTGCCCAGGCCGAATGCGACCGGCTGGTCGAGAACGGTAACGCCGCCTACGAGAAGGCCGTTCAGGAAGGCATCAAGGAGCAGCAGCGGCTGGTGTCGCAGAACGAGGTGGTGACCTCGGCGCGGGCCGAAGCCACCCGGCTGATCGACTCGGCGCACGCCGAAGCAGACCGGATGCGCGGCGAGTGCGACATCTACGTCGACGCCAAGCTGGCCGAGTTCGAGGACTTCCTCAACGGCACCCTGCGCTCGATCAACCGCGGTCGCCACCAACTGCGGACCGCCGCGGGCACCCACGATTACGCGACCCGCTGACCCGCGAACGCGGCAATGCCCGCTGCGTAGAATCGCGGCATGGCGAGGCACCCGGGTATTGGCGTGAAGGGCGGGCAGCGGCAGCTGCCTTCGCCGTTCGTGGTGAACGTCGCCCGGCTGGGCCGGCGTCCCGGCTCGATGATCGCGCTGCACGAGCAGCGCTCCAGCCGGGGCCGTATCGGGTTGGACCTGGTGGCGATTCCCCCGGACACCGCCGTCGAGCTGGATCTGCGGGTGGAGTCGGTGTCCGAAGGTGTGCTGGTGACCGGGGCGGTCTCGGCGGCCACCGCGGGCGAATGTGCGCGCTGCCTGCAGCCGCTGACCGGCGACATAGAGGTCGAGTTGACTGAGCTGTTCGCCTACCCGGACAGCACCACCGACGCCACCACCGACGACGACGAGGTCGGCCGGGTCGTCGCCGACGCCGTGGACCTCGAGCAGGCGATCGTCGACGCGGTCGGGCTGGCGCTGCCGTTGTCGCCGCTGTGCGATCCGGACTGTCCGGGACTGTGTCCGGACTGCGGGGTCGCGTTGGCCGGCGCCGAACCGGGACACCACCACGACAAGATCGATCCGCGCTGGGCCAAACTCGCCGGGATGGTGGGTCCAGGGTCGGCTCAGTCCACTGATGACGGTGACCGGTGAGCCGTCCCCGGCAGGCGGTGCTGGATGCGCTCGGGGTGGACTTGCCCGACGATCTGCTCACGCTGGCGGTCACCCATCGCAGTTTCGCCTACGAGAACGGCGGCTTGCCCACCAATGAGCGGCTGGAGTTCCTCGGCGACGCCGTGCTCGGCTTGACCATCACCGACGAACTGTTCCACCGCCACCCCGACCGGCCCGAGGGCGACCTGGCCAAACTGCGCTCCAGCGTGGTCAACACGGCGGCCCTGGCCGATGTGGCGCGCGGGCTGACCGAGGACGGCTTGGGCGCCCACCTGCTGCTCGGCCGCGGTGAGGTCAACACCGGCGGGGCCGACAAGTCCAGCATCCTGGCCGACGGCATGGAGTCGCTGCTGGGTGCGGTCTACCTCGAACACGGCATCGATACCGCGCGCGAAGTGATCCTGCGGCTGTTCGGGCCGCTGCTGGACACCGCGGCCACCCTGGGTGCGGGCCTGGACTGGAAGACCAGCCTGCAGGAGCTGACCGCGGCCCGCGGGCTCGGCGTGCCGAGTTACCAGGTCAGCTCGACCGGGCCCGACCACGATCGGGAGTTCACCGCCGTCGTCGTGGTGTCGGACACCGAATACGGATCGGGTGTGGGCCGGTCGAAGAAGGAAGCCGAACAGAAGGCGGCGGCCGCGGCCTGGACGGCGCTGGATGCGCTGGACCCGACCGACGACGCGCCGCCCGCCTGACGATGCCGGAGCTTCCCGAGGTCGAGGTGGTACGCCGCGGCTTGGACGCCCACCTGGTGGGCCGCACCCTCAGCGGCGTCCGGGTCCACCATCCACGTGCGGTGCGCCGGCACGAGGCCGGTCCCGCCGACCTGACCGGCCGGCTGCTCGGCGCCCGCATCACCGGCACCGACCGGCGCGGCAAGTATCTGTGGCTGCTGTTGAGCACCGACGAGGCGCTGGTGGTGCACCTGGGCATGAGCGGACAGATGCTGCTGGGGGAGTTGCCCGACACCAAGCACCTGCGGATCGCCGCGGTGCTCGACGACGGGACGAAGGTCAGCTTCGTCGACCAGCGGACCTTCGGCGGCTGGCAGCTCACCGAGCTGGTCACCGTCGACGGCAGCATGGTGCCGCTGCCGGTGGCGCACCTGGCCCGCGATCCGCTGGACCCGCGCTTCGACGCCGAATCGGTGGTGAACGTGCTGCGGCGCAAACACTCCGAGATCAAGCGTCAACTCCTCGACCAGACCGTGGTGTCCGGGATCGGCAACATCTACGCCGACGAAGCGCTGTGGCGTGCCGGCATCCGCGGCACCCGAATGGCCGACACGCTGTCGCGCCCGCGGTTGCGAGCACTGCTGCAGGCCGCCGGGGCGGTGATGGGTGATGCGCTGGCCGCCGGAGGCACCTCGTTCGATTCGCTCTATGTCAACGTCAACGGCGAATCCGGCTACTTCAGCCGGTCACTGGACGCCTACGGCCGCGAAGACCAGCCGTGCCGGCGGTGCGGGACGCTCATACGGCGGGCCAAGTTCATGAACCGCTCGTCGTACTACTGCCCGAAATGCCAGCGCTGACGCCGGGTCACTCGAAGATGTCGCGGTATACCCGCCCCGGCGGCAGCGTCGGGTCGACGAACCATTCCCGGCCGAAGATCAGCCCGGCGACCTGCGGTGGACATCGCATCAGCACCGCGAACAGGCGGGCCGCCGCGCCGCTGGTGCCGATCTGCGAACGGTGCGCGGCAAACGCGTCACGCTTCTGCCGGGCGTACCGAAAGACGTTGATCCGGTGGGTGATCGACGATCCCGGCGCGTAGGCGGTGCGAACCACGTCACGGCCGTACGGCGCCGGCAGCCGCAGCAGCCGAGCGGCGGCACTGATGCGGGCGAGCAACTCCCGGGGCATGGTGGCCTCCAGCACGCGTGGTGTCGCCGCGAGTTCGGCGGCCCGCTTGCCGACCTGATGCACCTGCACATGGTCCCGGTGGCCGTAGCCGCCGTTGGCCTGGTAGCTCAACAACAGATCCGCGGCTTCCTCGCGCAGGATGGCGGCCAGCCGCTGCGCGGCCTCCTCGGTGTCTGCGCGGGCGAACCTGACCCGGCCCGGGGGATCGGGATAGAACTGCGCACCGAAGCCGCTATCGGCATAGCCGAGGCATTCCAGCCGGTGTACGCCGAGCGCATCGGCGCTGGAACGTAGTTCAGCGAGGCGTTCCACGTCGTCGTTGTGCACCCGCCCATCTGTCGCTGTCACCACGACCACCCGATGTCCCTCAGCCGCCGCACGTGCCAGGGTCCCGCCGGTCAGCACCGCCTCGTCGTCGGGATGGGCGTGGAATGCGACGAGGGTGGCCATGAACGGTCAGTATGCCCCGGTGCGGTGCACTTTGCCGCGAGGCGGCTGCCGTCAGGTCCGGCGGTTTTGTCGAAAACATGCCGCAGGTGGGTCTTGACGGTGGTCAAGGACACCGACAACCCCTCGGCGATCGGCGTCAAGCCCTCGCCGCGCAGCACCAGCAGGGCCAGCTGCGATCTCATCCGTTGGGATGAGGCAATTTTGCGGCCGCAGTGCTTGCCTTGGGCGTGTGTTCGCAGCTGCATCACGGACACGAAGCCACCGATGACCCGAGGAGGTGTCAATCGTGTCGCGCGTGGTCATCGCACCGACTCCGAGCCGGCCCGACAGGGCCCGGACGTCACCGGAGGTGTGCCGGCAATGGCGCTGAAAGCTGGCCGGGACAACAGAATTTACCCATGAAAGGAATCGAAGGATGTCTGAGCAGAACATCGAACTGGAAGCGGTTATCAAGCATTCGCCAGCGGTGATACCGAAGCCTTGATGGCGCTCTTCGACGACGACATCGAATGGGTGCAACCGGGTGACAGCGCGGTGAGCGGAACCTACCGGGGCCAAAAGGAACTCAGCGAGTTCGTCACGGCTCTGGCCGCGAAGGCGCCGATGATCGCTCCGCACGCTTCCTGGCCGACGGCGACACGGTGGTGGTTCTCAGCGAGGCCTCGGTCGGTGGAGAACGCGGGCCACAGCGCCGAGGTTTACACCATCGGCAACGGCAAGACGCTGCGCGTCCAGGTATACGGGGACACCGCCATGATGGAACGCCAATACGGCAGAAAGAACGTCGCGGCACTCTGATCTCCCGCCGGCGTAGCCAGGCGACGGCCTGGCGGTGAAAATGTCCCCATGACGAAATTGTGGGTGGAACGAACCGGTACCCGGCGCTACACCGGCCGCAGTTCCCGGGGCGCGCAGGTGCTGGTCGGCAGCGAGGATGTCGACGGCGTTTTCACCCCCGGCGAACTGCTCAAGATCGCCCTGGCCGCGTGCACCGGCATGTCCAGCGACGCCCCACTGGCCCGCCGCCTCGGTGACGACTACCCGGCCACGATCCAGGTCTGCGGTCCGGCCGATCGTGAGCAGGAGCGTTACCCGCTGCTGGCGGAGACCCTGGAGCTGGACCTGTCAGGTCTGGATGACGCCGAGGTGCAGCGGCTGCTGACGGTGGTGCACCGCGCCGTCGAGCAGGTGTGCACGGTGGGCCGCACGCTGCAGTCCGGCACCGAGGTGCGTTTCGAGGTCGCCGACCGTGGCCGGCCCTGACGTGCGGCTCACCGCCTGGGTGCACGGCCACGTCCAGGGCGTGGGCTTTCGGTGGTGGACCCGGTCGCGGGCGCTGGAGCTGGGGCTGACCGGGTACGCCGCCAACCGCCCCGACGGGCGGGTGCAGGTCGTCGCCCAGGGGCTCCGCGCGGACTGTCAGCGCCTGCTGGAGTTGCTGCAGGGCGGCTCCACACCGGGCCGGGTAAGCACCGTCGTCGTCGATTGGTCCGATGCCGGCGAGCCGATCGACGGCTTCGCCGAACGCTAGACCGGTAGTCTCACACCCCGTGCACCTCAAGAGTCTGACGCTGAAGGGCTTCAAGTCCTTCGCCTCGCCGACGACTCTGCGCTTCGAGCCGGGTATCACCGCCGTGGTCGGGCCCAACGGGTCGGGCAAGTCCAATGTGGTCGACGCCCTGGCCTGGGTGATGGGGGAGCAGGGCGCCAAGACGCTGCGCGGCGGCAAGATGGAAGACGTCATCTTCGCCGGCACCTCCTCGCGGGCCCCGCTGGGCCGTGCCGAGGTCACCGTCACCATCGACAACTCCGACAACGCGCTGCCGATCGAGTACGCCGAGGTGTCGATCACCCGGCGGATGTTCCGCGACGGCGCCAGCGAATACGAGATCAACGGCGCCAGCTGCCGGCTGATGGACGTCCAGGAGCTGCTGAGCGACTCCGGTATCGGCCGCGAAATGCACGTCATCGTGGGCCAGGGCCGGCTGGCGCAGATCCTGGAGTCGCGGCCCGAAGACCGCCGGGCGTTCATCGAAGAGGCCGCCGGGGTGCTCAAGCACCGCAAACGCAAGGAAAAGGCGGTCCGCAAACTCGAAGCGATGTCGGCCAACCTGGCCCGGCTGACCGACCTGACCACCGAACTGCGCCGCCAGCTCAAACCGCTGGGCCGCCAGGCCGAGGTCGCGCGCCGCGCCGCCACCATCCAGGCCGATCTGCGCGACGCCCGGCTGCGGCTGACGGCCGACGACCTGGTCACCCGGCAAACCGAATTCGCCGGGACCACCGAAGCCGAGGCGGCGCTGCGCCGCGAACACGACCAGATCACCGAGCGGCTGACGGTGGCCGCCGACGAGCTGACCGCCCACGAGTCAGCGGTCGCCACCTTGACTCAGCGCGCCGAAGCCGCACAGCAGACCTGGTTCTCGCTGTCGGCGCTGGCCGAGCGGGTCAGCGCCACCGTGCGGATCGCCAGCGAACGCGCCCATCATCTCGACGAGGAGCCGATCACCACCGGCGGCGTGGACCCGGACGCGCTGGAGGCCGAGGCCGAGCAGGTGGCCGCCGCCGAGCAGCAGCTGCTGGCCGAACTGGCCGAGGCCGGTACCCGGCTCGAGGCCGCCCGCGCCGAGTTGGCAGAACGCGAGCGTCGCAGCGCCGAGGCCGAGAAGGCGCACCTGGCCGCGGTGCGCGCCGAAGCCGACCGCCGCGAGGGTTTGGCCCGGCTGACCGGTCAGGTGGAGACGATTCGGGCGCGCGTCGAGTCGATCGACGCCCACGTCGCACAGCTGTCGGCGCGCATCGAGGAGGCCGCCGCGCGCGCCCAGGCCGCCCAGGCCGAGTTCGAAACCGTGCAGGGCCGGGTCGGCGAGCTCGACCAGGGCGAGGTCGGCCTCGATGAGCAACACGAGCGGACGGTGGCCGCCTTGCGGCTGGCCGATGAGCGGGTCGCCGAACTCCAGGCCGCCGAGCGCAGCGCCGAACGGCAGGTCGCCTCCCTGCGGGCCCGCATCGACGCGTTGTCGATGGGGCTGGAACGCCGCGACGGCGCCGCTTGGCTGGCCCAGAACCACAGCGGCGCCGGCCTTTTCGGGTCGATCGCCAAGCTGGTCAAGGTGCGCTCGGGCTACGAGGCGGCGCTGGCCGCGGTGCTCGGGTCGGCCGCCGACGCGCTGGCCGCGGAGAACGCCGGTGCAGCCCGCGCGGCGCTGAACGCGCTGAAAAGCGCCGACGGCGGGCGGGCCGCGATCGTGCTGGGGGACTGGCCGCTGCCACCGCCCCCCGAGGGCACCAGGGCCCTGCCCGACGGCGCGCAGTGGGCGCTGGAGCTGATCGAGGCCCCCGACCGGCTGCGCGGCGCGATGACGGCCATGCTGTCGTCGGTGGTGGTGGTCACCGACCTGCCCGCAGCACTGGACCTGGTGGCCGCCCGCCCAGGGCTGCGCGCGGTGACGGTCGAGGGCGACCTGGTCGGCGCCGGGTGGGTCAGCGGCGGATCGGACCGCAAGCCGTCCACCCTGGAGATCAACAGCGAGATCGACAAGGCGCGCGCCGAGCTGGACGCCGCCGAAACGCAGGTCGGACAGCTCAGCGCGGCCCTATCGGGGGCCCTGGCCGAGCAGGCCACCCGCCAAGACGCCACCGAGCAGGCACTGGCCGCGCTCAACGAATCCGACGCCGCGATTGCCGCGACCCACGAGCAGCTGGGCCGACTGGGGCAAGAGGCGCGCGCCGCCGAGACCGAGTGGCGCCGCCGGCTGCGGGAACGCGAAGAGCTGGAGGCCGGGCGGGCGCAGGCCGTCACCGAACTCGGTGAACTGGAGGCCCGGCTGCGCAACGCCGAACAGGACGAGCCGACCGCCGCCGCGGAGCCGGTCGACCGCCAGCAGATCGCGGCCGCCGCCGAGGCGGCCCGCAGCGTCGAGGTGGAGGCCCGGCTGGCGGTGCGCACTGCCGAGGAGCGTGCCAACGCCGTTCGGGGCAAAGCGGATTCGCTGCGCCGGGCGGCCGCCGCCGAACGCGAGGCGCGGGTGCGCGCCGAACAGGCCCGTGCCGCCCGTGCGCTCGCCGCGACCACGGCCGCCGCGGTGGCCGACGCCGGGACGGCGTTGGCCCAGCGCCTGCAGCTGGTGGTGGTGGCGGCGGCGCGGATCAGGGACGGGCTGGCCGGCGAGCGCCAGCAGCGGGCCGCCGCGATGGCCGCGGTCCGCGATGAGGTGAACTCCCTGAGTACGCGCATCACCGCGCTCACCGAGTCGCTGCACCGCGACGAAGTCGCCAAGGCGCAGGCCGCGTTGCGGATCGAGCAACTTGAGCAGACGGTGCTCGAACAGTTCGGGATGAGTTCGGCGGATCTGATCGCCGAATACGGGCCCGATGTGCCGTTGCCGCCGACCGAGCTGGAACTCGCCGAATTCGAGCAGGCCCGGGAGCGCGGTGAGCAGGTGACCGCGCCCGCCCCGATGCCCTTCGACCGGCCCACTCAGGAGCGTCGTGCCAAGCGCGCCGAACGGGAACTGGCCGAGCTGGGCCGGGTCAATCCGCTGGCGCTGGAGGAGTTCGCCGCACTCGAAGAGCGCTATAACTTCTTGTCCACGCAGCTCGAGGACGTCAAAGCGGCCCGCAAGGACTTGCTCGACGTGGTGTCGGAGGTCGACGCACGCATCCTGCAGGTGTTCACCGATGCCTACGCCGACGTCGAGCGCGAATTCACCGAGGTGTTCGCCGCGCTGTTCCCCGGCGGGGAGGGCCGGCTGCTGCTGACCGACCCCAGTGACATGCTGACCACCGGCGTCGACGTGGAAGCCCGTCCGCCCGGCAAGAAGGTCAAGCGGCTGTCGCTGCTGTCCGGTGGGGAGAAATCACTGACCGCGATCGCCATGCTGGTTGCGATCTTCCGGGCCCGCCCGTCGCCGTTCTACATCATGGACGAGGTCGAGGCCGCGCTCGACGACACCAATCTGCGGCGCCTGCTGGCGCTGTTCGAGATGCTGCGGGCCCGCTCACAGCTGATCGTCATCACCCACCAGAAGCCGACGATGGAGGTCGCCGACGCGCTGTACGGGGTGACCATGCAGGGCGACGGGATCACCGCGGTGATCTCCCAGCGCATCCGCGGCGAGGAGCTGGTCTCCAGCCCGGGCTAGCTGTGATGTCCGGAATACCGTCCGGGCCCGGCGCCGTGGGTCGCCCGCAGCTGGATTGGCTGCGGAGTACCCGCGTCGGCGTCGTGGGCGCGGACTGCCGGGCACCACCGGCAGGCCATGCTCACCTTGGCCCTGAAACAATGGCGGGGTGACTGAAGGTCTCTGGATTGCCATCGCGGTCGCCGCCGCACTCGTCGTTATCGCCGCACTGATCTTCGGCCTGCTGCGCCACCGCCGGCGGCGCATCAGCTTGTCCGCGCCGCAGCGCGAGAGCCTGGACCGCTCGGGCGGCTACGCCGCCTCCTCGGATATCACGTTCAGCCGTACCGAGCCCCCGGCCCCCGTCATCGGAGACGACGCCACGGAGCCCCGGGATGCCCCCCGGCGCACGATCACCGAGGTCGAATTACCCGAAGCGCCCCCCGAACCCCCGGCAGCGCCCGCCGCCGTCGAGACCGTGGAGCCGGAGATCGAACCGGTGGACGGCCGGCTGCAGCGTCTGCGGGGCCGGCTGGCCAAGTCGCAGAACGCGTTGGGGCGCAGCATGCTCGGGCTGCTCGGCGGCGGAGACCTGGACGACGACTCCTGGCAGGACGTCGAGGACACCCTGCTGGTCTCCGATCTGGGGCCCACCGTCACCGAATCGGTGGTCTCGCAGCTACGCGAACGGCTGGCCGGCGGGCAGGTGCGCACCGAGGCCGAAGCCCGCGCGGTGCTGCGTGACGTGCTCATCGGTGAGCTGCAGCCCGGCCTGGACCGCTCCATCCGGGCGCTGCCGCACGACGACCACCCGTCGGTGCTGCTGGTGGTCGGGGTCAACGGCACCGGCAAGACCACCACCGTCGGCAAGCTGGCCCGCGTGCTGGTGGCCGACGGCCGGCGGGTGGTGCTGGGCGCTGCCGACACCTTCCGGGCCGCGGCGGCCGACCAGTTGCAGACCTGGGCGGCGCGGGTGGGCGCCGAGGTGGTGCGCGGACCCGAGGGCGCCGACCCGGCCTCGGTCGCCTTCGACGCCGTCGACAAGGGCGTGTCGTCCGGCGCCGACGTGGTGGTCATCGACACCGCCGGCCGGCTGCACACCAAGACCGGCCTGATGGACGAACTCGGCAAGGTCAAGCGGGTGGTGACGCGCCGCGCGGCGGTCGACGAGGTGTTGCTGGTGCTCGACGCCACCATCGGGCAGAACGGCCTGGCGCAGGCGCGGGTATTCGCCGACGTCGTCGATATCACCGGGGTGGCGCTGACCAAGCTGGACGGCACCGCCAAGGGTGGCATTGTGTTCCGGGTGCAGCAGGAGCTGGGGGTGCCGGTCAAGCTGGTGGGGCTCGGTGAGGGGCCCGACGACCTGGCGCCGTTCGAGCCGGCCGCCTTCGTCGACGCGCTGCTCGGCTGAGCAGGCCAGTATTCGATCGTGACCGTCTTGTGACCACGGGTCGGCCATAAGGTAATTTCTGCCTGTGCTCCCCTCAGCATTCGGCGCGATCGCGCGCTGCCTCACCCCCCTCTTGGCCGCTGCGACCCTGGCCGGCGCGGCCCCGGCACTGGCCGATGAGGGCAACCCGCTGGCCGGGATGCCCTTCTACGTCGATCCCGTCTCGAAGGCGATGCATGCGGCCAACGCGCAGCCGGAGAGCGCCGAGTTGGCCCGGGTGGCCAACACTCCGCAGGCCTACTGGCTCGACCAGGCGTTCGGGGTCGGTAGCGTCGGCGCGACGGTGGCCCGGCACACCGGGGCGGCGGCCGCGGCCGGTGCCATGCCGGTGCTGGTGCTCTACGCGATCCCGCACCGTGACTGCGGCAGCTACGCCGCGGGCGGATTCTCCTCCGGGGCGTCCTACCGCGCCTGGATCGACAGCGTCGCCGACGGGATCGGCGGCAACCCGGCCGCGATCATCGTCGAACCCGACGCGTTGGCGATGGCCGACTGCCTGTCAGGCGATCAGCGCCAGGAGCGTTTCGACCTGATCAGCTATGCCGTCGACACTCTGGGCCGCAACCCGGCGACGGCCGTCTACGTCGATGCCGGGCATTCGCGCTGGGTCAGCGCCGGCGAAATGGCCAACCGGCTCAACCAGGCCGGGGTGGCGCGTGCGCGGGGCTTCGCCCTGAACTCCACGAACTATTTCAGCACCGAAGAGGAGATCGGCTACGGCGAAGAGATCTCCGGGATGACGGGCGGTGCCCACTACGTGATCGACACCTCCCGCAACGGCAACGGCCCGGCGGAAGGCGATCCGTTCGGGTGGTGCAACCCCAGCGGACGGGCGCTGGGTACGCCGCCGACCGCCGACACCGCGGGCGCGCACGCCGACGCCTACCTGTGGGTCAAGCGGGTGGGGGAGTCCGACGGCAGCTGTGGTTCCGGTGAACCGGCAGCGGGCCACTTCGTCAGCGAGTACGCCATCAACCTGGCGCGCAACGCGGGCTGACCCAAGGCACCGAGCCCGGCGCCGCGTGCACCGTCACAGCTTGCGGGCGATGTAGTAGTAGTTCGACGGGTCCTCGTCGATCTCAGTGCATTTCACCTCGGTGAACCCGGCGTCGGCCAGCATCGACATGGCGAGCTGGCGGCCCCACATGGTGCCCAGTCCGGCACCGTCCAGCGCCAACGAGACGGGCATGCAGTGCATCAGGGAGACCGTGTAGCGGTAGGTGTTGGTGGGCACGCCGATGTTGTCTTCCAGCTGGCTTGATGCCCGCGAATCAGCCATCAGGAAGGTGCCCCCGGGCCGTAGGGATCGATAGATGTTCTCCAGCACCCGCGCCGGGTGTGCCTGATCGTGAATGGCGTCAAACGCGGTGACGAGGTCGTACGCCGAAGCGCGGTCGAACGTCGTCAGGTCGTGGCTCTCGAAGGTCGCATTCCGCAGTCCCCGTTGGGCCGCTTCCCGGGTCGCCCGTTCGATGCCTTCGGACGAGAAGTCGATGCCGGTGAAGCGGCTGTTGCCGAAGGCCGCCGCCATCACGTTGACGGCGTGGCCGCTGCCGCAGCCGAAATCGGCCACCTCCGCGCCGTCGCGCAGCCGTTGCGGTAAGCCGTCGACCAGCGGTAGGACGGTGTCGACCAGCGCAGTGTCGAACACTTCACCGCTGCGTTCTGCCATCACGGCATGGAAACGTGGGTAGTCGCTGTAGGGCAGCCCCCCGCCGTGCTGGAAGCACCCCAACACTTTCTGTTCGACCTCGCCGAGCAGGGCGATGTACTGCGCCACGCGCGCGAGGTTGGCGGACCCGGCAGCACGGGTCAACGCCGCAGCATGGTGCGGCGGCAGTCGATATGACGCGGTTGCGGCGTCGTAGTCCACCACACCGGCCACGGTTGTGCCCCCCAGCCACTCGCGGACATAGCGTTCGTTGAGCCCGGTGACAGCGGCGATCTCAGCGCTGGTCGCGGGTGCTGACAGGTTGGCCAACGCATCGAACAGGCCGCTTTGGTGACCGAGGCTCAGCAGCAGCGCAAGGCTGGCGGCGTCCAGCGCATCGGTGATCCGATCGGCGAACGCCGTTGCAGCGGCAGCAGATTCCTCCGGCTGATGCGCGCCCATTGGTGTTGTCACCGCACTCCTCAATTTCCCCGCGCCGGCAGGCGCAGCTCGCCGGATCAGGCCCGAGCTTCGAACCACAACTAGGATACTAGCGGTATCCTAGCGGGTGCGAACCGTCGGCCGGATATCATCTGCCGGGCCCAGGCTTGGACGCGAACCATCGAGATCCGGAGAGGAGGCGCATGGCCGCCGGGTCTACCAATTCCGCGCAGCACGCCCATGCGGTGATCCGCGCGGGCATCCTCAGCGGCGAATACCCCGCTGGGACCATGCTCAGCGAGTCGAGCCTGGCGGCGTCGATGTCGATGAGCCGAACGCCGGTGCGTGCGGCTCTGGGCCGTCTACAAGACGAGGGACTGGTGCGCATCTACCCCAAGCGCGGCGCGCTGGTATGCGAACTGAGTGTCGACGAGATCCGCGAGTCAGCCCAGGTGCGGCACGCCTTTGAATGCGCCGGGGTGCAACTCGCCGATCCGGAAGCTCGCCGACTCCTGGGTGCGCGTCTCCTGGGCAACCTTGACGGACAACAGGACGCATTGCGTCGGCGCGACTATCCGGGCTTCGCGGCCTTGGCCATGCAGTTTCACCGGGCCTTCGTGGAGCTTGCCAACAACTCCACGATGCTGGCGTTCTACGACCGCCTTCAGGACCGCCAGTATCTCTCGATCATGCGCAGCTCGACGGTCAGCGGAGACCCCGACCTTGTGCTGGCCGAACATCGGAGCCTGCTGCGTGATGCCGAATCCGGTGAGTGGATGACCTTCGCGACCCGGCTCCGCGAACACCAGTCACGCGGTAACGAGTTCGAATAGTCGACCGGGGCCCCGGGTGTGGCGGAGTCGGCTGGAGAGGACCGCATCCTTCGGCGTTCAAACGCGTCGCAATCGTGTCAGACAAGGGCCGCTCACGTTCGGCGCGCGCTGGAGTGGAGGATTCCCGGAGAGCTGGCGGTGTTCGGCCGTGACGAACTCGACCCCGCCACGGAATGGGCCGCCGGCTCAGTGATCAGGTGCCCGACGCAGAAGGCCCCCGATTACCGGGGGCCTTCGGGGTCGGAATCCGGCTACTTCGGCGGCATCCGGATGCCGCCGTCCACCCGGACGACCTCGGCGTTCATGTAGGAGTTGGTGAGCAGCTCGACCACCATCGACGCCAGCTCCTCGGGCTTGCCGAGCCGGTGCGGGAACAGCACGGACTCACCGAGTTTGGCCTTGAACGCCTCGGAGGCCTCGCCTTCGCCGTAGATCGGGGTGTCGATCAGGCCCGGTGCGACGGTGTTCACCCGGATACCGACCGCGGACAGGTCGCGGGCCACCGGCAGGGTCAGACCCACGACCCCGCCCTTGGACGACGAGTAGGCGGCCTGGCCGATCTGGCCGTCGAAGGCGGCAACACTGGTCATGTTGACGATCGCGCCCCGCTCGCCGGTGTCGGTCAGCTCGTTGCGGCTCATCGCGGTGGCCGCGATCCGGATGCAGTCGAAGGTGCCGACCAGATTGATGTCGAGCACCTTTTTGTACAGGTCCAGGTTGTGCGCCGACTCGAACTGGCCGTCTTTGCCGATGGTGCGCTGGGCCCAGCCGATACCGGCCGAGTTCACCAGTGCCCGCAGCGGTCCGAGGTCCGCCGCCGTGTTGACGGCGTCGATGATCTGCTCGGTGCTGGTCACGTCGACCGGCACGAACACCCCGCCGATCTCGTGGGCCAGCGCCTCACCCTTGTCGGCCTGCAGGTCGGCGACGACGACCCGGGCACCTTTGGCGGCCAACTGGCGGGCAGTCGCCGCACCGATTCCTGATGCGCCACCGGTAACGATCGCGCTTGCTCCATTAATATCCACGGCAGACACTTTACGCGGACGCCTTTCCGGCCCGGGTTTCGGCCGATGGAAATGGCCGACATTATCACTACGTCCCAATAAGCGAAGTTATGTCAGCCTGGCTGGCATTCCGCGGAACTACTGACTAAAACTGTTGCGGGTGATCTAATTTCGATCAGGTAACGGTTCGGTCGCAGGGTCAGGGGTTGGGAGCTTTCATGGCAGAACTGGTCGCGGCGTCGGGTCCGACCGGCGCGAGCGCGCCGCGTCGTAGACACGTACTCGTCGCTGCCGTAAGCGTTTTCGCCGTCTTCGCCGGCATACTCGGCCTGTCGCCGCTCACCGCCCGGTCGTCTGCCGCGTCAGCGCCGGCGGTGCAGTTGACCGGGGGATCCATCGCATTCGTTATGGGCGGCAGCGGGATTCCATTGCCGTCGGACGGTTATGTCAACGCCGCTAACCTCTTCTATTTGCAGCCGCACGGCTTCACCGGCACCGCGCAATCACTGTTCACGCCGCAGTTGTACTTCCCGGGAAACCTCTCGGAAGTCCAGGGCGCCCAGATCCTGGCCGAGGCGATCAACAAGGAGGTCGCCACCGGCGAAGTGAACGCCGAAAACCCGGTGTATGTGTTCGGCTACTCGCAGAGCGCGGCGATGTCGGCGATGACCATGGAGCAGCTCCAGCATCAGGGCGTGCCGGCTGAGGACGTCCACTTCGTGCTGGTCGGCAACGCCGCCAACCCCAACGGTGGCATTGTGGAAATGCTCAACCTATGGGGCGGCGACCTCACCTTCTGGAACGGATTGACCCTGGGGCACCCGACTCCGGACTACTACACCACCGACGTCTACACGATGGAATACGACGGGTACGCCGACTTCCCGAAATACCCGCTGAACCTGCTGTCCACGCTCAACGCCATCGCCGGCATGTTCTTGATCCACGACGGATACCTGGGGCTGAGCCACGAGGACATCGCCAACGCAATCCCCTTGGACTCCACCGACCCCTCGGGCCTGACCAACTACTACATGATCCCCACCGAACACCTGCCGCTGCTGGATCTGTTGCGGCTCAACCCGGTCTGGGGCAGCCCGTTGGCGGCTCTGCTGGAACCGAGCATGCGCATCCTGGTCAACCTCGGCTACGGCAGCCTCACCGAAGGCTGGAACCAGGGCCCGGCCAACGTACCGACCACCATCAGCTGGGACCTGCTGCCGAGCAACATCAGCCTGACCGACATCAACGCCGCGCTGTCCAATGCTTGGACGCAAGGGGTCCAGGACATGTTCAAGGAATTGCAGGACCCCAAGACCTACATCCCCGGGGGATTCCTTGGGGAGGAACCGTTCTCGATGCTGTGGACCGCGGCGCAGCGGGTGTTCTTCGACATGCAGGACGCCGGCTCGCTGTTCGGCGGTTCGGCAGAGGCCACCGACCCCGCGGACACCGACTTCCCGAACTCCCTCGGGTCTGTCGTGGACGGTAACCCCGACCTTTCGTGGATCGCCGACTTGCTCGGCCTCGACACGATCGACCCCGCCTAAGCCAGCCTCGGCCAGTCGGCGCAGCACAGTCTCAGAAAGGTCAATCCCCATGAATCGTCGTCATCGTCGCGCTACCGGGCAGCGTGGTCGCACCGCGGCCGGCCGGTTCTGTCGTGCCGTGGCGGGCGCCGCAGCGGCGTTGGCGCTGGCGCTGACGCCCATGGCGACCGCGCCGTCGGCCCAGGCGGATTTCGACGTCTTCGACCCCGGCACGTGGTTCGACCTGTCGGCGTTCGATCAGGTCGACATCGGCATGGCCAGCGCCGATCCGATCGATATCGGCTCGGTCGACTTCAATGCCTTCGAGCCGGCCGACTGGGCGCAGCTCTACCAGGACGCCTTCTACCTCCCCATCCACGATGCCCTGGAGAGCTTCCTGCATAACGCCGGTAACCAGCTGCTGATCGACCTGATCAATACGCCGTGGGTGTTGATGTTCGGCCGCGATCTGATCGGCGACGGCATCGACGGCTTCAACGGCGTCAACAACTCGCTATTCGGCTGGCTCGGTCTGGGCGACCTCGGCGACGGCGGCTTCCTCTTCGGTGACGGGGGCACCGGTGCCGCCGGCGTGGCCGGGATCAACGACGGCATGGGTGGCGCCGGCGGCGATGCCGGCTTGTTCGGTAACGGTGGTGCGGGCGGTCAGGGAGCCGCCGCCTACCTCGCCACCGACGGCACGGTGGTCGAAGCCGGTGCCGGTGGCCAGGGCGGCTCGGGTGGCTTGTGGTTCGGCGACGGCGGTGCCGGCGGCCAGGGCGGTACCGGGTTCCACGACACGCTGGACGGCTCGACGCTGGTGTCGCACGACGGCGGCGACGGCGGGGCAGGCGGCGACGCCCTGGCCGGTTGGGGCTTCGGCGGAGCCGGTGGCCGCGGCGGGTCGGGTTGGGCCGGGGTCAACGGATCCGAGGTCACCGCACTCAACGGCGGTGACGCGGGCAACGGCGGTGTCGGCGGCAAAGCCGGCTGGTTCCTGGGTATCAGCGGTGACGGCGGTGACGGCGGCGCCGGTGGAGCCGGAGCGGCCGGTGCCGCCGGCACGGCTTCTCAGCCGATGGGCGGCAACGGTGGCAACGGCGGCGACGGCGGTCGCGGTGGAGCGGCCGGCGCCAACAACGCATGGATCGGCGGGGCGGGCAAGGCCGGAGTAGACGGTGATGGCGGCGCCGGTGGCGCGGGCGGTGCCGGCTTGAACAACCCGCTCGGCGTGGGAGGCCGCGGCGGCGACGGTGGCTCGGGTGGAGCCGCCGGTCACGGCACCACCGGTGGCACCGGCGGCGCCGGAGGCGTCGGCGGTGCCGGCGGCAGCGGCCTGACCGGTGCTAACGGCGGTCGCGGCGGAAACGGCGGCGCGGCCACCAACCTGGTGGACAGTGCCGGGGGTGCCGGGGGTGCCGGTGGCGCCGGCGGTAACGGCATCGTCGGTCCCGGCGGCGACGGCGGGCACGGGGGCAACGGCGGAGCGACCGACGGAGCATCCGGTAGCCCCGGTGCGGCCGGTCTACCCAACGACGGCGGGACGGGTGGCGCCGGCGGCGCCGGCGGTGCACCGGGCAAGCACGCCTAGCGCCGCCGGGTGCTGCCGGCCGGAGGTGTCGGCGTGAGCACAGCGATTGTGGTGGGCGGCGGGCCCAATGGGCTCGCCGCCGCCGTGACCCTTGCCCAGCACGGCGTGCAGGTCACTGTGCTCGAGGCCGCCGACGAGGTCGGTGGTGGCACCCGCAGCAGCGAAGCCATCCTGCCGGGCCTGCTGCACGACGACTGCTCAGCGATCCACCCGATGGCCGTCGGCTCCCCGTTCCTGTCCAGCCTCGACGTGGACCGCTACGGCTTGCGGTGGCGCTGGCCGCAAATCGATTGCGCCCATCCGCTCGACGACGGCAGCGCCGGGGTGCTGTACCGCTCGGTCGAGCAGACCGCCGCGGGCCTGGGCCGCGACGGCGGCCGCTGGCGCCGACTCTTCGACCGCCCGGTCGCCCGGTTCGATGCGCTCAGCACCGACATCATGGGCCCCTTGCTGCGACTGCCGCACCATCCACTGACCCTGGCCCGGTTCGGCGCGCCCACGATGCTGCCCGCCGCGGCGTTGGCTCGCTGGTTTCGCACCCCGCAAGCCCAGGCCTTGTTCGCCGGCGTTGCCGCGCACGCGTTTCGGCCACTGCATTACCCGATGACCTCGGCGATCGGGCTGGGCATCCTCACGGCCGGCCACCGGCACGGCTGGGCGGTGGCCGCCGGGGGATCACAGGCGATCGCCAACGCCATGGCCGCCGCGCTGACCGAGCTGGGCGGCACCATCGAGACCGGGGTGCCGGTGACCTCTGCGGCGGAACTGCCGCCCGCCGACGTGACGCTGTTCGACCTGGCTCCTGAGGCTGTGGCCGGGATCCTCGGTGACCGGCTGCCGCCGCGGGTGTCCGCGGCCTATCGGCGGTTCCGGCGCGGGCCGGGGGCCTTCAAAGTCGACTTCGCCGTCGAGGAGGGTGTGCCGTGGACCAACCCCGACGCCCGGCTGGCCGGCACCGTGCACCTGGCCGGCCCGCACCGCGAGCTGGCTGCCACCGAACGCGACATCCACGCCGGACGCATGCCCGAGCGGCCCTTCGTCCTGGTGGGTCAGCAGTATCTGGCCGACCCGCAACGCTCCGTCGGCAACGTGCACCCGGTGTGGACCTACGCCCACGTGCCCAACGGCTACACCGGGGATGCCACCGCGGCGATCATCGCCCAGATCGAGCGGTTCGCCCCGGGTTTCCGCGACCGCGTCATCGGCCACACCGTGCGCAGCACCACCGAAATGTCGCGCTACAACCCCAATTTCGTGGGCGGTGACATCATGACCGGGGCAAAAGACCTCCGCCAGTTGACCTTTGGCCCGCGCGTGACGCTGTCGCCCTACAGTACGGGCATCCCCGGCGTGTATATCTGCTCGGCGGCAACCCCACCGGGGCCGGGCGCGCACGGCATGTGCGGCGCCAACGCCGCTCGCCTCGCGTTGCGCCAGCTGTAGCGAACATCCCTGCTGTCGCGGCCCGCATACGGCCCTGCTGTGTGAGCAGGTTGTGACATGCCCGCAACAGCGCAGCGCTGCAGGCGAAACAACAACTCCGCATTGTTTGACCAACTTGGTCTACGTACCGGGCAGCTGGTCGGCGAGGAGGTCTGGACTCTTGGATCGTTTTCCGATTATGGGGGTGCCGGACACCGGCGATTCCGCCTGGATGCTGATCAGCGCCGCGCTGGTACTGCTGATGACACCGGGCCTGGCGTTCTTCTACGGCGGGATGGTGCGCGCCAAAAGCGTGCTGAACATGATCATGATGAGCGTCAGCGCGATGGCGGTGGTGACCGTGTTGTGGGTGCTCTACGGGTACTCGCTGGCCTTCGGCGACGACGTGGGCAATGTGCTGGGCCGCCCCACCGACTACTGGGGCCTGAAGGGCCTGATCGGTGTCAATGCCGTGCCCGTGGGTTCGGGCGGCACCGGCTCGGCGGTTGAGATTCCGGTCGTCGGTACGGTGCCGCAGAACGTCTTCGTCGCCTTCCAGTTGATGTTCGCGATCATCACGGTGGCCTTGATCTCGGGAGCGGTTGCCGATCGGTTGAAGTTCGGAAGCTGGCTGCTGTTCGCCGCTCTGTGGGTGAGCGTCGTCTATTTCCCTGTCGCGCACTGGGTGTTCGCGTTCGACGGAGCGGCGGCAGCCCACGGCGGCTGGATCGCCAACAAGCTGCACGCGATCGACTTCGCCGGCGGCACCGCGGTGCATATCAACGCGGGCACCGCAGCGCTGGTGCTTGCCGTCATCCTGGGCCGGCGCCGCGGCTGGCCCGCGGCGATGCGTCCGCACAATCTCCCGTTGGTGATGCTCGGAGCCGCCATGCTGTGGTTCGGCTGGTATGGGTTCAACGCGGGCTCGGCGGTCAGCGCCAACGGTGTCGCGGGGTCGACCTTCATCACCACCACGGTTGCGGCCGCCGCGGCAATGCTCGGTTGGCTGTTGGCCGAGCGAATTCGAGACGGGCATGCCACGTCACTGGGTGCGGCATCGGGAATAGTCGCCGGTCTGGTTGCCATCACCCCGTCATGCGCCTCGGTGAACGTCGTCGGCGCGCTGGTGATCGGTGTCGTCGCCGGTGTCGCCTGCGCTTTGGCGGTGGGGTTGAAATACCGTTTCGGCCTGGACGATTCCCTTGATGTCGTGGGGGTGCACCTGGTCGGCGGGCTGGTCGGCACCGTGCTGGTGGGTTTCCTGGCGGCACCTGCGACCGCCGCGATCGCAGGCGGTGCCGGCGTATCGCCCGGCTTGCTCTACGGAGGCGGTACACAGCAGTTGTGGCGCCAGATCATCGGCGCGCTCAGCGTTGCGGCCTATTCGGCGGTGGGCACAGCTGCCGTGGCATGGATCGTCAAGTACACCATCGGACTGCGTCTGGACGCAGAAGCCGAGGCCTCGGGCATCGACGAAGCGCTACATGCCGAAAGCGGCTACGACTTCGCGGTCGACGGCAGCCCGGCCCCCGCCTACTCCGCCGAAGAGAGAAGAGAGTATGAAGCTGATCACCGCGATCGTGAAGCCGTTCACGCTGGAGGACATCAGGACCGGCCTGGAACAGGCGGGCCTGCAGGGTATGACCGTCAGTGAGGTTCGGGGTTACGGGCGGCAGAAGGGCCACACCGAGGTCTACCGAGGGGCGGAGTATTCGGTTGACTTCGTCCCGAAGTTGCGGGTCGAGGTACTGGTCGACGACGTTGCGGTAGAGCAGATTCTGGACATCATCGCGCGGGCGGCGCGCACCGGAAAGATCGGCGACGGCAAGGTGTGGGTGAGCCCGGTGGAGACGGTGATGCGGGTGCGTACCGGTGAGCGCGGAGCAGATGCCGTATGAGATCCGATCCGAGTTGACCTCGGTGGGCCGCGATGACGCAACGCGAAGGGAACCCCGCCACACGGTCGGTGCGATCTTCCCGCACCACCATGGATTTGGCGCGGGCACGGGCAGCGCTTCGCTCGGAGTCCGCGGGCCGGCTGGACTCCGTCGCGCTGCGTGATGAGTGGCGACGGCTGCACGAGCGCTGGTTGACCGCGAAGGCGACGGAGATCGGCATCGCGGCGGACAGCGGATTCGCGATCGTCGCGACCGGTTCGCTGGGCCGGTGCGAGTTGCTTCCCCACTCAGACCTGGACCTGCTGCTGCTGCACGACGGCAAATCCGCCGACGCCGTCGCAGAGGTTGCCGCGCTGTTGTGGTATCCGCTGTGGGATGCCGGAGTTCGCCTCGACCACAGTGTGCGCACCGTGGCCGAGGCGATCGAGGTCGCCGGTGCCGATCTGTTCGCCGACCTGGGCATGCTGGACGCGCGCCATATCGCCGGTGATGAACGGCTCTCGACGCAGCTGATCCACGAGGTGCGCCACCGGTGGCGGTACGGAATCCGCTCCCGTTACAGCGAACTCATCGAAACGACGCACGCACGGTGGCGGCGTAGCGGCGAAGTAGCGCATCGCATCGAGCCCGACCTGAAATGCGGACGCGGAGGGTTGCGCGACGTGCAGTTGCTTGACGCGCTGGCAATCGCGCACCTTGCGGACCGTGCGACGGTCTGCCGCTTGGAGGCCCGAGGAGGTTTGGTCGACGCGTCATACCTCCGGCTGCTGGATGTCCGTACCGAATTGCATCGAGTCTCCGGGCGCGGACACGACCTGCTGATGGCCCAGTACGCCGACGAGATCGGTGCTGCACTGCGCATCGGCGACCGGTACGACCTGGCGCGCAGCCTGTCCGATGCGGCGCGCACCATCACTTACCGCGTTGACATGGGCCTGCGAATCGCTGCCAACGCTCTGCCGAGACGCGGAATCTCAGCGGTGCGGCCGCGGCTGCGGAGACCACTGGATGACGGCGTGGTCGCATTCGCCGGAGAGGTGGTACTGGCCCGCGACGCCCGGCCTGAGCGCGATCCCGGTCTGCTGTTGCGGGTGGCGGCCGCCTCGGCCCGCACCGGATTGCCCATCGCGCCAGCCACGTTGAGCCGGCTGGCTAGCGATGCGCCCGACCTGCCGGTGCCGTGGCCTCGGGAGGCCGTCGACGACCTTTTGGTACTACTGGGCGCCGGCCCGGCGACGGTGACGACCATCGAGGCGCTGGATCGCAGTGGGCTGTGGGGCCGGCTGTTCCCGGAATGGGCGATGATCCGCGACCTGCCGCCCCGCGACCCTGTCCACATCTGGACCGTCGACCGTCATCTCATCGAAACCGCTTCTCGGGCTGCGGCGTTCACAACCCAGGTGGCACGTCCGGATCTGCTGGTCCTTGCGGCTCTGCTGCACGACATCGGCAAGGGCCGCAGCGGCGATCACAGCCTGATCGGTGCCGAGCTGGTGGCCCGGATCGGTACTCGGCTGGGCTTGTGGCCCTGTGACGTCACGATGCTCGCCACTTTGGTGACACATCACCTGCTGCTGCCGAAGGTCGTCACCCGGCACGATCTGAATGATCCGAACGTCATCGCCTGTGTTGCGGCGGCACTGGGCGGAGACGTAGTGACGCTCGAGGTATTGCACGCGTTGACCGTGGTCGACGCGCTGGCCACCGGCCCGGAGGCATGGAGCGGCTGGAAGGCAACTTTGGTCACCGACCTGGTTCGACGCTGCCGCCTCGTGATGGCCGGTGAGCCGCTGCCGCAGGGCGACCCGATCGACACCGAGTACGTCGTGCTGGCGAAGGCGGGTGATGTACACGTGGATCTGCGCCGCGACCCCGGTGGACGCACCTACCGCGCGGTCATGATCGCCCCCGCCCAGCGCGGTCTGCTGTCGAAGGCTGCGGCGGTGTTGGCGATGAATTCGTTGCGGGTGCACGCGGCGACGGTCAACATTCGGGACGGGTCGGCGATCACCGAGTTCGTGGTGTCTCCGCATTTCGGCGCCCCGCCGGTCGCCCAGCTAGTTGGCGAGCAGCTCCGTCTTGCGCTCTCAGGCGGTATCGACGTCCAGGCCAGGTTGCAGCGACGTCGGGACGAATCGCACCGGATCACCTGCGGTGAGGTTCCCGCCGGCGTCCCGGCGAGCGGCCCGGCGGCCCCGCCTCGCATCTTGTGGTTCGACAGCACGCCCGGCCGGCTGATCGTCGAAGTCCGCGCCGCGGACCGCCCCGGCCTCCTGGCACGGCTTGCCGCGGCGCTGGAACGGGCCGGCGCCGACGTCGTGTGGGCGAAGGTCACCACCAGGGGATCGACGGCAGACGACGTGTTCTGTGTCGTCCCGCCGGCGCCGATGGATCGAACGGTGATCGAGAAGCATCTGCTCAGCGCGTTGGTCTGAAGCTCTACTTTTCGCCATTGTTCAGGCCGCGGCCCGCCGTTTTCTGATGCCGAGCGGACGTGGAGTTCATCGATATTGCGGGGGTACCGATCAATTGTCGCCCGCGCATGAAGCAAAGCCGCTTGCCAGTTTTCTGTATCGCGCGCGAGAGATGCCCACGAATTAATCCAATAACGATTCGGTAGTTTACGTTCTCGCGAAATTAGATGCTGGGACCGCGCAAGGCACTGGGTGAGTGAGCCGCTGGGAGTCAGGAACTTGCCAGGAATGACCCGTAGCGTGTGAGCACGGTGAAACACGGGCGAAACATCGCGACGATGCGCGACGGCAGCAGGATGACGCGTGCCGGGCTGGCCGTAGCCGGCGCGGTCTTGGCCGTCGGGTTCAGCGGTGTCGGCGCGTTCGGCACCTCGGCGGCGACTTCACCGCCGAGTCGGGCGGTAGCGGCGCCGAGCGCAGGTTCTCCCGGTCCTCAAGCGTGCATCATCGGCCTCAACTGCGGCTGCATCCGCCACCGAACCTGTCCGAAGTATCGACGTCCGTCGGCCCCCATACCTGAGCCCCAGATGGAGGGCGAGGTCCCCGCGGTGAACCGAGACCACGGGGTCGCTCCGGCCGCTGTCAGACGAACACCTGCTTGGGCATCACGGTCGGCTTGACGCCGTAGCGGGGCAGACCCGAACCGAACCCGGAGCGTCCGGCGCAGGCCGCTGATCCGATCCCGGCCGGTACGGCGTGCATCGGCGCTGCCTCCTCGGCGGCAGCGGTCCAGCCCGAGCCGGTCGATGCCGCGACTTCAGTGCTCGCCGTCGCCGACCACGAGGCTGGCACCGACACCTCGCCGACGGTGGCGGCCTGGCCCAGTCCGGCCACCACCGGCGCCGCGCCGGACGCCATCACCCCCGCCGGTTGCGCCATGCCGGCCAGGACCGCCGGGCCCAAGCCGGCCGCGAGACCTTCGGCGCCGGTCACGTCGGATACCAGGCTGGCCGGCCCGGCCAAGGCCAAGGTGTGGCCCAGCGACACCGCAGTCGGGATTGCGGTACACACAAACCATGCCGCGGTGTTCACGCCTCCGTTGATGGCGTTCGAGAACAAGGGGGTGCCCAGGAAGAGGTCGACGGCGTTGCCGAGGGGCATGGCCGTCGACGTCGACGAGGCCAGCGGTGAGCTGACCGTCTGCAACGCCCCCTGCAGGGTCGTCAGGGCGTGGGCCAGTTCCTGCTGGAGGCCCCCGGCTGCAGTGGCGCCGGCGACCGCCGATCCGGCCGGGTTGGTGGGCTGCGGCGCCGGAGAGATCGGCGACAACTCTGCTGCGCTGGCCGACGCGGTGCTGTAGCCGAACATGGCCAGGGTGTCCTGCGCCCACATCTCCAGGTAGTGGGCCTCGGTGGCCAGGATCGCCGGGGTGTTCTGCCCGAGCAGATTCGATGCGACCAGTGCCGCCAGCTGTGCCCGGTTAGCGACGATCACGGGCGGGGGCACCGTCGCCGCGTGGGCGACCTCGAAGGCGGCCGCCGAGGCCATCGCCTGCGAACTGGCATGGTGGGCGGCAGCGGAGGTGGTGTTCAGCCAGGTCAGATAGGGGGCTACGGCGGCGGTCATCGCCGCCGCAGCCGGCCCCGTCCACAGTTCGCCGGTCAACTCTGAGATCACCGCCTGGGCGGACGCTGCCGAAGCCTCCAGCTCGGCGGCCAGGCTGCTCCACGCCGAGGCGGCCGACATCAGCGGCCCGGACCGGGCCCCGCTGTACATCCAGGCGGACACGGTCTCCGGGGGGAGGGCTCCGAAATCGAAAGACATGCGGGTATCCGATCCTCGTCGGGCGGGGCTAGACCGCGGGCTGCTTGGGTACGACGGTGGGCTTGGCGCCATAGCGCGGCGCGCCGAATCTTCCGATGCCGCGGTCGCCGGGTGCCGCCGACGGCAGGGCGGCCGGTACGGCTGCCAGGCTCGGCGTGGCGTGCGGGGCGACTGCGCTCGCGGTCGCCGGACGGGCCGGAGTGGCGCCCGCCGCGGCGGCGCCTTCGCCGGCCCAGTTCGGCGCGGCCGAGGCGCCCATTGCGGTGGCCTGTGCCAACCCGGCCGGTGTCGCACCCACGCCGGCCGCCGGCCCCGCCGCGCCGGCCGGCATGGCCTGGTCGAACCCGACCAGGCTCCCTGCTTCGGCGGCGACCTCTTCGGGAAAGTCGAGAAGACCGCCGCCGGCCAGGCCGAGCAGGGCCGAGCAGGCAGAGGCCCAGTTACCCATTCCGATGTTGCCGATATTGGCGGCGTTGCCGGACAGCAGCGAAGAACTGCCGCTGGTCGGGACGCCGAGGATGTCGGTCAAGAACCCCTGGATCGCCGCGTCCAGCGACGTCGCGGACTGGTTGGTCGCCTCGGCGGTGGAGTACGCAACGGCGTTCTGCCCAAGGGCACCCACGAGCTGCTGGTGAACGACCGCCGCTTGGTCGCTGATCGACTGGTAGAGGCTGCCGTAGGTCGCGAACACCGCCGCCTGCAGTTGGGAGACCGGGTCCGTACCCGCCGGGGCAATGGCGGTGGTGGGGATTCGTATCGAGGCGCTCCGTGCGGCGAGGGCTTCGCCGATGCCCTGCAGCTCGCCCGCGGCTGAGGTCATTGCTTCAGGCGCCGCTTTCACAAATGACATGTGTTCTCCTCGGAGCGAATCGAACCGGAAACCGAGAGATCCGATGGGCTGACTGTCGATGCGAGGAAGCATTGCAGAATTAGAGCGACCGCAGTGATCGGTAACATTTAATTAGCAGCTGAGTGCGTATCTTTAACGAAAACAAGCGGAGCGTGAAAGCTCTGAAACCCTTGTTTAACGGGCGCGAATCTCGCGATTAACTGTGCAATTTATCTAACCTCGCGGTCATAATACGTGTTCGGGATATCGCGGTGGCGGCGTCCGCTGCACCACGCGGTCTGCCGCGAGGTCCCCTTCGCCTGCCGGCTCGCGCGGGGAGCAGTTATAGGCTGGCTGCGTGTTTGAATCGCTCTCCGACCGGTTGACCTCGGCCCTGCAGGGACTGCGCAGCAAGGGACGTCTGACCGACGCCGACATCGACGCCACCGCGCGGGAGATCCGGCTGGCACTGCTGGAAGCCGACGTGTCGCTGCCGGTGGTGCGGGAGTTCATCGGCCGGATCAAGGACCGCGCCAAGGGCGCGGAGGTCTCCGGTGCCCTCAACCCGGCCCAGCAGGTCGTCAAGATCGTCAACGAAGAGCTCATCGGCATCCTCGGCGGGCAGACCCGCACACTCGCGTTCGCCAAGACCCCGCCGACGGTCATCATGCTGGCCGGTCTGCAGGGCGCGGGTAAGACCACTCTGGCCGGCAAACTGGCCACCTGGTTGCGCGGCCAGGGGCACACCCCGCTGTTGGTGGCCTGCGACCTGCAGCGCCCGGGGGCGGTCAACCAGCTGCAGGTGGTCGGGGAGCGCGCCGGGGTCGCCGTCTTCGCCCCGCATCCGGGCACCTCCGCGCAGGCGCACGAGGCCCAGATCGGCATCGGTGACCCGGTCGCCGTCGCCGCCGCCGGCCTGGCCGAAGCCAAAGCCAAACACTTCGACGTCGTCGTCGTCGACACCGCCGGGCGGCTCGGCATCGACGAGGAGATGATGGCCCAGGCCGCCGCCATCCGCGACGCGGTCCAGCCCGACGAGGTGCTGTTCGTGCTGGACGCGATGATCGGCCAGGACGCCGTCACCACCGCCGACGCCTTCCGCGAGGGGGTCGGCTTCACCGGTGTGGTGCTGACCAAGCTCGACGGCGACGCCCGCGGTGGCGCGGCGCTGTCGGTGCGGGAGGTCACCGGCGCGCCGATCCTGTTCGCGTCCACCGGCGAGAAACTGGAGGACTTCGACGTCTTCCACCCCGACCGGATGGCCAGCCGCATTCTGGGCATGGGTGACGTGCTGAGCCTGATCGAGCAGGCCGAGCAGGTCTTCGACGCGCAGAAGGCCGAGGAGGCCGCCGCCAAGATCGGCACCGGGGAGCTCACGCTGGAGGACTTCCTCGAGCAGATGCTGGCGATCCGCAAGATGGGCCCGATCGGCAACCTGCTGGGCATGCTGCCGGGGGCGGGCCAGATGAAGGACGCGCTGGCCGCCGTCGACGACAGCCACCTCGACCGGCTGCAGGCGATCATCCGCGGCATGACGCCCGCCGAGCGGGCCGACCCGAAGATCATCAACGCCTCCCGCCGGCTGCGCATCGCCAACGGTTCCGGGGTCAGCGTCTCGGAGGTCAATCAGCTCGTCGACCGGTTCTTCGAGGCCCGCAAGATGATGTCGTCGATGATGGGCGGGATGGGTCTGCCCGGGCTCGGCCGCAAGAGCAGTACCCGCAAAGCCGCGAAGGGCAAGGGCAAGAAGGGCGGCAAGAAGCGCGGGCCCACCCCGCCGAAGGTGCGCAGTCCATTCGGGCCGGGCATGCCGGCCGGTTTCCCGGATCTGTCGCAGATGCCCGAGGGGCTCAACGAGCTGCCGCCCGGGCTGGCCGATTTCGACCTGTCCAAGCTGAATTTCCCGGGCCAGAAGTAGTTTGGCGCTCCACGTTCGCGGCCGCGGGCTGCCCGATGAGACTCCAGTGGAGTACTGGATCGTCGAAGGCCGGGTCAGCCTCGAGCCGGTCGACGGCGCCCAGACCGTCTTCGCTGACGGCTGGATCCTTCCGGGCCTGGTCGACGCGCACTGCCATATCGGAATCGGTCCGGGCGGCCCGGTCGACGCTGACGAGGCGCTGCGCCAGGCCGAAACCGAGCGTCGTGCCGGGGTGCTGCTGATCCGCGACGCCGGCTCACCGATCGACACCCGCGGCTTCGATTCCCGCGACGACTTGCCGCGGATCATCCGCGCCGGGCAGCACCTGGCGCGCACCAAACGCTACATTCCCGGGCTGGGCCTGGACGTCGACGACGAGGCTGAACTGCCGGAAGCCGTTGCAGCCCAAGCCCGTCGGGGCGACGGCTGGGTGAAACTGGTCGGGGATTGGATCGACCGGGGGATCGGCGACCTGGCGCCGCTGTGGTCCGACGACGTGCTGAAGTCCGCCATCGATGCCGCGCACGCCAACGGGGCCCGCGTCACCGCGCACGTCTTCGGGGAGGATGCTCTGCCGGGGCTGATCAACGCCGGCATCGACTGCATCGAGCACGGCACCGGTATCACCGACGACATCATCGCGCTGATGCTGGCCCACGGCACCGCGCTGGTGCCGACGCTGATCAATATCGAGAACTTCCCCGGGATCGCCGATTCGGCGGCCAGGTACCCGACCTACGCCGCGCACATGCGGGCGCTGCATGCCAGCTGCCGCTCACGGATCGGCGCCGCCCGAGAGGCCGGGGTGCCGATCTACGCCGGCACCGACGCCGGCGGCATGATCTCCCACGGCCGGATCGCCGACGAAGTGCATGCCCTGACAGGTGTCGGGCTCAGCGCCACCGAGGCACTGGGCGCGGCCTGCTGGGCGGCCCGGCGCTGGCTGGGCGCGCCGGGGCTGGAACACGCCGCCCCGGCCGACCTGCTCTGCTTCGCCGAGGACCCGCGCGGCGGGCCGGACGTGCTGGGCCGCCCGGATCTGGTGATGCTGCGCGGCCGGGTGTACTGAGTCGCGCCGGCCTACAGGCTGCCGACGCCGCCGGAGAGCGGGCCCTGCGCGAAACCCCAGTCCAGCAACGCGGCGGCCTGATCCCAGTAGGTCGGGCCACCTTCGTGGATCAGCCCGTACATCATCGCGACCACCAACCGGCGGCCGTCACGCGCTGCCGCGCCGACGTAGGTCTTGCGGGCGGCGTCGGTGAAGCCGGTCTTGCCGCCGATCGCACCGGGGTAGCGGGCCAGCAGCTCGTTCATATTGACGATCGGCCGCTCGCCGGACTCGGTGGGAAACATCGCCGAGGGCTGCGCGGTGATCTGGGCGAACGCCGGGTTGGCCAGCGCCGCCCGGAAAATGGCCGCCAGGTCGTGCGGGGTGGTTGCGCCGGGGCCGCCGGGGCCGTCGAGGCCGGACGGCGTGCTGGCGTGGGTGGCGGTGGCGCCGACCGCGGCAGCCTTGGCGTTCATCTTCGCCACGGTCGCCTCCGGCCCGCCGAGCATGTCCGCGAGCGCGTTGGCGGCGTCATTGCCCGACACCAGCAGCAGGCCGTCGAGCAGCTGGCGCGCGGTGTAGGCGTGGCCGGGTTTGATGCCGACACAGTTGCACTCCACCTGCGTGTCGGCCGGGCTGGCGACCACGGTGTCGTCGAGGTTCAGCTCGTCGAGCGCCACCAGCGCGAGCAGCACCTTGATCGTGCTGGCCGGCGGGGTGACGGCGTACCCGTTCTGCTCGGCGAGCACCTGTCCGGAGTCCAGGTCGGCGATGAGCCAGTTCGGGGCGGGGCCGGCCGGAATCGGTGCCGAACCGAGGGGCTGGGCGACATCGGCGGAAGCGGTCACCGCGGTAGTGACGAACACGGTCAGCACAGCCGCGAGTGCGGCCAGAATTTTCCGCATGGCCGGTTACCTTACCGGCGTGGTGTTGAATCGAGGAATGCTGAGCCAGGCCGAAATGTCGGACCGGTGGCAGATCCAGCAGCTGCTGGTCGACTACTCCACCGCCATCGACACCCGCAACTTCGACGACCTCGACGCGGTCTTCACCGCCGATGCCTACATCGACTACCGCGCGATGGGCGGTATCGACGGGCGCTACCCGCAGGTGAAGGCCTGGCTGGCGGAGGTGCTGCCGAACTTCGCCGGCTACGCCCACATGCTGGGCCTGCCGTCGATCCGGGTCGACGGAGACACCGCCGCCGCGCGCACCTTCTGCTTCAACCCGATGGTCTTCGGTGGGGAGCAGCCGGCGACCATGCTGCTGGGCCTGTGGTACGACGACGAGTTCGTCCGGACCGACGGCGGTTGGCGGATGACCCGGCGCGTCGAGACCAAGTGCTTCGAGAAGCTGCCCTGAGGCGATTTCGGCGCAACGGGCCGGTTCTGGCACAATAGGCGGCTGTCCGCCGTGCGGTTACGTACCGCGCAGTGGTCATACACGCGAGGCAAAACCGGACACCGGCAAATCCGCCGGTATCGCTGAATTGCAGCGTGCTACCCAGGAGTGACTCATGGCTGTCAAGATCAAGCTCACCCGGCTCGGCAAGATCCGCAATCCGCAGTACCGCATCGCGGTCGCCGACGCGCGCACCCGCCGGGACGGCCGCTCCATCGAGGTCATCGGCCGCTACCACCCGAAGGAAGAGCCGAGCCTGATCGAGATCGACTCGGAGCGCGCCCAGTACTGGCTGTCGGTCGGGGCCCAGCCCACCGAGCCGGTGCTCAAGCTGCTGAAGATCACCGGTGACTGGCAGAAGTTCAAGGGCCTGCCCGGCGCCGAGGGCAAGCTGAAGGTCAAGCCGGCCAAGCCGAGCAAGCTGGAGCTGTTCAACGCCGCGCTGGCCGAGGCCGAGGGTGGTCCGACCACGGAGGCCACCACCGCCAAGAAGAAGAAGGCTCCCAAGGCGGGGGAGGCCAAGAAGGCCAAGGACGAGGCCACGGCTGAGGACGCCCCGGCCGAGGCCCCGGCTGCTGAGGCCGCCGAGCCGGCCGCCGAGAGCTGAGCGCGGTCGTGAGTGCCGTGGTGGCAGATGCCGTCGAGCACTTGGTGCGCGGCATCGTCGACAACCCGGATGACGTCCGGGTCGACATGGTGACCAACCGGCGGGGCCGCACCGTCGAAGTGCACGTGCACCCCGACGATCTCGGCAAGGTGATCGGTCGCGGCGGTCGTACCGCCACCGCGTTGCGCACCCTCGTTGCCGGTATCGGTGGACGCGGCATCCGCGTGGACGTGGTCGACACCGACCGGTAGCCGGCCGGCTCATGGAGCTGACGGTCGGGCGGGTGGTCAAAGCCCACGGCATCAGCGGCGAGGTCGTCGTCGAGGTCCGCACCGACGACCCCGAACTCCGGTTCGCGCCGGGCGCGACCCTGCACGCCCACCAGAAGGGCGGGCCGCCGCGCGACTACGTCGTCGAATCCGCGCGTCCGCACGGCGCGCGACTGCTGGTGCGGTTAGCCGGGGTCGCGGACCGCGACGGTGCGGATGCGTTGCGCGGCACCGTGTTCGTCGTGGACTCGGCTGAGCTGCCGCCGATCACCGAACCGGACACCTACTACGATCACCAGCTCGAAGGGCTCACCGTCTGCACCACGACGGGGGAGCGGGTCGGCACCGTCACCGAGGTGCTGCACACCGCCGCCGGCGAACTGCTGGCGATCAAGCGGACCGATGGCGGGGAGCTGCTGGTTCCGTTCGTCAGCGCGATCGTGCCGTCGGTGTCACTGGCCGACCAGACCGTGCAGATCGATCCACCCGACGGCCTGCTGGACCTGGGCGGGTAGTCGATGAGAATCGATGTTCTGACGATCTTTCCCGCTTATCTGGACCCGATCCGGCAGTCGTTGCCGGGCAAGGCGATCGAGTCCGGAATGGTCGAGTTGGGCGTTCACGATCTGCGGCGCTGGACCCACGACGTCCACCGCTCGGTTGACGACACCCCCTACGGCGGTGGGCCGGGGATGGTGATGAAGGCGCCGGTGTGGGGCGAAGCGCTTGACGAAATTTGTTCGCAGCAAACAGTTTTGGTCATCCCCACACCAGCCGGTGTACGGTTCGACCAGGCCACCGCCCAGCGGTGGAGCCAGGAACAGCACCTGGTGTTCGCCTGCGGCCGCTATGAAGGCATCGACCAACGGGTCGCCGATGACGCCGCCCGGCGGATGCGGGTCGAAGAGGTCTCGATCGGCGACTATGTGCTGGCCGGCGGCGAGGCTGCGGTGCTGGTGATGCTCGAGGCGGTGCTGCGGCTGATGCCCGGAGTGTTGGGCAATCCGGCGTCACGCCACGATGATTCGCATTCCCCCGACCGCGCCGGACTCTTGGAGGGGCCGAGCTACACCCGGCCGCCGAGCTGGCGCGGACTGGATGTTCCCGAAGTGCTGCTCTCCGGAGACCATGCGCGGATCGCTGCCTGGCGCCATGAGGCCGCGCTGCAGAGGACCAGGCAGCGTCGCCCGGATCTGTTGGGGGAGTAGCGAAGTCCAGATCCGGGTCTAGATCCGGCCGCCGGGGAAGATCGTCTTGACCGCCTGGGTGATCGTGGCACGCGCGGTGGCGTCGTCGCTGGGCTGGAGGGACTCGATCACCACCACGTAGCGACGGTCGGCGCCGACTACGCCGGTCGACAGGTGCATCCAGTTGTTGCCGATGCAGCACATCCAGCCCTGCTTGACGGCCACCGGCTCGTTGTACAGGCCCTCCGGAATCCCGAACCGCTGCGGGTAGCCGTCGATGCCGGTGGGGGTGGACTGCGCCAGGTCGTTGATGATCATGTCCGCCCGGTCCGCCGGCAGGCCGCCGGAGCCATTGAGCAGCATGTCGTAGTAGCGCGCCAGGTCCGGGGTGGTGCTGATGGTGTTCCACCAGGCACCGTTGGACGGCGGGGCGGTACCGGCCAGGCCGTAGCGGCTGGCCACCCGGGTGACGATCGCGTTGCCGCCGTGCAGGTTCCAGAACGTCTCGGCGGCCCCGTCGTCGGAGGAACGCAGCATGACATCCAGGGCGGCCTGGTCGTCGGCCGACAATGTGGCTTCGGACTGGTGGACCAGCAGGTCGTCGGCGATGAACAGCTTGGCCACCGAGGCGGTGGCGATGGGCCGTGTGTTGCCGTTGGTGACCAGTTGGTGCGAGATCCGGTCCAGCACGGCCACCGAGATGTTGGCACCGGCCTTGGCGGCTTCCTCGGTGGCGTCCTGCATGCGTGCCGCCAGCCCGTCGACCACCGCGGCCGGGGGGATCGCGGGTGCTCGGGGCGCTTCGATCGCGGTGGCCACCGGCGCCACCTCGGGCGCCCGGTACTGCGGGGGCCGGGTGGCGGCGGCGCCGTAGACCTTCTCGTCGCAGCCGAACACCACCGTCGACATCACCATGACGATGGTCAGCAGAAGCATCGATGGCCGCACGGCTGGTAGGCCTCCTCAACAGGCATCAGTCGGGTAATCGACATCTACGGGCTCGCCACACTTGCTGCCATCGGCCCGCCGGATAGGTTACCGCGGGCACGCCGCGATCGCGCGGTCCGCCTCTTCACCAGACTTATCACGATGCGGGCGGTTCCGGCGGCAACGACCAGCGGCGATTTGCGCGATTTCCCTGGTTGCGCCGCGTCTGGCACAATTGAGCAGTTGTCGCCCGGCAGTTGATTCTGCAGCCGGGGCCCGGCGTCTCGGGCACCGCACCATGCGACAATATGCCCGAACCCATCGGCTCGGTTACCGGCTGCACGCGCACCTGTGTGCGGGCCGGTCGGCAGCCGCGACCCGCGAGGAAGTGTTTCCGCAATGAACACGCTGGACATCGTCGACAAGGCGTCGCTGCGCGACGACATCCCGGCCTTCGCCCCCGGCGACACGGTCAACGTGCACGTGAAGGTGATCGAGGGCACCAAAGAGCGCATCCAGGTGTTCAAGGGCGTGGTCATCCGCCGCCAGGGTGGCGGCGTCCGCGAGACGTTCACCGTCCGCAAGGAGAGCTACGGCGTCGGCGTGGAGCGCACCTTCCCGGTGCACTCGCCCAACGTCGACCACATCGACGTCGTGGTCCGTGGTGACGTGCGCCGGGCCAAGCTGTACTACCTGCGTGAACTGCGCGGCAAGAAGGCCAAGATCAAGGAGAAGCGCTGACTTGCCCGTCCGGGCGGGTTCGCTCCGGTCGGTCTGCGGCGCGGCTGACGCGGTCACTACCCTGATCTCGTGACCGAAACCGCGGGCTCGTCACCCGAGAACTCTCCCGAGGCCGACCAGCCCGAGGTCGACCAGGCCGAGGCCGGCGCGCCGGAGGCACCCGCCGCCGAGGACCGCAAGCACAGCACGCTGCGCGAGTCGGTCGTGCTGGTGGCGATCGCGCTGGTGCTGTACTACCTGGTGTTGACGTTCGTGGCGCGCCCGTACCTCATCCCGTCGGAGTCGATGGAACCGACGCTGCACGGCTGCCACGGATGCGTCGGTGACCGGATCATGGTCGACAAGGTCACCTACCGGTTCAGCGCGCCGCGCCCCGGTGACGTCGTCGTCTTCCGCGGCCCGCCGTCGTGGAACGTCGGCTACAAGTCGATCCGCTCGGACAACACCGCGGTGCGCTGGGTGCAGAATGCCTTGTCCTTCATCGGGTTCGTCCCGCCCGACGAGAACGATCTGGTCAAGCGGGTCATTGCGGTGGGGGGCCAGACGGTGCAGTGCCGCAACGACACCGGCCTGACCGTCGACGGCAAGACCCTCGACGAGCCCTACCTGAATCCGGCCACCCTCATGGTCGACCCGATGGTCTATCCCTGCCTGGGCAACGAGTTCGGTCCGGTGACCGTGCCGGAGGGCCGGCTGTGGGTGATGGGGGACAACCGGACCCACTCGTCGGATTCCCGCGCGCACTGCGACACGGTGGCGATCCAGCCCGATCTGCAGCACCGGATCCTGTGCACCGGTGCAGACCTCGACGCCGGCACGGTGCCGGTGAGCAACGTCATCGGCAAGACCCGGTTCATCGCCTGGCCGCCGTCGCGTTGGGGACCGGTGAAAGCGATAAACCCGCAGCAGGAGCCTTAAACCATGGCCCCGGCTTGGCCGCCGCGCACGGTGATCCGCCGCTCACCGGGGTTGCGCACCCTGGAGTCGGCGCTGTATCGCAGTGGGCTGGGGCCGGTGGCCGGTGTCGACGAGGTCGGCCGCGGCGCCTGCGCCGGACCGCTGGTGGTGGCCGCCTGTGTGCTCGGGCCGGGCCGGCCCGCCGCGCTGGCGGCGCTCGACGACTCGAAGAAGCTCACCGAGAAGGCGCGGGAGCAGTTGTTTCCGGTGATCCGCCGGCACGCGCTGGCCTACCACGTGGTGTTCATCGCGCCGGCCGACGTGGACGCGCGCGGCGTGCACGCGGCCAATATCGAAGGCATGCGGCGCGCGGTGGCCGGACTGGCCCTGCGGCCCGGTTACGTGCTCTCCGACGGATTCCGGGTTCCGGGGCTGCCGATGCCCTCGCTTCCGGTGGTCGGCGGTGACGGTGTGGCCGCCTGCATCGCCGCGGCGAGCGTGCTGGCCAAGGTCACCCGCGACCGGTACATGGTGGCGCTGGAGGACCCCGGCTACGGCTTCGCCGAGCACAAGGGGTACTCCACCCCTGCGCACACCGCGGCGCTGGCGGCGTTGGGGCCGTGCAGTCAGCATCGCTACTCGTTCATCAACGTGCGCAATATGGCGGCGCTGGCCGCGGTGGCGACCCCGGTTACGGGGACAATGGGGACGACGAACCGAACAGAAGGACGGCTGAGCAGATGAGTGCCGAAGATCTCGAGAAGTACGAAACCGAGATGGAACTCTCGCTGTACCGCGAATACAAGGACATCGTGGGGCAGTTCAGTTACGTCGTGGAGACCGAGCGGCGGTTCTACCTGGCCAACAGTGTCGAGATGGTGCCGCGCAATGCCGACGGCGAGGTGTATTTCGAGCTGCGCCTCGCCGACGCGTGGGTGTGGGACATGTACCGGCCGGCGCGGTTCGTCAAGCAGGTGCGGGTGGTCACGTTCAAAGACGTCAACATCGAAGAAGTCGAAAAGCCCGAGCTGCGGCTGCCCGAATAACACCGCAGCGTCGCCGTGGAGTTGGGTCTAGGCTGGCAGGCATGACCGCTGTCGACCGTGCCGTCTCCCGTCGGGAAATCACCGATGCCCTGCTCAAAGCCATGGAACGCCGCCATGAGGTACTCGATGTGATCGTGGACTCCGACGACCGTGCGACTGCGGTGCAGGCGATCGCGAATCTGCTCGGCACCTCACCGGCGGGCTGCGAAGCGGTGATCGGAATGTCGCTGGATCAGCTGACCAAGGAGTCCCGCAGCCGGATCGCCGCGGAGCTCGAAGACCTGAACAACGAGTTGACGTTCACCCTCGGTGATCGCCCGGCGAGCTCCGGTGAGACGCTGCAGCTGCGCCCGTTCGCCGGTGCGGCCGATCGTGACATCTTTGCGCTGCGCACCTCCGACGTCGGCGCCAGCGGCGACGGGTCCGGCGGGCCGGCCGGGGGCCTCGACGACGAAATCCTCTCCGGGCTGTCTCGCGTCGATGACGAAGACGCCGCGTGGTTCGTCGCCGTCGACGGTGCGCAGAAGGTCGGCATGGTCTTCGGCGACCTCAACCGGGGCGAGGTCAACGTGCGGATCTGGATCCACCCCGAACACCGCAAGAAGGGCTACGGCACCGCCGCGCTGCGCCGTGCCCGCACCGAGATGGCCGCATACTTCCCCGGCGTGCCGCTGGTGGTTCGGGCTCCGGGCGCGCACGCCGGCTAGCGCTAGCCGGTCACCCGGCGGCTGTGGATGAAGTCGCCGCTGTGGACAAGTGACTGGGCTGCAGCGGTTTTCGGCGCGCAGCGGCTCGACGCTGTCGGTGCGATGACCGACCCTGGCCGGCATGACAACCATGACGCGCGCCGAGCTGGGGGCGCTTGGGGAACAGCTGGCCGTCGACCACCTGATCGGGCAGGGGTGGACGATCCTGGCCCGTAACTGGCGTTGCCGGTACGGCGAACTGGACGTGATAGCTGCCGATCCGGCGGCGCGCACCGTGGTGTTCGTCGAGGTGAAAACCCGCACCGGTGACGGGTTCGGCGGGCTGGCGTACGCGGTGCCACCGGAGAAGCTGCGCCGGTTGCGCCGGCTGGCCGGAGTGTGGCTCGCCGGCCAGCAATCGCACTGGGACACCGTCCGCATGGACGTGATCAGGGTGCGGATCGGGCGGCGCCGCGACCCGGAGATCGCCCACCTGCAGGGGGTGGGCTGGTGACACTGGGGCGGGCGTTCTCGGTCGCGGTGCGGGGCCTGGACGGACTGATCGTGGAGATCGAGGCCGACATCAGTTCGGGGCTGCCCGGGGTGCATCTGGTGGGCCTGCCCGACGCCGCCCTGCAGGAGTCCCGGGATCGCGTGCGGGCGGCGATCACCAACAGTGAACAGCATTGGCCGACATCGCGATTGACGCTGGCTCTGTCGCCGGCGACGCTGCCGAAGATGGGGTCGGTCTACGACATCGCCTTGGCCGCTGCGGTGCTCTCGGCGGACCGCGGCACACCCTGGCCCCGGCTGGAGAAGACGGTGCTGCTCGGCGAGCTGGCCCTGGACGGGCGGGTGCGGCCGGTGCACGGAGTGCTGCCGGCGGTGCTGGCCGCCAGGAACGACGGCTGGGCGCGCGCGGTGGTACCGGTGGACAATCTCGCCGAGGCCAGCCTGGTGGACGGCATCGATGTCTACGGGGTGGCGACGCTGGGGCAGCTGCACGATTGGCTGGACGGTTCGGCGCGGCTGCAGGAGCGGATCACCACGGTGGCGCCGGCCCTGCAACCGCCCGCCGACCTGGCGGAGGTGGTCGGTCAGGCCCACGCCCGGTTCGCTGTCGAGGTAGCCGCGGCCGGGTCACACCACCTGATGCTGACCGGACCGCCGGGTGTCGGCAAAACCATGTTGGCGCAACGCCTTCCGGGTCTGCTGCCGCCGCTGACGGAAAGCGAATCGCTGGAGGTCACCGCGATTCACTCGGTGGCGGGCCTACTGTCGGGCAGCGCACCGTTGATCACCCGCCCGCCGTTCATCGCACCGCACCACAGCTCCAGCGTCGCGGCGCTGGTCGGCGGCGGCTCCGGAATGGCGCGTCCGGGGGCGGTGAGCCGCGCGCACCGCGGGGTGCTGTTCCTCGACGAGTGTGCCGAGATCCGGGTCAGCGCCCTCGAGGCGTTGCGCACACCGTTGGAGGACGGCGAGATCCGCCTGGCCCGGCGCGACGGCGTCGCCCACTACCCGGCCCGGTTCCAGCTCGTCATGGCGGCCAACCCCTGCCCGTGCGCGCCGGCCGACCCGCGGGATTGCACCTGCAAACCGATGGAGAAACGGCGCTACCTCGGCCGTTTGTCCGGTCCGCTGCTGGACCGGGTGGATCTGCGGGTGCAGATGCATCCGGTGCGGGCCGGCGCGTTCTCCGCCGCCGACGGGGAGTCGACGGCCACGGTGCGGGCCCGGGTGGCAGCGGCGCGCGCCGCGGCGGCCGACCGCTGGCAACCGCACGGCTTTGGCACCAACGCCGAGGTCAGCGGAGCCTTGCTGCGGCGCAAGTTTCGGCTCAGTGCCGCCGCGATGGCCCCGCTGCGCACGGCGCTGGACCGCGGCCTGCTGTCGATCCGCGGCGCCAACCGCACTCTGCGGGTCGCCTGGACGCTGAGTGACCTGGCGGGCCGCAACTCACCGGGCCTGGACGAGGTCGCCACCGCCCTGAGCTTTCGTCAACCGGGGACGGCCCGATGAGCACCGACCAGACCACCCTGCGGGCCTGGGCGTACCTGTCCCGGGTGGCCGAACCGCCGCGGCCGGATCTGGCCGACCTGGTTGCCCGGGTCGGTCCGGTCGAGGCGGCAGAGCGGATCCGGCGCGGTGCCGTCGAACCGGAACTGGCCAAGCACACCGAGGCCAGACGCGAGATCGACTCTGCTACCCAGGATCTGGAACTGCTGGCCCGCCGCGGCGGTCGGCTGGTCACCCCAGACGACGAGGAATGGCCGGCACTGGCGTTCGCCGCCTTCGGCGGGGCCGCGGCCGCCCCAAAGCCGGGTTGCCGCCCACCCCTGGTGCTCTGGGCGATGGGCCCGGCGCGCCTGGAGGAGACCGCCGAACGTGCCACCGCGATCGTTGGGACCCGGGCCGCGACCGCCTACGGCGAGGTGGTGGCCGCGGACCTGGCCGCCGGGCTGGTCGAGCGCGACGTGGCGGTGGTGTCCGGCGGCGCCTACGGTATCGACGGTGCCGCACACCGCGCCACGCTCGCCGCGGACGGCACGACGGTGGCGGTGCTGGGCGGCGGCATCGACATCTGCTATCCGGCAGGCCATTCCGCGCTGCTGCACCGCATCGGCGGGCACGGTCTGCTGGTCAGCGAGTATCCGCCCGGAGTCCGCCCGGTTCGGCACCGGTTTCTGACCCGCAACCGGCTGGTGGCGGCGCTGGCCGGCGCGACGGTCGTGGTGGAGGCCGGACTGCGCAGCGGCGCGGCCAACACCGCCGCGTGGGCGCGGCTGCTGGGCCGTCCGGTGGCCGCGGTTCCCGGACCGGTGACCAGTGCGGCCTCGGCCGGCTGCCATGTGCTGCTGCGTGGCGGTGCCGAGCTGGTCACCCGGGCCGACGAGGTGATCGAGTTGGCCGGGCGGGTGGGGGAGCTGGCAGCCGACCCGCCCCGGCCGGTGACCCCGCTGGACGGACTCAGCGACACCGAACGTCAGGTCTACGAAGCGCTGCCGGGCCGCGGCGTGGCGACCGTCGATCAGGTCGCGGTCGCCTCCGGGCTCCCCCCGGCACAGGTGTTCGGGCCGCTGGCGATGCTGGAGGTGGCGGGCCTGGTCGAGCGCCGCGACGGCAGCTGGGCGATCGTCCGGGGCAACCGGTAGCTCGTATAGTCGGCGGGGCAGGCCAAGATGGGGAGGCAGCGTGGCAGGAAGACCGGTTCACACCTTCGCGGTAGTCCGCACCGAGCACCTCTCGGAACATATGGTGCGGGTGGTGCTCGGTGGCACCGGATTCGACACCTTCCGCCCGAGCGAGTTCACCGACTCCTACGTCAAGGTCGTCTTCGTGCGCAACGACCTCGATGTCGCCGTGCTCCCGCAGCCGTTGACGCTGGACAGCTTCGACGGCCTGCCGGCCGAAGATCGCCCGGTGATCCGCACCCTGACGGTGCGGCGGGCCGATCCGGTCGCCCGGGAGATCACCATCGACGTCTCGGTGCACGGCGACCACGGCGTCGTCGGCCCGTGGGCCACCGCCGCCCAGCCCGGCCAGCCCGTCTACCTGATGGGCCCCGCCGGCGCCTACGCGCCCGACCCGGCCGCCGACTGGCATCTGCTGGCCGGTGACGAGAGCGCGCTGCCCGCCATCGCGGCCGCCCTGGAGGCGTTACCGGCCGACGCCGTCGGCAAGGTGTTCATCGAGGTCGCCGGCCCCGAAGACGAGATCGCGCTGACCGCGCCGCAGGGCGTGCAGCTGAACTGGCTGCACCGCGGCGGACGTGCCGACCTGGTCGGGCAGGACCGGGCCGGTGACAACGCCCCGCTCATCGAGGCGGTTACCACCACCTTGTGGCTGCCCGGCCAGGTTCAGGTGTTCATCCACGGCGAGGCGCAGGCCGTCATGCATAATCTGCGGCCTTACATCCGCAAGGAGCGCGGGGTGGAGGCCAAGTGGGCGTCGATCTCCGGATACTGGCGGCGCGGTCGCACCGAAGAGACCTTCCGGCAATGGAAGAAGGAGCTCGCCAGCAAAGAAGCAGCCGAGGCTGCGGCAGACTAACCCCATGGCGTACGGGGACTACCAGTTCGAGATCTACCTGCAGGGCCTGGCCGGGGTGGTGCCCGCGCTGCCCATGACCTACACCGAGTTGGAGGCCAAGGCCGCCGCGGCGCTCTCCCCATCGGTGTGGTCATATGTGGCCGGCGGCGCCGGAGACGAGCGCACCCAGCGGGCCAACGTCGCGGCGTTCGACGGATGGGGGCTCATTCCGCGGATGTTCGTCGGCGCCGCGCAGCGCGACTTGTCCATCGAGATGTTCGGGCTGCGGCTGCCCGCCCCGATCTTCATGGCCCCGATCGGTGTCATCGGTATCTGCGCCCAGGACGGCCACGGCGACCTGGCCAGCGCAAGAGCGGCGGCGGCCACCGGTGTTCCGCTGATGGTCTCGACCCTGACCGCCGACCCGCTGGAGGACGTGGCCGCCGAATTCGGCGACACCCCAGGGTTTTTCCAGCTCTACACGCCGAAGAACCGGGAGTTGGCCGAAAGCCTGGTGCGCCGCGCCGAGGCGGCGGGATACCAAGCCATCGTGGTCACCCTGGACACCTGGATTCCGGGCTGGCGTCCCCGGGATTTGTCGACGTCGAACTTTCCGCAGCTGCGCGGGCACTGCCTGGCCAACTACTTTTCCGACCCGGTGTTCCGCGCCGGGCTGGCCCAACCGCCCGAAGAGAACCCGCAGGCCGCCGTGTTGTCCTGGGTGCAAACCTTCGGCAACCCGCTGACCTGGGACGACCTGCCGTGGCTGCGGTCGTTGACCGACCTGCCGCTGATCGTCAAGGGAATCTGTCACCCCGAGGACGCGCGGCGCGCCAAAGACGGCGGGGTGGACGGCATCTACTGTTCCACGCACGGCGGGCGCCAGGCCAACGGCGGGCTGCCGGCGCTGGACTGCCTCCCGGGCGTGGTGGAGGCCGCCGACGGGCTGCCGGTGCTGTTCGACTCGGGTATCCGCTCCGGCGCCGACATCATCAAGGCGCTGGCGCTGGGCGCCACCGCGGTGGGAATCGGCCGCCCCTACGCCTACGGGTTGGCGCTGGGCGGAGTCGGCGGGATCGTGCACGTGCTGCGCTCCCTGCTGGCCGAAGCCGACCTGATCATGGCGGTCGACGGTTATCCGTCACGGGTTGATCTCACCCCGGACACGCTGCGGCGCGTCACCTGAGCGTTTGAACGGCTTCTGCCACCGTGAGTCGGTGGACGAGATTCTCGAGGAGTTCGACGAGCACCTGGCTTTGGAACGGGGACGCTCCGAACACACCCGCCGTGCCTACCTCGGTGACCTGCGGTCGCTGTTCGCTTTCCTCGCCGAACGCGGACACCCTGGCATCGACGGCCTGAGCCTGCCGCTGCTGCGCAGCTGGCTGGCCCAGCAGGCCGGCGCCGGCGCGGCCCGCAGCACACTGGCCCGGCGCACCTCGACGGTCAAGACCTTCACCGCCTGGGCGGCCCGGCGCGGCCTGCTGGCATCGGATCCCGGGGCGCGGCTTGCACTGCCCAAAGCTCGCCGGACCCTGCCGGCGGTATTGCGCACCGACCAGGCGCACGCTGCCATGGCCGCCGCGAAAACCGGTGCACAGCAAAACGATCCGCTGGCCTTGCGGGACCGGCTGATCGCCGAACTGCTCTATGCCACCGCCGTTCGGGTCAGCGAACTGTGCGGCCTGGATGTCGACGACGTCGATCCCTCACGTCGGCTGCTGCGGGTGCTCGGCAAGGGCAACAAGCAGCGGACGGTGCCGTTCGGCGAGCCGGCCGCCGAGGCGCTGCAGGCCTGGCTGGCCCGCGGGCGTCCACTGTTGGCGACGGCGGAGTCCGGCCCGGCCCTGCTGCTCGGTGCCCGCGGTGGCCGGCTGGACCCGCGCCAGGCCCGTACCGTCGTGCACCAGACGGTCGCCGCGGTCGGCGGCGCCCCCGACATGGGGCCGCACGGGTTGCGGCACACCGCGGCGACTCACCTGTTGGAGGGCGGGGCGGATCTGCGGGTCGTGCAGGAACTGTTGGGTCACTCCAGCCTGGCCACCACCCAGCTCTACACCCATGTCACGGTCGCGCGGCTGCGGGCGGTGCACGAGCGGGCCCACCCCCGGGCCTAGCGCCAAAACGGGCGCCGAACGTCGGCTTGTGTCACGCTTTCTCCGGACACGCGTGCATCAACCCCACACTCGGCGGTCACGATAACGGCTTGAGCCGGATCGGGGTCGAGGCCAACAACCCCAGCGGGTCGATGTAGTCGGCCCGCGAGGCTGGCCCCCACATCGCGCCCCAATGCAGACACACCGCCGCGCCACAGCCGGGATGACCGGGAGCCAGCACCCCGATCACCGTCGTCGCCGTCACCCGCTGGCCCGGCCGCACCGATGCCGAAACCGGCTGATAGCTGGTGCGCAACCCGCCCGGGTGGGCCAGCGACACCACCGGCACGCCGCCCGAGAGCCCGGCGAACACCACGGTCGCGTCGCCGGCGGCATACACCGGCTGGCCCGCGACACCGGCCAGGTCCACCCCCCGATGTCCGCGCTGCCAATCCGGCCGCGGGGCGTCGAATTCCCGCACCACCGCCGGGCGCGGGCGCAGCGGCCAGTTCAGCCGCACCGGGTGGCCGTGGGCCGGCGCCGCCAGCAGCAACGCCGCGACCAGGAACAACGCCGTGCGTCGCATCCGCCCAGTTCACCCCGGCGGCCCCGAAACGGGCCAGTCACCGCTGTGGACAAAGCACCTGTTCGCGGCGTGTAAACTCACATGCGCGGTTCGCGTCAGCGGGCTGACTTCGCGTGTCTGCAGCACAACCGGTTGCCGGCGGTCCCCGACAGGGGTCCGGCAGCTCAGCAGGCACCAGGGCCCGGCCTCACCCGTCGCCGGGCGACAACCGACAACAAATAAGGAGCCATGGATCAATGGCTGTTGTAACCATGAAGCAGCTGCTTGACAGCGGCACCCACTTCGGGCATCAGACCCGTCGCTGGAACCCCAAGATGAAGCGGTTCATCTTCACCGACCGCAACGGCATCTACATCATCGACCTGCAGCAGACGCTGACGTTCATCGACAAGGCGTACGAGTTCGTCAAGGAGACCGTCGCCCACGGCGGCACCGTGCTGTTCGTCGGCACCAAGAAGCAGGCGCAGGAATCGGTCGCGGCCGAGGCCACCCGGGTCGGGATGCCGTACGTCAACCAGCGCTGGCTCGGCGGCATGCTCACCAACTTCTCCACCGTGCACAAGCGGCTGCAGCGGCTCAAGGAGCTCGAGGCCATGGAGCAGACCGGTGGCTTCGAGGGACGCACCAAGAAGGAGATCCTGGGTCTGACCCGGGAGAAGAACAAGCTGGAGCGCAGCCTCGGCGGTATCCGCGACATGAACAAGGTGCCCTCGGCCGTCTGGGTCGTCGACACCAACAAGGAGCACATCGCCGTCGGCGAGGCCCGCAAGCTGGGCATCCCGGTGATCGCGATCCTGGACACCAACTGCGACCCGGACCTGGTCGACTACCCGATCCCGGGCAATGACGACGCGATCCGCTCGGCGGCGCTGTTGACCAAGGTCATCGCCTCCGCGGTGGCCGAGGGCCTGCAGGCCCGCGCCGGTCAGGGCAACGGCGAGGGCAAGGCCGAGGCCGAGGCCGTCGAGCCGCTGGCCGAATGGGAGCAGGAGCTGCTCGCCGGTGCCACCACCTCGGCACCTGAGCCGGCCGCCGGCACCGACACCACCACCGACGCATCGTAGGAAAGGCACACCACAGTGGCGAACTACACCGCTGCCGACGTCAAGCGGCTTCGGGAACTCACCGGCGCAGGCATGATGGACTGCAAGAACGCGCTGGCTGAAAGTGACGGCGACTTCGACAAGTCCGTCGAATTGCTGCGGATCAAGGGCGCCAAGGACGTCGGCAAGCGCGCCGAGCGCGCCACCGCCGAAGGCCTGGTCGCCGCCAAGGACGGCGCGCTGATCGAGCTGAACTCCGAGACCGACTTCGTCGCCAAGAACGACGAGTTCAAGGCGCTCGCCGAGGAGGTCGTCACCGCCGCAGCGGCGGCCAAGACCTCCGACGTCGAGGAGCTCAAGGCTGCCAAGATCGGGGACCGCACCGTCGGTGAGGCAATCGAGGCGCTGTCGGCCAAGATCGGCGAGAAGCTCGAGCTGCGCCGGGTCGCCTACTTCGACGGCACCGTGGAGACCTACCTGCACAAGCGGGCCTCCGACCTGCCGCCGGCGGTCGGTGTGCTGGTTGAGTACACCGGCGCCGGAACCGAGGCGGCTCACGCGGTGGCGCTGCAGATCGCCGCGCTCAAGGCCCGCTATCTGACCCGCGACGACGTCCCCGCCGACGTGGTGGCCAACGAGCGCCGCATCGCCGAGGAGACGGCCAAGGAGGAGGGCAAGCCCGAGGCCGCCCTGCCGAAGATCGTCGAGGGCCGGGTGAACGGCTTCTTCAAGGACACCGTGCTGCTGGACCAGGCGGCGGTGTCGGACTCGAAGAAGACCGTGAAGGCGCTGCTCGACGAAGCGGGCGTGACCGTGACGCGGTTTGCGCGGTTCGAGGTCGGCCAGGCCTAGCCTGCCCAGCACGGGCGCTCTTGCTAGCGTCAGGACATGCACCATGTCCACGCCTTCGGTGACGACGCGCTCGGCGACTCCGACGCGGTCGGTCTGGTCGAGCGGATCCGATCGGGCGACGTGTCGCCCGCCGAGCTCGTCGAAGCCGCGATCGCCCGTACCGAAGCGGTCAACCCGCAGCTGAACGGCCTGGCCTACCAGGCGTTCGACCGGGCGCGCGCCGCGGCCGCGGCGCCGCGCGGCGGTTACTTCGGCGGGATCCCGACCTTCGTCAAGGACAACGTCAATGTTGCCGGGATGCCGACCATGCAGGGCACCGACGCGTGGCAGCCGCACGCCGCTGCCGCCGACGGCGATTTCGCCCGGCTGTACCTGGGCACCGGCCTGGTCGCGCTGGGCAAGACCCAGCTGTCCGAATTCGGGTTCAGCGCCGCCGCCGAGCACCCGCGACTGGGCGCGGTGCGCAACCCGTGGAACACCGACTACACCGCGGGGGCGTCGTCGTCGGGGTCGGCGGCGTTCGTCGCGGCCGGGGTGGTGCCGATCGCGCACGCCAACGACGGCGGCGGCTCCATCCGCATCCCGGCGGCCTGCAACGGTCTGGTGGGCCTCAAACCGTCGCGCGGCCGGCTGCCGCTGGACTCCGACCTGCGCGCCATGCCGGTGCGCATCGTCTACAACGGGGTGGTCACCCGCTCGGTGCGGGACACCGCGGCCTTCTACGCCGAGGCGGAACGGATCTGGCGCAACCCCAAACTGCCCCCGGTCGGTGACGTCCGGGCGCCGGGCAGTCAGCGGCTGCGGATCGCGGTGATCACTCAATCGATCCAGCGCGAGACGTCGGCGGAGATGCGCGAGCTGACGTTGAAGACCGCCGCGCTGCTCGAGGAACTCGGACATCACCTCGACTACGTCGACCGCCCACCGGTGCCGGGCTACTTCGCCGACGACTTCCTGCTCTACTGGGCGTTTTTGGCGACCGCGCTGGTGCGCGGCGGGCGGCGGATGTTCGGCCCGACCTTCGACCGCGGTCGGCTGGACAACCTGACGCTGGGACTGGACCGCCATGCCACCCGGCACCTGTACCGGCTGCCGCTGGCGATCGCCCGGCTGGCGAGCCTGCGCCGGCACACCGCACGGCTGTTCCGCAACTACGACGTGGTGCTCACCCCGACGCTAGCCCACGAGACCCCGAAGGTCGGCCACCTGGATCCCACCGCCGACTACCGGCAGATCATCGATCGGCTGATGGACTGGGTGGCGTTCACCCCGCTGCAGAATGCCACCGGGGACCCGGCGATCTCGTTGCCGCTGGCCGAATCGGCGGCCGGGCTGCCGGTGGGCATGATGTTCAGCGCCCACTTCGGTCAGGACGCCCGGCTGCTGGAGCTGGCCTATGAACTCGAGGCGGCGAAGCCCTGGCCCAGGATCACCGGCCGGGGCTAGCGGAGGTCGCAAGCGCGCGAAGCCGGGCGAAGCGGGCCGCCGCCATCAACACTGGTCGCCGATCTGCTCCAGCATCTGCCGGAACCGGTGCTGCTCGGCCGGACTCAGGGCCGCCAGCACCCGGCCGTCGGCGACCCGCACCGCCTCTTCCGCCTGGGTCAGCAGGTCGCGACCGGCGTCGGTCAGCGTCGCCGGCAGCGCCCGCCCGGACGGCACCGACTGCGGCCGGCTCACCGCGCCCCGGTTCTGCAGCCGGTGCAGCACGGCGTTCATGGCCTGCGGCGTGACGCTGATGTGGCGGGCCAACTCGGCGCTGGACAGCCCCGGGCGAAGCGAAAGCACTCGCATGCAGACGAATTCGGGAAGCGTCAGCCCCAACGGACCCAGCACCGCCGACACCTGCGGGCGCAGCACCGAGCTGACCCGGTACAGCAGATAGCCCAGCGGAGCGCTGTCCACGTCACCCATGTCAAATATCCTGACACACGGCGCAGCGGTCCCAAGCCGCTACAAGTCGTTTCCGGCGTACGACAGGTTGAAGCTCTTGTTCGTCAGCGGGAAGTCCGGGACGATGGTGTCGCCCATGGCAACCGGCAGGGCCGGCCAGTTGAACCAGGAGGGGTCGACGATCTTGGCGCGGGTGATGGCTCCGTCGGCGCCGATCTCCACCCGGTGCACGATGGTCCCGCGCCAGCCCTCGACGATGCCGACCCCGGACCCGGCCGCCGCCTCGGGAATCTCCCCCCGGATCTCGATCGGTCCGCGGTGGCCCTCGATCAGGTTGCGGCACAGCGCCACCGAGGCGGCGAATTCGTCGCGCCGAACCGTATAGCGGGCGAGCACATCGCCGGCTGTCGCCGACACCTCGGTTACCGGCAGGTCGGTGATCGGATGGTCGAGCCGGGCATCGGTGACCAGCCCGCTGGCCCGTGCCACATAGCCCAGCGTCGCTAGCGCTTCCGCGTCGCTTCGATGCAGCACCGAGGTGCCGGCGAACCGGTCATAGATCACCGAGTTGCCCAACGTCAGCTCAGCGATCTCAGCGACGTCATCGGCCAGGGTCTGCAGCCGGTGCGGGTCGGGGAGTGCCTGCAGCACAACGCCTCCCGGCCGGATCGCCCGCCGCAGCAACCGATCTCCGGTCACTTGCGCGTTGATCCGCAGCAGTTGTTCGCGGGCGTGTTGGGCGTGTGCATTGGCCAGGCCGAAGCCGACGTCGTTGGCCAGGGCCCCCAGGTCGGCGGCGTGGTTGTAGAGCCGCTCGAGTTCGACCAGCAGGGCGCGCAATCGATGCGCCGGATCCGGCAGCTGGACACCGAGGGCATCCTCAACGGCCAGGCTGTGCGCCAGCGCGTGTCCGGCAGAGGTATCGCCGCTGATCCGTTCGGCGAGCTCGACGGCGGCACCGGCGCCGCGGCCGGCAAACAGCCGCTCGATTCCCCGGTGCACGAACCACAGCCGCGCCTTGAGCCGCAGCACCGATTCCCCGATCACCGAGAAGCGGAAGTGACCCGGCTCGATCAGGCCGGCGTGCACCGGCCCGACCGGAATCTCGTAGACGCCGGCGCCTTCGACGTTGAGGAAGGGAAAGCGGCCCGCCGCAACGAAATCCGGCGGCGGCCCGGCGTCGTTACGCATCGGATGCCAATTCTCCGGCCAGTGCGCGTGGCGCACCAGGCGGCGCGGCTGCGGATGGCCGACCGGGGTGATCCCGTAGAGGTCCAGCATCTCCCGTTCGAAGCGGCCGGCCTGAAAAGACAACCGGGCCAGCGACGGTATCGATGGGTGCTGCGCCGGAACGGTCAGGGTCAGCTCGGTGCGACGGTCCGGCCGGCCGGCGAGGAACAGATACACCACGCGCAGGTGGTCGTACTCATCGTGGGCGGCCACCAGTGCGAGCCGGAAGCCGTCGGCCAGCAACCGTGCGGTCGTGTCGGCCAGCTCGGTGCCGGTGACCGCGACGCGGGAAACCGAAGCCATCACAGCGCCCCCAGTTGTGTTGCGGCGGTGGCGAACAGGTCGGTCAGCGGGCCCGCGGTCACGCCCAGGGCCAGTGCGGCCAGCACCCCGGTCACCAGTGCGGCCGCGACGGTGGCCGGCACCTGGATCGGCGGGCCGCCGGGGCTCGGTACACCCAGCAGCATGCGGCCGGAGTTGGCGATCAGCGCGGCGAACGCCACCAGAAGCGCCACCAGTGCCAGTCCCAGGGCCCACGCCAGCCGGGCGTCGGCCAGCGACATCGCGATCGCCAACTCGCTGGCGAACATCGCGAACGGCGGCAACCCGAGCAGCACCACCATCCCGGCCGCGAATGCGCCACCGACCAGCCGTGATCGGCCCAACACCGCGGTGATCTCGCTGATCGCCGTGGTGCCGTGGGCGGCCTGCAACTGGCCGCCGGCCAGGAACAGCACCGTCTTGCCCACCCCGTGCGCCAGCACGTGCAGGAGCAGTGCGGCGATGGCCGGCGCGGTGCCGGCGGCGGCGGCGACCGCGATCAGGCCCATCGTCTCCATCGACGAATAGGCCAGCATCCGTTTGAGGTCGGCGGTGACCGTCAGCAACAGCGCGGCGATGAGCATCGTCGCCAGCCCGGTGGTCAGCAGCGCGGCCCGCAGGAAAGCGGGGCCCGTCGCGGCGTCGATGATCGGCTTGATCCGGATCAGCACCGAGAACGCGACCGACAGCAGCACCCCGCTCATCAACGCCGAAACCGGTGCCGGCGCCTGACTGTGCGCGTCGGCCAGCCAGCTGTGAAACGGCGCCAGACCCATCTTCGCGCCGTAGCCGATCAGCAACAGTGCCCCGGCCAGCCGGGTGACCGCCGGGTCGAGACCGCCGGCATGGGCCACCAGGACGTCGAAGTGCAGCGCATCCTCGCCGCCGGCGCCGGCGTGGCGAGCGGCGAAGTGCAGCAGGACGGTGCCCAAAAACGCGATGGTGATGCCCACCGAACAGACCATGACGTACTTCCAGGTGGCCTCCAGCGCGGCACGGCTGCGGTGGTGCCCGACCAGAAACGCGGTGACCACCGTGGTGGCCTCGACGGCGACCCACACCACCCCGATGTTGTTGGCCGACACCGCAAGCGCCATCGCGGCCAGAAACGCCGGGGTGAGGATGCCGTACAGCCGTGCACCGCGCCGATCGGTCACCCCGCGGGCCAGCTCGGCGTCGAGGTAGCCGATGCTCGCCCAGGTGGCCAGGCTGCCGACGACCCCGATCACGATCAGCATGGTCACCGACAGTGCGTCGGCGCGCAGCAGGCCGTTCAGGGCCAGATGTGCCCGGTCACCGAGCCGAAACGCGAGGGCGATCCCGCAGCCGAGAATCGTCAGCGCCGACGCACACGTCGCGACTGCGCTGAGCCGGCGCCAGCCGGCCACAACCGAAAACACGGACGCCCCAACGGGTGCCAGAAGGGCGAGCAGCAGCAGAGGTGTCATCAGTCGCGCAGCTCCCGCAGCCGGTCCAGATCCACCCCACCGAAGGCGTTGCGCAATCGCCCGGTCAGCACACCGAGCACGATCAGCACGAACAGCACATCCAGCGACGCACCCAGTTCGACGATCAGCGGGACACCGGCGGTCAGCAGGAACGCGGTGGCGGCGATCCCGTTGTCCAGCATCAGCAGCCCGACCGCCTGCGAGATGGCATGGCGGCGGGTCGCCATCATGAACAGGGCGATCAGGACGGTGGCAATCGCGGCCGGGGCGGCGTTGGTCGCGGTGCTGCGCTGCAGGTCCACCACGGGCTGGGCGATCGCGAATGCCACCACCACCAGGGCGGTGACCACCAGCAGTGATGCGGCGATGCTGACCAGGGGAGTGGCCTCGCGGCGCTCTAATTCGGCGCCGAGCGCGCGGGCCAACAGCCCCGGCAGCGCGACGGCCCGCACGGCCACCACCACGACCCCGACCGCGATCAGGGCCCGATCCTGTTCGTGCACACCGCGAATCACCGGGATGGCGGCCAGTGCAGCACCCTGGGCGACGAGCAGTCCCCGCACGATCGCCGACAGGTCGCGGCGCCAGACGGCCAGCACCGCGGTCAGCAGCACCGCGCCGGCGGCCAGATCCAGCATGTTGTCGTAGCTCATCGGCCCGCCCCGGTGAAGAAGTTCGCCGCCGTCACCGCCAGCAACGCCAACAGGAAGGACCCGGCCAGCAATTCGGGCACCCGGAACAGTCGCAGCTTGGCGAGGAACACCTCGATAACGGCCAGCGCACTCGCCAGCAGAGCGACCTTGATCGCGATCGCACCGGCGCCCACCGCCAGGTCGACCGGGCTCGGATTCGCCCCGGCGATGCCCCACGGGAAGAACAGGTTGGCCAGCAGCGCCAGCAGCACCGTCAGCCGCATGCCGGCGGCCCACTCGACCAGGGCCAGCTTGGGACCGGCGTATTCCAGCACCATCGCCTCGTGCACCATCGTCAGCTCCAGGTGGGTCGACGGATTGTCCACCGGCAGCCGGCCGGTCTCGGCGACGATGACGATGCACAGCGCGACGAACGCCAGCGCACTGGCCAACGAGAACACCTGGCCGGGATGCGCGAGGGTGTTGCCGACGATGGCGCCCAGGTTGGCCGAGCCCGCCGGGATCGACAACGCGAACACCGCCAGCAGGATGGTCGGTTCGACCAGTGCTGCGATGGTGATCTCGCGGCTGGCGCCCATCCCGCCGAACGCCGTCGCGGTGTCGATCCCGGCCAGCGTGAGCGCCACGGTCCCCAGAAACAGCAGCCCCACCACGGTGATCAGGTCGGCGACCGGGTCCAGCGGCGAGTCGGTGGCCACCAGCGGTGCGGTGGCGACGATGACCAGCGTGGTGGCGGCCAGTGCGGCCGGCGCCGCGGCGAACACCCAGGTGGTGCCGCGCGGGTGGAGCAGCTGCTTGCCGAACAGCTTGCGCAGGTCACGCCACGGCTGCCAGATCCCGGCACCGGCGCGGCCCTCGGCCCGCGCCCGGATCTGGCGCATCAGGCCGATGACCAGTGGTGTGCCGACGACGACGCCGCTGACCTGGATGAAACCCGCCAGGTAGGCCATCGCGGTCATCGCGCCACCAGCAGGGCGATCAGCACGCCCAGCGCGCCGTAGGCCAGGTACAGGTGCACGCTGCCGGTGTGGGCGCGCCGGACCAGCTGCGCGGCCGCGGCGACGGCCTTCAGTACCGGGGCATACCAGCGGTCCTCGATGACGTCGGCGGACCGCGCTCGATAGGCGATCCGGTCGACCACATAGGTCGGCGCTGCCGGGCCGCTCACCTCGACACCGGTCTCGAAGCGCAGCACGTCGTCGAAGACCTGCTGCAGGGGTTGGGCGAAGGACGTCGCGGTGTATTGCATGCGCGGGGTCAGATCGTCGGCGCCGCACGCCCACAGCGGCACGGTGGCCGGGTCGGGACGATGCCGCGAGCGCCACCGGGCGCCGATCGACACCAGTAGGACGGCGGCGGCCAGGGTGGTGGCCAGCACGCCCGGGGCGATGGAACCGTGCAAGCCGGGCAGCTGCAGGAACGCCCCGAGCGTCGGGGCGTCGGTGAACGTCAGCGCGTCGAGCACCCGGTTCAGCATCGGAGCCACCGCACCGGGGGCGACGGCCAGCACCACACAGGCGGCCGCGGGCAGCGCCATCGCCGCGATCATCGTGACGGGGGATTCCCGCGCCGACGCAGCGGCGTCGGTGCGCGGGCGGGCCAGGAATCCGATCCCGAACGCCTTGACCATCGCGGCCACCCCCAGTCCGGCGGTCAGCGCCACCGCCGCGACCGCCAGCGGCGTCACCAGCGCGATGGTGGCGTCATGGCCGGGCCGGGCGTGCATCAATGACTGCAGCAGCAGCCATTCGCTGACGAAGCCCGCGCCCAACGGCAATCCGGCGGCGCCGAGCGCGGCCACCCCGAACAGCGCGGTGGTGACCGGCATCCGGCGGGCCAGGCCGCCGAGCCGGTCCAGGTCGCGCAGGCCGGTCGCGGTCAGCACGGATCCGGCCGCGAAGAACCCGAGGCTTTTGAACGCACTGTGGGCGATCAGGTGCAGCAGCGCCGCGGTGAGTGCCACCGCCGCGGCCGGCCGTGATCCGGCACCCGCCAGCAACATCGCGGCGCCCAACGCCAGGGTGATCAGCCCGATGTTCTCCGTCGTCGAATAGGCAAGCAGCCGTTTGAGATCGGTGGCCACCGAGGCCTGCAACACCCCGTACACCGCCGACGCGCCACCGGCGATCAGCAGCACCAACGCCCACCAGCGCGGACCGGGCCCCAACAGCTGCAGGTCGATGCGGATGATGCCGTAGACACCGAGATTGACCATGGCGGCGCTGAGCAGCGCCGAGACCGGGCTCGGCGCCTCCGGGTGCGCCCGCGGCAGCCAGGCGTGCAACGGCAGCAGCCCGGCCTTGGAGCCGAAACCGATCAGGGTCAACACGAATACGGTGTGGCGCACGCCGTCGGGCACCGTGCCGATTCCGCTGAAGTCGTCACCGGCGGCCGCCGCCAGGATGACCATCCCCAACAGCAGCGTCACGAAGCCCAGCTGTGTCATGACCGCGTAAATCAGCGCGGCCGAGCGCACTTCGCTGCGCTGCGCATCGGTGAGCACCAACACCAGCGACGTCAGCGCCATCAGCTCCCAGGCGAACAGGAACGTGGTCACCGATCCGGCCGCCGGGACGGCCAGCAGCGTGCCGACGAACACCGGCAGCGCCGTCAGCGGAATGGCACCGAACCGCTCGCGACGGCAGTAGCCGATCCAATACAGGCCGGCCGCCACCGCCACCGCGCCGGTCAGCACCATGAAAAAGCCGCCGACCGGCTCCACCCGCAGCTGCACGCCGGCCAGCGGAAGCAGCCAGCCGATCCGGACCGCCGGCACGGCACCGAACACGCCGGTCAACCCGACACCGACTCCGGCGGCGCCCACTCCGATCGTCGTCGCACCACTGAGCAACGGGCCAACCGCGTTGCGACGCATGGGGTGGGGCTCAGTCACCTTCCGGTCACCGACCGGAGCGCGGCGACGATCTGGTCGGGAGTGGGCGGGCAGCCGGGAATCTCGACGTCCACCGGCACGATCTCACCGACAGCGCCTACCGTTCCGTAGGCCTGCGCGAACACCCCGCGGTTCAGCGCGCAGTCACCGCAGGCGATGACCCGCCGCGGCTTCGGCGTGGCCCCGACGGTGTTGCGCAGCGGTTCGGCCATATTGCGGGTGACCACCCCGGTGACCAGCAGTGCGTCGGCGTGCCGGGGGGACGCGACAAGCCGGGCGCCGAACCGTTCGGCGTCATACACCGGGCCGAAGGCCCCGGCGATCTCGATTTCGCAGCCGTTGCACGATCCGGCGTCGACATGGCGGACCTGCACCGAGCCGGCCAGCCCGCCGGGTGGCTGGGCCGGAGGACGAGCACCGGCCGGTTCGGTGATCCGGCCGAGCCTCCGGATCCGCGAGAGCCAGCTCATCGGCCGGCCCGTAGATCGTCGAGAATCGCGATCTGATCGGCCAGCAGTCCGGTCAGCGCCTTGCGCGCCACCGCGAGCAGTTCGGTGATCACCGGTGAGGCGATGGAGTAGACCACTGTGTTGCCCTCCTTGGTCGCCATCACCACGCCCGCGCGCCGAAGCACGGCCAGCTGCTGGGACAGGTTGGACGCCTCCACGCCGATCTCGGGAAGCAGCTCGCCGACGGTTCGATCGCGTTCGGCGAGTAGCTCCAGTACCCGGATCCGGGTCGGGTGACCCAGCGTCTTGAAGAATTCGGCCTTCACCTGGTGCAGCGAGTTCGGCACGGGCCCACCATAGCAGCAGAAAGCCATCAATTGAAAAATTTTTCATCTGTTGTGATGTTGCGCGGTCTGGGTCTCGACCCCGGGCACCCTTTGACCGGCCCGGTAGGGCAGGATGACAGGTGCCGTCGCGACCGATTTCCGCGATGGCGCTGTCATGCGCGGAGCCCGAGGAGCCTGATGACGGAGCCGACGAGTACCGACCGGGTCTCACCGACCGGCCGCCCCCATTACTCCCGGGTGCTGCTCAAACTCGGTGGGGAGATGTTCGGCGGCGGGCAGGTCGGGCTTGACCCCGACGTCGTCGCCCAGGTCGCCCGCCAGATCGCCGAAGTGGTCCGCGACGGCGTGCAGGTCGCGGTTGTCATCGGCGGCGGCAACTTCTTCCGCGGCGCGCAGCTGCAGCAGCGCGGCATGGAGCGGATGCGCTCGGACTATATGGGCATGCTCGGCACCGTGATGAACAGCCTTGCGCTACAAGACTTCTTGGAAAAAGAAGGCATCGACACCCGGGTGCAGACCGCGATCACCATGGGGCAGGTCGCCGAGCCCTACATTCCGCTGCGCGCCCAGCGGCACCTGGAGAAGGGGCGGGTGGTGATCTTCGGTGCCGGCATGGGGCTGCCGTACTTCTCCACCGACACCACCGCCGCCCAGCGAGCGCTGGAGATCGGTGCCGAGGTGGTGCTGATGGCCAAGGCCGTCGACGGGGTGTTCACCGAGGATCCGCGGGTCAACCCCGATGCCGAACTGCTGACCGCGATCAGTCACCGCGAGGTCATCGACCGCGGGCTGCGGGTGGCCGACGCCACCGCGTTCAGCCTTTGTATGGACAATGGCATGCCGATCCTGGTGTTCAACCTGCTGACGGACGGAAATATCGCGCGGGCGGTCGCGGGTGAGAAGATCGGAACACTGGTCACCACCTGAGAAGTGGGGTACCACCCGCTTGCGGGGGAGAGGACGGCACAGATGATTGACGAGGCGCTCTTCGATGCCGAAGAGAAGATGGAGAAGGCCGTGGCGGTGGCTCGCGACGACCTGGCGACCATTCGCACCGGCCGGGCCAACCCGGGAATGTTCTCCCGGATCGTCATCGACTACTACGGGTCGCCCACCCCGATCACCCAGCTGTGCAGCATCAACGTCCCCGAGGCACGGCTGGTGGTGATCAAGCCCTACGAGGCGTCCCAGCTGGGCGCCATCGAGACCGCGATCCGCAACTCCGATCTGGGCCTGAACCCCAGCAACGACGGTTCGCTGATCCGGGTCTCGGTGCCGCAGCTCACCGAGGAACGGCGCAAGGAGCTGGTCAAGCAGGCCAAGGCCAAGGGTGAGGACGCCAAGGTCTCGGTGCGCAACATCCGCCGCAAGGCGATGGAGGAGCTGCACCGCATCCGCAAGGACGGCGACGCCGGCGAGGATGAGGTCGGCCGGGCCGAGAAGGACCTGGACCGCTCCACCCAGCAGTACGTGAGCCAGATCGACGAACTGGTCAAGCACAAAGAAGGCGAGTTGCTGGAGGTCTAACGGCCGTCAGCAGTCAAAACCCGTGACAGACAACGACACCGGTGCAGATACCGGTCACAAGCAGTCGCGGGCGGGACGCAATCTCCCCGCCGCGATCGTCGTGGGGGCGGTGCTCGGCGGGCTGCTGGTCTACACGCTGCTGTTCGCCCCGCGCTTCTGGGTGCTGATCCTGGCGGTGGCCACTCCGATCGCCACCCACGAGATCACCCGGCGGCTGCGGGAAGTCGGCTACGACGTGCCGTTCCTGCCGCTGGCGCTCGGCGGCCAGGCGATGCTGTGGCTGTCGCTGCCGTTCGGAGCCCGCGGAGTGCTCGGCGCGTTCGGTGCCACCGTCGTGGTCGCCATGATGTGGCGGCTGGTCGACCAAGGGCTGCACCACGCCCCGGTCAACTACCTGCGGGACATGTCGGCGATGATCCTGATCGCGGTCTGGGTGCCGCTGTGCATGAGCTTCGCGGCCCTGCTGGTCTTCCGCGACGACGGTCCGGGCCGGGTGCTGTGCCTGCTGTTCCCGGTGGTCTTCTCCGACATCGGCGGCTACGCCGTCGGTGTGCTGTTCGGCAAGCATCCGATGGCGCCGGCGATCAGCCCGAAGAAGTCCTGGGAGGGTTTCGCCGGATCGCTGGTGCTCGGTGTGGCCGCGGCGGTGTTCGCGGTGACGGTGTTCCTCGGCCGGCCGTGGTGGGTGGGGCTGCCGCTGGGGCTGCTGCTGGTGTTCACCGGGGTCTTCGGCGACCTCATCGAGTCGCAGGTCAAACGCGACCTGGGCATCAAGGACATGGGCCGGCTGCTGCCGGGCCACGGCGGGATCATGGACCGGCTCGACGCGCTGCTGCCCGCGGCCGTGGTGACCTGGATCGTGCTGACCGTCCTGCCCTGAGCCGCGGGCATACTGAAACGGATCATGAAGCCACAGCTGGTATTCACCGCACCGCGACGCGCCCTGCCGCCGCGGCACCTCGCCGACCTCGACCCGATCGGCCGCGCCGCCGCCGTCGCCGAACTGGACCTGCCGGCGTTTCGGGCCAACCAGCTGGCGAACCACTATTACGGCCGGTTGAACGCCGACCCGCAGCAGATGACCGACCTGCCGGCCGCGGTGCGCTCCGCGGTGGCCGACGCGCTGTTTCCCACCCTGTTGACCGCCGCGAGCGAGATCGAATGCGACGCCGGCGAGACGCGCAAGACGCTGTGGCGCGCCCATGACCACACCAAGTTCGAGTCGGTGCTGATGCGCTACCCGCGCCGCAACACCGTCTGCATCTCCTCGCAGGCCGGCTGCGGCATGGCCTGCCCGTTCTGCGCGACCGGCCAGGCCGGGCTCACCCGCAATCTGTCCACCGCCGAGATCCTCGAGCAGGTCCGCGCCGCCGCCGTCGAACTACGGGATCGTGATCACGGTCGGCTCTCCAACATCGTGTTCATGGGCATGGGGGAGCCGCTGGCCAATTACGCCCGGGTGGTGGCCGCCGTCCGCCGGATCACCGCGCCGCCACCCAACGGGTTCGGCATCTCGACGCGATCGGTGACGGTGTCGACGGTCGGGCTGGCCCCGGCGATCCGCAAGCTCGCCGATGAGGGTCTGGGCGTGACGCTGGCGCTGTCGCTGCACACCCCCGATGACGAGCTCCGCGACACCCTGGTGCCGGTCAACAATCGCTGGAAGGTCGCCGAAGCGCTCGACGCCGCCCGCTACTACGCCGATGTCACCGGCCGGCGGGTGTCGGTGGAATATGCGTTGATCCGCGACGTCAACGACCAGCCCTGGCGCGCGGACCTCTTGGGCCGCAAGCTGCACCAGGCGCTCGGCCAGTTGGTGCACGTCAACCTGATTCCGCTCAATCCGACACCCGGCAGTGACTGGGACGCCAGTCCCAAACCGGTGGAGCGGGAGTTCGTCCGGCGGGTGCGGGCCCAGGGCGTGGAATGCACCGTGCGCGACACCCGGGGCCGCGAGATCGCAGCCGCCTGTGGCCAGTTGGCGGCCGACAGCCAGTAGTGGGGTTCAGCGCAGCCAGCCGCGCTTGCGGCCGATGATGTCGCGCGCCACGACGAACAGCGACAGCGCGGCGAACCCGAGCAGGAAATAGTCTTCGACGTGGCCGATGTGGTTGCCCCGCAGCATCAGCAGCAGGAACCCGACGATGCCCAGGCCGACGATGTGCCAGGTGCGGTAATTGATCGCGCTCCAGCCCCACGCCGCGGACGGCACCTCGGCGGTGTCAACACCATGGCGCTCCACTTCGGTACTGGCCACTTCGACTCCTCACATTCACCCGGGTGACTGCGCAACATTCTGGCATACCGCCTAGATCGCAAACGTCCGGTAGGCGGCGCGGCCGACGATCTCGGCCAGGCTTTCGGGCGTCCACTGCTGCTCGGCATCGAGCAACATGCGGGCGGCGGCTTCACCGATGGCCAGGAACACCTCGGTGAGCGCGGCCAGCGTGCGCTCGGACTGTGCGCGCTGTTTCAGCAGCGGCCGCATCACCGTGGCGACCCGCTCGGTGAGCCGGGCCCGGCCCGAGACGACGGCGGCCGCCAGCACCGGGTCCTGGTCGGCGGTGAAGATGATCCGCCACGACGCCGGGCGCTCACGCACGGTGGACAGGAACGCGCAGAAGCCCGCGACGAACCGGTCCTCGACACTGCCGGCCCGCTGCGGCGGCAACTCGGCGAGCAGGCTGGTGAGCATCAGCTCGGTCTCCCGGTCGAGCAGTGCGGCCAGCACCTCGCCGCGGCCGTCGTAACAGGCGTACACCACCGGGCGGGTGACCCCGATGCGCTCGGCGATGGCCGCCATGGTCACCCCCGCGACGCCGTGGTCCGCCGCGATCTGCAAGGCGGCGTCGAGCACCTGCGGGCGACGGCGCTGTGGACCGAGATGCTCGGCGCGGGACCGGTTGGCGGCGGGTTCCGGCACCGGTTCAGCGTAGTTGGATATCGGCGATGATCAGTACCGGCCAGGCGACGATCTCGCCGAGAACGGAGAACACCTTGTCGGCGCCGCGGACCTCGCCCAGGTGCTGGTAATGGCTGCCGGCCCAGAACACTCCAATCACCAGGTAGACGCCGAGCAGCACCCATCCCAGGACGGCCAGGTAGAACAGCTGGCGGATGCTCAGCCGGCGGTCCAGCAGCTGCTGCAGCTCGCCGGTCATCGGATGCTTCCCAGGATCGGCTGGGACTCGATGAGCCCCTCATCGCTGGGTGCCAACCCTTCACCGAAGACCCGGTTGGCCTGCTTGGCCCGGAAGTCCAGGTGGGCCTGCGCCGGCACGGCGTAGCCGAAACGCTGTTGGGCCTCGCGCGGTGTCGTGGTGACCGGGTCGAGCGGCCGGATCGAACGCAGCACCCGGGTGCCGATCGGCAGCGTCATCGGTGAGATCAGCCGCAGCAGCATCAACTGCACGCGCGGGCTCAGGCTCAGCAAGGTGAACGCGGCACTGAGCGGGGGCACGATCAGCGCGTCGAGCAGCCGCGAGGTGCCCACCCCGCCCAGCCGGCGCATCCAGCGCGGCATGGTCGCCAGCGTGCCGCGGCGCAGGAACGCGGTGATGACCAGCGTGGCCGGCCACAGCAACCGCGGCAGCGACGGCGGCAGGATCACCTCGGCGTGCAGCAGGTGGGCCATCGCGCGCCGGGCGATGTCGGAGTTGATCAGCTGCGGGCGCATCTGCTCGAAGTACGCGCGGATGCCTTCCCGGGTGCGCGGCACGTCGGCCGGGTCGAGGGTCTGCAACTCGGCCGCCTTGGCGCAGTCGGCCCAGTAGGCCGCTTCCTCGTCGGCCGAGAGCGGGCCGGGCCCGTACTTCTCATAGGCGTACAGGATCGAGTGCCAGGCGGTGAGATGGATCCACAGCTGGGCGGCGGGGTCGTTGGCGTCGTAGTGCGCACCGGTGACCGGGTCGACGCCGATGGCCTTGGAGTGGATCCGCACCAGCATGTCGGCGGCCTCGACGGTGGTGCGGCTTTCGCCGAAGGCCACCATCGCGAAATAGCGCAGGGTGCGGTCGTAGCGGGTCCGCGGCCGGTCGTAGATCGCCTGGGTGTGGTCGACGGAGGCGACCAGCCCGGGGTCGAGCTCCTCGATGACCACGGCGCGCTGGAAACCGATCGACAGTGAGGTCGGGTAGCTCCACACCTTCCAGGTCACCGAGTCGGGGCCGAAGAATCCGTAATCCTCGGCGGGCTCGGCATCGGGCAGGGACAGCCATTGGCGCAGGGTGCTCACTTCGTCCGCCTTTCAGATTTCCTACAGTGTGTAGGATTCTGCATCGGGTGGGATGAGCCGTCAAGGGCCGGGTTACGGCGCTACGGTGGGCGCCATGGCCGCTGATGCCGCGCCGCAGATCTGGGATTTCGTGGTGGCTCCGCCGCGCTCCGCGCCGGGCGTGACGTCGATGGTGGGCTACCGCGCGCTCGACGTCCCCGACACGGTGCACCGGGGGCTGCCCTCGTCGACCTTGACCTTCATCGTCAGCCTGGACGACGGCGTGGAGGCCGCCGACACCGCGGAGGCCCTGCCGGCGGCCCGGCCGCATCCGGTCATTCTCGGCGGCCTGCACCTGCAGGCCAGCCACGTGCGCCAGCGTCGCGGCCAAGCGGGCATCCAGGTCGCCCTGCATCCGTTGGCCGCGCGGTCGGTGTTCGGCGTGCCGGCCGCGGAGCTGAGTGTGACCGACTTCGACGCGCTGCCGATGCTCGGCCGCGGCGCGCAACAACTGCATGAGCGGGTCGCCGACACCCGCCACTGGTCGCAGGCGTTCGCCTTGCTGGCCGACTACTTGACGACGGGCAGCCGCGGGCGCCCCAGCGCCGTGCGGCCCGAGGTCGCCTACGCTTGGCATCTTCTCGAGCGCAGCCGGGGGCGGGCTTCGGTCACCGCGATCGCCCAGCGGGTCGGGCTGAGCCAACGGCATCTGACCACGCTGTTTAACCGCGAGGTGGGCCGCACCCCGAAGACCGTCGCGCTGCTGATGCGCTTCGAATACGCCACCGCCCGGATGGCGGATGCGGCGCGCCGACGCCGGCGGGTCGACCTCGCCGGTATTGCCGGTGACGCCGGCTACGCCGATCAGGCGCACCTGACCCGCGAGTTCGTGCGGTTCGCCGGGGTGCCGCCGGGGATCTGGCTGTCCGAGGAGTTCCGGAACATTCAAGACGGTGGCCACCCGGTGCGCTCAGAGTGGTGCCATGACAACTTCGAATCCGACTGTTTGGTTGACACTGCAAGCGCATGACGCGCCGGGGCTCATCGACTACTACGTCGAGACGTTCGGCTTCGTCGTGACGGCCCGACACGGCGTCGACGGCGGCACCATCGAACACGCCGAGCTGGTCTGGCCCGAAGGCTGCGGCGGCATCATGCTCGGCAGTCACAAGCCCGGCAAGGTGTGGTGCCGCGAACCGGGCACTGCGGGCGGCTACGTCGTCACCAGCGACCCAGACCGGTTGTACGAACGCGTGCTGCAACACCAGGCCGAGGTGGTGCAGCCCCTGCGCGACACCGATTACGGGGCCCGCGAGTTCACCGTCCGCGACCCGGAGGGCAACTTGTGGAGCTTCGGTGACTACAGCGGGGAACCGCCGAGCTGATCTCGGGCACAATGGGCAGGTGAGTGTGTCTGCGGCGGGCCGCACCAGAGTTCTGCTGTTGGGCTCGACCGGTTCGATCGGCACCCAGGCGCTGCAGGTCATCGCCGCCAACCCGGACCGCTTCGAGCTGGTCGGGCTGGCCGCCGGCGGCGGCCACCCGGAACTGCTGGCCGCCCAGCGCGCCGAGACCGGCGTCACCGATATCGCTGTTGCCGACCCACGGGCCGGCGAAGCGCTCGGCGCCCCCTACCGCGGACCCGACGCCGTCACCCGGCTGGTGCAAGAGACCGAAGCCGACGTGGTGCTCAACGCCCTGGTCGGTGCCCTCGGACTGCGGCCCACCCTGGCCGCGCTGGCGACCGGGGCCCGGCTGGCCCTGGCCAACAAGGAATCCCTGATCGCCGGCGGGCCGCTGGTGCTGGCAGCCGCCGCGCCGGGCCAGATCGTGCCGGTGGACTCCGAACACTCCGCGATCGCGCAGTGCCTGCGGGGCGGCACACCCGACGAGGTCGCCAAGATCGTGCTGACCGCCTCCGGCGGACCCTTCCGGGGCTGGTCGGCGTCCGAGCTGGCGCACGTTACCCCCGAACAGGCCGGCGCCCACCCGACCTGGTCGATGGGGCCGATGAACACGCTGAACTCGGCGTCGCTGGTGAACAAGGGGCTCGAGCTCATCGAGACCCACCTGCTGTTCGGTGTGCCCTACGACCGCATCGACGTCGTGGTGCACCCGCAGTCGATCGTGCACTCCATGGTCACCTTCACCGACGGCTCGACGATCGCCCAGGCCAGCCCGCCGGACATGCGCCTGCCGATCGCGCTGGCGCTGGGCTGGCCGGCCCGGGTGCCCGGCGCGGCTGCGGCCTGCGACTTCACCTCGGCGTCCAGCTGGGAATTCGAGCCGCTGGACGATGCGGTTTTCCCGGCGGTTCAGCTGGCCCGCCACGCCGGTCAGACCGGCGGCTGCATGACCGCGGTCTACAACGCGGCTAATGAAGAAGCGGCGGCGGCCTTTCTGGCCGGGAGGCTCAGATTTCCCGCCATCGTCGACACCATCGCCGAGGTGCTGGCCGCGGCCGACCAGTGGGCCGCCCAACCCGCTACCGTGGACGACGTACTCGATGCGCAGCGCTGGGCCCGGGAGCGGGCAGCCCGTGTCGTCGAGGCGATAGCGATGAGAAAGGTCGGAAGCACCCGATGATGTTCGCGGTCGGCATCGCGCTGTTCGCGCTGGCCATCCTGGTGTCGGTGGCGCTGCATGAATGCGGCCACATGTGGGTGGCCCGGGCCACCGGCATGAAGGTGCGGCGTTACTTCGTCGGCTTCGGCACCACCTTGTGGTCCACGCGCCGCGGCGAGACCGAATACGGCCTCAAGGCGATCCCGGCCGGTGGCTTCTGTGATATCGCCGGCATGACCGCGGTGGAGGAACTGGCGCCCGACGAGGTCGACCGCGCCATGTACAAGCAGAAGACCTGGAAGCGGGTGGCGGTGCTGTTCGCCGGGCCCGGGATGAACTTCATCATCGGCCTGGTGCTGGTCTACACCATCGCGGTGATCTGGGGGCTGCCCAACCTGCACGCGCCGACCACCGCCGTCATCGGCGAAACGGCTTGTGTGGCACCGGAAGTCGTCAAAGGCGAGCTGGGAACCTGCTCGGGTCCCGGCCCGGCCGCGCTGGCCGGCATCCAGTCCGGCGACGTGGTGGTCAAAGTCGGTGACACGCCGGTGTCGACCTTCGAGGAGATGGCTGCGGCCGTGCGCAAACAGCACGGGGTGACGCCGATCGTCGTCGAGCGCGACGGCGCCACCCTCACCAAGTACGTCGACGTGACTCCCACGCAGCGCTGGATCGCCGACGGCCCCGACCGTGAGGCCGTCCCCAGCACCGTCGGCGCCATCGGCGTCGGCGCCGCCCAATTCGGACCGACCCAGTACAACCCGGTCACCGCGGTGCCGGCCACGTTCGCCTTCAGCGGTGACCTGTCGGTGCTGCTGGGCAAGTCGCTGGCCAACATCCCGTCCAAGGTCGGTGCGCTGATGCACGCGATCGGCAACCCGCACGGCGAGCGCGACCCGGAGACCCCGATCAGCGTGGTAGGCGCGTCGATCATCGGCGGCGACACCGTCGACCATGGGCTGTGGGTGGCGTTCTGGTTCTTCCTGGCGCAGCTGAACTTCATTCTCGGTGTGCTCAATCTGGTGCCGCTGCTGCCGTTCGATGGCGGGCATATCGCGATCGCGGTCTACGAGAAACTCCGCAACATGGTCCGGTCGGCCCGCGGGAAGGTCGCTGCTGCGCCGGTGAACTATCTCAAGCTGATGCCGGCCACCTACGTAGTCTTGGTAGTGGTGGTCGGCTACATGCTGCTCACCGTGACCGCCGATTTGGTCAACCCCATCAGACTGTTTTGACAGGAGAGCCCTCATGAGCGTCGGCCTAGGTATGCCGGCGGTGCCGGCGCCCACCTTGGCGCCGCGCCGTAAGACGCGCCAGCTGATGGTCGGCGGCGTCGGGGTGGGCAGCGACCACCCGATCGCGGTGCAGTCGATGTGCACCACCAAAACCCACGACGTCAACGCGACTCTGCAACAGATCGCGGAGCTGACCGCCTCCGGCTGCGACATCGTGCGGGTGGCCTGCCCGCGTCAGGAAGACGCCGATGCGCTGGCCGAGATCGCCCGCAAGAGCAAGCTGCCGGTAATCGCCGACATCCACTTCCAGCCGAAGTACATCTTCGCCGCGATCGATGCCGGATGTGCCGCGGTCCGGGTGAACCCGGGCAACATCAAGGAATTCGACGGCCGGGTCGGCGAAGTCGCCAAGGCGGCCGGCGCCGCCGGTATCCCGATCCGGATCGGCGTCAACGCCGGTTCGTTGGATCAGCGGTTCTTGGCCAAGTACGGCAAAGCCACCCCCGAGGCGTTGGTGGAGTCGGCGCTGTGGGAAGCGTCGCTGTTCGAGGAACACGGCTTCGGCGACATCAAGATCAGCGTCAAGCACAACGACCCGGTCGTGATGGTGGCCGCCTACGAGCAACTGGCCGAGCGCTGTGACTACCCGCTGCACCTGGGCGTCACCGAAGCCGGCCCGGCGTTCCAGGGCACCATCAAGTCCGCTGTGGCGTTCGGTGCGCTGCTCTCCCGCGGCATCGGCGACACCATCCGGGTCTCGCTGTCGGCGCCGCCGGTGGAAGAGGTCAAGGTCGGCAACCAGATCCTGGAGTCGCTCAACCTGCGTCCGCGGGGCCTGGAGATCGTGTCGTGTCCGTCGTGCGGCCGGGCGCAGGTCGATGTCTACACGCTGGCCAACGAGGTCACCGCCGGGTTGGAGGGCATCGACGTCCCACTGCGGGTCGCGGTGATGGGTTGTGTGGTCAACGGTCCCGGTGAGGCGCGCGAGGCGGATCTGGGCGTGGCGTCCGGCAACGGCAAGGGTCAGATCTTCGTCAAGGGCGAGGTGATCAAGACGGTTCCGGAGGCGCAGATCGTGGAAACCCTGATCGAGGAGGCGCTGCGGCTCGCATCAGAAATGGGCGAGGGATCCCCCGGCGGTTCACCGACCGTCGCCGTAAGCTGAACGCACCAGTACGCGGAAGGAGTCACGATGTCGGCTCCGCCGGATTTCCGTCTCGATCAGCGACGGGTGTCGGTCGTCCGCGATGCCGCGGCGGTCTGGCGGGTGCTCGATGCGGATCCGGTCGGCTCCTGCATGGTGGCCGCGCGGGTCGCCGACCACGGTGTCGACCCCCGCTCGATCGGCGGTGAGCTGTGGACGCGCGGCGGCGCGGACGAGTCGCTGTGCTACGCCGGGGCGAATCTGATCCCGCTGCGCGGGGCGCCGGCCGACCTGACCGCCTTCGCCGACAAGGCGGTCAGCTCCATCCGCCGCTGTTCGTCGCTGGTCGGCCGGGCCGAGTACGTGCTGCCGATGTGGCAGCGCCTCGCCGACGTCTGGGGCCCCGCGCGTGACGTGCGGGAGAGCCAGCCGCTGATGGCGCTGAGCACCATGCCGGGCTGCCCGATAGATCCCGAGGTGCGCCAGGTGCGCCCGGACGAGCTCGACGCCTACCTGGTGGCGGCCGTCGACATGTTCATCGGCGAGGTCGGGGTGGATCCGCGGGTCGGTGACGGCGGCCGGGCCTACCGCCGGCGGGTGGCCAACCTGATCGCGGCGGGCCGAGCCTGGGCCCGTTTCGAGCGCGGTGAGGTGGTGTTCAAGGCCGAAGTGGGTTCGCAGTCGCCGACGGTCGGCCAGATCCAGGGTGTCTGGGTGCATCCGGAACGACGGGGGCGCGGGCTGGGCTCCGGTGGCACTGCGATGCTGGCCGCGGTGATCGTCGGCACCGGGCGGATCGCCAGCCTGTACGTCAACGATTTCAATGCGGTGGCGCGCGCCGCCTACGAGCGGGTGGGCTTCACCCAGGCCGGAACGTTCGCCACGGTGCTGCTGGACTGAGCTCTCGGTGCGCCTCCGCGCGCCAACCGTGTCCATTTCGTAACATCAGCACCAATGGCAACAAAAACAACATCAGTATCGGCTGTGCTGTTGATGGTGCTCGCCCTGGCCGCCTGCACCCCCCGCCCGGACGGCCCGGCGCCCACCGCCGAGCGGTTCTTCGCCGCGCTGGCCACCGGCGACACGGCCGCCGCCGCCGAACTCAGCGACGACCCCTCCACGGCCCGCAGTGCCCTCAACGCCGCCTGGGCCGGATTGCAGGCCGAACACCTCGACGCGCAGGTACTGGGCGCGCGCTACAACGACGACACCGGGACGGTGTCCTACCGCTACACCTGGCAGCTGCCGAAGAACCGGACCTGGTCCTACGACGGCCAGCTCAAGATGGTGCGCAACGAAGGTCACTGGGCGGTCCGCTGGACGGCCACCGGCCTGTACCCCCGGCTGGGCGAGCACCAGACGTTCGCGCTGCGGGCCGACCCGCCGCGGCGGGCCTCGGTCAACGAGGCCGGCGGCACCGACGTGCTGGTGCCCGGCTACGTCTACCACTACGAGCTGGATGCCGGCCGGGCCGGGCAGAACCTGATGCGCACGGCGCGCGCGGTGGTCGAGGCGCTGCGGCCGTTCGACGACACCCTGGGCGACCCGCAGTGGCTGGCCGAACAGGCCAGCTCCTCGATCACCCCCCTGGACCTGATCACGCTGCGCAAGAACGACCACGACCGTGTCGAAGCCGCCATCGCCCACCTGCCCGGGGTGGTGATCACCCCGCGTCCGGATCTGCTGCCCACCGATGACCGTTTCGCCCCGGCGCTCATCGGCGAGGTGAAGAAGGCCGTCGCGGCGCAACTCGAGGGCGAGGCGGGCTGGCGCGTCGTGAGCGTCAATCAGAACGGTGTCGACGTCGCGGTGCTGCATGAGGTCGACCCGTCGCCGGCGCCGTCGCTGACCATCAGCCTGGACCGATCGGTGCAGCGCGCCGCTCAGAACGCGGTCAACACCCGCGGTGACAAGGCGATGATGGTGGTGATCAAGCCATCGACCGGCGAGCTGCTCGCGGTTGCCCAGAATGCTGCCGCCGACGCCGACGGGCTGGTCGCCACCACCGGCCTGTACCCGCCGGGGTCGACGTTCAAGATGGTCACCGCCGGCGCGGCGATCGAACGCGACATGGCCTCCCCGAATTCGATGGTGGGCTGTCCCGGCGAACTCGACATCGGCCAGCGCACCATTCCCAACTACGGCGGGTTCGACCTCGGCCTGGTGTCGATGTCGCGGGCCTTTGCCAACTCGTGCAACACCACTTTCGCCGAACTGGCCAGCCGGATGCCGCCGCGGGCGCTGTCGCAGGCCGCCAGCCGCTACGGGATCGGGGTGGACTACCTGGTGGACGGCATCACCACGGTCACCGGTTCGGTGCCGCCGACGGTGGATCTGGCCGAACGCACCGAGGACGGATTCGGGCAGGGCAAGGTGCTGGCCAGCCCGTTCGGTGTCGCGCTGGCCGCGGCGACGGTGGCCGCCGGCAAGACCCCGGTGCCCCGGTTGATCCAGGGACGGCCCACCGCGGTCAACGGCCCGGAGGCTCCTCCGGTGAGCAAGGAGATGCTCGACGGTCTGCGTCAGATGATGCGCCTGGTGGTCACCGACGGCACCGCGCGCGACATCGCCGGCTGCGGGCCGGTGTTCGGTAAGACCGGTGAGGCCGAATTCGCCGGCGGATCGCATTCCTGGTTCGCCGGCTACCGCGGCGACATGGCATTCGCCGCGCTGATCGTCGGCGGCGGCAGCTCGCAGTACGCGGTGCGGATGACCAAGGTGATGTTCGATTCGCTGCCGGACAACTTCCTGCTCTAAAGGCGCGCCCCCGCCGGCAGCGGTAAGTTGAGATGCCATGACCGGCATTGATGACGACGTGGCGGCGGTGCTGCGCATCTCGGATGCGGACCGCAACGGCACGCTGCGCCGCCTGCACAATGCGGTCTCCCTCGGGCTGATCGACATCGGCGAATTCGAGGAACGGGCGGCGCAGGTGTCGCAGGCCAGGCTGCGCTCCGAGCTCGACACGCTGATCGGGGACCTGCCCGGGCCGCGCGCCATCGTCACCTCGGCGGCCGACCGGGTCGAACTGCGCGGCTGGGCCGGCTCGCTCAAGCGGCACGGCGAATGGATCGTGCCGACCCGGCTGGCGTTGGTGCGGCGCCTGGGGTCTGTCGACCTCGACCTCACCAGGGCGCGTTTCGCCGGGCCGGTGGTCGTCATGGAACTGGATATGCGATTCGGCTCCGTCGGCATCCGGCTGCCCGACGGAGCGAGCGCCTCGATCGACGACGTCGAGGTCTATGGCGGCAGCGCCAAAGACCACCGCAAGGACGCCCCCGCCGAGGGCACACCGCATGTCGTGCTGGCCGGACGCGTGGTGTGCGGGTCGGTGGACATCCGGGGCCCACGGCGGCCCTGGCTCAGCCGGCAGCGGCTGCGCCGCTAGCGGGCCGTTAAGCTGGCGTAATGCCCGTTCGTGCCCCGCTTTCTCCCGGTGTGGTGTCTCCGACGCTGCCGGTGCCCCGCTCGATCCCGCGCCCGGAGTACGTCGGCCGCTCCACCGCCGCCGAGGGCAGCGAGCCGTGGGTGCAGACCCCTGAGGTGATCGAGAAGATGCGGGTCGCGGGCCGGATCGCGGCGGGCGCGCTGGCCGAGGCGGGCAAGGCCGTCGCCCCGGGGGTTACCACCGATGCCCTGGACCGCATCGCCCACGACTACATGGTCGACCACGGCGCCTACCCATCGACGTTGGGTTACAAGGGCTTTCCCAAGTCGTGCTGCACGTCGCTGAACGAGGTGATCTGCCACGGTATCCCGGACTCGACGGTGATCGCCGACGGTGACATCGTCAACATCGATGTCACCGCCTACATCGACGGCGTCCACGGCGACACCAACGCCACCTTTCTGGCCGGGGACGTTTCCGAGGAACACCGGCTGCTCGTGGAGCGCACCCGGGAGGCGACGATGCGCGCGATCAAGGCGGTCAAGCCCGGCCGCGCGCTCTCGGTGATCGGTCGGGTCATCGAGGCCTACGCGAACCGATTCGGCTACAACGTGGTCCGTGACTTCACCGGGCACGGCATCGGCACGACGTTCCACAACGGGTTGGTGGTGCTGCATTACGACCAACCCGAGGTCGACACCGTCATCGAGCCGGGAATGACCTTCACCATCGAGCCGATGATCAACCTCGGCGGCCTGGACTACGAGATCTGGGACGACGACTGGACGGTGGTGACCAGCGACGGGCGCTGGTCCGCTCAGTTCGAGCACACCCTGGTGGTCACCGACGAGGGCGCCGAGATCCTCACACTCGTGTGATTTCCCGGCTGTTTACTGTCGAGCTGCTGAGGACCTGCGAAAATCGCACCGATGCGGGCCCGCTGGCTGTAGCGTTGCGGAAATGCCTGGCACGATGATGACCATCGACGGGTTTCCGATCCCGGTCGATATCGCCGGCCCGCACACCGGGCCCGTCGTCGTCGTGCTCGCGGCCGCCCAACATCCGCTTACCTCGTACGACGCCGTCTGTCAGCGGCTGCACACCGCGTCGTTGCGCACCATCGTGATCGGCGCGGACCCGCGCCTGACGCCGAAGTCCGTGGTCGGAATCCTCGATTCGCTGGGAGTCCAGTGCGGCGTGCTCGTCGGTGACCGCACCGGTGGTGACAATGCCTGGGAGCTTGCGGCGACGCGCCCGGACCGCTTCACCGGCCTGGTGGTGCTTGACCGGGGACATCCGCGGGCGCCGGATCTGAACGGGGCGATCCGCGACGAACGCTGCCCACCGGTGGAGATCAACACGACCGTTCTGGTCAGTTCCCGGGCCTCGGCCTCGGTGGCCAGCGCCAGCCAGCGGTTCGTTTACGGCGACCACCGCCTGGTTATGCTGCCGGGGCGCCGCAGCGCGAGCGAGTTCACTGCGCAACTTGCGATGGAGATCGTGTTGCGGGCCAGTACCTGGTAGGGGTCGGCGGGAAGAGTATTTTCGGCATAGCCGAGCGTCATCGGGGGCGTCGGCTTCACAAAAATCGAATAATCATCCTTTGGGGGGTGCAAGTGTTGTCGTGGGGACATTCGATACCGGCACTGCTGCGTGAACGTGCTCAGCAGTGGCCGGACCGACCGGCGTACACCTTTATCGACTACGAGGTCGATCCAGCCGGCTACGCCGAGACACTGACCTGGTCACAGATCGCCCAGCGCACCGAGTCCATCGCCGTCGAGGTGGCCGCGGTGGCATCGCCGGGCGACCGTGTCGCGCTGCTCGCACCGCAGGGCCTGGAGTACATCGCCGGCTTCTTCGGTGCGATGGAAGCCGGCTGCATCGTGGTGCCGCTGCCGGTGCCGGCGTTCGGCAGCCACGATGAGCGGGTCACGGCGGCCCTCAAGGACTGTGCACCGGCAGCGGTGCTCACCACGTCGGCGGTCGTCGGCGACATTCAGGCGTGCATCGGTGCCCTGGGCGGAAACCCGCCGGCGATCATCGAGATGGATCTGCTCGACCTCGACTCGCCGGTGACCTGGAACGGGGCCGGGGCGCTGACCACCAAGACCGCGCTGCTGCAGTACACCTCCGGCTCGACCGGCTCGCCGCGCGGCGTCGTCGTCTCGCACCGCAACGTCTTCGCCAACATCGAGCAGGTGCTGGCCGATTACTTCGCCGACGAGGGGGGAGAGGCACCGGCCGACCTGACCCTGGTGTCGTGGCTGCCGTTCTACCACGACATGGGCCTGCTGCTCGGCGTCATGGGCGCCGTCACCCTGGGCCGCCAATCGGTGGTGATGAGCCCGATCGGCTTCCTGCAGAAACCGGCCCGCTGGATCCAGCAGCTGGCGATCAACCCCTGCTCGTTCACCGCCGGGCCGAACTTCGCCTTCGAGTTGGCCGCGCGCCGCACCACCGATGAGGACATGGCCGGTCTGGATCTCAGTGGCGTGCACACCATCTTGTCCGGCAGCGAACGCATCCACGCAGCGACCATCCGCCGGTTCACCGAGCGGTTCGCCCGTTTCAACCTGCCGGCCAATGTACTGGCGCCGTCTTACGGGCTGGCCGAAGCGATGGTCTACGTGGCTTCGGCGCCGCGCGCGAACCGGCCGGTGACCGTCCGGCTCGACTACGAGAAGCTGGTGGCCGGCACCGCAACAGCTGACCCCGCCGGCGCCGACCTGGTCAGCATCGGTGCCCCGCGCGCCTGCACGGTGCGCATCGTCGACCCCGAGACGCGTACCGAGCGGCCAGACGGTCAAGTCGGGGAGATCTGGATCCACGGGCCCAATGTCTCCAGCGGGTACTGGCACAACCCGGAGGCGACCGAGCGCACCTTCGGCGGGCGGCTCGACGTCCCGACCCCGGGCACACCGGCGCAGCCGTGGTTGCGCACCGGGGATTTGGGCGTCATCTACGACGGTGAGCTGCTGGTCGTCGGCCGCATCAAGGACCTGTTGATCGTCGACGGCCGCAACCACTACCCCGACGACATCGAAGCCACCGTGCAGGAACTCACCGGAGGCCGGGTCGCGGCGGTGCCGGTGACCGGGGACGGGCGCGAGCAGTTGGTCGTCATCGCCGAAATCAAGAGCCGGGGCACCCCGGATGAGGAAGCGCAGCGGATACAGACGCTGAAAAAGGATGTCGCCGCAGCCGTTTCGCGATCACACGGGGTACGGGTCGCCGATCTCGTGCTGGTCGCCCCCGGCTCACTGCCGATCACCACCAGCGGCAAGATCCGCCGATCGACGTGCGCCGACTGCTATCGGTCGCAGCAGTTCCGTCGGCTGGAGCCGATCGGCTGACGGCGGGCGGGTAGCCTGACAGCACTCAACGTCAGGGGGGACCGTCGTCGGTGAAGGAGCACAATGACCCGGCCCGCGATGCTGTCCCAAGTCGAACTGCAGCAGCTGGTCGGATGCGGCGAGATCGACACCGTGGTGGTGGCGCTCACCGACATGCAGGGCCGGCTGGTCGGTAAGCGGGTCGCGGCGCAGCACTTCCTCGACGAGGTCGCCGGGCACGGCGTGGAGTGCTGCAGCTACCTGCTGGCGGTCGACGTCGAGATGAACACCGTTCCCGGCTACCCGATCGCGGACTGGGGCACCGGGTACGGCGACCTGGTGCTGCGACCCGACTTCACGACGTTGCGGCGCATCCCGTGGCTGCCCGGCACCGCCCATGTGCTGGCCGACGCCTTCTGGCCGGACGGTAACCCGGTCACGGTGGCGCCCCGCCAGATCCTGGCGGGGCAGATCGCGCGGCTGGCCGAGCGCGGGCTGGTGGCTTACGCGGCAACCGAACTCGAGTTCCTGGTCTTCGACGACAGCTACCGGCAGGCGTGGGCTGGTGGTTATCGCGGCCTGACACCCGGGACGGACTACAACGCCGACTACGGCCTGGTCGCCGGTACCCGGTTGGAGCCGCTGCTGCGCGACATCCGCTTGGGCATGGCCGGTGCGGGCATGCGCTGCGAGGGCGTCAAGGGCGAGTGCCACACCGGCCAGCAGGAGATCACCTTCCGCTATGAGGAGGCGCTGGTCGCCTGCGACAACCACAGCGTCTACAAGAGCGGTGCCAAGGAGATCGCCGACCAACACGGCAAGAGCCTGACGTTCATGGCCAAATTCGACGAACGCGAAGGCAACAGCTGCCATGTGCACCTGTCGCTGCGCAGCAGCGAAGGCACCGCGGTGTTCGCCGATCCGGCTGCCCCGCACGGCATGTCGGCGTTGTTCCGCAGCTTTCTGGCCGGCGTGTTGGCCACCTTGGCGGAGCTGACGCTGTGCTACGCGCCGAACATCAACTCCTACAAACGATTCGTCGGCGGCAGTTTCGCTCCCACGGTGATCGGGTGGGGCCTGGATAATCGCACCTGCGCATTGCGGGTCGTCGGCCACGGTGATTCGCTGCGGGTGGAGTGCCGGGTACCCGGCGGCGACGTCAACCCCTACCTGGCGGTGGCGGCGCTGATCGCGGCGGGCCTGCACGGGATTGACAATGATCTGGAATTGCCCGACCCGGTCGACGGTGACGCCTACCGCGCCGGATTGCCGCACCTGCCCTCGACGCTGGCCGAGGCTGCCGAGGCGTTCGCCGAATCCACGGTGGCGCGCAAGGCGTTCGGCGATGACGTCGTCGCGCACTACCTGCACGGCGCGCGGGTGGAGTTGGACGCGTTCAACACCGCGGTGACGGACTGGGAAAGGGTCCGGGGTTTTGAACGGTTCTGAACCCGATCGCCCGGTGGTCGGCTTGACCACCTACCTGGACCGGGCGCAGACCGGTGTGTGGGATGTGCGCGCCGGCTTGCTGCCCGCCGATTACCTCGAGGGCATCACCGCCGCCGGCGGTATCGCGGTGCTGCTGCCGCCGCAGCCGGTGACGCCCGAGATCGCCGCACGGGTGCTCGACGGGGTTTGCGCCCTGGTGATCACCGGCGGCAGGGACCTGGACCCCTCCGGCTACGGCCAGGCCGCGCACGCCGAAACCGATCGGCCCGACCCGACGCGGGACGCCTGGGAGTTCGCACTGCTGGCCGAGGCGCTGCGGCGCGGGCTGCCGGTGCTGGGGATCTGCCGCGGTGCCCAGGTGCTCAATGTCGCATTCGGCGGGACGCTGCACCAGCATCTGCCCGACGTGCTCGGCAACGCCGGCCACCGGGCCGGCAACGGCGTGTTCACCCCGATGCCGGTGCGCACCGTGGCCGGTACCCGGCTGGCCGAGTTGATCGGCGAAACCTGCGTAGTGCAGTGCTACCACCACCAGGCGATCGCCGAGCTGGGTGACAAGCTGGTGGTCAGCGCGCGCGATGACGACGGTGTCATCGAGGCGATCGAGCTCCCCGGGGAGGATTTCGTGGTCGCGGTCCAATGGCATCCGGAGGCGTCACGCGAGGACCTGCGTTTGTTCACCGCGATCGTGGACGCGGCGCGCAACTATGCACAGGTGAACCGATGACCCACGACTTAGTCAACCCGGCCACCGGGAAGGTGTTCACCGCCGTCGAGCACCTCGACGCCGCCGCGGTCGACGACGCGGTGCGCCGAGCGCAGGCAGCGCAGAAGCGATGGGCGCGGCGCGCGCCGGCCGAGCGGGCGGCGGCGTTGCGGGCCTTCGCCGCGGTGGTCGACGCCCACGTCGAGGAGCTGGCCGCACTGGAGGTGACCAACGCCGGTCATCCGGTGGCGGCCGCCGAGTGGGAAGCCGGCCATGTCCGCGACGTGCTGCAGTTCTACGCGGCCAGCCCGGAACGGTTGTCGGGTCAACAGATACCGGTGGCCGGCGGGTTGGATGTGACCTTTCACGAGCCGCTCGGCGTGGTGGGGATCATCACCCCGTGGAACTTCCCGATGCCGATCGCCGCGTGGGGCTTCGCCCCGGCGTTGGCCGCCGGGAACGCGGTGTTGATCAAGCCCGCCGAGTGGACTCCGCTGACCACCCTGCGGCTGGGCGAGCTGGCCGTCGAATCCGGTTTGGAGCCGGACCTTGTGCAGGTGCTGCCCGGCCCGGGCGCGGTGGTGGGGGAGCGGCTGGTCACCCACCCGGAGGTGGCCAAGATCGTGTTCACCGGCTCCACCGTCACCGGCACCCGGGTGCTGGCCACCGCGGCGGCCGGGGTCAAGCGGGTCACGTTGGAGCTCGGCGGCAAGAGCGCCAACATCGTGTTCGCCGACTGCGACCTGGAGCGGGCGGCGGCGACGGCGCCCTACGGCGTGTTCGACAACGCCGGGCAGGACTGCTGCGCCCGCAGCCGGATCCTGGTGCAGCGCAACGTTTATGACCGTTTCATGGAGCTGCTGGAGCCCGCCGTGTCCGGTGTCGTCGTCGGCGACCCGACCTCGCGCGACACCGAGATGGGTCCGCTGGTGTCGCGGCCACACTGGGAGAAGGTGGCCTCGTATGTGCCCGATGACGCGCCGGTCGCCTTTCGTGGTCAGGCGCCGGACGGCCCTGGGTTCTGGTTCCCGCCGACAGTGCTGACCCCGGCGCCCACCGACCGTTGCGTCACCGAGGAGATCTTCGGCCCGGTGGTGACGGTATTGCCGTTCGAGGACGAAGCCGACGCCGTGGCGCTGGCCAACGACACGGTGTATGGGCTGTCGGGGTCGATCTGGACCGACGACCTCTCGAGGGCGCTTCGGGTGTCGCGGGCGGTGGAAGCCGGCAATCTGTCGGTGAATTCGCATTCCTCGGTCCGCTTCAACACCCCGTTCGGGGGCTTCAAACAATCGGGGCTGGGCCGCGAGCTGGGTCCGGATGCCCCCCTGGCCTTTACCGACACCAAGAACGTATTCATCGCAGTGAAGGAGATGTGAGTGACCGATCTGACCCAGCGCCTGGCCGGGCGGGTTGCCGTGGTGACCGGTGCGGGCGGCGGAATCGGCCTGGCGGCCGCCCGGCGCATGCACTCCGAGGGCGCCCGCATCGTGGTCGGCGACCTGGACCCGTCGGCGGGCGCCGCGATCGCCGATGAGTTGGACGGTCTGTTCGTGCCGGTCGACGTCTCCGATCAGACGCAGGTCGACGCGCTATTCGACACCGCGGCCGCGACGTTCGGCGCGGTCGACATCGCCTTCAACAACGCCGGTATCTCCCCGCCCGACGACGACCTGATCGAAAACACCGAACTGCCTGCCTGGCAACGGGTTCAGGACGTCAACTTGAAATCGGTGTACCTGTGCTGCCGGGCGGCACTGCGGCACATGACGCCGGCCGGGCGTGGCTCGATCATCAACACCGCGTCGTTCGTGGCGGTGATGGGCTCGGCGACATCGCAGATCTCCTACACCGCTTCCAAGGGCGGTGTGCTGGCCATGTCGCGGGAGCTCGGAGTGCAGTACGCCCGACAGGGAATCCGGGTTAACGCGCTGTGCCCCGGGCCGGTGAACACTCCTCTGCTGCAAGAGCTTTTCGCCGCCGACCCCGAACGGGCGGCGCGCCGGCTGGTGCACGTACCGGTGGGCCGCTTCGCCGAGCCGGAAGAGATCGCGGCCGCAGTGGCGTTTTTGGCCAGCGACGACGCATCGTTTATCACCGGCTCGACGTTTTTGGTGGACGGCGGGATCAGCTCGGCCTATGTGACCCCGCTGTAGGCGGTTAAGGCCCGTCGGCGTGCCGATGCTTGCGGCGGTGCCCGACTTGAGCGACGCATCTGTTGGCGGGACGCGCCACGGTCTCCCAACGCGGCGCCCACGTTTCGGGTTGCCGGAACCGGCAGGGGGTACGAAACTCAAACTCGTTCTCGCCGTTTCTCCGGTAGATCACCCGCATAAGCCAGGAGTTCATGTCCGCCACGAACCCTTTGCTTTCATATTCGCCGGTGCACAATGTGATTGATTCCCACATCATCCGCAGGCCAACCATCGCACTGCTGACATGCGACAGCTTCTCCTCGCTCCGGTTTCTGTCCACACGGCCGTAGGCCCACAGGATCGGGTCGGTACCACGTAGCGCCAGGTACGCATCGAAGTCGGTGCGCGGGTTATGACGTGTCCGCTGGAAGGTGATGGTGTTCGGGATGTCTGCTGAATCCGTCTCAATCATGTGTTCGTCGAACGTGACGCGCCACCATTCGTCCTGGCCTCCGACCTCTCCCCAGCCGCGAGCCGACGCCAGCAGGCTGGCCAGGTCATCGAGGCCGGGGACGGTGATGTCCTGGAGGCCGGGAACGAAGTCTTTCGCCGGAAATGCGGCGCGGCGTTTCGCGCCGGCAGCTACATACCGGAATTCTTCTGCGACGAAATCGGCGGTCAACGCCTCGGTCTTCATGCCTCCGGACGCTACGGCAGGCTACCGACAGTGACTAGGGCACGTCGTCGTCTTCGCTGTCGCGCAAGAGTTTTTCAGGGTGGTGGTAGTGGTTGGTGCGGGGTTGGCCGTGGTCGAGGTGTGGTGGTGGCAGGGTTTCGGTGGTGCCGTTGTGGAGTTTGCGGGTGGTCCAGCCGCCTGAGGTGAGCAGTTGGTGGTGGGGGCCGCAGCGCAGGCTGAGGGTGTCGATGTCGGTGCGCCCGGTTTTGGCGTAGTCGTTGTCGTGGTGGACTTCGCACAGGTAGCCGGGGATGGGGCAGCCCGGGTGGCTGCAGCCGCGTTCTTTGGCATACAGCACGATGCGCTGGGCTGGTGTGGCTAGGCGTTTGGTGTGAAACAGTGCCAGTTCTTTGGCGCCGTGGTAGATCCGCAGGTAGTGGTGGGCGTGGGAGGCCAGGGCGATCACGTCGCGCATGGGTAGCCAGCTGCCGCCGCCGGTATGGGCTTTGCCGGTGCCGGATTCCAGATCGGTCAGGGTGGTCGAGACGATGATGGTCGCGGGTAGTCCGTTGTGCTGGCCGAGGTCTGCGCTGGTCAGCAGGGCGCGGCCCATGGCGGTCAGGGCGTCGTGGTTGCGTTGGGCGGCGCTGCGCACATCGGCCTGGATCTGGGCTTGGCAGGGGGTGCCGCTGGTGCAGGGGGTGGGGGT
>NZ_LZJK01000152.1 GCF_001667945.1 Mycolicibacter sinensis | reverse complement strand
CACCCTGCCCGGCACCTCTGTCCTGCTAACACTGGCCGAGCAGGACTTCCACGTCTACGACGGGACCGCCGCCGATGTTGAGCAGCGGCGGGACACCGATCGTCTGAAAGACCGGAGCGAAGCCCTCGGTCGCGTCGTCCCCCGACCCGGTGAACGGGTCGAACGTGGTGTCGCCGATGCTGAAAGCAGCTTTGCCGATCGCCGTATCGGCGAAGCCTGTGAACGCATCACCCGGGTTGAGCGTGTCTGCCACGTTGATACCACCGAACAATGAGCTCAAGTCCATGCTCCCGAACGGGGTGATGAAGGTGTCGGTAACGACACCGTCGGCCCCCGGCGTGGCGGTGTAGACGTTCGCGAAGCCACCGCCGAAATTGAAAGCATCGTACACGGTCCCCACCACCGGCAGAGCGTCAGTGCTGCCCCCGTCGGCCGAGGTGGCGTCGACGACCATCAGCTGGGTGTTGGTCAGCCCCAACAGATTGCTCACGTGCACGGCAGTGTCGATGGTGCCGATCTGCGTGGCCGCATCGCCGGAACCGCTGTAGACGTCGAAGCTCTGGGGAGCCAGGACGATTCCGCCGCTGGTGACATCTTCGATCGAACCGCCCCCGATGTTCAGGAACGGCGCGGCGCCAGTCAGGGGTACGACCGGGGCGAAGCCCTCCACAGTGGAGCCGCCGGTGTTGGTGAACGGGTCCAGGGTGAACCCGCCGATCGCGAAGGCATCCTCGCCCCCGCCGGCTGCTCCGGCTTCCAGCGCGGCGAAGGCGTCGCCGGGCTGCAGCAGCGCGGCAGCGTCGATACCGCCGAACAGCGGAGTCAGATCGATGTTCCCGAACGGCGTCACGAAGGTGTCGGTGACGGTGTCCGGACCGTCGTCGGCACCCGGGGTCGCGGTGTAGACGTTCGCGTAGCCGGCACCAAAATTGAACACGTCGTAGACCGATCCCACCGTCGGGAGAGCCACATCGGTCGCGGAGGGCGCGCCGGTGACGGTGAATTGGGTATTGGTGAAGCCTGCCAGGTTCGTCACGACCGCGCTGGTGTCGATCCTGCCGAGGTCGGTGCCGTCGGAGGGGTCAAACACTTCGAACTCCTGGGCGGCCATGGGGCCGCCGAATACGACTCCGCCGCCCAAGGTCAACAGGGGCGGAGCGCTGGTGAGCGGGTGGATGAGGGCGAAACCCTCGTCGTCGCCGACGACCGGGTCGAAGGTGAAGCCGCCGATCGTGAACGCGTCAGCTCCGGTCGCGCTGGGAACAACCGGGACCGGGTCGGTGACGTCGAATCGGCCGGCGGTCAGTGCTACCTCTCGGCGAATCTGTGCCATGTCCGGCTCGGGCGCGGGTAGCGCACCGACGACGACGCTCGCGCCAGCGGCCGCGGCGCCCGCGGCGACACCCAACCGGATCCGGGCCGCGGGCCCCCCGGCGGCTGCGCCGGGGTGACAGAACAACTGCATGACTTCTCCTCTGCTGACCGTGATTACGTCGGCGCGGCACCGAGCGCCGTGACCGCCCCCGTGGTCTTACCAAAACCGGGGGTGCCGAGGCGTGTCTGTGACGAGCGGCATGTACACCAGACGCGTGCCTGCGTCGAGGCGGCCGCCAGCGCCCGCTGGCGATGTCGGCTGTTGTGGGAAAGATGTCGCATCGACACCAGTGCGTGGACGGAATCGAAGCGGACACTGCTGGAGTGACGGCACCGCCGATATCGATACCTGATTCGATCGCGCACCGATTGGGCTTTGCCCCGGAAAGCCGCCTCGCCACACCGGACGGGTCGTTATCGGCGGCGATCTGGCGGTTCCGGGACCGGCCGTACTACGAACTGTGCTGCAGCGCAGACAGATACACCGACGTCATCGCGATGCCGATCACCGGGCACCACCACCACACCTACTTCGGCAACGGCCGGCTGAAATGGAGCCGCCTGCATCCACCGTTTCACATGAACATGGTCGTAGCCGGGGAGCAGCCGCGTGCACTGTTCACCTCGGTGCAGCCGTTCACCTATCTGCATGTCTACGTACGGCACGCCATGGTTGAGCGGCTGGCCGTCGACAGCGGTTTGCTGGCCGTCGGCCAGACAGTCACCCTCGTCGATCCGATGTGCTCCCACGATCCGTTCGTAGAATTCGTCTTTCGGCAGATCCTCCGTGAAATGTCATGCAGCGACAAGATTTCCCGGATGATGTTGGATGCCCTGGGCCAACAGCTGGTGACTGGTCTGCTGCGCCGGCATTCCAGCGTCTCCGGCTCCCGAACCCAGTCGCCGACGATCGGTGCCGGCTACCACGATTGGCGTCTCCGGCGGACCATCGAATACCTCGAGTCGCACCTCGCCGAGGAGCTTGATCTCGGCGAGATCGCTGCGTCAGTATGCCTGTCGGTGGCGCGCCTCACCACACTCTTTCGAGACGCCACCGGCGAGCCGCCGCGCCGCTGGTTGATGAACCGCCGGTTTGTGCGGGCGTGTGAACTGCTCGCGACCTCGTCGCTGAGCGTCACCGAGATCGCGCACCGGTGCGGCTTCGCCAGTTCCCAACACCTCGCCACGGTGATGCGACGTCGACACGCGACCACTCCGAGCGACTACCGGAGGCAAGTGCTGGGAACACCCGCCTACCAGGACGGCCGGTGAAAGGAATGCGTCATGACGACCCGCGCCACCGGGAAACACGTCGCATCCTGTGGCATGCATGGCGGAAATGACCATCGCGGCCAGCGCACGATCGCAGCAGACTGATCTCCGTCGAGTGGAGGCCGACGATGCGCGGACGGTGCGGTGTCGGGTATTGGTGTGTTGGAGGCACTTGCTCGCGACCGGACCCCCGACCGAACGGCTAACCCGAGCGCAAACTAGGCAAACGAATGCCACAGGTATGAGGGCGGTTCAGTGAGCAAGACGGTGCTGCTCGTCGTCTTCGACGGCGTGAAACTGTTGGACGTCGCCGGTCCCGCCGAAGTATTCGCCGAAGCCAACCGATTCGGCGCCGACTACCGGCTGACGGTCGCGTCGGTCGACGGTCAGACGGTGCGGACCTCGGTCGGTATACCGCTCACCGTCAGCACCCGAATCTCCTCACTCGATTGCGCTGACACGGTGATGGTCGCAGGCGGCGACGAATTGGTCGGGCGGCCGATCGATCCGGACCTGGTGGACGCGCTGAAATTGATCGCACCGCGCACCCGGCGACTGGCGTCGGTGTGCACCGGCGCGTTCATCCTGGCCCGGGCCGGGCTGCTCAGCGGCCGTCGCGCGACCACCCACTGGCGCCACGCCGGGCGGCTGGCCCGCGCGTTCCCCGACATCGACGTCGAACCGGATGCCATCTTCGTCCGCGACGGCGACCTCTTCACCTCGGCGGGAGTGTCGTCGGGGATCGACCTGGCGCTGGCCCTGGTCGAGCAGGATTACGCCACCGAGCTGGCCCGTGAGGTCGCCCGCACCCTGGTGGTCTACCTCAAACGGGCCGGTGGCCAATCGCAGTTCTCCGTCCTCATGGAGGCCGATCCTCCGGCGGGCTCGGCGCTACGGGGCGTTCTCGATTCGATCGCTGCCGATCCCGGGGCCCCGCACAGCGTGAAAGCTCTTGCCGCACAAGCCTCGTTGAGTACCCGTCAGCTAACGCGCCTGTTTCGCGCCGAGCTGGGCACCACCCCGGCGCGCTATGTCGAGTCCGTCCGGATCGACATCGCGCGGGGCGCTCTCGATGCCGGCCACAGCGTCGCCGAGACGGCGCGGCTGGCAGGTTTCGGCAGCACCGAGACGCTGCGGCGGGTGTTCGCCAACCACCTCGGCATTTCACCGAAGGCCTACCGAGACAGGTTCCGTACCACCGCTTCCGGGTGAGGCGATCAACCGCGGATCGCCGCTACCGTATCGGCCAGCGTCTCCCGCGGATCACGGAACACCACCCCCAGCTCCCGTTCGGCCGGCGAATCATCGGAGGCCGGCATCTGGGTGTAGTACTGCATGCCCGCCTCGGTGATCGGGGTGGTGATCGGCAGCACCCGCCCGGCCTGATCCAGCAGCCGCCCGGCCCAGCGCAATGCGACGTCGGGCACCGGCACGGCGAACAGGGGCGCACCGGAGACCGCACCGAGTAGTCCTGCCAACCGCTGCGGCGGCACCCGGTGGCCACCGGCCATGTACCGGCGCGGACCGCGGCCGGGCTCGAGCAGCGCCACGTGCACCGCCGCCAGGTCGCGGACGTCGACGACCAGCCAGGCTGCGCTGCGACCCGGAATCAGGCGCATCTGCAACGCGGCCCGCACGCCTTCGCCGGCCTCACCGAACCGGTCGCCGACCGGCGGACCCAGCACCATGCCGGGGTAGGTGATGGTGACCGGGGCGCCGTCGTCCTGAAGGCCGCGCACATAGCGTTCCTCACGGGCCTTGGACCGGCCGTAGCCGTCGGTCCCGCCGGCGACCGGCAGGTCGGCGCTCAGGGTGCGCAGGCCGGGGCGGAACAGCGCGGTGAAGCTCGAGACGTGGATGATCGGATCCAGACCCACCTCGATCGCGCCGCCGAGCACGTTGCGGGCGCCCACGGAATTGGTCGCCATCATCTGTTCGTTCTGGCGCGGATCGGTGGCGACCAGCGCAGCCGCGTGCACGACGGCGTCGCAGCCGTCCAGCGCGCGCCGGACCGACCCCGCATCGGTGATGTCACCGACGACGTGATCCGAGACGTCGACGCCCAGGCGTTCGACGCTGGTGTGCAAGCCGGCCGGGTTGCGAACCAGAAACCGCACGGCATGCCCGGCGTCACTGATCGCCTTGGCAGTCCAGCCGCCGACGAATCCGGTTCCCCCGGTGACCAACACCCGCATCGCACCCATCCCTGGATCGTAAGGATCCGGGCGGTTGTGTCAGGTCCGCTTGGGCAACTGGCCGGCGATCAGCGGCACGATCTTGTCGGCCATGTAGGCGTGTCCGGCGTCGGTGGGATGCACACCGTCGGGACCGATCAGATCCGGACGGCCGACGAACCAGCGTTCGGCCAGCGGGTCGACGAACTCCGCGCCGACCACGCGGGCCTCGGAGCTCAGGATGTCGCGGATCCGCCATACGTTGCCGGGTACCTCAGCGGTGGGCCACGGCGGCCCAATCACCAGCATCCGGGCCGCCGGGGTGGTCCGCCGGGCCAGCGCCAGGGTGTCGGCAACCAACCGGCTCAGCTCCCCCGGTTCGACGTCCTGGTCGTTGCGCGAGCCGAAGAACACCACCAGTGCGTCGTCGGGTTGCACCACCCGTGCCGTCAGATCCCCGAACAGACCGCCCTGGTTGCCGCGCACGGCGTACCCGGCGCCGCCCTCCGCCCCCACGTCGGCGCTGACGTAGATCCCGCGGCCGGCCAGGATCTGCCACGCCCGCTCGGTCCAGTTCGCCGCACCGCGACCGGTGTCTTCATACCCGGAGGTGTAGGAATCGCCAACGACGGCGATCCGGGTCGGCGAGGCGCTCAGCGGCGTCGTCTCGTAGTGGCGCGTCGAATCGTGGTCGCGGGCCAGATACCCGGTTCCCACCACGACGGCGACGACGACCGTCAGCAGCGAAGCCGCAAACGTCATCACCCGGCTCACAGCCCACCTCCCCGATCACCCACGCGCACGCCGGCCGGGGTCAGCGTGTCAGGACACACTGACCGGGACCGCCGCGGTGCGCTCATCGAGGATCTCATCGACCGGTGCGGCGGCCAGCGGGTCCTCCGACGGCGTCACCTGCGCCGTTTCGGGCCGGGCACCGATCATCCTGCGCATCCAGCGCCGACCCGGTTCCTCGACGCCGTGGAACAGCAGCACCGACAACGCCGTCGCCGTCGCCAACAGCCCGCACACCGTCCACTTGGCCGCGGTCGCTCCCTCGTCCAACACGATCTCGAATTGTATTGCGGCCCAGTTCCAGGCCGTGTGCACCAGCTCGTGGACCATGTACAGGCAGAACGAGATCTGGCCGCCGTACACCATCAACCGAGTGGACAGCAGCGCAGGCAGGCTGCCGGTACCGACCGCCAGGGCCATCACCAGCGGCACGAACAGCACGTCGACCAATCCGCCGCTGTCGTAGAGCCCGGAGATCGGGTGCGCATCGAAGTAGTACAGGATGCCGACGGTCGCGGCGATGAGCAACGCGGAGCCGTATCCGGCGGCGCGGCGGGCCCGGGCGCTCGGCGCGAGCTTGCGCACCGCCGCGCAGGCCAGCGCTCCCGCGGTGAACTGCATGACGATGCGCGGCAGCCAGCTCCACGGGGTGTAGAACTGGCCGGTGGCCAGCAACAACAACAGCGGCGGCAGCGAAGCGATGACCGCCAGCGCGGCCAGGCCCCGCGCCGACGTCGCCCGCATCATCCGGTAGACCACCAGGACCAACCCGCCGAACAGCAGGTAGGCCAGCCACTCGGCGCTGATGGACCAGGCCGGCCCGTCCCAGCTCGACCCGTCGAAGAACGGCTCGAACCACAACTGCACGAGCAGGACCTGGCGCACATAGCTGGTCGCGGTCAGCCGGCTGAGGTCTTCGGTGGGCACATGGCCGACGTGCAGGGTGAAGATCACCCACAACAGCGCCAGGTGCAGCGTGACCAGGTAGATCGGCCACACCCGGGCCAGCCGCAACCACAGGAAATGCAGGGTCGCCCGCGCCGAGAACGACTCCCCCATCCGTTCCAGATAGTTCCAGGTCAGCACGAATCCGCTGAGGATGAAGAACAGGTCGACGCCCTGGGCGCCGCGGTCGAGCACCGGCGCGAGCGCATCGCTGACCGCAGGCGACGCCAGCCGCAGCAGCGGCCGGAAATGAAAGAGCACCACCCAGACCGCGGCGATGATGCGAAGCCCGGTGAGGGCTTTGATCTCTCCGCTGCGCACAACACTCTTCCGCCGGTGGGCTCTGCTGTCGCGACTGCTTGGGCGCGGGCCCGCCGGGGCATTCCGACGATCGGCAGCCGCAACCGGTGGCCGGCAGCCATCGAAGACTAGCAGCGGGACCGTCCGCGGTGAAGTTGCCGGCCGGGTGCGCCTGCCGGGAATTTGCCGCCGGTTGGGAATACTGAACCGATGCCAGACGACTACCGGGTGGGTCGCGGGATCGCCGACATCACCGGCGAGCCGGCCGAGTGCGGAATGCTCGGCTACGGCGTGGCCTCCCAGCAAACGTCCGGCCTGCACAACCGGCTGCGCGCGCGGGCCTTCGTGTTCGTCGACGCCACCACCGGCGCTCGTCTGCTCCTGGTCGTCTGCGAACTGCCGCTGCTGCTGGAGAGCGTGCACCACGAGGTACTCGGGCGCCTCGCCGCCGGCTACGGCGAGCTGTACACGTTCAGTAACGTGATGCTGACGGCGACGCACACCCATTGCGGCCCAGGCGGTTACGGCGATCACCGGCTGTACAACTCCAACACCGGTGGGTTCCGGCCGCAGACCTTCACCGCGATCGTCGACGGCATCTGCGAAGCCGTCGACCGCGCGCACGCCGACCTCTCCCCCGCCACCTTGAGCCTTGCCGTCGGCCGACTCCACGACGCCAGCAGCAACCGCTCACCCTCGGCGTTCGCCCGCAACCCGGCGGCCGACCGGGCCTATTTTCCCGACGCCATCGACCCGCAGACCACGCTGCTGCGCATCGAGCGCAACGGCCGGCTGGTCGGCGCGGTGAACTGGTTCGCCACCCACGGCACTTCCATGACCAACCGCAACACCTTGATCAGTGGCGACAACAAGGGCTACGCCGCCTACCAGGTGGAGCGCCTCGACCGCGGCGTCGACTACCTGGCGCCCGAACCGCCGGAATTCGTCGCGGCCTTCGCCCAGACCAACGCCGGCGATATGTCGCCCAATCTCAACCACCGCCCCGGCAGCGGCCCCACCGAGGACGAGTTCGAGAACACCCGGATCATCGGAGCCCGCCAAGCCGACGCGGCCACCGACCTGACGACCGGGCACGGCGTCGAGGTCACCGGCGGCCTCGACGCGCGGGCCACCTATGTGGACCTGTCGGATTTCGAGGTCGCACCGGAATTCACCGGCGACGGCCGAACCCATCGCACCGGCCCCGCGCTGGCCGGCGCGGCGGCGCTGGCCGGCACCGACGAGGGACCCGGCCCGCTGCACCCGCTGACCAGGCAGGGCCGCAACCGCATCATCGATGCGCTGGTCGCCAACACCGTCTACCGGCGCTCTCCGCGCCTGCGCGACGCGCACGCCCCCAAGGGGGCGATCGGGCCGGGCAGCCGGCTGAACAAGGCCCTGACGCTGATGCCCAACGGTGGCCCGGTCCAACTGCTGCGCATCGGGCAGCTGTATCTGATCGGCATCCCCGCCGAGGTGACCATTGTGGCGGGGCTGCGGTTGCGCCGCACGGTGGCCGCCATCGTGGGCGCCGAGCTGCGCGATGTACTGGTGGCCGGCTACAGCAACGGTTACCTGCACTACGTGACCACACCGGAGGAGTACGAGGAGCAGCGCTACGAGGGCGGCAGCACCATGTTCGGGCGCTGGGAGCTGGCGGCGCTGCAACAGGTGGTGGCCGGATTGGCCACCGCGATGCGGGAGCAGCGACCGGCACCGGTCGGCACAGCCCCCACCGCGCCGCCTCGCACCCGGCGGTCACGCCGCCGGGTGCGCCCGGATGAACCGGCCGCCGGTCACCGCTTCGGGGACGTCGTGCAACCGCCGCGGTCCCACTACCAGCCGGGGGCCACGGTGACGGCGGTGTTCGCCGGCGCCTACCCGAACAACGACCTGCACCGCGGTGGCACCTACCTGCGGGTTGAGCGGGAGACCGCCGACGGATGGTGCACCGTCGCCGACGACGGCGACTGGTCGACGATGTTCCGTTGGCGCCGTGCCGGCGGCCGTGGGTCGACCGTCACCGTGACCTGGACGGTGCCCGCCGACGCCGCGGCCGGGCGCTACCGACTGCGCTACCACGGCGATGCCCGGGGGCGCGACGGGCGGATCAGCGCGTTCAGTGGAGCGACGGAGCCCTTCGATATCTCACGAAAGCGTTAATCGGGCGCCCGAGGCGCCTTAACTTCGCCGCCTAACGTCGGGAAATGTCGAGGCCGGCCACCTGCCGGCACTGCTCAGACAAGCGGAAGCGGGGGCTGGCATGGCTATCACGATCACCACTCGGGGCACGGCGCGGATCGGTCAGCAGGGCAACCCCACCGTCCAGTGCGGTGGCGCGCAGATCCGGGCACACTCCCGTCACCTCGCGACGGTGATCACGATCCGGGGCCGGATCGATGCCACCAACGTCGACCAGCTCAGTGAGCAGGCGCGGCGCTTCGTACTTGCGAAGGAACCGCTGCTCCTCGACTTGAGCGGGGTGACGTCGTTCGCTGCCGCCGGGATCTGGCTGCTGTGCGTCCTCGACGGGGACTGCCGCGCCGCCGGCGTGGACTGGACGCTGATCGAGGGCCCGGCGGTGGCCGAACTCCTCGGTGACTTCGACGAGGACGCGAAGTTCCCGACGGCGCGCTCGGTCGAGCAGGCGCTGCACGCGCTCGCCGACGGCAACGACCAGCGTCGTCAGGCGCTGCTGCCGCTGTTCCAGAAATCGGCCTGAGCCGAGGGGCCGCCGCCGCACTGCGCTGGTGGCCCGCGGCCGGCGTGCTGGCAACCCTGGTTCTGGGCTGGGCGGTGGGCCGCGGTTCGACGGCCGTTGACAGCTGGTTCAGCCATCGCACCCGTGAGGTCATCGGTGGACAACCGCGGTGGCTGTTGACCTTCACCAGCGGCTGGCTGGTGTTCGCGGTGCTGGTGGGCTGTCTGACGGTCACGCTGCTTCGGCGGCAATGGGCGTTGGCGGCCGCGGTGCTGGTCTGCCCGTTCGTTGTCACCGGGGTCAATCAGGTTCTCAAACACCTCTTCGACCGCCGCAACGGGGTGTACCTGGAGTATCCGAGCGGGCACACCGCGCTGCTGGTCGCGGTGCTGGGCATGATGGTCGTGGTGGCCGGTTCGAGGATGGCCCGGCGCTGGGCGCTGATGCTGGCGGCGGTGCTGAGCCTGCTGGGCATGCTCGGGCTGGTGGCCTGCGGCTATCACTTCCTCACCGACACCCTCGGCGCGGCGATGCTCGCCACCGCGCTGGTGTGCGCCGCGGCTCGGTTAACGTCTGCGCTGTGATCGTGCTGCTGCCACCGTCAGAGACCAAGCGGGCCGGCGGCGACGGGCCTCCGCTGCGCCTCGACGCGCTGGGATCCCCCCAACTCACCGAGCTGCGGGCAGCGCTGGTCGATGAGCTGGTCGCCCTGGCCGCGGATCCCGACGCCAGCCGGCGCGCGCTGGGTCTCTCGGCCACCCAGGACGCCGAGATCGAGCGCAACGCGATGTTGCGCTCCGCGCCGACGGCGCCGGCGATCAACCGCTACACCGGCGTGCTGTACGAGGCGCTCGACGTCGACTCGCTGCGCGGCGCGGCGGCGGCCCGTGCCGAAGCCCGTCTGGCGGTCGGCTCAGCCCTGTTCGGGCTGCTGCGGGCAGCCGATCCGGTGCCCGCCTACCGGCTGTCGGCAACCTCGAAGCTGCCCGGGCAGCCGGGCCTGGGCAGTCGCTGGCGTGCCGTGCTGGAACCGGTGCTGGCCGAAATCGCCGCCGCGGAACTCGTCGTCGACCTGCGGTCCGGCTCGTATGCGGCGCTGGCGAAGATCCCCGGCGCGGTCCGCGTCGACGTGGTCGCCGAGCACCCCGACGGCCGGCGGGCGAGCGTCAGTCACTTCAACAAGGCCCACAAGGGCAGGCTGGCCCGGGCGCTGGCGACCAGCAGGTACGAGCCGGACGACGCCGCGGCCGTCGCGGCGGTCGCACGCCGGGCCGGGATGCGGGTGGAACGCGACGGCAACCGGCTGACCATAGTGGTTGCGGGCTCATGATCAGGTCGTTGGCGGTGGTGCCGCTGCTGGTGGCCATCGGTTGGGCCAGCGCGGCGTGGGGCGCCCCCGACTTCCCGCCGGTCTCCCCGGCGGCCCGCGCGGCCGGCTTTGTCGACGTCCGCAGTGCGGTGCCGGATGCGATCCTCGATCTGCGGTATGCCACGGCCAACAACTTCACCGGCGTGCAGCTGTATCCGACCGACGCCCGGTGCCTGGTGCACGAGTCGCTGGCCCCGGGTTTGGCGGCAGCCGCCGATGCGCTGCGCGGCCGGGGCCGAACGCTGGTGTTCTGGGACTGCTACCGGCCGCACGACGTGCAGGTGCGAATGTTTCAAGCGGTGCCGAATCCGGCCTGGGTGGCCCGCCCGGGCCCGCTCGCCCGCAGCCATGAGACCGGGCGGTCGGTCGACGTGACGACCGCCGACGCGCGGGGACGCCTGGTCGAGATGGGCACCGGCTTCGACGACTTCTCGCCCCGCGCCGCGGCATTTGCCGACGGGATCAGCGCGGCCGCGGCGGCCGAACGCGCCACCCTGCGCGACGCGATGAGCGCCGGCGGCCTGGCCGTCTACTCCGGGGAGTGGTGGCACTTCGACGGACCCGGCGCCGGCGTGGGCAGGCCCATCCTCGACGTACCGGTCACCTAGGTGGTGGCGCCGCCAGATGCCGCTCGACCGATGCCACCTTGGCGGTCATCGCATCGACTGCGCCGGCTCGCCAGTCGGCCTTGATCACGGTGCTCACCCGTGGTGATCGGGCCGCCACCGCCTCCACCGCCCGCTGCACCACGGCCATCGCCTCGGCCCAGCTGTCGCTTTCGATGACGGTGAACATCGCATCGGTGCGGTTGGGCAGGCCCGACTCCCGAACGACCCGCACCGCCTCCGCGACGATCTCACCGACTCCCTCGCCCACCCCGAGCGGCGTGACCGAGAACGCAACCAGCACCGACACCGTGACCACCCCTCCCGCTTGCAGCACCGCCGAGCCTACCTAGCATCGGGCGCATGCGGGTTCTGGTGCAACGCGTCTCGTCGGCGCGGGTTAGCGTCGACGGCGAGGCCGTCGGCGAGATCACGCCGGCGGGGCAAGGGTTGGTGGCGCTGGTCGGGGTCACCCACGACGATGACACGGGCAAGGCCCGGCGGCTCGCTGAAAAACTCTGGCAGTTAAGGATTCTCGACGGTGAGCGCTCGGCGTCTGATGTCGGCGCCCCGATCCTGGTCGTCAGCCAGTTCACCCTCTACGCCGACACCGCCAAGGGGCGGCGGCCATCCTGGAACGCCGCGGCGCCGGGTTCGGTCGCCGAGCCGCTGGTCGCTGAGTTCGGCGACACCCTGCGGCAGTTGGGCGCGCAGGTGGCGACCGGCCGGTTCGGTGCCCACATGTCGGTGGAGCTGGTCAACGACGGACCGGTGACGGTGCTGCTGGAGTTGTAGCGCCGAAAACGGGCTCTGGATCGGCGAAGGGTGGCCGATGCTCAGGGCCCGGGCCGCCCCGAAACCCCGCTCGCCGAGACCGGCGGTAGGTAGATGCCCACCAGAGTGCGGTGCCACCAGGCCCGATCGCGACGCCGCTCCGCCGGGGTGGTGAAGCGGTAGTCGTAGAGCAGTGCCCGCACGTAGCGCGGCGGTTCGTCGGGAAACGGGTTGTGCCGCAACAACCGCAACGTATCGCGATCGTTGCGCAGCAGGCGTTGCAGCAGCGCGTCTCGCCACGGTCGCGCGTACGCCGGCGACAACGCGGCGAACCACATCAGCCAGTCCAGCCGCAGATGATACGGCGCCCACTGCCGTGGAAGCCGATCGGTGGCACCGGGTTTGCCCTTGAACTCATATTCCCGCCAGAGCGTCTTCTCGCTGAGGTCGGTGTCCGCGGTCCCCTCGATCACCACTTCTCGGCGGGCGCGCCCGACCGTCCCGAACGCCCCATAGGTGTTGACCAGATGAAAGGGATTGAACGAGGCGTTCATTCGCTGATTACGTGATGCCATGTTGCGCACCGGCCAGTAGCTGAGCACGACCACCATGACGGCGAAAGCCAGCACCAGAGCGGTGAACCACACCGGAGGGTCGGGCATCGCCGGGGGCCGCAGGCCCGCAAACGTGAGCCAGGACTGGTCGATCGCGGCGGCAGCAAGGACGATCGTCACCCAGTTCAGCCAGGCGAAATTACCGGAGGCCACCAGCCACAGCTGGGTGACGACGATGATCGCCGCCGCCACCCCGGCGATCGGCTGCGGGGCGAACAGCCCGAACGGCACCACCAGTTGGGAAACATGGTTGCCGGCGGCTTCGATCCGGTGCAGCGGTTTGGGCAGGTGGTGGAAGAACCAGCTCAGCGGTCCCGGCATCGGCTGAGTCTCGTGGTGGTAATACAAGCAGGTCAGATCGCGCCAACAGGAGTCGCCGCGCAGCTTGATCAACCCCGCCCCGAACTCGATCCGGAACAGCAGCCACCGGGCCAGCCACATCACCAGCACCGGCGGCGCAACCCGGTCGTTGCCCAGGAACACCGCCAGCAGCCCGGCCTCCAGCAGGATCGATTCCCAGCCGAACGCGTACCACGTCTGGCCGACGTTGACGATCGACAGGTACATCGCCCATAGCAGCAGCCAGATCGCCATCACCGCCCACAGCGGTACGAGTTCGCCCGCCCCCGCCACCAGCGCGGCCGCCAGGGCCGCACCGGCCCAGCAGATGCCGGCGAAGAACCGATCCGAGTAGTACAGCTGAAAGACGCTGGGCGTCACCGGGAACGGCCGTCGGCGCAGATACCGCGGCACCGGCAGCATGCCGTGTTCACCGATCAGGGCCCGGAATTGCCGCGCGGCGGCAATGAACGCGACGACGTAAACGGCGGCGATCCCGCGTGCCAGCACCTGCCGGCCCAGCCAGTAGCCGGATCCGCTAAACCACGCCCACGCTGTATTCATGACCGCAACTCCTCGGTGAGACGTTCATACCACCGGTTGCGGTCGGAATCACGGTGTTGACAGTGCGCGGTACAGCAGGTGCATGGCCACCGTCGTCGACCGTTCCCGGACGTCGGCCCGCTCCCCCGGCAGCCGGGTGGTCCGGGTGAGTACCCGGCCGTCACCGAGCGCTACACAGAAGCACACCGTGCCCACCGGCTTGTCCGGTGTACCGCCGCCCGGCCCGGCGATGCCCGTGATCGCCACCGCCGTATCGGCGCCGAAGCGGCGCAGCGCGCCGGCGGCCATCGCCTCGGCCACCGGCTCGGAGACCGCGCCGTGCTCGGCGATCAGCGCCGCGTCCACGCCGAGCAGATCCACCTTGGCGTCGTTGGAGTAGGACACCACCCCGCCGGCAAGGTACGCCGACGCCCCGGGCGGGTCGGCCAGGCGCCCGGCCAGCAGCCCGGCGGTGCAGGATTCCGCGGTGGCGATCCACCGGCCGGCCAACCGCGCTGCCACCAGATCGTCGATCCGCGAACCGTCTTCGGAGAAGATCGCCCGGGGGTGCCGCTCGCGCAGCAGCGTGAGCAATTGGCCGTAGGCCGCGGCGGCGTCGGGCTCATATCGGGTGACGATCTCGAGTTCGCCGCGGCGCAGGCAGGTGGTGATCTCCAGCCGCACGAAGTCGGCGATGGCCTCCTGGGCGTGCCGCAGGGTGTCGGCCAGGCCGGACTCGGGCAGGCCGAACATCCGCACGGTCCGCTGTTCGTAGCGGGTACGGCCGGCGATCGCGTGCTGCACCTCGGCGGTGGCAATCGCCTTGTGCCACATGGGTTGCAACTCGCGGGGCGGCCCCGGCAGCACCACCACCGTCGGAGCGCCGGGCACCACCACGCCGGGGGCGGTACCGACCGGATCCAGGACGGTTGCGCCGGCCGGCACCATCGCCTGCTTGCGGTTGGCCGCCCGGACCGTCGCGAAGTCCGGGGCGCCCGGTCCGGTGAAGCGCGCCATCATCGGTTTGATGATCTCGGCGATCCGGGCTTCCAGAGCGCTGTCGAGCACGACATCGCGCCCGCAGAACCGGGCCACGGTGTCGACCGTCAGGTCATCAGCCGTCGGTCCCAGACCGCCGCTGGTGATGATCAGATCGACACCCTCGCCGGCCAGAAACCGCAGCTGGGCCTCGATGTCGCGGGGCCGGTCACCGCAGATCGTGATGTGCGCCAACTCCACTCCCAGTTCCAGGAGGCGGTCGGCCAGCCACGGTCCATTGCGATCGGCGATCCGTCCGGTGAGTACCTCGGTACCGGTGACCACGATTCCTGCGCGTGCGCTCACCGGTCCGAGGTTACGGCCTCACCGTCAGGGCAAGCCGGGAATCAGCATGACCTCCATCGGTGTCACCGGCGCCGACGGCGCGAACGCAGCCGGAACCACCGCTGTCGGGGTTGGCGTCGAAGGCCCGAAGTTCGGCAACGGGAACGGCAGCACCGACGTCAGGTTGGCCGGGAACCCGGACAGTCCGGGCAGGCCGGCGGCCTGGGTGCCCGGCGCCGGGGCGCCCGCGGCCGGCGGAACGTTGAAGGTGGCGGTGGCGATCGGCGCCTGTGCCGGGGACGCTGCCGGCGCCACCGAGGTTCCACTCAGCGCCGACGTGGTGGTCTGCAGCAACTGCTGCGGAATGGTGGCCGAGGATGCGACCACCTGCTCGACGACCCCGGGCAGCCCCGGGTTGAGCGGCACCGTGTCCGCGTTGGCGGTGGCGCTGGACGCGAGCGCGGCCAGGAACAATCCCGCGGCGGCGCCGGCCGCGACGGTGAGGCAATTACGGATACGTGACATGGCTTCTTCCCCATCCCGAATACCAACAAGGTCGGGACCGAAGTTAGCCGTGTGAAAACTGTTGCCCGTGTGACACGAGGGGCGGTTATCCAACCGTTGCGAACCGGAGCCGCCGCGGTTATCGCGCCGTTAGCGGGCCAGCCAGCTCTGGATCTTCGCCAGTTCCGTGGTGTAGGTCAGCAGGACGGAGTCGTCATAGTGCGCCCCGCCGTTGACGGTGCCGCTGTCGCGCCATATCGCGTGAACGTGGGCGAGCCCGCGGCGGTAGACGTCGACACGCTCCCGCTGCGTGCGCTGCCAGCCGAGCTGCGCGGCCTGCTCGGACAGGGCTTGCCGCACATCGGTGGCGGTGGTCTCACTGGAGCCGGCCTTTTCGTTCATAGGCCAACCACGCTATCAGCTGCTGGTTTCGCCCCAACCCCTGCGGCGCGTGGGCGCCCCGGTTGGCGGTGGCGAACGTAGCATCGACGCCGATGACCGCAGCACCGCGCGATCTGATCGCCGAGATCGGCCGGACCGAACCGGGAGCCCGGATCGGAGCATTCTTCGATCTGGACGGCACGCTGGTGTCCGGGTTCACCGCCACCGCACACGCCGGTGACCGGATCCGCCGGCGCCAGGCCCGGGCCGGCGAGGTGCTCGGCGTGGTCGAGGCCGCCGTGCGATATCGGTTGGGCCGGATGCAATTCGAGCGACTGCTGGTGCGGGCGGCGGGCTACCTGCGCGGCGAGTCCATCGCCGAACTCGACGACGTCGGCGAGCGACTCTTCGCCGAGCACATCACCAGCAGGGTCTACCCGCATATGCAGAACGTCGTGCGGGCGCATCAGCAGCAGGGCCACACCGTTGTGTTGAGCTCCTCGGCGCTGACCATCCACGCCGAGCCGGTCGCCCGCTACCTGGGTATTGCGCAGGTGCTGTGCAACCGATTCGAACTCGACGAGCACGGCGTCCTGACCGGAGACATCGTCAAGCCGGTGGTATGGGGGCCCCAGAAGGCAGCCGCCGTGCAGCGGTTCTGCGCGGGCAACGGCGTCGATCTCGCCCAGAGCTTCTTCTACGCCGACGGCGACGAGGATGCCGCCCTGATGTCGCTGGTAGGTCGGCCCCGGCCGGTCAATCCGCGACCCGGGCTGGCGGCGCTGGCAGCCGAAGAAGGCTGGCCGGTGCTGCACGTCAGCGGTTCCGGCCGCGCGGGCGGCCGGTCGCTGCGGCGTGCCGCCGGTTTCGGGGTGGCCGTGCTGCGCGCTTTCGCCACCCACTGAGCCGCAGGAACCGGGACACGATTGGCGGTAGTGTTGCCCTCACGAGGCCCACTGGTGGCCGACTGGCCTCACCACGCCGAGTCTGGTACTAAATTAGAACACGTTTCACTTCAATCCGGCGCCCTTGAAGGAGTTAGGTCATGCACACTCCCCTCTGCGACGAACTCGGTATCGAGTTCCCGATCTTTGCCTTTACGCACTGTCGCGATGTGGTTGTCGCGGTGAGCAAGGCCGGCGGTTTCGGGGTGCTGGGCGCGGTGGGGTTCACCCCCGAGCAGCTTGAGATCGAGCTGAACTGGATCGACGAGAACATCGGCGATCACCCCTACGGCGTCGACATCGTCATCCCCAACAAGTACGAGGGCATGGATTCCGGGCAGTCCGCCGAGGAGCTCGCCGAATCGCTTCGCAAGCTGGTGCCCCAGGAGCACCTCGACTTCGGCAAGAAGCTCTTGGCCGATCACGGCGTGCCGGTGGAGAACGCCGACGAGGACAGCCTGCAGCTGCTGGGCTGGACCGAGGCGACCGCCACCCCGCAGGTCGAGGTGGCCCTGCAGCACCCGAAAGTGACAATGATCGCCAACGCGCTCGGGACGCCCCCGGCCGACATGATCAAGCACATCCACGAGGCCGGCCGCAAGGTCGCCGCGCTGTGCGGCTCGGCCTCGCAGGCGCGCAAGCACGCCGCGGCCGGTGTGGACATCATCATCGCGCAGGGCGGCGAGGCCGGCGGCCACTGCGGCGAGGTCGGCTCGATCGTGCTGTGGCCCGAGGTTGTCAAGGCGGTGGCGCCGGTACCGGTGCTGGCCGCCGGTGGTATCGGCAGTGGTCAGCAGATCGCCGCGGCCCTGGCGCTGGGCGCGCAAGGCGCCTGGACCGGTTCGCAGTGGCTCATGGTTGAAGAGTCGTCGAACACCGAGGCCCAGCACGCGGCCTACATCAAGGCCAGCAGCCGCGACACGGTTCGCAGCCGGTCGTTCACCGGAAAGCCGGCCCGGATGCTGCGCAACGACTGGACCGAGGCGTGGGAGGCGCCGGAGAACCCCAAGCCGCTGGGCATGCCGCTGCAGTACATGGTCTCCGGGATGGCGGTGCGGGCCACGAACAAGTACCCCAACGAAAGCGTCGACGTGGCGTTCAACCCGGTGGGCCAGGTCGTCGGCCAGTTCACCAAGGTGGAGAAGACCTCCGCCGTCATGCAGCGCTGGGTGCAGGAATACCTCGAAGCCAGCGGCCGACTCGACGAGATCAACGCCGCCGCCTCGGTCTGACGCTTGGCTGCCCTAGGCCAGGAACGGCCGCAGCGCCAGCACGTAACAGCCGAGGACGGCCGGCGCTGCGGCCAGCGGTAACCAGGGCAGCTGCAATGGGAAGCTGGCCGCCACCACACCGACGATGCTGAATCCCGTCGCGCCCAGCAGCGCCGGGGCGGTCACCGTTGTGGCACCGTCGGCGGCGTGCCGCAACAACAAGTGGGCCACCGCGGCCAGGCCGGCGACCACCGCCGAAACCGTCGGCGGATCGGCGAACCCGATCACGGCGACGGTGAGCAGCACGGCCGCTGTCGCCGCGGGCCGCCACCACAGCCCGGCCAGCACCGCGCCGGCCGTAAGCAGCGCCCCGGCCGCGGCAATCCCGGACGACCCGGCGCCGGCGGCTGCGGCCATCGCCAGGCCGCATGCGGCAGACATGACCAGCGCCAGGCTGCGGTCGGCGGCGGAACGCTGCATCACCGCACCGCCGTCGGGCGATGGCGCTGCGTCGCCAGGTGCATGGCCTGCTCCAGCGGCTGCTGCTGCGGCCACGATGCGACATCGACGCCGACGGTGGCCATGTCCCGGTACATCGCGGTGCGCTCCAGGGTCCAGATTCGCGCCACCAGCGGATCGGGTTCCTCCACGAACGGCGGACCGGCCAGCACGTCGACCGCCAATACGACGTGCCCGCGCTTGCGCAAGTCGGTCAGGGCGAGCGCGAACTCGGTGTCCAACAGGGTGGAGAACGCGATGATCAGCGCGCCGGGCGGCACCGCGGCCCGCGGTGCGAGCGTTCCGGTGGTGGTCTCGAAGCCGTCGCCGGCCCCCAGGACCGCATCGACGATGCGATAGAACTGCCGCTGCCCGATATCGGCCCCGACCCAGCGCGGGTGCCGACCACCGAGCGTGACGACCCCGGCGCGGTCACCGTTGCGCAACGCGGTCTGCACGACTTGCGCCGCGCCCAGCACCGACCGTTCGGTCGCGGCCGTCGCGGGGCCGCGCGGCTGCGGGTAGGCGTCGATGAGCACCACCACGTCGGCGGCGCGATCGGTCAGCCGCTCGGTCACGTGCAGGCTGCCGCGTCGCGCACTGACCGGCCAGTTCACCGAGCGCAACGGGTCGCCGGGGATGTAGGCGCGGATGTCGGCGTACTCCACGCCGCGGCCCGGGTGCCGGGTCAGGTGGGTGCCGACCCGGTCGAGCAGCTCGCTGTGCGGGATCGGCGTGGGCTGTGGGGGCGCCGGGGGGAACACCGTGACCTCGGCGACGTCGACGGTGCCTGTCCCGGCCAGCAGCCCGCCCCTCCCCAGGGCGGTGACGGTGGCCCGAATCGGGTAACGGCCCCAGCGTTGGGCGCTGGCCCGCACCGACTTTCGGCGCCCGGACGCATCGCCATCTCCCGCGAGATCCATCGCCGGGTGCGCGGCCACCTCCAGGGTCACCGCGGCCGCCTCACCCGCCAATGCCGCGACCGCGACCGTCAACTCGACCGGCTCGGATTCGAAGCAGCGCTGCGCCGCGGGGTTCGCCTGCAGCCGGAAAACCGGTACCGGGGACTGCCAGCCCAGTGCGCACAGCACGCCGAGCAGCGGAGCGGCGAAGGCGACCAACTGCCAGCGCGGCCCGCCCGCCGCCACCGCCAGGGCCAGCGCCGCACTGCTGGCCAACGCTCGCGCCAACGGCGAGGCCCGCCAGTGCAATTCGAGGTCGACTTCGGAGACCTCGCCGGAGTGCGGGTGCTGCGTCATGGCGGTGTCATGCCCGGTGCCGGGCCGGGCGGGGCGGGGGTCCGGGGCACCGGTAGGCGCCGTAGGAGCTCTTCCACCACATCCGAGCCCTGGATCCGCCGCACCCACATCTCGGGTCGCAACGTGATCCGGTGCGCCACCGCCGAGGTGGCCAGCGCCTTGACGTCCTCGGGGATCACATAGTCGCGGCCGAGCAGCAGCGCGCGCGCCCGGGCGAGCTGGATCAGGTCGAGTTCCGATCGTGGACTGGCGCCGACGGCCACCTGCGGATGGTGGCGGGTCCCGTTCGCCAGCGACACCACGTAGCGCAGTACGTCATCGTGCACGCTGACCTGCTCCACCGATTCGCGCATCGCCACCACGTCGTCGGCGTCGATCACCTGGCGCACCGTCGGCACCGCGGCGCCCCGGTCGAGTCGCCGGCGCAGCATGGCCGTCTCGCCGTGTTCCGACAGGTAGCCCAGGCGCAGCCTGATCGCGAAGCGGTCCAACTGCGCCTCCGGCAGCGGGTAGGTGCCCTCATACTCGATCGGGTTGTCGGTGGCCAGCACGATGAACGGCTCCGGCAGCCGATGGGTGTGGCCATCGATGCTGACCTGCCCCTCGGCCATCGCCTCCAGCAAGGCCGCCTGCGTCTTGGGCGGGGTCCGGTTGATCTCGTCGGCCAGCACCAGATTGGTGAAGATCGGCCCCCGCCGGAACTCGAAATGCCCCGAGGCCATGTCGTAGATGGTGGTGCCGAGCAGGTCTGCCGGCAGCAGATCCGGGGTGAACTGCACCCGGGTGAAGTCGAGGCCGAGCGCGGCCGCGAACGACCGTGCGATCAACGTCTTGCCCAGGCCCGGAAGATCTTCGATGAGCACATGGCCACCGGCGAGCACGGTGGTCAGAATGAGTGTGAGCGCGGCCCGCTTGCCCACCACCGCCTGCTCGATCTCGTCGAGCACCGCGGTGCAGCGCTCGGCGGTGACCGCCGCCGTGCCGGACAGCCCCGCGCTCATCGCTGTTCCAGCCGGTACAGGATCTCTTCCAGCACAGCGCGTCCCGGGCCGGGCCCGTGGTCTCCGGCGGGCGCGACGTTGCCGGGATCCACCCAGGCCCACAGTGCATCGCTGAACAGCATCACGCCGGTGGCGTTGAACTCCGCGGGGTTCTTCGCCCGCCGCTGGCCGCTGGAGACCTCGAACCGACGGGCCAGGATCGGCCGCCAGCGCCGGTCCCAATCCGCTCGGGTCGACTCCGCCCAGCGGATTCTGGCCTCGGTGCCCCTCAGCCAGCGCCGCAAGGACTCTCCCGGCTCGTCGGTGAGCGCCGCCTCGGGCGGTCCGGTGGGAGTCAGCAGCCGCCGGATGCCGACCAGAGGCAGCGCAACGGCGATACCGGCCGCCCACAGCAGCAGCTGCGGGCGGTGGGCCATCAGCACCGCTAGCTGCACCGCTACGACCAGCAGCATGCCTTGCAGTGCAAGCGTTTTCACGTCGGGGCCCGCAACTCGTCGAGCACCAGCCGCAGGATGGCGACCGCGTCGGCGCGGTGCCGCTCAGTCATCAGGTGCGGGCTGAAACGCGCCTCGGTGAACAGCTCCACCAGCCGGGATGCGTTTTCGGCCGGCACCGCGTGGTGTTCGACAGCCCGTGCCAGCACCTCGGTGGGAGTGTCGAACTCGCGCGGTGCGGCATCGGGAACATCGGCGAGGTGGCGCTCCATGACCGCGTAGCAGGCGATGATCGCCTCCCGCGGCTCGCGGCTTCGGTCGGCGATCCGGGTCAAGCCGAGTTCGGCTGCCCGCGCGAGAGTTTCGCTCGCGGTGGGTGCTGCGACCGCGGGCGTCGCCGCCCCGGTCGCCGGCGCTGGCGGCCCGGCACGACGGAAGCGTGCGACGAAGACGCCGGCGGCGATCAGCAGCAGGGCCGCGGCGGCCACCAGCAGATCACTGGCGAGATCGCTTGGGGAGCCGCCGGGGAGCCGGTGCGGTGGCGCCGGGATCGGCGCTTGCGGCGCGGTCGGTGCTGCGGGCACCTCACCGCGTGCCCCGAAGAACCCGGCTGGGACTGCGAACCGGTGCGCCCCACCCAGCTTCGCCAGGATCATTACCGCCAGCAGCCATACCGTCACGGCGGCCAATCCGATGAGCAGCACCCGCCACGCCGGCCTGCCACGGTGAGCTCCGGCGGTTGGGGAGAGTTTCCCCATGCTGCCGGCGACCGCGCGCTGGTGGCGGGCCCGCTGGACGACGGCGACCACGATAGCGCCGACGGACACCGCCAGCAGGCCCGCGAGAATGATCGATCCCAGCGGGCTCGATGCGGCCGGCCGGTGCGCGACATGTTCGCGGCCGGGCAGATACCCGCGCGTCGCCGCGCCGGCGACCAGCAGCAGCACGATCAGGGCGATGACGGGCCCGCTCGCCCGGCCGGCAGCGGCCATCACCGCAATACCGCCTGTCTGGGTCGTTCGCCGTCGCTGCGGCATCCCCCATACTGGCACGCGCACACGCTGAGCGGCCAGGATCGGGCGACGCCGCGGCCGCCAACGAAACTAGCTCACGCGGATTTCTCGTCGTGTCCGCCGAACTGCTTGCGCATCGCCGAGAGCACCTTGGCGCCGAATTCGAACAGATGGCGCGAGGCGAAGCGCGCATACAGCGCCGTGGTGAGCACCGGGGCCGGCACTCCTTCGTCGATCGCGGCGATGACCGTCCAGCGGCCCTCCCCGGAATCGGAGACCCGCCCGGCGAATTCCTCCAGCGCCGGAGACTTCTGCAGGGCGCTGGCGGTCAGGTCCAGCAGCCAGGAGCCGATCACGCTGCCCCGCCGCCAGACCTCGGTGACGTCGGGGATGTTGATGTCGTACTGGTAGAACTCGGGATGGCTCAGCGGTGCGGTCTCGGCGTCACCCTGCTGATCGGCCTTGCCGATGTTGGCGTGGTGCAGGATATTCAGTCCCTCGGCGATCGAGGCCATCATCCCGTACTCGATGCCGTTGTGCACCATCTTCACGAAGTGTCCGGCCCCCGATGGCCCGCAGTACAAGTAACCGTTCTCGGCCTGGGAGACCTCACCGTCGCGGCCCGGCGTGCGCGGGGCGGCCTCAACCCCGGGCGCAATGGTGGCGAAGATCGGCTCGACATGGTCGAAGGCGTCGCGATCGCCGCCGACCATCAGACAGTAACCGCGCTCGCGACCCCACACCCCGCCGCTGGTACCGCAGTCCAGCAGTCGAATACCCTTGTCGGACAGCAGCTTCGCGTGCGCTATGTCATCACGGTAGTAAGAGTTGCCGCCGTCGATCACGATGTCTCCGGCCGCCAGTGTGCCCGCGAGCTCTTGGATGACCCCGGTGGTGATCTTGCCGGCCGGCACCATCACCCACACCACGCGGGGCGCGGGCAGTTTCTCCGCCAGCTCAGCCAGCGAGGACACCCCGGTGGCGTTGCCTTCGGCGGCCAGCGCTGCGACCGCATCGGCATTCTGGTCGTAGACGACGCATTCGTGGCCGTCGGCGACCAGTCGCCGAACGAGATTGGCGCCCATCCGGCCCAGACCGATCATCCCCAATCGCATTGCTGTCCTCCCTTAGTGTGACCGGCTGCTCTCCGGCAGCCATGGCTTCTGCCAGCTCCGGTGGCCGTGCACCAGCTTCTGCGCGGCTTCGGGCCCCCACGAGCCGGGATCGTAGCGGTGGATCTCCCCCGGCTGGTCGAGCAGTGGGGCCACGATGCGCCAGGTCTCTTCGATGCTGTCCTCCCGGGCGAACAACCGGCGGTCGCCGATCATCGCGGCATGTAATAACCGCTCATAGGGGCGGATCGGTTCACCCAGATCACGGGCGAACGAGGAATCGAGGTGGATGTCGCGCCAGGCTTGACAGTCCTGGTCGTCTTGGGCCACCAGCTGCAGCCGCAGTCCCGGATCCGGGTCGATGCGCAGCACGATCTGATTGCGTTGGGCGCGTTCACGCTGCGGCATGAACGCCAGCGCCGGGACCCGGCGGGTGAACAACCGGACTTCGGTGACGCGTTCGGGCAGCGCCTTGCCGGCCCGAAGGAAGATGGGCACCCCGGCCCAGCGCCAGTTCTCGATCTGCAGGCGCAGCGCCACGAACGTCTCGGTCTGCGACCCCGCGGCCACCCCGGGCACATCCGCGTAACCGCGGTATTGGCCCCGCACGTAATGCGCGGGGTCGGCCGGGGGCATCGCACGGAACAGCTCGGCCTTCTTGTCGTTGAGGTCGTCGTCGCCGGGCCCGACCGGCGGTTCCATCGCGAACAACGCCAGCACCTGCAGCAGGTGGTTCTGCACCACGTCCCGCAAGGCGCCGACGGCGTCGTAGAAGCTGCCGCGCTCCTCGACGCCGAAGTTCTCGGCCATGGTGATGTGGATCTCGGCGACGCTGTGCCGGTCCCACAGCTCAGCGAGTGTGGTGTTGGCAAACCGCAGGTATTCGAGGTCGGCGACGGGTTGCTTGCCCAGGAAATGGTCTACCCGCAGGATCTGGTCTTCGCGCAGCACCGCGCGCAGTCGGGCGTTGAGGTCGCGCGCGGAGGCCAGGTCATGACCGAACGGTTTCTCCACCGCCACCCGGGATCGCTGCAGCAGCCCGGCCCGGCCGAGGTTCTCCACGATCGGGGCGAACAGCGACGGCGGCATCTCCAGGTAGTACAGGCAGCGGCGATCCGTGCCGACCCGTTCGGCGAGCTGATCGTAGAGCGCCGTGTCGGTGACGTCGCCGTGCAGGTAGGACAGCCGCTTCGCCAATCGGTGAAACACCGCCTCGTCGAACGGCTCGCCGGTGTGGCGGATCGCCTCGCCGGCCCGGTCGATCAACTCCTCGACGGTGATGTCGTCACTGGCCACCCCCAGGATCGGGCAGTCCAGCAGCTTGCGGCGCTCCAGGCGGTACAGCGCGCGGAAGGTCATTTTGCGGGCCAGGTCTCCGGTTATCCCGAAGATCACCACCAGTTCCGACGTCGCCTCACCGCGTTCGCCCAAGTCGTCCCACCTCCTGCGTGTAGCTACCCCGCCTGAAGCTAGTGCAATCGCCTGGACGGCAGCTGTCCGTTCCAGATGCGGGGCGGGCTACGCCGCGGTCACCCGACTTGAGCGATTCCGGGCGGGAAGTACGGCCCGATACCTCCGGTGTAGATGCCGGGTTGCCAGCCGCGCGCGCCGAGGCATAGCAGCGGCAACCCGTCGGGCGATTGCGCGGCCGACTGGGGGTTCGGACATGGTGAACCGATTTCCTGCACGCCGTAGAGCGGGTAGGAGATCTGCCAGAAGCCGGTGTCCTTGGGCGGCCACTGGTTGGCGATGAAATGGCAGGCCAGCGCCTGACCGTTGGGGCCGTGCCCGTAGATGAAGCGCTCCCAGCTGAAGCAGGCGTCACCCTGGCGCTGCCCGTCGACCATGCCCGGCACGTCACCGGGGTAGGCGCCGGCGGCCGGCGCGCCGGCGACGGCGGCGCCCGCGACGAAAACAGCTGCGGCTAGTTCACGAATCATTCTTCTTCGCCCTTGGTCTCCTCGATCCGGGCCAGCAGGCGGCCCCGCGTGGAAGCAGCCTAACGGGTGGCCGCGGCGCCTCATCGCGAATCCGCCGAATGCTGTCGCCGCCTACCGGGCCGCTAAAGTGCCCAGATGGCCGGGGCGCAACGACAGTTCGACGCATCGCACGGACAGCTACTGCTCGGCACCGGTGTGACCGGTCGGGCGGCGAAGATGGGCCACCGGCTCACCATGGTCATGCAGCGCTGGCAGGCGGCGGTGTCATGGTCCGGTGAGCGGCCCACCGCCGTAGCGTTGACCGTCGACGTGGATTCGCTGCAGGTGCTGCGTGGTGACGGCGGACTGACCCCGCTGACCGCCCCGGAGAAATCACTGATCCGCACGAATGCCCTCAAGTGCCTCGACGCCGGCAGGTATGGCCACATCCGGTTCGAGTGCACCGACATCGCCGCGACCGACGGCGGCTATCGGTTGGCCGGGTCCCTACAGATCCGCGACCGGTCCAGGCCGCACGTCGTCGCGGTGCGGGTGGCTGAGCTCGACGGTTCCTGGCGGGTGGACGGCGAGACCGTGGTACGCCACAGCGACTTCGGAATACGGCGCTATTCGATGCTGATGGGAGCCATGCAGGTCGCCGACGAGGTGACGGTGTCGTTGTCGGCGACCATCGCGGGCGACACGCTTGCCGGCCGCTGACTCAACGGCCGGGAAGACGCGGAATCCGCTGACGGAATCGGTCCAGCAGCGAGGCGCCGGCGCTCGGCGGCGGTGCCGGCGGCTCGGGGGCCGCGGCCGGCCCGTCCCACAGCGAACCGAACTCGACCGGTTCCTCCGGCAGCTCGGCCGAGGGCGCGAGGTCGGCCGGCGGCGCCGCTGGCGCAGCCGGGGGCGCGGGCACGGCGACGCGAGCCACCGTCGCGTGCTCGCGCGGCTGCACGTCCGGGACGTCTCGGTCCGGGCCCAGCTGCAGGCTCAGCGCGGCGGACAGCGAGGCCACGAAGGTGACCGCTCCCCCGGTCAGCATCGTCAGCGCACCGGCATACGACAGCGACATCGCACGCGCCGAACCGATCGCTGCGGGCCGCCGCCCAACCGGGGTGCCGGCCAGACCGGCCAGGTCGGCGTGCGGGGCCACGGCGAGCGCCGCGCCGCGCGCCAACGCCTGCTGCGCACCGGGCTGAACGAAGACGGGTATCGAAAGCTTGGCCTCCAGGCGGCGCCCGAGCCGGTCCATGCCGCGCATCGAGCCGGCCACCATCAGCACCTCGGGCCCCTGGGTCCCCGATCCGAAGACGTCGGCCAGCCAGCCCAGCAGGTCATCGGTGCCGCCGATCGGGCAGGCGGTGACGACCGGATCCTCGTTACCGAACAGCACCAGCGTGGCCAGTCCAGGCTCGATGACGCATACCGCCGCCTGTTCACCGTGCGGTCCGATGCCACTGGTCAGCGAGGCGGCGGCCCGGCTGAAACGCACCGGCACCACGTTGTCGAAACCGGCGTCGGCCAGCGACTCCAGCAGCAGCGCGGCGCCGACGGCCGCGTCATCGCTCCAGGTCACACCCACCCCGTGCAGCCGGTCACCGCGGCCGGCCAACACCGTGCGGACCCGGGCGGCCACCGCCGACGCCGACGACGCCATGCTCGCCGCATCCAACCCGGCATCACCGCGGGTGATGGCGAACTCATCACCGGAAACCGTCTGGCCGCCCGGGAAGTCGTGGCCCCGTCCTTCGGTCATGACCCAGCCGACCGTCGTCGGCGTCATCGCCAGCCCCAGTACCGTGTCCAAAATCGCGCGCCCCAATCGTCCTGATCTGCGATGTCACCGCGGCGGCTCGCTACCTTCGCCTTGCCCGTGGCGGGTTCGGCGGGCACCGGAGCGGACCGGGGACAGCCCAGGACAGTGTGGTCTTGTCGGCTTACCGCAGGGCAGCCTACGCGTGTCGCGCGGCCATGCCTAGCCGGGTCCCAGACCGCAAATCGGGTATGCTATCCGGCGGGTCTGATCCCTGAGAAGGCAGCGGGGTCGCAGAACGCGGCGGTTGCTGCATGTGAAGGCCGACACGGACATGGTGGCGTGCTTTGCGTCGCGATCGACAAGTCGGCTAGTTCGAACACATTTCGAGACCGTTCCGCAGGAAGACGACAAGGGGCAGGAATGACAGACGTGACCAAGGGGATGCGCTGGGCGCGCCGACTTATGGTCGGCGCGGTGGCCGCAGCAGCGCTGCCCGGCCTGATCGGCCTGACGGGTGGCGAAGCGACCGCATCGGCGTTCTCGCGGCCGGGTCTGCCGGTCGAGTACCTGCAGGTTCCCTCCGCAGGTATGGGCCGTGACATCAAGGTGCAGTTCCAGAGCGGCGGCTCCGGCTCCCCCGGGCTCTACCTGCTCGACGGCATGCGTGCCCAGGACGACTACAACGGCTGGGACATCAACACCCCGGCGTTCGAGTGGTACTACCAGTCGGGCATCTCGGTGATCATGCCGGTCGGTGGCCAGTCCAGCTTCTACAGCGACTGGTACAAGCCGGCCTGCGGCAAGGCCGGCTGCCAGACCTACAAGTGGGAAACGTTCATCACCAGCGAGCTGCCGGCCTTCCTGGCCTCCCAGTACGGCGTGAGCCAGAGCCGTAACGCCGCAGTCGGTCTGTCGATGGCCGGCTCGTCGGCGATGACGCTGGCGATCTACCACCCCGACGTGTTCAGCTACGCGGGCTCGCTGTCGGGTTACGTCAACCCGTCGGACGGCAAGAGCTGGATCGGCCTGGCCATGGGTGACGCCGGCGGCTACAAGAAGGAAGACATGTGGGGCGCCGATGACGACCCCGCGTGGCTGCGCAACGACCCGACCGTCAACGTCGGCAAGCTGGTCGCCAACAACACCCGCCTGTGGGTGTACTGCGGTAACGGCCGCCCGAACGAGCTGGGCGGCGACAACATCCCCGCCACCTTCCTCGAAGGCAACTTCATGATCGGTCAGAACAAGAAGTTCCAGGAGGCCTACGTCGCGGCCGGTGGCAACAACGCCGTGTTCAACTTCCCGGACTACGGCACCCACAGCTGGGAGTACTGGGGCGCGCAGCTGCAGGCGATGAAGCCTGACCTGCAGAGCCACCTGGGCGCCACCCCCGGCGGCGGCAGCGAGGGCTGAGCCCACCATCTCGTTACTGAGCCCCACCCGGTTCCGGGTGGGGCTCAGTGCTCTGCCCGGGGTGGTCCAGGGTGTCCCGGGAGGATCTAGCCGCACCGCGAAAGACATGCTTGGATTGGCGAACATGCAGGGTTCCGCGACAGTTCACATGGCAGCCCCTCCCGAGCGGATCTGGGATCTGGTGGCTGATGTCCGCAACATCGGCCGGTTCTCCCCGGAGACCTTCGAGGCCGAATGGCTCGACGGCGCCACCGGCCCGGCGGTCGGCGCGCGGTTCCGGGGACACGTCCGGCGCAACGGGATCGGCCCGGTGTACTGGACGACGTGCCGGGTCACCGAGTGCGAACCGAATCGGGTGTTCGGCTTCGCGGTGCTCGCCGGTGATCGAGCGCTCAACCGGTGGCGCTACGAGCTGACGCCCGCCCCGGAAGACATCGGCGGCACCGACGTCACCGAGTCGTTCAAGCTGGCCGACTCCTTCCTGACCAACGTCTACTACTACGTGTTCGGCGGTTTTCTGCGGCAGCGCAACAACATCCGCGACATGCGGCGCACCCTGGAGCGCATCCGCGACGTCGTGGAAGGCGTCGTCGAGCCGGGCTAGCCGATCCGGCTCAGTCCAGCGTGTCCGGGTCGGCCAGCGGCAGCAGCAGGAACGACGGGGTGGGACCGCCCTGGTGCAGGCGGTAGGTGCCACCGGCCAGTGCCCGGCGCGCAGGCGCCGTGGGCACCAGATGCGGGAAATCGTAGGTGGTCACGGTCAGCCGCAGGCGGTGGCCGGGAGCGATCATTGCGGCGGTCGGAAAGATCTCGATGTCGTAGCCGGTCAGCTCCCCCGGTTCGACGGACCGTACCGCTGACCGGGTGCTGATGTGGTAGGGGCGCAGCACCGTGCCGTCCGGCAGATACCAGGTGCGCTCCGGATCCAGGGCGCGGTGAGACCCCAGCAGCGCCCCCTGCGTCAGCGGGCGGCTCACCCCTTCGGGTGCGACGTCGTCGAGGTGCGCAACCAGGAGCGTCTCGGTGGTGTCGGCCGTCGCCTCCACGCGCAACGTGATCGGTCCGGCGAGCAGGGTCGGAGCATCGAACGGTGCGGTGGTGTAGGTCAATGCCCCGCGTTGCAGACGGCGGTTGTCCTGGTCGTAACGGGTGCGGCCACCGGCCTGGGTGGTGACGAAGCTGTTGAGGCCGAGCGTCCACTGTTCCAGGCTGCGCCCGGAGACCGGGCCGCGCGCCCGGTAGCGCAGTGCGGCCAGCGTCTGCTCGGCCGGGGCGTCGGTGACCAGCCGGCCGTCGGGCGCCAGATAGAAACGGGTGGGCGTCGCCTCCGGTATCGGATACTCACGCGTGTGGTACCACCGGCTGTCGCCGATCGCCTGGAAGGTGAACGGCGGACCGGAGATCTCCGCCGCCGCATCGTCTTTCAGCCAGTGATCGAACCAGCGCAGTTGCAGGTCCTGGATGCGCAGGCCGTCGAAAGCCGACACGTGATACCAGGGTCCCATCATCAGCCTGATCCGATCGGCCAGCGGTTGCCCGGGTTGCATCGGGGCGTGCACCGCGCGCCCGGTGCAGGCATTCTGCAGCGCGGCGTAGTTCAGCGGTGCGCCGCGCTGGAAGGCGTCGTGCCAGCCGCCCACCAAAAAGACGGCGATCTTGTTGGCGGCGATCTCCGGCAGCACGAGTTCGGGCCGCATGCTGTCCCAGAACGGTCCGTCGTAGGCGGCGTCACCGCCGGTGCGGGCCTCGGCGACCAGCGGTCCGAAGTAGCCGCGCTGGTCCCTGCCGCGTTGGCGCACCGCGGCCAGGCCGCCGGCCCGCGGTCGCGGATGCCCACCGCGGGTGAAGAACTCCAGGGTGGGGTTGATGATGTTGAGCATCGTGTAGAGCGCGCCGTAGCCGCGCACGGTCGCCAGGTGCGGAGCCCCACCCATCGCGGCGGCGTCCCGGTAGAAGTCGTTGGCCGCCATCACCGGGAAGATCGCCTTCAGCGGTGAGTCCGGGCCGACGGCGGCCGCGGTGAACAGCTGGTTGATCGCCAGGTATGAGATGCCGAACATGCCGACCCTGCCGTTGGCGTTCGGCAGGGTCGAGGCCCACGTCACCAGTTCCACACCATCACGGGCCTGCTCGGGACCGAACATCTGGAAGGATCCACCGGAGGCGCCGGTGCCGCGCACGTCGACCATCACCTCGATGTACCCGCGTCGGATCAGACGCGGGGTGGGTCCGCCGCCGATCTGCGCGGCCGGTGGCGGAGCCAGCTTGCCGTACGGCGTCAGCGACAGCAGCACCGGAAACGGCCCGGTGGCCGGCGACCCGGTCTCGCGGTCGGTGGGGTAATGGATATCGGCGCGCAGCACGACCCCGTCACTCATCGGGACTGCGACGTTGCGGCGCACCCCGACGCCGTACTGCGCCGGCCCTGCGGACCACTGCGGGAGCAGGGGTGACGGGCTGCTGGTGCGGGCCCGGGCGGCAGCCGATCTCAGTGCCGCGACTGCGGCGGCCCCGGCTACGACAGCAGCCGCCGCCCATCCGGCTCGGCGCGACCGTCGCCGCATCAAGTCCGGCTGGGCACGGTGAACGCGCAGGCCTGACCGATGTCCAGGGTGCGCAGCACCCGCCCCATACCCAGCCAGAGTGCACACGACAACGCGAGGTCGGCGAGCAGCTCGTCGCTGAAGTGCTCCGAGCAGCGCGACCAGAAGTCCTCGTCGTCGCGCAGGCCGGTGTGGTCAGTGGCGAATCGGTGGGCGAACTCGGCTGCGAGCCGTTCGGCGTCGCTGTAGCCCGGCCAGGTGCGCCATTCCGCGACGTGCTCGTAGAGGTCCTCGCTCACCCCGGCGGCCGGGCCGTCGGCATCGCGGGTGTTGACGCACACCGCGCACTCGTTGTCGAAGGCGATCACCATCCGGGCCAGCTCGCGGGTGCGCATCGGCAGCCGGCCGCGGTTGTACACCGCGGTACTGAATCCACCGATGCCGGCGGCGAGTTCGGGCGACTTGGCCATCCAGCCCGTCAGGTCATCCGCGGGGAACGTTCCGATTCGACTCATAGCTGGGAATGCTAACCGGCTTTGCCGTCACCGTGGGCGGCGCCGACGAACTCCCCCGAATGTGTCGCCCAGTCGGGGTCGACCAGGGCCCGGTGGGCGATCCGCTGCAGCGCGGCCTCGACCTCGGCGCGATCCGGGCGTCCGGCGAACCCGGGCGAGCGGGCCAGCTTGTCGCTCACCCAGTCCTGCACCAGCGAGGTCACGAACCTCACCTGCTGCAGCCCGGCCCGGGTCAGTCCCAGGTGGTCGCCGTCGCGCAGCACGTAGCCCTGGATGACCAGCCGATCGACGGTGGGTTCGAGGATCTCGTAGGGCACCCGCAGCGTCTTGCCGATGTCGCTGAGCCGCGCCGTCCGGAACACCTGGGTGTACCGGTAGATGCGCAGCACCGTCCACAGCCCGGCGACATCGAGTTCGCAGTCCGAGCGCATCGCGATACTGCGCAGCCGCATCCCGGGTTCATTGCGCAGCAGGCGCCCGATCGCGGTCTCCAGCAGTTCGTCCGACGATGCGGTGCTGGGCATCCCGAAGCCGTCGCCGAGGTCGACCGCATTGTCATGGAGCTCCTTGAGCGGGACTTCGCGCAGGAACAGTGCCAGCACGAATCCGAGCAGCGCGACCGGCGCGGCCCATAGAAACACCTGGCCGAGCGAGTCGGCGTAGGCCTGCACGATCGGTGCCGCCTGCTCCGGGGCCAGCCGGTGCAGCGCCTCAGGCGAGGCGGCCGCATCGGCGTCCAGTCCGGCGGAGCGCAGCGCCGACGCGAGGCGGTGGTCCAAGAAGTTGACGAACAGCGACCCGAAGACGGCCGCGCCGAAAGAGCTGCCGATGGTCCGGAAGAACGTGACACCGGAGGTGGCCACCCCGAGGTCGGCAAAGCTTGAGGTGTTCTGCACGACGAGAACCAGCACCTGCATCGACAGCCCGATGCCGGCGCCCAGGACGAGTAGGTAGAGCGACTGCAACAGCGCCGGGGTGGCGGCGTCCATCTGCGACATCAGCGCGAACGCGATCGTCATCAGGGCGGTGCCGGCCACCGGAAAGATCTTGTACCGGCCGGTCCGGCCCACCAGGGTGCCGCTGCCGGTGGACATCACCAGCATGCCGACCACCATCGGCAGGGTGCGCAGTCCCGAGGTGGTCGCCGAGACGCCGTCGACGTACTGCATGAAGGTGGGCAGGAAGGTCAGCGCGCCCAGCATGGCGAAGCCGACCACGAACGCCAGCACACAGCAGACCGCGAACACCGGGTCGGCGAAGAGGCGGGTCGGCAGGATGGGGGCCGCGGCCCGGGTTTCCACCCGGGCGAACAGCGCCAGCGCCACCACCGACCCGGCGAACAACGCGATGATCGTCGCCGATCCCCAGTCGTAGCGGGTGCCGCCCCAGCTGGTGGCCAGCGTCAACCCGCTGGCGCCTAGTCCGATCAAGACGATGCCGGCATAGTCGATGACCGGCTTGGCCCGGCCTGCCAGCGCCGGGATCGCCGCCCCGGCCACGATCATCACGACCACCGAGATCGGCACGTTGATCCAGAACGCCCACCGCCAGGTCAGGTAGTCGGTGAAATAGCCACCGAGCAGGGGCCCGATCACGGTGGTGACGCCGAAGACCGCGCCCAGCATGCCCTGGTAGCGGCCCCGCTCGCGCAGCGGAATGACTTCGCCGATCAGCGCCGCGGCGGTGACGGTGACCGCGCCCCCGCCGATGCCCTGCAGCGCCCGGGCGCCGACCAGCATCTCCATCGACGCGGATAACCCGCACAGCACCGAGCCGGCCACGAAACACACCACGGCGGCCTGGAACACCAGTTTGCGGCCGAACAGATCGCCGAGTTTGCCCGCCAGGATCGTCGCGATCGTCGAGGTCAGCAGGTAGCTGGTGACCACCCATGACTGATGGCCGGCGTTGCCCAGATCCGACACGATCGTCGGCAGGGCCGTCGCGACGATGGTCTGGTCGAGCGCGGCCATCAGTAGGCCGAACACGATCGCCAGGAAAATCAGGTTGCGGCGCTGCGGGCTGACCGGCGCGGGCCGCGAGTCCTCGGCGACCGGCGTCGAACTGCTCATATTCCCTTTCGTCGGCGTCTGCCGCTAACGGGTACCCGCGTCGGCGCCAGAGATCACGTCGTCGGCGGGCGGGCGACGCATTGGGCCAGATACAGCGCGTCGCCGAGCTTGTCCATCAGCTCCAGTTGGGTCTGCAGGTAGTCGATGTGGGATTCCTCGTCGACGAGGATGGTCTCCAGAATCTTGGCGGTGGTGCTGTCCTGTTTGTCACGGCACATGACGATGCCGGGCCGCAGCCGGTTGAGCACCTCGATTTCCAGGGCGAGGTCGCTTTCGAATTGCTCGCGCAGGGTCTGCCCGATGCGCAGCGATCCGATCCGCTGATAGTTCGGCAGACCGTTGAGCAGCAAGATGCGGTCGGTGATCGTCTCCGCGTGGCGCATCTCTTCGATGGACTCGTCGCGGGTGTGGGCGGCCACCTCGGTCAGACCCCAGTCGGCCTGCATCTTGGCGTGCAGGAAGTACTGGTTGATCGCGGTGAGTTCACTGGTGAGCTGCTCATTGAGCAGTTTGAGAACCTCCGGGTCGCCTTGCATGATCACTCCTCTGGTGTGAAGAACCTCGCATGCCCCCCGCGTCGACTGGGGCTTGATCATCGCCGTAACGCGCCGGATTCAATCTAGTGCAGGTCACCGGTCACGAGGCGGTGTTTACCCGTGTCTCGGCGCGTCGAATCGACGCATCGGCTCCGGGCCTGGCGGGATCGGATCGCGGTGCGGCCCTGCAGGATGCGTTGAACTTAGGTTAGACTCTACTAACATGAGACTTGCTTCGCCTGGCCGCCGTGTCGGCAGTTCGGGTCGTGGCATGTCGCACCGCGACAATCCGCATTCGCTGGTGCTCGCGCTGGACTACCGCGTTGACGACATTGATCGGACCTGGTCGCTGCTCCGCGACGACCACACGCCGCTGCTCGGTCTCGGGGCCCGCCATGCGGTGCTCTACACCTCGGTGGTCGACACGGATCGGGTGCTGGTGACGATCGGCCTGCGCCACCGGGCGTCGGTCAAGGAGCTGCTGCGCTCCCCCGCCGTCTTCGAGTGGTTCGACCGCTCCGGGGTCAACGATCTGCCGGCGATCTTCGCCGGCGAGGTCACCGAGAAGATCACCGTCGCTGATACGGAGCAGGACGGTTCGGAGGTAATCGTCGGCGTGGTGTCCACCGTCGCCGATCCCGCGAACCTGATGGCCAAGGTGCATCGCAGGCTGGATCGGTTCGCCAGCGCAGGCGTGCGCAAAGTGTGGGTATATCGGGCCGTCGACGACGGAAATGAGGTGATGACGCTGTTGGAGACCGACAGTGCGGCGAGCGCGCAGCGCTGGCTTGACCACCCGGACACCGCTGCCGAGTGGATGACCGGGGTAGGCGCCGGCGGTTACCCCGGGCCGTTCGTCGGAAAGTTCTCTGCCGCAATCGATCTGATGCCGCCTGCGGGCGACGGCCGGTAAAGGTATAGCCATGTACGTGTGCCTTTGTGTCGGAGCCACCAACCAGATGGTGTCCGATGCCGTCGCCGCCGGCGCGTCGACGTCCAAGGAAGTGGCCGCGATGTGCGGTGCCGGTGGCGACTGCGGCCGGTGCCGGTGCACCGTCCGCGGCATCATCGAAGCCACCCTGGCCGCAGCACCGTCCGGTCCGGCCAACGGCGCGCTGCGCCACCTCGCCCTGGACGTCACGCCGATCGGATCCCACTGATCGTCGCGTCGCGGGCCGGGTCTTAGGGGACCCGGTCGACGCGGTGTTGCGCGGCGATTACGTCGCCGATGATGCCCGCCAACCGCCGGTAGGACTCCTCCCGCCCGCTGGAGGTGCGAAACACCAGCCCGATCCGCCGGCCCGGGCGGGGCGCGGCGAAATGGGCCAGCGCCAGGCCGCTGCGCTCGGCCTCCACCGCCACCGCCGTCTGCGGAATCAACGTCACTCCCAGCCCGCCGGTCACGCACTGCACCGCGGTCGCCAGCGATGCCGCCCGGGTGTTGGCCAGCTGCGCCCGCACCCCGGCGTTACGGCAGATGTCCAGCGCCTGGTCCCGCAAGCAGTGCCCTTCGTCGAGTAGGAGCAGCGGCAGGTCCGCCAGGGCTGTCGGCGGCACCCGCCGCTTGCCGGCCAGCGCATGTCCCGGCGGCAGCGCCAAGACGAAATCCTCGTCATAGATCGGTATTTCAGTCATCCCGGCGGCATCGGCCGGCAACGCGAGCAGTGCCGCGTCCACCGCCCCTTCGCGCAGCCCGGTGAGCAAGCGTTCGGTCTGGTCCTCGATCACCCGCAGGCCCAACGCCGGCAGGCGTTCGGACAGCCCGGCCAGCACCGCGGGCAAGACATAGGGCGCCACGGTCGGGATGAGCCCGATCCGCATGGTGCCCTGCAGCGGGTCGGCCACCCCGGCGGCCGCGGCCGAGAACTGCGCCGCCGCGTCGAGCACGGCGTGCGCATGCGGCAGCAGCTGCTGGCCCTCCTCGGTCAGGAAGACCCGGCGGGTGGACCGCTCGATCAGCTGGATGCCCAGGCCGGATTCCAGCGACGACAAGGCCTGCGACAGCGTCGACTGGCTCAGTCCCAGGCCGGCCGCCGCGAGACTGAAGTGGTGCTTCTCGGCGACGGCGGCGAACGCCCGCAGGCCCGCCAGTGTTGGCTGATAGGTTGAATCGGTCATGCCGATAATTATAGTGCGAAGTATCACCTTTCATTTTTAATTCCGATAGGGCACCATGGAGCGTGCGGGCGTTGAACTGACCGAACGCCCGGAAATCTCACACAACGAGGAGTGTCATGGCACTGCTGACCATCGGCGACCAGTTCCCCGCTTACAAGCTCAAGGCGGTCATCCCCGGTGACCTGTCCAAGGTCAACGCCAACAAGCCGGACGACTACTTCACCACCATCTCCAGCGACGACCACCCCGGCAAGTGGCGGATCGTGTTCTTCTGGCCCAAGGACTTCACCTTCGTCTGCCCCACCGAGATCGCCGCCTTCGGCAAGCTGAACGACGAGTTCGCCGACCGCGACGCCCAGGTGCTCGGCGCGTCGATCGACAACGAGTTCGTGCACTTCCAGTGGCGCGCCCAGCACGAGGACCTCAAGACGCTGCCGTTCCCGATGCTCTCGGACCTCAACCGTGAGCTGGTCGAGGCGACCGGTGTGCTCAACGCCGACGGCGTGGCTGACCGGGCCACGTTCATCGTCGACCCCAACAACGAGATCCAGTTCGTGTCGGTGACCGCGGGCTCGGTGGGCCGCAACGTCGACGAGGTGCTGCGAGTGCTCGACGCACTGCAGTCCGACGAGCTGTGCGCCTGCAACTGGAAGAAGGGCGACCCGACGATCAACGCCGGCGAGCTGCTCAAAGAATCGGTCTGATCGGACCGAAACGGTGCAGAGCGTCAGCGAGAAGAAGGAGTAGCGCCAAATGAGCATCGAGAATCTCAAAAACGCGGTCCCGGAATTCGCCAAGGACCTCAAGCTCAACCTGGGGTCGATCGCTCGCACCACGGCTCTGAACGAGGAGCAGCTCTGGGGTGCCCTGTTGGCCAGCGCCGCGGCGACACGTAACGCCACGGTGCTGGCCGAGATCAGCGCCGAAGCAGCCGACAACCTCTCGGCTGAGGCCTACCAGGCCGCCCTGGGTGCGGCGTCGATCATGGGTATGAACAACGTGTTCTACCGTGGCCGGCACTTCTTGGACGGCGCCTACGACGACCTGCGGGCCGGGTTGCGGATGAACATCATCGGCAACCCGGGGGTCGACAAGGCCAACTTCGAGCTGTGGAGCTTCGCGGTCTCGGCGATCAACGGCTGCCAGGCCTGCGTCGCCTCCCACGAGCAGGTCGTGCGGGAGGCGGGCGTCGGCCGCGAGGCGGTGTTGGAGGCCCTCAAGGTCGCCTCGATCGTGGCCGGGGTGGCCCAGGCCATCTTCGCCGCCGACGCGCTGCCGGCCACCTCGTCCTAGATAGTCCCTATCGGCGCGCGCCGGGCATTGCCC